>JAKQTN010000052.1 GCA_029563075.1 Pseudomonadota bacterium
CTATTGTCAACATCTATTAGATATTCTTCTGTTCTCTGCAGTTAGTACAAGTTAAGCAATAATATTTGTTGACCGCTTTGTCCCATGTAGTTACCGAATACAACAACTTGGCAACAGGCGGCTATTGGCCGCTTTGGGCCCACTTCAGCCTGATAGTCTATCAATTTGGTCGCCATAAAGCGGACTGAAAAAATAACACTTAAATCATATTAACTGCCTGCCGCTTCATTTCATCGTTAACATCAATATATAACTGTGTCGTTGCAATACTTCTATGCCCAGCGAGTGACTGCAACACCCTAACGCCAATGCCTTTACTAGCAAGTTGTGTAATGAAAGTTCTTCGTCCACTGTGGCTTGTTGCTCCATCAATTCCAGCTTTTTCAAACATTCGCCTGAATTTTTGGGCTAGTGCATTTGGATTAAAACTCCCATTACTCTTTTGGGAGAAGAAAAGTGGTGCGTTCAGGTTTCTAATAGGTATTGTTGATACATAATCCGCTAACTCTTGGCTCAATCTTGACCCTATCATTACAGTTCTACCTTTATCACCCTTAGTCTGTTCTGGCTTTAGTCTGATTTCATCTTTGATTTTTCCATCAACGGAAAGTACATCACCGATTTTTATAGCTGCAATTTCACCAACACGCATCCCAGACCAAAAACTGAGCAACACCATTGCCCTATCTCTTGAATAATACCTACCTCCTGAAACAGATTTCAAAACATGTTCCAACTCGGCAATTTTTAGTGTTTTAGCTTGCGGCATAATTACAACTATTATAATTAAATCAAGGGGTTATGTAATATAATTATTTTAGAAAATGTAACTTAATTATCAGTTTGTTACATTTTCTAGGAGGGTAATTGCTTCGGCTAATAATGAACAATCAATGACTGAGCATTTATGGTTGTCGCAGGTAATTACCTGCTAATAATTCAATGTGAAGGAAAGTTAAATGGCATATTTAGATGCTTTAAAAGTTGTTATTGCAGTAAAACCTATTCAACAATCACCTATCCTTAATAGACGCGCTAGGCTGGTAATGAAACTTCAAGAGCAAATTGAGTGCGTAAAGGCTAAAACTGAAGGTCGTGATTATTTTGTGACTAAGTGGAAGTCTATGAAAAGTGATGATGGTGTACGCACTCAATATGAAGAGAAACGTAAAATTCGCCAATGGTGGTTTAATAGTGCCGAGGGTAAGATTGTGTTTGAGGTGAAATACGCTAATAAGAGAATTGAGCTTATTAAAGGTAAAACTGGAATTGAAATTGAAAATCTTGGGGCATTAGTGTCAGCTATTGAGTTGCTAAGAAAGGCGGTTGAAAACGGAGAGCTAGACAGTGGACTGAATATTGCGGCAGGCAATTTTAGACGTACAATAGCAAAATAGCAGGTTGGCAAGTGCTAACTTCAACAATTGACAAGCCCCTATGGAAATAATTGTACACAACGTCATGATGAGCGGCCCGCCGGGCACAGGTAAAAGTATGTTGGCTTCGCGCTTTGCCGGCATTTTGCCGAGCATGACAGAAGCTGAAGCGCTGGAATCTGCCGCCATACAATCACTCAATGGCAATTACAAACTAGAAAATTGGAAGCGCAGACCTTATAGAAGCCCGCATCACACCGCGTCTGGCGTAGCATTGGTGGGCGGCGGTGGTATTCCGCGGCCGGGCGAAATTTCACTGGCGCATCACGGCGTGCTGTTTTTGGATGAACTTCCAGAGTTCGAGCGCAAAGTGTTAGAAGTGCTGCGCGAACCGTTAGAAAGCGGCAAAATCACCATTTCGCGCGCGGCGCGGCAGGCAGATTTCCCCGCTTCGTTTCAATTACTCGCCGCCATGAATCCCTGCCCGTGCGGCTATTTGGGGCATTTCAACAATAAATGTCGCTGTACTCCTGACAACATTGCGCGCTACAAAGCCAAAATTTCAGGCCCGCTGTTAGACCGTATTGATATGCACATCGAAGTGCCCGCGCTAAAAGAAGATGAAATGACTACCGCCGCAAATGCAGAAAATTCAGAAACCATCAGAAACCGTGTAGAAACCGCGCGGGCGCTACAACTCAAACGCCAAGGCAAAGCAAATTTTGCGCTAGGCAGTTTAGAGATTGATGAATTTTGCCAGCCTGACGCCGCGGGTATGGCTTTATTAAAAGCCGCAATCTCTAAATTAAACCTGTCCGCCCGCGCCTATCACCGTATTTTAAAAGTCGCCAGAACCATCGCCGACGTTGCGGGTGAGCCCGCAATTAAGCCCGCCCACATTGCTGAAGCAGTGCAATATCGACGTGGAGATGTAAATTAATCATGCCCTGCGACCCGCATGGGTATTGGGCTGCAGAGCATTTATTATTTAACATAAATGCACAAAAAACAACGAATAATGATAACGAACGGAGGATTGCAATGTGGGCGGTTTAATCGTGCTTTTTATTATTGGGTTATGGGTATTTTTAGTGACAAAGCTGACGAAGTTTTTGAGCAAATGGATACCCGTGTGTAAATTTAGCCCAGCACTTAAAGTATTGTTATTTATATTGCTACTGGTGATGCCGTTTATGGACGAGATTATTGGCGGGTTTCAGTTTAGGGCTTTGTGTAAAGCTGAAGCGGTGGCGATTTATGATGAAGCGAAAGTGCGGGGTAAAATGGTGCATAACCAATCAGCCGAGGAGTACCATTTTACAAACACAATTTTGCCCACATACAAGATTGTATCGCGATTTGCAGACCATACCACCAACGAAGAAATCCTAAGTTATGTGACTTTGCGTTCAGATGGTGGCTGGTTAAGCCGCTGGATTGATTTTAATGGTAATCATGGCCCTCAGACTTTTGATGGAAGCTGTAGTGGCGGTAATTATCTTTTTGAGAATTTAAATATTAAATCTGTTAATAAATAGGATATAAAAATGACAACAATTCACGACGCATATATTAACGCACTGCTTGCTGATGGAACTTACGCTTTAGCCCGCGTAGGGCGCAATAGCTTGCGTATTGCGCCGCATGAAAAATGTTACTTTCGGCGTATTAAGTTTCACTAATACGCCCTACAAAAGTACAAATACATCCGCCCTACAACCTAATATCCATGAGCTCCTAGAGCATCTGTTTTGAGGTTTATTTGCATTAAAAAGTCATAAAATTTTAATTGCGGCGCGGTAATATATACAAACACCTACAAAATCAAACCGCCGCAACATGATAAAATAAGCCATTATTAGCTAATTTATTCAAAGCCTTACTTAATGCAATCACCAACCGAGAAAATACTCCGCGAATTACTCGCCCAACGCATCCTTATTTTGGATGGCGCGATGGGCACGATGATTCAGCGCTATAAGCTGACTGAGGCGGATTATCGCGGCTCACAGTTTAAAGACTTTGCCGCGCCAGCAGGCCAGCGCGAGTTGTTTGTTAAAGGCAATAACGAGCTATTAAGCCTGACGCAGCCGCAAATCGTTCAAGAAATTCACGAGCAATACTTGGCTGCAGGTGCGGATATTATCGAAACCAATACTTTTGGTGCGACCAGCGTGGCGCAAGACGATTACCACATGGCGCATTTGGTTTATGAGATGAACGTGCAATCCGCCAAGCTGGCTAAAGCCGCCTGCCAAAAATACAGCACGCCAGATAAACCGCGCTTTGTAGCAGGTGCGCTCGGCCCCACGCCAAAAACTGCCAGCATTTCGCCCGATGTAAATAACCCTGCCGCTCGCAATGTGAATTTTGACCAGTTAGTGAACGCTTACTTAGAGCAAACCCGCGCGTTGGTGGAAGGTGGCGCAGATATTTTGATGGTGGAAACCATTTTCGATACGCTCAATTGCAAAGCGGCTTTGTTTGCGATTGACACATTTTTTGAAGAAGTTGGCTATAAATTGCCAATTATGATTTCTGGCACCGTGACCGATGCATCTGGCCGTATTTTATCCGGCCAAACTGTCACGGCATTCTGGCATTCGGTGCGCCACGCCAAACCACTCACCATTGGCTTGAACTGCGCGCTAGGCGCGACTTTAATGCGGCCTTATGTTGAGGAAATTTCCAAAATCGCCGATACATTTGTGTGTATTTACCCGAATGCTGGTTTGCCGAACCCGATGAGCGACACTGGTTTTGACGAGACGCCAGATGTGACCTCGAGCTTGGTGAAAGAGTTTGCCGAGAGCGGATTTATTAATATTGCAGGCGGCTGCTGCGGCACAACGCCGCCACATATTAATGCGATTTACGAACAAGTAAAAAATATTGCGCCAAGAAAGGTGCCTCAGCAGCCAATATCCATGCGCCTTTCAGGCCTAGAGCCTTTTATCGTTGATGAAAGTTCTTTATTCGTTAATGTCGGCGAGCGCACCAATGTTACTGGCTCAAAAGCTTTCGCGCGGTTGATAATTAACGAGCAGTACGAAGAAGCCTTGAGCGTGGCGCGCCAGCAGGTGGAAAACGGCGCGCAAGTCATCGACATCAACATGGATGAAGGCATGTTGGACGCCGTAAAAGCCATGACGCACTTTTTGAATCTGATAGCGAGTGAGCCTGATATTGCGCGCGTGCCAATTATGATTGACTCCAGCAAATGGAGCGTGATTGAAGCTGGCCTAAAATGTGTGCAGGGCAAGTCGATTGTCAATTCCATTTCCATGAAAGAAGGCGAAGCAGAATTCTTACGCCAAGCCAAACTGTGCCGTCGTTACGGCGCGGCAGTAATCGTGATGGCCTTTGACGAAAAAGGTCAAGCGGATACCTTTGAGCGCAAAATTGAAATCTGTAAACGTGCGTATGATTTATTGGTAAGCACCGGTTTTCCGCCAGAAGATATTATTTTCGATCCGAATATATTCGCCATCGCCACCGGCATTGAAGAACACAACAACTACGCTGTGGATTTTATCGAGGCCACGCGCTGGATCAAGCAAAACCTGCCACATGCGAAAATCTCGGGCGGCGTGTCGAATGTGAGCTTCAGCTTCCGTGGCAACGAGCCTGCGCGCGAGGCGATTCATACCGTATTTTTGTACCATGCGATTAAAGCCGGTATGACCATGGGAATCGTCAACGCCGGCATGGTGGGCATATACGATGACCTCACGCCGGAATTGCGGGAGCGCGTAGAAGATGTGGTATTAAACCGCCGGCCAGATGCGACTGAGCGCATGATTGAAATCGCTGGCACTTTGGTTGCGGGTGGCAAAAAAGAAGCTGCAACGCTGGAATGGCGGGGTACGCCGGAAAATCCTGTGAGCGTGAATAAGCGCCTTGAGCATGCCATGGTGCATGGCATTACGGATTTTATTGTAGAGGACACCGAAGAGGCGCGTCAAACTATGATGGCGGGTGGCGGCAGGCCGATTCACGTGATAGAAGGCCCCCTCATGGATGGCATGAACGTGGTCGGTGATTTGTTCGGCCAGGGCAAAATGTTTTTACCACAAGTGGTGAAATCTGCCCGCGTGATGAAGCAAGCAGTGGCACATTTAATTCCTTTTATCGAGGCAGAAAAAGCGCTGGAACAAGAACGCACGGGCGTGGTCGCCAAACCAAAAGGCAAAGTTGTCATTGCCACGGTGAAGGGTGATGTGCATGACATCGGAAAAAATATCGTTTCAGTAGTGTTGCAATGCAATAACTTTGAGGTGGTGAACATGGGCGTGATGGTGCCAGCGGCTGAGATTCTTGCCATGGCAAAAGCTGAGAACGCCGATATTATCGGCTTGAGCGGCTTGATTACACCTTCGCTGGAAGAAATGACGCATATTGCAAGGGAGATGCAGCGTGACCCATATTTCCATGGCTTAAAAACACCCTTGCTGATTGGCGGCGCTACGACTTCACGTGCGCATACCGCAGTGAAAATAGCCCCGCATTACGATGGCCCTGTGGTGTACGTGCCAGATGCGTCGCGTTCTGTGTCTGTGATGCAAAACCTTCTCACCCCCGAAAGCCGTGGAGCTTATTTGGCGGAGATTCAGGCGGATTACGAAAAGGCGCGTAAGCAACATGCCAACAAAAAAGGGACGCCATTGCTCACGCTGGCAGAAGCGCGTGCCAATAAGCCTAGATTTCAGTTTCAACCAGTCAAGCCTAAGTTCATTGGGCGGCGCGTGTTCAGGAACATTGATTTGAGACTGATCGCACAATACATTGATTGGTCGCCATTCTTCCAGACCTGGGATTTGGCAGGCAGTTATCCCGCGATTTTAAGCGACAAAGTTGTCGGCGAAGCCGCAACTAAAGTATTTGCGGAAGCACAAGCGATGCTGAAGAAAATTATCGACGGGCGCTGGCTCACAGCGAATGGCGTGATTGCGCTGATGCCTGCCAACACCGTGAATGACGACGATATTGAAATCTACACTGATGAAACTCGGAGCCAGGTCGCGTTTACCTGGTACGGCATGCGCCAGCAAAGCGTAAAGCCCGTTATTGATGGTATTGCCCGGCCTAATCAATGTTTGGCGGACTTTATCGCGCCAAAAGGCACACCTGATTACATCGGACTGTTCGCCGTTACCGCAGGTCTGGGCATAGAAAAAATCGAGCAACGCTTTGCCGATGCGCATGATGACTACAGCGGCATTATGTTCAAAGCGCTGGCAGATCGGCTCGCCGAAGCCTTTGCCGAATACATGCACGAACGCGTCCGCACGGATTTGTGGGGCTACGCGGCGGATGAGAAGCTGGATATTGATGCGCTCATTAAAGAGCAATACCAAGGCATCCGCCCTGCGCCTGGCTACCCTGCCTGCCCGGACCATACGATCAAACCCGATATGTTCAAGTTGCTACAGGCAGATGAAATCAGCATGCATTTGACCGAAAGCTTCGCCATGCAGCCTGCCGCTGCGGTTTCTGGCTTCTATTTAGCACACCCCGAAGCCAAATATTTCAGTGTGGATAAAATTGGCAGCGATCAACTGGAAGACATGGCAAACCGTCGCGGCTTGCCGAAAGCGTATCTGGAGCGCTGGCTGGCGCCAAATTTATCTTGAATAATTAAAACCACATTATGCATATTCACATTTTAGGTATCTGCGGCACGTTTATGGGCGGCATTGCGGTGCTGGCAAAGGCCGCAGGGCACAGGGTTACGGGTTGTGATGCCAATGTTTACCCGCCCATGAGCACGCAGCTTGAAGCGCAGGGCATTGAGCTGATTGAAGGGTTTTCACCCGAGCAGACCAAGCTCAATCCAGATATGTACGTGATTGGTAACGTGGTATCGCGTGGTAACCCGCTGATGGAGGAAATTCTGAATCAGGGTTTGCCGTATATCTCGGGCCCACAATGGCTGGCGGAGAACGTGCTGCAGGGTAAGTGGGTATTGGCCGTGGCTGGCACACATGGCAAAACCACGACATCATCTATGCTGGCATGGATTCTCGAATATGCAGGGCTGGCGCCTGGTTTCTTAATCGGCGGTGTGCCAGAAAATTTTTCAGTTTCGGCGCGATTACCACAAGCCCCTAAACAAGATGCAAAAAGCATTTCACCGTTTTTTGTGATTGAGGCGGATGAATACGACACAGCGTTTTTTGATAAACGTTCCAAATTCGTGCACTATCGTCCACGCACTGCGGTGCTGAATAACCTGGAATTTGACCATGCCGATATCTTTGAAGATTTGGCTGCCATCGAAAAACAATTCCACCATCTGGTGCGCACGGTGCCACAACAAGGGCTGATTGTGGCCAACGGCAAAGAGGCCAGTTTGCAGCGCGTTATCGAAAAAGGCTGCTGGACACCGGTAGAGCAGTTTGGGACCGATGATGATTGGCAAGCGGAGAATGCAAAAGGTGATGGGAGTTTTGATGTGTTATATCAAGGCAAGCCACAAGGCCGCGTGCAGTGGGATTTGCTGGGCGAGCACAACCGCATGAATGCGCTGGCCAGTATCGCCGCAGCGCGCCATGCGGGGGTTGCGGTGGAAACTAGTATTGCAGCGCTGACCGAGTTTAAAAATGTGAAACGGCGTATGGAAGTACGTGGTGTGGTGAATGGCATTACTGTCTATGACGACTTTGCACATCACCCAACGGCCATTGAGACCACCGTGGCAGGTTTGCGTGCTAAAGTAGGCAAAGCGCGCATTCTGGCAGTGCTGGAGCCGCGCTCCAACACCATGAAACTGGGTGTGATGAAAGATGCTTTGCCAGGGAGCTTGAAAGAGGCCGATTTGGTATTTTGCTATGGCGCGAATCTGGGCTGGGATGCAGCCGAAGCGCTTAAGCCGATTGCGACCAAATCACAAACCTTTGAGAACCTGGAGAATTTGGTACAAGCCATTGCAAAAATCGCAAAATCGGGTGACCATATTCTGGTGATGAGTAACGGCGGGTTTGGCGGCGTTCATCAGAAAATTCTTGATACATTGGGCGGGAAAACCTAAGTTTGAGTGCAGCACTTAAACAAACAGAAATGGTGCCTTTGGCGACATTAGCGGGCAAAGTAAGAACTGTCAGCGCAATCAGCGTGGCGATATGGGTTTCTATTCTCATTCATGTCGTGATTCTAAGTATTAAATTCCAGCCAGAGCTTAGAAAACTTGCTGATCGCATGCCTTCGCTGGACGTGGTTCTGGTGAATGCCAAAACCAAGCCGGCGCCTGATAAAGCTGAGCTGCTGGCGCAGGCCAATCTGGATCGTGGCGGCAATACCGAGGCGAACCGCAAGATGAAAACAGCGCTGCCCTCGCCTAAAGAACAAACTACCGAAGTCAAATTAAAGCCGAATTCAGAAGCGCGCAGTGCAGCCAAATCCGCCAAACTAAAAGCACAGGAAGCGCGTGAACAAAAGCGCGTAGACGATCTGGAAAAACAGGCGCAGGAGCTGCTCACACAGATTAATTCCAGCAAAAAAATCGAATCGAATCCTACGCAAAATGCAGCCTCAGCCGAGCCGGAACAAGGCGAGCAGAAAGCCAAGGCCAAGGCGCTGGATCGTGCAGATTTAATCGCAGCGAGCCTGGAAATGGACAGGCTGCAGGCGCAGATCGCAAAACAGCAGGACGAGTATCAAAAACGCCCCAAGCGCAAGTTTATTGGCGCGCGCACCAAAGAATATCGCTTTGCCATGTACGTGGAATCGTGGCGGCAAAAGGTGGAGCGCATTGGCAATATGAATTATCCGGAAGCGGCAAGAGCGCAAAAACTGTATGGTCAGCTTCGCATGACGGTATCGATTAAAGCGGATGGCACTCTTGAAAGCGTGGTAATTGACCAGGCATCACCCCATGAAGTATTAAATGAAGCAGCCAAGCGTATTGTAGAACTGGCTGCGCCTTATGCCGTGTTTCCTGAGGATATCAAGAAAGATACTGACATTTTAAGCATCACCAGGACGTGGACGTTTACCCAAGAAGACGCCCTGCAGACGGAGTGATTTTCTGAAAATGCAAAAAACTCATCGTTGGCTGAGGTTCGCCGTACAAAAACGTACTGTCTTCACCTTGCCGCCTTGATTTTTTTGATTTTGAGAAAATCAATGACTGTTTAATTTAAAGAATTTACATCTCGAGAATTGTTAAAAATTAAGATGACAAATTATTACCAATACCATGTCTTTTTCTGCTTGAATCAGCGTCCAGATGGCGAGGCGTGCTGCCAGGGTAAAGGCGCAGAGGCGGCGTTTGAGCATATGAAAGCGCGTGTCAAAAAACTGGGTTTGAATGGCCAGGATAAGGTGCGCATTAACCGCGCTGGCTGTTTTGACCGTTGTGGTGAAGGCCCCTTGCTCGTCGTATATCCACAAGCGGTCTGGTACACCTTTGTAGATAACGAAGATATAGATGAGATTATCGAAAGCCATTTGATGAATGGCAAAGTGGTGGGACGCCTCGTCGTTTAGCTAATAGATAAAGCGCATTCGGCATGCATTTTTATTTTGTCTTGCAGTAGCTTTTTTGATGCCCCAGAAAGCGCATGGATATTGCTCTGGCGGGCAGGTTCTCCCCAGTGTGAATTGGGAAAATGCCTGTCATCGCTAAAACGGGGCACAATATGCCAGTGTATGTGCGGCGTTTTGTTGCCCAGGCTGGCCAGGTTGATTTTATCCGGCTGCAGCACTTCCCGCATCGCGGTTTCTACTGCAAATACCGTTTTCATCAACCGCTCGCGCTCAGGCGGCGGCAAATCGCTCATTTCCTTGACGTGTGCAATCAGTTCAACGCGGCAATAAGCCGGGTAATCGGCGTCATTCAGCAACACCACGCGGCAAAATCCATCCTGCCACAAGATCTCATGCGGTGTCGGCAAACAAAGTGCGCAGCTCTGCAAGAAGCGTCCTACGAAGCTGCCAGCATGCGGTCAAGCGTGAGCTTGGCAAGCTCTGCATCATGTCTGGGCACTTTAATCTGGTTGACCACATTGCCTTCAGCCAGGTTTTCAAGCGTCCAGGCTAAATGCTGCGGGTCGATGCGCGCCATGGTCGAGCATTCGCACACCACATGGCTCATAAATTGAACCAACTTGCCCTGCGGTTTCATCTGTTCGGCCAGACGGTTGACCAGATTGAGTTCGGTGCCCACCAGCCATTTGGTATTGGCCGGCGCTTCTGAAACGGTTTTCAAAATATACTCGGTTGACCCAACATAATCGGACTGCAGACATACTTCGAATGGACATTCCGGGTGCGAAATCACAAAGCCGTCAGGATGCTCGTTGCGGAATTTGATGATGTTTTGCGGGCGGAACATCTGATGCACCGCGCAATGACCCTTCCACAGCAATATCTTAGCGTTTTTGATTTGCGCTTCGGTGAGGCCGCCCAGCGGCTGGTCCGGATCCCACACGGGCATTTGCTCTAGCGGAATGCCCATTTTATGCCCAGACCATCTGCCCAAGTTCTGGTCGGGGAAAAACAACACTTTTTCGCGCTGCTTAAAGCCCCATTCCAGTATTTTTGTGGCGTTGGTGCTGGTGCATACGATACCGCCATGCTCTCCGCAAAAAGCTTTCAAATCAGCAGCAGAGTTAATGTAAGTCACCGGTGTGATTTGTTCGTCAAAATTCAGCACTTTGTTGAGTTCGCGATAACTGCGCTCAACTTTGGCCAGGTTAGCCATATCCGCCATCGAGCAGCCTGCCGCAAGGTCTGGCAGCACCACTATTTGCTCGGGGCGACTCAGAATATCCGCTACTTCGGCCATAAAATGCACGCCTAAGAATACGATGTATTCGGCATCTAGATTTTCGGTATAGCGCGAAAGTTTGAGCGAGTCACCCGTAAAATCGGCGTGCCGATACACACTCTCATGCTGGTAATGATGGCCCAGAATCACCAGGCGCTTGCCGAGTTTGGTCCGCGCAGCAATAATGCGGCGCTGGCAGTCGGCGTCATCAACTGTCTGGAATTTTTCAAATTTAATCGTAGCAGTTTGCATAATCTTTTATGTAACGCACATGCTTTAAAAGCGTTTATTTTATAACTTTAACTGGTGCAATTCACCTAATCTTTTTAGTGCATCCACGTTTGTCCAGGAAAATACACGTTTTGCGGCTTCGCGCCAGTCCACCCATTCATAACGCACATGCTCATCCGGAGCCAGTTTGATAGGTAATTTTTCAGGGAGTTCTAAACCGAACAAATGTTCGGTGTTTTCAGTAACGCCCGGTGCATAACGATACCGCCAATGTGGATAAATTTCGTACACATTGGAGGCTTGCCAATCCTGCAAATCGTACTGGGCAGCATGCAGGCCGGTTTCTTCAAGCACCTCGCGGATGGCGGCTTGCAGGGGTGTTTCATCGCCTTCCACGCTGCCGGTGACCGATTGCCAGAAGCCAGCCTTATCGGCACGCTCCATAATCAGCACCTGCAAATCCGGGGTGTGGATCAGTACCAGCGCAGAAACGGGCATTTTGAATGTTTTCATGAATCAAATGGTGCCGGAGAAGGGAATCGAACCCCCGACCTTTTCATTACGAATGAACCACTCTACCAACTGAGCTACACCGGCTGTATAAAATGTGAATAATTATTCTACCCATTTTTACCGGGTGCAGAAGTTAAATTTTTAGGTAGCTGAAACACTACATTTTCTACCACGCCTTGCAATTCCTGCACTTGGTTTGCGCCAAGCTGCCGCAATTTTTCGATGACTTCTTTAACCAGAATCTCGGGTGCGGAAGCCCCTGCTGAGACGCCAATTTTATGTTTTCCAGTTAACCATTCGGCCTTCAAGTGGCTTGCGTTGTCCACCATGTAGGCTTCAACGCCCTGATTCTGTGCTACTTCGCGTAAGCGGTTGGAGTTGGAACTATTGGGCGAGCCGACAATAATGACCAAATCGCAATCGCGTGCCATGATTTTAACCGCGTCCTGACGGTTTTGCGTGGCGTAGCAGATGTCGTCACTTTTAGGTGCCTGAATGCTGGGAAATCTGGTTTTAAGCGCATGAATCACTTGCGCCGCATCGTCTATCGAAAGCGTGGTCTGCGTCACAAACGCGAGTTTTTCGGCATCTTTCACATCCAGATTCGCTACGTCTTCAGGCATTTCTACCAGATACATTCCTTCATTAGATTGCCCCATCGTGCCCTCGACTTCCGGGTGGCCCTTGTGGCCAATCATCACAATTTCCAGGCCGGCTTTGCGCATTTTTTCGACCTCGATGTGTACCTTGGTCACCAATGGGCAAGTGGCGTCAAAAGCGGTCAAACCGCGCGATTCGGCCTCAATGCGCACGGCTTTAGAAACGCCATGGGCACTAAAAATCACCGTGCTGCCAACGGGAATTTTATCCAGCTCATTGACGAAAATTGCGCCTTTTGCATGCAATTCATCGACGACGAATTTGTTGTGTACTACTTCATTACGCACATAAATTGGCGCACCAAATTTCTCCAATGCCTGTTCGACAATAATAATGGCGCGATCGACCCCGGCGCAAAAACCACGCGGGTTGGCGAGCACTACATCGGGATGCGTCATGTTGGGGGTAGCGTCAACTTTTTGGTCATCTCTTGATTGCATAGTATTCAAATCGTTATCTCGACTAATATCAGTAATTGGTGCATCAGGTATAATTGCACAAATTTTTAACAAAATGTTTTAAAAAACAAGCCATGAAAAACACTGCAACATTACTGATTACCTGCCCCGATGCCAAAGGCATCGTAGCGGCGATCGCTGATTTTTTGTATCAGCACAATGCCAATATTTTACACGCAGACCAGCATCAGGATGCAGAAAATAATCTGTTTTTAATGCGCGTGGAATGGGATCTGGCGGGTTTTAATCTGGATGAGGCCGGTTTTAACACGGCCTTTGCGCCAATCGCAGCCAAATTTAACATGCACTGGCAGTTAAAACTCTCGCAGCATAAAACGCGTGTGGCAATCATGGTGTCGCAATATGACCATTGCCTGGCAGATTTGTTGTATCGCCATAAAAGTGGCGAGCTGGCATGTGAAATTCCGCTGGTGATCAGTAACCATCGCGATACCGAAGCCTTGGTAAAGTTTTATGGCATCGATTTTCACCATATTGCGGTGAATAAAGACAACAAGCCGCAAGCCGAAGCGGCGCAATTCAAGCTGTTTGACGATTACCAGATTGATTTGATCGTGCTGGCGCGCTATATGCAGATTTTGTCGCCAGATTTTGTCGCGCGCTATCCGCAGCGCATTATTAATATCCACCATTCTTTCCTGCCCGCGTTTATCGGCGCACGGCCCTATCACCGTGCGTTCGAGCGCGGCGTGAAACTTATCGGCGCGACCAGCCATTACGTGACCGAAGTATTGGATGAGGGTCCGATTATTGAGCAGGATATTGACCGGATATCGCATCGCGACCAGGTGGAAGACCTGATTCAAAAAGGCCGTGATCTGGAGCGTGTGGTGCTGTCAAAAGCGGTTAGCTGGCACATTGAAAATCGTATTTTGCTGTATGCTAATAAAACGGTGATTTTTGATTAGCTTTAATCCGGACGTAAAAAAAGCGAAGTAGTAACTTCGCTTTTTTTATTTCAGCCAGCAGATCCGATTACATCTCTGCTGGAACCATATCTGGCAACGGTTCTACGACATCATCATCATAAGCAGCAATTTCAGGCAAGCCACCATTATCACCAGCACCAGCAGCGCTGCCACCTGATGAAGCGCAGCCAGCAATAAATAACATCATTAAAGCCATTAAAGCAATTACTGATTTATTCATTCTACTTCTCCCCTTGTGTTAATTAATATAATTTTAACAGCAAACCTCTCGACGATAATTTACGCCTAAGTACCGAATTCTGCAAACATTTTTGTATTTATTGGTTGTTATTTGAGCAAGGTTTCTAAAGCAAATAAATCCGTGATTTTTTCGCGCTGCCTAATCACAGAAGTTTTGTCGCCATCCACCATAATTTCAGCAGCCCGTGGCCGCGTATTGTAGTTGCTGGCCATACTCATGCCGTAAGCGCCTGCTGATTTTATAGCGAGCAAATCACCTTCTTGCAAATTAAGCGCACGGTCATGTCCCAGGAAATCGCCACTTTCGCACACCGGTCCAACAATCTCGTAGTTTGTAGTATCGCCTGCGCGCGGCGTCACTGCCGCAATGTCGTGATATGCGTCATATAACGCCGGACGCATCAGGTCGTTCATAGCGGCATCCACAATGGCAAAGTTTTTGGTTTCGGCGAGTTTCAGGTATTCGACTTTTGTCAGCAATACGCCTGCATTGCCCACCAGTGCCCGGCCTGGCTCTAACAGAAGTTTTACATTCCTGTTTGCTAATTTATCTAAAATCGCTTTGGCATACAGGCCGAATTCAGGCGGTGTTTCGTCGCTATAGGTAATGCCGATGCCGCCACCCACGTCAATGTGTGAAATGTGAATACCATGGGCCTCAAGCGCATCGACCAACCCTAATACGCGATCCAGCGCATCAATAAATGGCGATAGCTCGGTAATCTGTGAGCCGATATGGCAATCCACGCCATGTACGGCAATATTGGGCATGCGGGCGGCCTGCACGTAAACATCCACCGCATCCTCAAATGCCACGCCGAACTTATTATTTTTTAGGCCGGTGGAAATATACGGGTGCGTTTTGGCATCCACGTTCGGGTTTACGCGCAACGATACTGGTGCGATTTTACCTATTTCGCCCGCCACAGTGTTCAAACGTGTCAATTCGCTGGCAGATTCCACGTTAAAACAAAAAATACCAGCCTTAAGCGCAGCGCGCATTTCATCCGCAGTTTTGCCCACACCGGAAAATACCACTTTTTGCGGGTCGCCACCGGCCGCGAGAACGCGCGCCAATTCGCCGCCAGAGACGATATCAAAACCCGCTCCCAACTTGGCAAACAAATTCAGAATCGCAATGTTCGGGTTGGCTTTTACTGCAAAACAAATCAGATGGTTGGCATTCACCAACCCGGCTTGAAAGCTTTTAAAAGCTTGAGTAAGGGCGGCCTTGGAATATACATAGCATGGCGTGTCAAACTCCTGTGCGATTTGGCTGAGTGCGACATTTTCGGCATGCAACTCGCCATTTTTTAGGTTAAAAGCATTCACGGTAATTTTTCTTTAGTATTCTTTTGATGGGGTTATAGCTTCAGGGCTGGCTTGCGGCGCGGTCTTAGGCACTTCTTGCGTACTATTTTTTTGCGGGTAGCGCTGCTCAGGAATATACAACGGCCCTTTGGTGCCACAGCCGGTTAAAGCGCTGCAGCTTAAGCACATCGCTACAACACAAAAAAATAGTTTAGGCATCACAATCTCGCAATAAAACTCAATGGCGATATTTTATCATTGAATGGCAAGTAAGGCGGAATGCTGAATAGGCTAAAATTTTAAGTCTATATTTGCCGCTCATTCTGCTAATTTATCCGATTGTCGGATACTGCTAGACATAGCCATCAAGGCTTTGGCATGATTCAATCAACCGAAAAAGGGTATACAAAATGAATACATCAAAAGTAATGCAAAAAGGGCTTACGCTCATTGAACTGATGATTGTCGTGGCGATTATCGGTATTTTGGCAGCGATTGTCGTACCAAGTTACAGAGAATATGTACAACGTGCTCGCGCGGCTGATGCCACCGGCACACTGGCAGATATGCGTATTCGTATGGAGCAATACTTTCAGGATAACCGTACTTATGCTGGCGGCCCATGTGCGGCACCAGCTGGAGCTGATATTGTACATTTTACCTTCAGTTGCACAGGCGTTCCAGATGGCACAACTTATATGCTAAATGCACAAGGCCAGGCCGCTGGTAATATGGGGGCTTATAGCTATAGTGTTGATCAAAACAATGCCAAGAGCTCGGCTTTTAACGCTGGTTGCTGGTCGCTTAAACCTGATGGTTCTTGCTAATCATGTTCACGCTTAAACAAACCGGTTTTTCACTGATAGAGGTGATGGTTGTCGTTGCCATTATCGGGATAACCGCGGCAGTCGCTGTTCCCAGCTATCGCACTTGGATTCAGAACACCAAAATTCGTACCGCAGCTGAATCGATACATAACGGCATCCAAAAAGCCCGTTCTGAGGCGCTCATGCGGAATACACCGGTGCAATTTACTTTGGGGGCCAATTCTGCCTGGACAGTTCAATGTGTCAATGCTGGCGCTTGCCCAGATTTAGCCGGCGGTGTTGTGGAGTCGCGTGATAATCAAGAAGGCAATACAAGCGATGTTGTTATCAATGCAACCCCAGGTGGGGCGACAAACGTAGTGTTTGACAATTTGGGCATCAAGTCTACTGCCGTGGCTGGCCAACTAACCCAAATAGATGTGGATGTTGCAGACTTGGATGCTGCGGATAGCCGTGATCTAAGCATCACCATCGGCGGAGGTGGCAATGTGCGTGTGTGTGATCCAAATGCCAGCGCTACAGATCCACGCAGGTGTTGATTAAATTTTTTTGAGAAAAGCATGATGAAAAATATATCTTCAACTAGAGCTAACATGCAAAAAATGCACAAACAGCCTGGCTTGCAGCAGCAAGGGGCGGTTTTGTTAGAGGCATTAATTGCGGTATTGATTTTTTCATTTGGCATATTGGCGATTTCCGGCTTACAGGGCGCGATGATGAAAAACACCGCCGATGCAACCTATCGTGCTGAGGCGAGTTACATTGTGCAGCAACGTATCGGCGCTATGTTGGTAGATCCAATCGCTCTTGGTGGAGGTTCGTATCCAGTTGCATCATTGCCAGCAGGCAATTTAACAATTACTCCGCTCAGCGCCAGCCGCTTGCAGTTTGTGGTGAACTGGCAAGTGCCAGGTGAAGCGCAGCATAAATATGAAGCAGTCACCACTGTCTTTACAGCGAGATAACGATGAAAAAAATTACACAAACACTGCGTTATCAATCGGGCTTCACCATTGTCGAGCTGATGGTCGGGCTGGTAATCGGCTTGATTGCATCGTTGGTGATTATGCAAACGTTTTCTGCTTTTGAGGGTAGCAAGCGCAGTACCACCGGCATTGCAGATGCGCAAACCAATGGCAGTATCGGGCTTTATATGCTGCAGCGCGAATTGCAGTTTGCCGGCTATGGTATCCCTGTGATCAGCGGCACCATGCCGCAAATTAATGTACGGCCTGATCAATTAACCTTCCAGGATTACACCAACAAAACGCAGGCAGAAATTGATGCCGCTTATGCGACGGCCTTAGCGAACTACAACACTAAAATTGCCGCAGATACTGCAACCGTGCAATCGGGCGAGGTTTATTCCGCGCTTAAGTGCAACCCTGCGCCCACATTGGCGCTAGATGTAGATAACGACCCAGCCACTGCTGATGTAACAATCGACGTGATTACTCCAGTGGTGATTACAGAAGGAGTTAGTAGCGACACAATTGCTATCCGCTACGGCACGACTACTCGCGGAGGAATGCAAACCAGAGTCGTTTCGCCTTTTGGTACCGACACTGTAACGGTTGAAAACAATATGGGCTGTCGCGCTGGCGATGTGGTGCTGGTGACAAGAAATTCAAATTCAGGTGATACCACTTGCGTAGCTACTAAAGTAACTTCTACCAATGCTCAGCTTGATGCTGCACCTAATTCAATATTAGTGGTTTCTAATGCAGGTATGGCACTCAATAATCGGCTTGCTTGTTTAGGGCAGGTAAGACAAATGACTTTTGCTGTCAATGGTAACCAATTACAAAAAAATGGTCAAAATGTAATTGGCGACATTGTCAGTTTGCAGGCGCAGTATGGCATTGCAGCCACTGCCAATAGTGAAATTGTAAATCAGTGGGTAGATGCCTCGGGCGGTACTTGGGCAGCACCAACAGTCGCAAATCGCAATCGTATCAAAGCGGTGCGCATAGCGCTTGTGGCTAGAAATAATCTACTGGAAAGAAACGTGGTAAGCCAGGCTTGCACAGGCGCGGCAACCGGGCCGGGCAGAGTGTGTGTATTTGGTGGTGATATTAATTTAGCTGCTACAGACGTTGGCGCGGATTGGAATCGCTATCGCTACCGTACTTATGAAGTGATTGTGCCGCTTAGAAACGTGCTGGCTGCTAGCCCGCAACTATAAGAGCCATAACGATGAAAGCCCAAGTAATGAGTAATGAAGGCTAAAGTAATGAAAGACGGTGATTTTATGTTGAATAAACTTGATACGCAAAAAAGCGATATGCGCAAAAGCCATGCATTTAAAGACTGTGGTTTTAAAAACTATGGCTTGGCCAAGCGTCAACAAGGTTTGGTGTTATTTATCGCCTTAATTGCTTTGGTTGCGATGTCGCTGGCTGCTGCTGCGTTGGTTCGTTCGGTAGATAGCGGCGTATTGGTAGCAGGCAATCTGGCGTTCAAGCAATCTGCAGTTATGTCAGCAGAATCAGGCGTTGCGGATGCCTATAAATATATTACCGATAACGCTGCTACCTTAACGGCCAATTCAGCCGGATATTTTGCCAGTTTTGATCCTGTTTTTGATGATAACCGTATGGCAGTCGATTCAAGTACATGGGGTAGCGGCAACTCTTTTGCAGTCACTAAAGATGTATATGATTTAAGCGGAAACGAAACCCGCTATATTATCCAACGCATGTGCCGTACTACGGGCGCGGTAGATCGCGATAAATGCCTGGTGGGTACGGGTAATGCGGCAGCCAACTCCAAAGGCGGTAAGAGCGAAGGCGGCGGTGCTGGCGGCGGCGGTTACGATGCAGCCACAGGCGGTTCAGATGCCGTGGTGTATCGCGTGACTGCGCGTGTAGCGGGGCCTAAAAACACTTTTAGCTATATACAGGCCTTTTTATATTAATTTTTTATCGATAGATATTTTTACCAGATTTTTTAAGGGGTCTCAAAATGACATCCACAACTAAAACCAATATTCAAGCCAAATTTAAAAACATGTTTACGCAGATAACCAGTCTGCTAATTGTGGGCATAGCGTCACTCACCTTTTCTGTGGGCGTCAATAACGCAAACGCGACTGATCTTGGGTCTGCACCGCTGGTGAGCGCCACTACGGGGGATGTATTGCCCAACCTCATGTATATATTGGATAACTCAGGCAGTATGAGCTGGGATTACATGCCGGATTATGTGAATGATAGTAATAAATGTAAAAGTACTACGAGTGACATATTTAGCGCCAGTTGTGTATTTGGTGACCCGCCTTATATGACAAAAGATTTCAATTCAATCTATTACAACCCGGACATTACTTACACCCCAGCCATCAATGCCAATGGCACTTTAAGAACGTCCATGACCAGTGCCAATACCGCAGGCTGGACTGCCGTACCTGTTGATGCTTATGGGATTTACAGCACAAGTAATACCAGCTTGGTGCCCAATCTGGCTAGAACTGTGGGCTACCCAGACCGTGTTTGGTGTAACACAAATGCCGCCAGCAGTGCAGATTTAGTTAATCCACTGGTATGTAAGAAAAATAGCCAATACATTTATCCAAATTTCGTTTCTGGTAATCAATTAGCGTCATTTAACCAACCCTATACTTTGCGTGATTACCCTTATTACTACACGGTGGCTGCGGGCGAATACTGTACCGATAAAAACTTAACGAGTTGTGTTGTTTCAACAGTACCCGTCGGAGCTAATACATTTCCTGCCAAGCTACGCTGGTGTAACTCTTCTGCACGTACAACATGCCAGGCAAAATATAATGAAACAACGAGCTATACCTATGCAAAATGGTCTGGTATTAGCAGTGCAACCGGAGCTACGGGAAAAATTAAAATCAATGCAGATACGGCCAATGGTACTTCACCAGTTGTGTTAAGCGTTACCAACATCACGGTAGATGGGGTCAGGATTATTCCAACCACACCTAGCCCAGCTTTAACAATTACAGATACCATTAATGCTACGCAGCGCAACTCATTAGCAGCTAATATTGCAACTGCAATTAACACGTTTGTACCTGGTAGTGGAGACGACTTTACGGCAACTGCTTCAGGTGATGAGGTGACCATTGCCCGCGTGGCGCCTGGTACTTTTAATGGAACTATAGTTCTAACTGCATCAACCGGACCTGCAGCAACCATACCCGGCACCAAGGCGGCGGGCAGTATTACCTTTAGCCGTGCGCGAAACAGTGCCACGATGAGCAGTATTACCGTTACCACCAGTGCCGGCCCGGTGGTGATCATGAACAGTACGGTTACTGCATTGCCAGGAAATAGTACTGGTCAAAATAGCGATTTGGCCACTAAAGTAAAAAATGCGATCAATACGTTAACTGCAACCTCTGGTTACTCCGCCAGTTGTACCGGCGGCACCACTTGTACAGGCGCTACGGTGAATATCGCGGCGGTTAATTTCGGGCCACAATATAATGGCCCGATTTCGACCAGTATTGGGGGTAGTTCTGTAAGCTCCGGTGACATAAGATACAGCACATCTGCATTAGCAGGGGGCGCCAACCAAATTAATCCCGGTACCTTCACAATACCTAACACGATTACCCAGTTTGCCGGCGGCACAGCAGTGGTGAATAGTTTTAGCCGTGTGGATATTGTGCCTACCACGCTAAGTTATGCTAAAGCGGCTACCAGAACCGATTGTGCAGGCTCAACTTGTACTTATGACGAAGAAATGACCAACTTTGCTAACTGGTATAGCTATTACCATACCCGTATGCAGATGATGAAAACCTCCACCAGCCATGCGTTTAAACCCATTGATACGCGCTTCCGTGTTGGGTTTATTACGATTAGTAATATGTCTACCTATTACTTACCGGTAGCGCAGTTTGATGCAACACAAAAAGCCAGCTGGTATACCAAATTATTTTCAGCCGGCGGTAGTAGTGGTACACCGCTCAGATCTGCATTGACTACTGTTGGCCGCATTTATGCAGGTAAAAATCCAGTTTCTGGCTTTACTGCAGACCCGGTGCAGTATTCATGCCAGCAAAACTTTTCAATTTTAACCACAGATGGTTACTGGAATACAGACAGTGATTCAAATGTGGTGGGTATAAGTGGTAGTGGTTCGGTAGGCAATATGGACGGTGGCACAACGCCAAGGCCGATGTTCGAAGGCCCCACTGCAGTTTCTAACAGTTTGGCGGACGCGGCTAAATATTACTATGACACCGATTTGCGCACCTCTGCCTTAAGTAATTGTACCGGCAGCACAAGGCCAGATGGCTCCACAGGCGATGTTTGTGCAAACAATGTGTTTGTTACCTCGACAGATAACAATAGCAAGCAACATATGACAACCTTTACATTGGGACTGGGGGTGGATGCTTCGCTTGCTTACACTTCTGATTATAAAACAGCCGAGTCAGGCGATTTTTTCGAGCTTAAACAAGGTACACGCAATTGGCCAGTGCCGGTTGCAAACTCACAAACGGCGGTAGATGACTTGTGGCATGCGGCAGTGAATGGACAAGGTACCTACTTTAGCGCGAAAGACCCTAATCAACTAGCGACTTCTTTAAGTGATGCCTTGAGTTCTATCAAAGCAAAAGTGGGGGCGGGTGCAGCAGCAGCGACCAGTACGCTAAACCCGGTTTCTGGCGATAACTTTACTTATGTGGCCAGTTATACCAGTGTGAAATGGATTGGTAATCTGGAGGCAAGAACGGTTAATACCAATACAGGTAAAGTGAGTGAAGATGCGACATGGTGTCTGGAAAACGTGATTGCTGATTCCTGTGCTGCGCCTAGCAGTATTGTGTCAATTCCTGGAACCGCAGCAACTGGCAACAGCACGACCTATCAGTGCGTTACCCCTGGTGCGACAACTGCTACCTGTGCTGCACCAAGCATATTGGATGGCACAGATTGCAAGACTGAAATTGCTACATTCTGCACCGGCACTTTGCAAAGTTTGGTGAGCGATGCTACAGATACACGCACCATTTTCATGAATGTAAATGGTGCACTGGGTAGCTTTAGCAGCAGCAATTTGTCAGTAGTTGGTAAAAGCACTAACTTTGATAACGCCTTTTTGGCAACAAAATTAAGCCAGTGGAGCAGTCTAACCACTGCACAGCAAGCATTGGCGAACAGCACCAGCTTGGTGAGCTACCTGCGCGGCAATACTGGCTTTGAGGACCGTGCAAGCAATGCTCCACCAACTACCGCTACGGACAATAGATTATATCGCTTCCGTGAAGCCACTTTGGGTGATCTGGTGGACTCCACTCCCGTGTATGTGGGTGCGCCCAAGGCTAACTTTAGCGACCCGGGTTACGGTACCGCTACTACACTGGGTTCATTTAAAGCGACGCATGCAACCCGCGCGGGCACGGTATATATTGGCGCTAACGATGGCATGTTGCATGCGATCAATGCGGTGGATGGTACAGAGCGCTGGGCATATGTGCCCACCATGGTGTTAGATAATATGTGGAAGATTGCAAGTAAAAACTACGATATTTCTCACTCTTACTATGTAAATGGTGACATTGTTGTGAACGATGTGTGTACTGCAGGCTGCACCTCAGCAAGCACTGCCGTCTGGAAAACAATCTTGGTGGCAGGCCTGAATGGCGGTGGCAAAGGTTTCTTTGCCTTAGATATTACCAACCCGAATTCGCCGGCTTTGCTGTGGGAGTTTGATACTACAGACGATAGTGATATCGGTTATTCTTACGGAAACCCGATTGTGACCAAAAAAGCCGATGGTACCTGGGTTGTGCTGATCACCTCCGGTTATAACAATACAACCGGCAGCACCCCGGGTAAAGGCTTCCTGTATGTACTGAATGCGGCTACTGGTATAGTCATTAGCAAATATGACACGGGCGCGGGTGATGCAACAACCCCTAGCGGGCTGGCCAAGATTAATACTTATGTGCCGGATGCGATCATTAACAACACGGCAGAGTTTGTGTACGGTGGTGACCTGTTAGGTAATCTGTGGCGTTTTGATATTAATAGTGCACAGTCAAGCACAAATCCATTCAAGGTTGCCGTGCTTAAAGACCCTGGCGGAAATACACAACCAATTACCGTGCGCCCTGAATTGGCAGAGGTTAATGGTAAGCGCGTTCTTTATGTGGGTACAGGCAGATATTTGGGTACGAGCGATTTGACGGATATGCAACAGCAGACTATTTATGCTATTGCTGATGATGCATCTGCAACACCTGCTACATTGGATAATCCACGCAGCAGCTCATTAATGGTAAAACAAGTGTTGGTAAATGACACAGGAACTTCAACTAGAAGTATCCAACAGCCTCCTAATCCAGTTAGTTTTGCTACTGGCAGAGGATGGTATATTGATTTTCCGGATAGCGGTGAGCGTCAGAATGTACCAGCGCAGTTAGTGTTCGGTACTTTACTGTTACCGACTACGGTGCCGTCCAATACTGTCTGTTCTCCTGGCGGTTACGGCTGGCTTAACTTCCTGGACTATAAAACAGGTGCCTCTGTTGCCGGCAATGTGGTTGCAAGCAAAACCAATGCACCAATTGTGGGTATCAACGTGTTGTATGTTAAAGGCAAGCCGGTGGTTAATATCGTGACTGCGGATAACCCGACGCCAACATTCCCACCGGAGCAGCCTAAGTTTACTGGAGGTAGCGAATCCGGCTTTACAAACCATCGGGTGATTTGGCGAGAATTGCTAGACGAGCAGTAGATTCAAGGTTGTAAGAAAAGCCACTGTGAGATCAACCACAGTGGCTTTTTTATTTGTTTCTAATTAATTATTTTTAATTAATTTAGCTGTAATGAGGCCATTGATTAACCCAAAAACCAGGGCAGCAAGTGCAAAAATGGGGATTAAATAAATAATTCCTGTATGCGGTATCAGCCATAAGCGCACCACAATCAATTGTCCGGCAATATGCGCGAAGGCTGCGAGAATGCTGAGCGTGATGGCACTAAAGTATTTTTTTGGCAGGTATTGTGCTAAAGACAAGGCAGTTAGACTCAAAAGCGCGCCAGATAAGCTGAGTACGAATGTAGGTGACAAAAACTGGCCAAGCAGCAAGCTGCTGGCAAATACGCGCAGCAGGCTTACCCAGGCGGCGGTGGCAAAGCCGTATTCGTACAGCACGAATAACGTCACAATATTGGCGATGCCTGGTTTTACGCCGGGCAATGGCGACGGAATGACAGCTTCAATCATGTGCAGCCCAATCGCCAGCGCGGTGAGTTTGGCGATGTGGTGATCTTCAGCCGTGGTGCTGATATTAATAGTTGAGTGAGTCATAGCTGCTTTTTTCGCCCATCAATTGCAGGCTGATCTGGTTGGGTAAACAAATGGCCACTTGACCTGCACGGCTTAACCAGCCTTGATGTACACAGTACTGGTTGCGGCACGGCGATTGTTTGAAGCGCACTTTACCCTGGTTGATGACAATAATGGATTCACCAATCGGGCCTTTGATATGCAGCTCGCGGGTCTGGTTTAAATCGAACGTGCCGACAATTTGATTGCCTTGCCTGATTTTAAGATTACTTGCCTGTTCAAATACCCAAAAGCTCTGGAACATGAAAATAACCAGCGCAAAGCTGGCAAAAATAACCAGCCAGTCGCCGATAAGCGGTTTAGGGTGATGGCTGAATTTGAACGGCATGTTTAGCAGCCTCTTTGTCTAACCAGATAATCCGTTTTGACATCGTTTTGCTCACCAAAATCTTGTCTGCAGATTCAATCACAAGATAATTTTCTACCCCCATTGCTTTGGCGGCTTCAGCACGCGCTTCCGGGTTGGCGATGAAAATGGGCTTGGAGGCCACATCGGACAACGTTCCTGCATTGTTTTGTGGTGGAATCAATACGGTCACCGACTCTACACCTTGCACCGGGTAGCCGGTAGCAGGGTCGATAACGTGGCAGTAACGCTTACCATCAAGTTCAAAGTAGCGCTGATAATCACCTGAGGTGCCAATCGCCCAGCCGCTTTCGAGATCCAGCGTAGCAATCGCATTAGGTTTGCGTGGGTGTTGGATGCCCACGCGCCAGGGCTTATCGCCGTGTTTGCCGAGTGCAATAATGTTGCCGCCAATATTGATAAGAGCATTTTTAGCGCCCTGCTGGCGTAAATAAGCTAAGGCAATATCCAGTGCATAGCCCTTGGCATAGCCGCCCAGATCTAGTTGTACTGCCGGATTGTTGCTATAAGCGGTGTTACTTTGAATGACAATATCAGCCATTTGCGGGTTGGCTTGCACTAAGTTGTGCAGCTTATTTGCATCCACTTTAACCGGCTTGAATTCATCGTGATGAAACCCCCATGCTTCAATCAGACTGCCAATTGCGGGGTTGAAAGCACCTTTAGATTGAATGGATAGCTTGGCTGCATCGGCAATCATCTTTGCAACATCGGGCTGGATGGAGACAGGTGTTTTGCCTTGCGAAAACGCCTGGTTTAGCGTCTTAAGCTCACTCGGGTGCCAGGTGTGCAAGCGATTATGCAGCGACTGAAAGTTGCGGATAATTTCATTGGAAAGCATTTGCGCTTTTGCTTCTGATTCGCCGTAAATGGTGATATCAACCAATGTGCCAAACACATAGCTTTGGGTGTTGTAGAGCGGTTCTGGTTTTGTGCAGCCAGCCAGCAAAAAGCCAAGCAAGAAAATGAGAAATAAGCGCATAGGCGTAACTATATTTCTAACTTCCTTCTAGCGCCTGCATGAAAACTTGAGCGGGCTTGCAGGAGGTTTGCGCGGCAATTTCTACCATGCCTGTCGGGCTAGTGACGTTGATTTCGGTGAGATATTCGCCAATCACATCAAGACCCACCAAAAACAGGCCTTCCTGTTTAAGTGTTTTGCCGATGCTTCTGGCGATTTCCAGATCGCGCTGCGTAAGCGGTTGTGCAACGCCGGTGCCACCCGCAGCCAGATTGCCGCGCGTTTCTCCTGCCTTGGGGATGCGTGCTAAAGCATACGGTAGCGGCTCGCCATTAATCACAATGATGCGTTTGTCGCCTTGTTTGATTTCTGGCAAATAGCGTTGCGCCATGACGGTTTGCGTTTCAAACTTCGTAATCGTTTCCAGAATCACGCCGATATTGGGATCAGTCTGCGTGAGCCGGAAAACTCCGCTACCACCCATGCCATCAAGTGGTTTTACTACAATATCCTGATGTGTGGCCAAAAACTCGCGAATTAGGCCATTGCGGCTTGTGACTAGAAACTCAGGCGCAAATTGTGGAAATTTAGCGATGGATAATTTCTCATTCCAGCTACGCACCGCGCTGGGGTTATTGATCACGTGGGAGCCTTGCTGAACGGCCAGTTCAAGTAAATAGGTGCTGTACAAGTATTCGTTATCAAACGGCGGGTCTTTGCGCATTAAGATTGCGTCAAAATGCTTAGGTAAAACTTCTTCAGGTTCATTGAGCGCATACCAATTTACCGTATTCGAAAATTGAAACTTTTTGGCATTAACCTTGACCGATTCATTGCGCAAAAACACATCATGCTGCTCGCACACATACAAGGCATGCCCGCGCCCACTGGCCTCTCGCATGATTGCCAGGCTGGTGTCTTTATAGCTTTTTAGACTTTCCAGCGGGTCGAGAATGATTAGTAGTTTCATAAATAGCTATTGATTTAGCGGATCATTTTCCTGCAGCTCAATGGCTGCAGCAAGCAAAGCCAGGCGGGCAACCACGCCGTAAGCATAAAAACGGTTTGGCGCTGTGTCCGGTGCGTCAGTACAGTCCGGCAGAGTGCAGGGCTTTTCAAACGCCAATGGCACAAAGTGGGAGCCTGGCGCATTAAGATTCTCATCCACACCGCGCCCAGTATGCACGCGGTAAAAACCGCCAATCACAAAGTGATCCATCATATACACTACTGGCTCGGCAACCGCCTCATTGATGCTCTCAAAGGTATACACACCCTCTTGAATAATCACCTCCGAGACTTGCAAACCTTCTTTGACCACCGACATTTTATTGCGCGCCTTGCGGTTTAAGTCACGTACATCATCTGGGGATTTTACCGTCATAATGCCCATGCCGTAGGTGCCGGCATCGGCTTTTACAATCACAAACGGGTCTTGTGTGACGCCATATTCTGCATATTTGGCCTTGATTTTTGTCAGCAATTGTTCAACTCTTAAGGCCAGACATTCTTCACCAGTGCGTGCGTGAAAATCAATTTCACCGCAGGTCTCAAAATAAGGGTTAAGCAGCCATTCATCAATTTCTAACAACTTGGCAAACTCAGCTGCTACGCGGTTATAGGCGGAAAAATGTTGCGACTTGCGGCGCGTGCTCCAGCCGGCATGCAGCGGTGGAATTAGATTTTGCTCCAGATTTTCAAGGATGTCCGGAATACCTGCCGACAAGTCGTTATTCAGTAGAATCGCACAGCTGTCAAAGTCGCCAAGCGCTTTGTGAATGAGCTTAATGCGGTTACCAACACGCACTACAGGCTCAAGCAACAAGTGATGTCCATCGTGCGTTTCCAGCGTGGTAGGCTGGGTAATTTCGGGCGAAATACTGCCAACACGCACATCCAGACCCGCCGCTTTCATGATATTGACCAGCTCAACCACATTGCGCAGATAGTAAGTGTTGCGTGTATGATTTTCGGGGATGATGAGCAAGCGGTGCGCCTCAGGGCATACTTTTTCAATGGCCACCATCGCGGCTTGTACGCTTAAGGGTAAAAATTCCGGGTTGAGGTTGTTAAAGCCGCCAGGAAACAAATTGGTATCGACCGGGGCGAGTTTAAAGCCGGAATTCCGCAAATCGACACTGGCATAAAACGGCGAGGCATATTCCAGCCACTGTGTGCGAAACCAGTGTTCAATCATCGGCATCGCTTCCAGCATGCGCTTTTCCAGGCTAAGCAGCGGGCCGTTCAGTGCGGTGGTTAAATGTGGAACCATGTTGTCTTTCTATGTTAATTGATGCGCTTGCAAATCCGCATGATAGCTACTTCTTACCATGGGGCCGCTGGCGGCATTATTAAAGCCCATGGCGTGAGCTTTTTGTTTTAATGCATCAAAAATGGCAGGTTCAACATAACGCGTCACCGGTAAATGATGCACGCTGGGTTGCAGATATTGGCCCAGCGTGAGCATGCTGACGTGATGCGTGCGCAAATCCTGCATGACCTGTAAAATCTCGTCATCAGTTTCACCCAGGCCAAGCATGAGGCCAGATTTGGTGGGAATGTGCGGGTACAACTGGTTAAAGGTTTTAAGCAAATTGAGCGAGTTCTGGTAATCCGACCCTGGGCGTGCTTGCTTGTACAGGCGCGGCACGGTTTCAAGATTGTGGTTCATCACATCGGGCGGCGCTTTGCGCAGTATTTCCAGTGCGACATCCAGCCGGCCGCGGAAATCCGGCACTAGAATTTCAATTTTGATGTTGGGCGATTGTTCACGCACGGCGTGGATACAATCGACAAAATGTTGCGCACCGCCGTCTTTTAAATCGTCACGGTCGACACTGGTGATGACCACGTACTTAAGCTGCATTTGGGCTATAGTACGGGCCAGATTTCCGGGCTCTGCAGAATCAGGCGGCAACGGCTTGCCATGCGCCACATCGCAAAATGGGCAGCGGCGAGTGCAAATGTCACCCAGAATCATGAAAGTCGCGGTGCCGCCGCTGAAGCACTCGCCGATATTCGGGCAGCTCGCTTCTTCACACACGGTGTGCAGGTTATTTTCGCGCAATACGCGTTTGATCTCCTGAAAGCGCGCCGAATCCGGCGCTTTCATGCGTATCCATTCCGGTTTGCGCAGCATGGGCTGCGGAACGATTTTGATGGGGATACGCGCAGTTTTTTCAGCATCAATCTGTTTGACGCCTGCGACTTTCTTTAAGGTTGGTTCGGTCATTGATTCAAATTCCCGGATAATTTTTGCAGCAATTGTTTGCCTAATTCCTGCGCGGTTTTGGTAATGCCTAAGTCTTTGGCTTGCGTCATTAGCAGGCCCACATAGCCGCAAGGATCAATGGCTTCGAATGGGGATAAATCCATGTCCACGTTCAAACTCAGCCCATGATAACAGCAATTATTTTTTAGGCGTAAACCAAGCGAGGCGATTTTTTTACCGTCAATATAAACTCCCGGTGCGTCTTTTTTGGTGACAGCATTGATTTGATATTGAGCTAATAGCTCAATGATAGTCGTTTCGATAATATTGACGAGCTGCCGCACATTCAAATTGCGGCGTTTTAAATCGATGAGTATATAAATAACAGCCTGGCCTGGGCCGTGGTAAGTAATTTTACCGCCTCTATCTACCAATACGACCGGGATATTGTTTTTCGGGAAACATATATCCCTGCGGTTTAATCCGAGCGTATAAACTGCATCGTGCTCTGTAAGCCATATTTCATCAGGAGTTTGAGGAGTGCGGCCGGCGGTGAACGCTTGCATGGTCTGCAGCGTTTTTTGGTAATCGGTGCGGCCCAGATCCCGGCTAATGACTGCCATGGTAAACTGTTAAAGCACGACTTTTACCATGCTATGGCGGGTCAAAGCGCGGTAGATATCATCCAGTTGCGGCTTGGATGTCACGTAGACGGTGCAAGTCAGGCTGATATATTTGCCGCTAGAACTACCGCGCATTTCAATCTGGGCTGCATTAAAGCCTGGGTTAACCATTTGAATGGTTTTGATAATCTCAGCGCTGAAATCTGCATGCGTTTCACCCATGACCTTAATGGGAAAATCGCAGGGAAACTCGATTAATGTTTCCTGGGGCATTGCGTTTTCACTGGTTTTTTTGTCTGTGGACATATCGGTTTTATTGAAGAAGCAATCTAATGCTATCAGGTATTCTGCCAAAAAAGCCTGCCTCATCCACTGCCGTAGCGGCTACCAGTTTTTGTTCGCTAATGGTTTTTCCATCCAGAGTGAATCTTACTTTTCCGATTTCCTGCCCCGCTTTAATGGGTGCGATTAAGGGTTGCTGGCTGATCATGCTGGCCTTCACGCGCGCGTAGTCGCTTTTAGGTAGCGTTAAATAAAAATCTTTAGTAACCGTGCCTGCCACCGTTTTACTTTGACCTTTGTAAACTCGCAAGGTATTGATGGTCTGCGCCTGTTTATAGACTAAAGTGGATTCGTAAAACTGAAAGCCGTAATTGAGCAGTTTTTGGCTTTCAGTCGCGCGCATGGCTTCCGAAGCAGCACCTAATACCACGGAAATCAAGCGTGAGTGGTCACGTTTTGAAGAAGCAATCAGGCAGTAGCCTGCAGAATTGGTATGTCCGGTTTTCATGCCGTCCACGCTGGCGTCCAGCCATAGCAGGCGGTTGCGGTTTGGCTGAGTAATTTTGTTGTAAGTGTATTCTTTTACCGAATATAGCCGCTGGTATTCCTGTGGGAAATCGCGGATTAACGCGTTGGCCAATATGGCTAAATCATTCGCGGTGGTGTAGTGGTTTTGGTCTGGCAGGCCAGTGGCATTCATGTAATGCGTATTGGTCATGCCTAGTTTTGCCGCTTGCTTGTTCATCATATCAGCAAACTGTTCTTCTGACCCTGCTACACCAATTGCTAATGTTACTGATGCATCGTTACCAGATTGAATAATCATGCCATGCAAAAGCTCGTCTACGGTGACAGGCTTGTTTGGCTCAATAAACATTTTTGAGCCCTCTGTTTTCCAGGCCTTTTCGCTTACTGGCAATATTTGATCGAGCTTCAAATGTCCATGCTTAATCGCGTCGAATGCGAGGTAAGCAGTCATAATCTTGGTAAGCGATGCGGGTTCGACACGCTCATCTTTTTGATAAGAAGCAATGATATTGCCACTATTAAAATCGCGTAGTAAATAAGCTTTTACTGCCAAGGCAGGCGGTGGGGCAATTTGTGCTGCCAATCCAGACAATGGCAACATGAGCAAGGAAATAAAAAATGAAATACTAAAAGGTAGGCGCATAAGTTGAATGGTCAGTTATTGATTGGTCGTGATTGTGGATATATTAAGTTGTCTGCGAATACTCGCGGCAACTTTATCGGCCTCTAGCTTGTTTTCGTAAGGTCCAAGCTTTAAGCGGTACAGGCCGTTATTATACACTTTGTTGATGCCAGCATTTTGCTCAATATCCAGGCTCTGGATTTTTTTTACCAACAATTCTGCGTTAGTTTCGTTTTTGAACGCACCGGCTTGTACAAAGTATTCAGTCGCTTGTTTGTTTGAGTTGTTATTAGCTGGCAGCGGGTTGGCTGGTTTCGTGGTAACCGTTTGTGTTGAAGCGGGTGTGGTTGTAGCAGGAGATGTCGTTGCAGCTACGGGCGTAGTGTTAACAGCCTGTGTATAGCTGGCCACGTAGCCTGAAGTGGTATTGTTCGCGTCAATGGCCTCCACTTGCACCACCGTGCTGCCTTGTGCCGAGAAGCGTAGTTTATAGGCTGCCGCATAAGACAGATCAATGATACGGTTGTTTTTGAAAGGCCCCCGGTCGTTTACACGCACAACCACAAAGCGGCCATTGGCCGGGTTGGTAACCTTGACGTAGCTGGGCAATGGCAGCGTGGGATGTGCCGCCGACATGCTGTACATATCGTACACCTCGCCACTGGAAGTGTTTTTACCGTGATAGCGTTTGCCATACCAGGATGCAACCCCAACCTGCTTGTAAGGCTGATAGCTGGTCATGGGCGTGTAAACCTCACCAAGCGCTTTGTAAGGTTTGTTGGAGCGCTCCAGTAAAGGTTCTTTTTTGGGGACGGCATTGGGAATGCTGTCAATATCGTTGGGCGGATTGTCGCCAGGGCCATCGTCCAGATAGTACCCGCCCGGTTTGGTTGTAGCAGGCTTGCTGGCAATGTCGGGCGGGGCGGGTGTAGGCTTTACAGCGCGCGTTCCGCCACAAGCGACTAAAAATGCGCAACAAAGCAAAACAAAATACGTCTTAATTTTCATTTTGAAATTCTCAACTTGTGATTTTTTCCGAGGCTGCTTTATCCTGAAGCAACGAGCTTCTTATGCGTTTGTATACTCATCAAAATACCAAAGCCTAGCAATAAGCTTACCATAGACGTGCCACCGTAACTAATCAGCGGTAAAGGCACGCCAACTACGGGCAATATGCCGCTAACCATGCCGATATTCACAAACGCATAAGTAAAAAAGGTAAGCGTGATACTGCCGGCTAATAATCGCGTGAATGTGCTCTTGGCCTGTGCGGCGATCATCAGGCCGCGTCCGATAATCAGGCTGAATAGTACCAGCAGCATGAGATTGCCCGCCATGCCAAACTCTTCGCCAAATACTGCAAAAATAAAGTCAGTGGTGCGTTCAGGTAAAAAGTCCAATTGGGATTGAGAGCCATTGAGCCAACCCTTGCCTGTCATGCCGCCAGAGCCCAGCGCAATGGTCGCCTGTATGGTGTGGTAACCCGCACCCAGCGGGTCCTGTGTTGGGTCAATCAGGATTTCGATCCGTCTTCTTTGATAATCATGCAGCATTGACCAAAAGACGGGTGTAAGGGCCCCAATGAGAATTCCTCCGCCGACTATAAACCGCCAGCTCAGGCCCGCTAAAAAAATCACAAAAAAACCAGAGGCGCTAATCAGTAAAGCAGTTCCCAAATCTGGCTGCTTCATGATTAAAGCGACCGGAATTAACAGCAGCACGGCAGCGATGACAAAATCAATAATGCGTGGGCTGGCTTCATGTCTGGAAAAAAACCAGGCCAACATCATAGGAACTGCGATGCGCATGATTTCTGAAGGTTGAATTTTAGTAAAGCCTAAATCCAACCATCTTTGCGCACCGTGGCTAATATGCCCAAAGATTTCTACTGCTAATAATAATAAAACACCAAGTAAATAGACGGGCACAGCAATACGCTCAAGCAGTTGCGGTTGCACATTGGCGACCAGCCACATAATGCTTAATGCAATGGCTATGTTGACCAGTTGTGCGCTGACACGTTCAAAGTTTTGTCCAGATGCACTATACAGCACAAACAGTCCCACTAATACCGTAAACAGCAGACAACCCATCAAAAATGAATCAATATGCTTGAACAAACCTTGCAGCAATTGACTAATCATGGCGTTTCTCAGTCATAGGGTTCTTCCTCGGGCACGTTTTCAGTGGGTTCAACTGGCGCAGTAACCGTATTTCCACTGGGGGTTGCAGCATTTTGTGCTTCTGCGGGCGGTTCAGCCATCGGCAATTTCCCTAGTAAGTAATAATCCATGACCTTGCGCGCAATCGGTCCTGCGGCAGAGCCGCCATGGCCGCCATTTTCCACAATCACAGCCAGCGCGATTTTTGGGTCGTCTGCGGGAGCGTATGCAATAAATAAGGCGTGGTCACGGTGGCGTTCATGGATGTTCTTCTCGATATATTTTTCGTTTTGTTTAATGCCTATCACTTGCGCCGTCCCCGTTTTTGCAGCAATGCTATAGCCCGCATTAGCGCCGACACTCACCGCCGTGCCCCCAGGCAGGGTGACGTCTATCATGCCGAGTTTAACAATCTCCAGATTTTTTTCATCCAGTGATATTTTGTCGGTCACCACGGCTTTGGTCAGACTGGTTGCGCCTGTTTTAGCGTCCGTAATAGCCGAAACTAGACGCGGGCGCATGGTAACGCCTTTATTGGCCAGAATGGCCGTGGCCTGGGCTAACTGCATCGGTGTCACTAGGGTGTAGCCCTGGCCGATTCCGGTAATGACCGTTTCGCCCATATACCAGGGTTGTTTGAAGCGGCGCATCTTCCACTCAGGCGTCGGCAAGAGGCCGCCGATTTCGTGAGCGATGTCGATGCCGCTTTTTTGGCCAAATCCGAAATGGCGCACGAAACTGGTTAATCTCTCAATGCCTAACTCCATCGCCAACCCGTAAAAGAAAGTGTCGCATGAAACGGTAATTGCGCGGCGCATGTCCACATTGCCATGGCCGCCGGGCTTCCAATCGCGATAGCGGTGCCTGCTGTTTGGCAGCGTGAAATAACCTGCATCGCTGATGCTAAAGGGCGGCTGGCGCTTGGCATTCTCCAATCCTGCCAATGCCACGAAAGGCTTGAATGTTGAGCCCGGTGGGTACACGCCACGCAAAGGCCGGTTAATCAAGGGTTTGTCCAATGAATTATTAAGTGCATTCCAGCTTTCGAAATCAATGCCGTCCACAAATAAATTGGGATCAAAAGTTGGCATGCTGGCAAAGGCCAGCACTTCACCGGTGCTCGGTTTAATGGCGACCAGTGCGCCTCTGCGTTCTCCGAAAGCGGTTTCTGCAATCTCCTGTAATTTGCCATCTATAGATAGGATGAGGTTATTGCCTGGAATGGGTGCCTGGCTGGAAAGTATCCTGAGGGCCCGGCCATCTGCATCGATTTCGACCTGCTGGAAGCCTGTAGTGCCGTGCAGCACAGTTTCGTAGGACTGTTCTATACCACTTTTGCCAATATGGTCAGACCCTTTGTAGTTGGAAAGGAGGTTGGTTTCTTCTAAATTTTTCAGATCTTTATCGTTGATACGGCCGATATATCCTACGATGTGTGAGCCCTGCTTGCCTAAGGGATAGTGCCGGAACAGGCGTGATTTGAGCTCTACTCCGGGAAAGCGGTAACGGTTAACTGCAAATCTGGCGGCTTCAACCTCATTGAGGTGTGTACGGAGCAGAATGCTCTCGAAGTTATGGCTTTCGTTTTTCTGCTTATTAAAACGCTTAAGATCGGTAGGGCTTACTTCTACTAATTTTGAGATATCAGAGATGGTGGCTGCTAAATTTTCCACTTTAGAAGGTGTGATCTCCAGGGTGTAAACAAAGAAATTATGTGCAAACACCACACCGTTTCTATCGGAAATTAGGCCGCGATTGGGTGCAATCGGCACAATGGAGATGCGATTATTTTCGGCCAATGTCTGGTAGTAATCGTAGCGCTGGATTTGCAAATAATAAAAGCGGATTGCCAGCAAACCAAATGCGATGAGTACCAGCAAACCAAGCACGCCAAGTCTCAGCTTGAAATTGTGTTGTTCGTTCTGGTAGTTTTTAAGTTCGCGACTGGATTTCATCAGCATTGGCAAAGGTTAAGGCGCTAGTTGGTCTTGGGACGTGTAAGCCCGCCAAACATTAATATCATGAATTGCCACAATAATAAGCCTGTGATGATGGGCCAGAAATAATGCCAGCCAGGATTTTCGTTGCCTTCGAACAACTTAAGCAGCAGTATGACAATGCGCTCGATCATGAGCAAAGCAAACACGTAGCCGGCCAGTTGCCAACTGTTAAACAAGACCAATCTACGCTGATAGCTCAATGCAACAAATGCGGTGATGCTGAAGCTTAAGGCGTGCTGACCTAATAGGCTGCCGGTAGCCAAGTCTACCAATAGGCCGGCAAACCAGGCGGTGCCTATATTGCACAGATGCGGCGCACGCAAAAGCCAGTACAAGATGACTACAAGCATGAAATCAGGGCGGAAAATAATTCCCTGCCCAACCCAGGGAAAGAGCTGGCATAACATCGCAATTAACAGTGTCAGGTAGACGGTAACAGGGCTAGTGTGGCGCATTGGTTTTTGCCTTATTGTTACTGTCGTTGATATTGTCTTTTTTGTGTTCGGTAGTTTCCGCTGCGGCTGGTTGGGGGACAGCACTTTCTTTTGCGTCTGGCAATTGCAGCAACAAAAGCTGTAAGTGGTTGCTAACCCCGGCCACTGGCGTACTGACAATTTTGGCGAATGGCGATTCAGGATTTTGCTGCACTTTTGTGACGATAGCAACGGCCAGGCCCGCCGGGTAAACTCCATCAATCCCCGAAGTCACTAATTTATCGCCCACCTTGATATCTACATTGGTAGGCAAATAGGGAATATCCAGCGTGTTATTGCCCTCACCAAAGGCAATCGCGCGTAACTGGTTGCGCTCAATCTGGATCGGGATCGAAAGTTCTTTATCGGTGATCAGGGTGACTTCGCTGGTGAAAGGATACACACGCGTCACCTGGCCGATGACGCCTTTGGAATCTACGACGGCCTGGCCCGCTTTGATATTGTGCCGGCTGCCCCGGTTGACGACAACGACATGCGTAAATGGGTCGCGCCCCATGTGCGAAATCTCTCCAAGCACGGCATTGGGTTGAAGGGGAACATTGCCGTTGAGCAAACTGCGTAAATGCTGGTTTTCCGCCTGGATAGTGTCTAATCTCTGCAACTTGACCTGCTGCTCAAATGCCTGTTGCTTCAGAGCGTAATTTTCCTGTACCAGCTGATTATGCGCAGAAAAGTATTTCTTGATATCGCGATACCAATCGCTGGGGGCGTTGGCCATGACTTCCAGTGGATGCAGCGCGGCAATAAAGGCCTGGCGCAAATGCGACAGGTAATTAAAACGTGCGTCTATCGCCATAATGCTGACAGAAAGCGCACAAAAGAATATCACTCGGGAAAATAGACTGGGTCCGCGAACGAAAAAAGCTGGAGTCTGTTGTGCTTCTAGTTTTTGATGAACGCCCTTAAGCATGCCAACGCGATAGAATGATTTTTTTGAATGAAAAAGCCTTATTCATACGCGAATACATTACCCAATTTATCCATTTCCTCTAAAGCACGGCCACAGCCGCGTGCTACGCAAGTGAGCGGGTCTTCGGCCACAATCACTGGCAAGCCAGTTTCTTCCATGAGCAATCTGTCCAGGTCACGCAACAGCGCGCCGCCACCAGTTAGCACCATACCATTTTCTGCAATATCCGCGCCCAGTTCGGGCGGCGTTTGCTCCAGTGCAGACTTTACCGCACCCACAATTGCGTTGAGCGGCTCGGTCAAGGCTTCTAAAATCTCGTTGCTGGAAATGGTAAATTTACGTGGCAGGCCTTCAGCCAAGTTGCGTCCTGTGACTTCCATCTCCAACACTTCTGAGCCAGGGAAAGCAGAACCGATTTTCTTTTTGATGGCTTCGGCAGTGGGTTCAGAAATCTGCATGCCGTAATTGCGGCGAATATAATCGATAATCGCCTGGTCAAATTTATCGCCGCCAACGCGCTCAGATTTCGCATACACAATACCGCCAAGCGAAATCACACCCACTTCAGTGGTGCCGCCGCCGATATCCACCACCATTGAGCCTGTGGCTTCAGCCACAGGCATGTCTGCACCGATTGCCGCCGCCATGGGCTCTTCAATCAAAAACACCTGTTTTGCACCTGCGCGCTCGGCAGATTCTTTAATCGCGCGGCGTTCTACCTGCGTTGAACCAACCGGCACGCAGATGATGATACGCGGGCTGGGTGAAAACCAGCGCGCGTCATGCACTTTGCGGATAAAAAATTTGAGCATTTGCTCGGTGACGGTAAAATCGGCTATCACGCCATCCTTCATGGGGCGAATGGCCTGAATGTTGGAAGGCGCACGGCCAAGCATGCCTTTGGCATCAGTACCTACGGCTAACAGCACTTTTTTGCTGTTAGGCCCACCTTCCAAACGAATGGCGACAACGGAAGGCTCGTCCAGTACGATGCCACGTCCGCGTGAATAAATGAGGGTGTTGGCCGTGCCTAAATCAATGGCTAAATCATTCGAAAAATAACTATTTATGAAACCGAACATATTGTTTTATCCTGTGCTTTGAGCAAACGTTCGCAAGCCTTCACCAGCAACTCAGGGCTTGCCTTAAAATCAAGGTATAATAGCGTATATTGCAGCTAAAATTAAGATGCATTTACATATTGTTACAAACAAAGTTACAAACAAGTTAAATTGATTTAAATAAAAATTTGAAAATTCGTCATGGCACTCAATATCACCGATATTAAACGCATTGCGCACTTGGCGCGGCTCGAAATTAACGAACAGGAAGCCGCCGCAACACTCACCAAACTTTCCGGCATTTTGGGCTTAATCGAGCAGATGCAGGCTATCGATACCACCGGCATTACGCCAATGTCGCACTCGCAGGATGTGGTGCAGCGCTTGCGCGAAGATGTTGTTACCGAAACCAACCAGCGTGAAGCGTTTCAGAAAATTGCACCCGTTCTAGGTAATGGTTCGGCTAAACAGGCGGTAGATGGGGGACTGTATCTTGTGCCACAGGTCATTGAGTAAGAAATAACATGATTAACAGCAGCCTAAAAACGCTTAGCCAGATGCTGGCTAAAAAAGAGATTTCCAGCGTTGAAATGACGCAGACTTTTTTAAATCGCATCCATCAATTTAACCCAACGATCAATGCTTATATCGCACTGGATGAAGCTAAAACGCTTGCGCAAGCCAAAGCGGCTGATGCACGCATTGCGGCAGGAAATGCCGAGCCCCTAACCGGGATTCCGTTCGCACAGAAGGATATTTTTTGTGCCAAAGGCTGGCGAACTACCTGCGGCTCAAAAATGCTGGAGAACTTTATCGCACCTTATGATGCGCATGTGATTTCTCAATTTGATAACGCTGGCGCGGTGAATTTGGGCAAAACCAATATGGATGAATTCGCCATGGGTTCGTCGAATGAAACCAGCTATTTTGGCGGCGTAAAAAACCCTTGGAATTTTGACCGTGTGCCGGGTGGCAGTAGTGGAGGTAGCGCAGCTGCAGTGGCGGCAAGGCTTTGTGCGGCCGCAACAGGAACGGATACCGGCGGCTCGATACGCCAGCCAGCCAGTCTTTGCGGCTTTACCGGTTTAAAACCGACCTATGGCTTGGTTTCACGCTACGGCATGATCGCGTTTGCGTCTTCACTCGACCAGGCCGGGCCGATGGCGAAAAGTGCCGAAGATTGCGCCATGATGCTGAACGTAATGGCCGGTTTTGATGAGCGTGATTCTACTAGCCTGAATCACCCCAAAGAAGATTACACACGCGGCTTGGCAGGCATGTCAGGCGACAAGCCGCTCAAAGGTCTTAAAATTGGCTTGCCAAAAGAGTATTTTGCCGATGGCCTGGATGCGGGTGTGGCAAAAGTGGTGCAGGACGCGATTGTGGAATACAGAAAACTTGGCGCAGAAACGGTGGAGATTTCACTGCCTAACACCAAGCTTTCTATTCCGGTTTATTACGTGCTCGCACCGGCTGAAGCCAGCTCTAACTTGTCACGCTACGATGGGGTGCGTTACGGGCACCGTGCCGCAGAATATACCGATTTAACGGATATGTACTGCAAGAGCCGCGCTGAAGGATTTGGGGCGGAAGTGAAGCGCCGTATTCTAATCGGCACTTATGTATTAAGCGCTGGCTATTACGATGCCTATTACCTTAAAGCTCAGCAAATCCGTCATTTGATAGCGGATGACTTCAAGCAGGCGTTTAAAGAATGTGACATCATCATGGGGCCAACCGCGCCTTCAACCGCGTTCAGGGCAGGCGAAAAAGCTGACGACCCTGTCGCCATGTATCTGCAGGATGTATATACCATCGCTACCAATCTGGCTGGTTTGCCGGGCATGAGTATTCCAGCGGGCTTTGATAAAGGCTTGCCCGTTGGCTTGCAGCTGATGGGAAATTATTTTGATGAGGCACGCATGCTTGATGTTGCGCATGCTTATCAACAAGTGACAGATTGGCATCTGCAAATGCCTGATTTAAAAGCGCCAGAAGGTTTGAAATAATATGGAATGGGAAGTCGTCATTGGGTTGGAAACGCATACCCAGTTAAAAACCAACACTAAAATATTCAGCGGTGCCAGCACGGCGTTTGGTGCAGAACCTAACACCCAGGCCTGCGAAGTGAGCATTGCATTGCCGGGCGTGTTGCCTGTGCTGAACAAACAAGCCGTGGAATGTGCGATTAAATTCGGGCTTGCAGTAAATGCAGAAATTGCGCGGCGCTCGGTGTTTGCGCGTAAAAACTATTTTTACCCGGATTTACCAAAAGGCTACCAGATAAGTCAGTATGAGCTGCCTGTAGTGGGTAAAGGCGCGGTGACCATTCAAGTACCGGCAGTAGGTAAAAATGCCGCGTATGAGAAAGTCATTAATATCACGCGTGCGCATCTGGAAGAAGATGCGGGTAAATCTGTTCACGGGCTTTCTAATCAAAGCATAGAAGGCATGAGCGGCATCGACCTAAACAGAGCAGGTACGCCGTTGCTGGAAATTGTGACCGAGCCGGATATGCGCTCTGCGGCTGAGGCAGTAGCCTATGCCAAAAAACTGCACGAGCTGGTGCAATGGATCGATATTTGCGACGGCAATATGCAGGAAGGTAGCTTCAGGTGTGACGTGAACGTGTCAGTCCGCCCAAAAGGCACGGAAAAACTGGGCACTCGGCGCGAGATTAAAAACCTCAACTCGTTCAAGTTCATGCAACAGGCGATTGAATATGAAACGCGCTGGCAGATTGAAACACTTGAAGACGGTGGGACTATTCATCAGGCAACTGTGCTTTTTAACCCTGATACCGGCGAAACCCGTGTCATGCGGAGTAAAGAAGAAGCCAACGATTATCGCTACTTCCCTGATCCTGACTTGTTGCCATTAGAAGTGACAGAGGCGGATAAAGCGCGTGTAAAAGCAGAAATGCCGGAGCTGCCGGAAGTGATGAAAGCAAGGTTTGAAGCGGAATACGGCTTGACCAGTTACGATGCGAGCACATTGACCTCAAGTCGTGATCTGGCAGATTATTTTGTAGCAACCGTCAACGCGGGTGCCGACGCCAAGCCTGCCGCGAACTGGGTGATGGGCAGCGTTTCAGCAAAATTGAATGCAGAAGATAAGCCAATCAATGCTTCGCCGGTGACAGCCTTGCAGTTGGCGCAACTGCTCAAGCGTATTAATGACAACACAATTTCAAACAATGCTGCCAAGCAAGTGTTTGAGGCGATGTGGGCGGGTGAAGTTGATGTGGACGCGATTATTGAGAAACTTGGCCTCAAACAAGTCTCCGACAGCGGCGCGATCGAAGCGATGATTGATGAGGTGTTAGCCGCAAACCCAGCCATGGTGGCCGAGTTTAAGGCGGGCAAGGAAAAAGCCTTTAATGCGCTAGTGGGTCAAGCCATGAAAGCCTCAAAAGGTAAAGCCAACCCGGCGCAGGTGAATGAAATCTTGAAGAAAAAACTAGCTAATTAATTAGCTAGTTTTTTAGTTGGCTGGTCCGGTGTTACCGCACCAGCAGCGGTCGGTGCTGCGGTGAGTGTGGCCTCTAGCGAGCCTGCTCCAGAATCAACGCTGGCGGGCTGTTTTAATGCGATAAATCTTTCTTTATCCTCTGCGTAGCGCTTACGCGTGGCTTCCATGTTCAATTTACGTTGAGCCATTTGTTTGTCGATATTGGCAGACTCTATTTTTGACAGCCGTAATTCCTCACTTAAGTAAGGCGGCAGCGGCTTGTTGCGGGCGCGAAAACTTTGTGCAGTCTTGTTGTTGCGCGCGGCTCTATTCGCGGTGCTTATTTTTTGCTGTGAAAGTGCCTGGATAGCAGCCAAGTCAGTTTGTAAATTGCGGTCACGTGCCAAATCAATCTCTTCAGCATTGGTGTAAGAGGCCAATAAAATTTTGTCTTTACGTTCTTTTTCAAGTTTTTGTTGATCCAAAACTTCATTTTTTTGGTCAATTTTTACATTGTGTTTTAGCACAATACCCTGGCCATTCATCTCAGAGTTATTACGCCCGGCTTCCTGCGCAGGCAATTTGTCGCCATAATGCGTCACGCCGTTACTATCCACCCATTTTACGATTTTTTTACCGCTTCCAGCACTTGAGGACGCGGCTTCATTTTTATTGGCAGCATGCGCAATATTCGAAATTGCAAATGCGGCCGCAATTAAAGTAAAAAGTATTTTTTGCATTTAAACTTAACCATTTATATTACGCCATACCGTTGGCGATATTGCTGAATGTTAAGCAAGTGTTGTGCCATATCTTGTTGATTTGATGCAAATTCCAGTAAATCTTGCAAATTGGCAATGGCGCAAACAGGTAAATGATGCAGGGTTTCCACTTCCTGTACGGCCGAAAGTTCACTTAAGCCCTTCTCTTGCCGGTCCAGCGCAATGGCTACGCCGCAAGGCTCTGCGCCGTGCTGCCGGATTATATCAATGGATTCGCGCACCGAAGTACCTGCCGAAATAACATCATCAATGATGAGTACGCGGCCTCGCAGTGGTGCCCCGACAATGATGCCGCCTTCCCCATGGTCTTTGGCCTCCTTACGGTTGTACGCATAGGGGAAATTGTGACCATTTTTGGCAAACGCGATGGCAATACTTGCTGCCAAAGTGATGCCTTTGTAGGCCGGACCGAACAGCATGTCGAACTGAATGCCTGATTTTTTAATGCTATTGGCGTAGAATTCGCCTAGCTTAAGCAGGCTTTCGCCGTCATTGAACAGGCCCGCATTGAAGAAATACGGGCTTAGGCGGCCAGCTTTAGTTTTGAATTCGCCAAACTTTAGCACCTGTTTTTTGATTGAAAACGCGATAAACTCTTGGCTGATTTGTGACATAACAGAATGAATTGAAAGTAGATAATGCGCATTATAACTGCGAATTTGAATGGAATACGCTCTGCCGCTAACAAGGGTTTTTATGGCTGGCTGCAAAAGCAGCAGGCTGATGTGGTTTGCCTGCAGGAACTCAAGGCGCAGGCGGCTGATATGACGCCAGAGATGCTGGCGCCCACGGGCTATCATGGCAATTTTCATTATGCGGAAAAAAAGGGCTACAGCGGCGTAGGCATCTACAGCAAAACAAAACCTGACGCGGTAATTGAGGGATTGGGCATTGGCGACATTGATAGCGAAGGCCGCTATCTGGAGTGTCAGTTTGGCAACCTGAGCGTGGTGTCGCTGTATTTGCCATCCGGCTCAAGCGGTGAAGAGCGCCAGGCGTTCAAGTTCAGCGTGATGGCGCGCATCCTGCCACATCTGGAGACACTTGCGAACAATGGTCGTGACGTAGTGATTTGTGGTGACTGGAATATCGCGCATCAGGAAATAGATCTGAAAAATTACAAGGGCAATAAAAAGAATTCGGGTTTTTTGCCTGAAGAACGGGCCTGGCTGGGCGATTTATTCAGCCGTGTCGGTTGGATTGATGTCTATCGCAAACTGCATCCTGAAACCACGGATGAGTGCTACACGTGGTGGAGTAACCGCGGCGCGGCTTACGAGAAAAACGTGGGCTGGCGGCTTGATTACCAGGTTGCAACACCAGACTTGGCAAAAAGAGCTTTTCAGTCAACTATTTACAAAGAGGAGCGTTTCAGTGATCATGCTCCTTTGATCATTGACTATCAATAATTGATACTTTGCTAACAAAGACCTCAAAAAAACAAGCCGGTTGTATTTCTTTGCTGTTGTTCGCGATGCTGCAATTTGCGACTGAGCATGCAGTGGCTGGTGCAGCAGATATACCCTCGGGTATTAGCGATGTGTATTCAGATATCGACATGCGGGTCAGGCTTTCTGCAAAATCGAGCGCGCCAGCCTGTACAGCTGAGCGATGCGCAGAAAACCTGACCTTTGATGCGCGCGTGCAGTCTTTGGGGCGCTACCTGCGCAAGGCCGCTGCCGTGCTGTATCCGCAGCATGAAAAAGTCATCACCAGCTTTAATTTCGAGGTAGCTGAAAAGCGGGAGGCCGGCACGGCTTCTAATAACAGAGGGCTGGTGGTCGTGTTTCGCGGCATACAAGATCTACAGTTGAGCGATGATGCGCTGGGCTTCGTGATTGCGCGTGAGATGGCACATGTTATCGCCGGACATCACGTGACCAACACCTCTACCAAGCTCGTTATTTCTGCTTTGGCAAGCGTGCTGTTTCCTGCTGTGGCGATTATTGGCGCCTCTAGCGCCGCTGCTCAGGCCAGCACGGCCACCTCACTCATTACCAGTGCGGCATCCACCGCCACATCGATGGTGGGCAGTGAGGTCGCCATGGCAAAAATGAAGCCAACGCAACTCAGTCAGGCTGACGAAATTGCATATACCATTATGGAAAAATGTGAATGGGACATGCGTTCAGCTGAAAGTGTGCTGACACAAGGCGATGTGCCACAAACCCCATGGATGCTGGATTTGCAGGCAAGCCAGAATTATTTGCTAGGTGTCATTGAAAAAGAAGATGCCGCAAATTTGCCGCTTGTGGAGGATGCTCCAACGGAATTAGCTGAAATCAGCAAAACAATGTAAGTTTTTTTTAGTGGCGCATGACCTAAGTTCAGCCTGAGGCAATGGCTTAGGAATTACAGAATTTCAGCGCCAGACTCTGCAGAATTTCCCCGGTTTGGCTGTTCTGCACAAAGATCACCGCGCCCAGGTTTTCTAATTTATAGCCGCGATTTTTCCATTCCGGACTCAGCGTAAAGTTTTTGCGGAATTCATTTTGGTTATTGATCTGATATGCACCAAAAAACTCGCGCACTACGTAATCATGCTTGAGCTCGCGGCCACTGTTTTCACCCGTATTTACTTGACTCGCTAATTTGTTTTCATAAATTGCTACAAAAACATCGGCATTTTTTGCATCAGCCGGCTTCACCGCTTGTGCGCTGGCTTTTAAGGTAATCTCACCGCTGGCTTGAGTAACAGCGTCCAAGCTTAAACTGGCGCGCGATGCCAATTTTTGCGTGGCTTCAATGCGTTGATTCAGGCGTGAATTGTCCCAACTCTTGAAATCCCGGCCGTTGAATACAAGCTGCGGGGTGTACACATACCCGCTGCCTGCAAATGCCGCAGTTTTGCGTTGCCGCTCGCTGTATTCGGCTTTAGCGAATCTGTCTTTCCAACCGATGTAATCCCAGTAGTCCACATGAAACGCCAGTGGAATCACTTGATTGGAATTGTGCTTCAATCCGCTTAGCCATTTATCGGCAGGTGGACAGCTGCTGCAACCTTCAGAAGTATAAAGCTCCAGCAAGGGAACGGTTTGCGCGCCGCTTTTGGCGCTACATTCGGCGGCTATTGCAGATTCGTTCATTCCTAGCGTGCTCATCACTATCACCGCCAATAATTTTTTCATCATATTGCCCAAAAAGACTAATGAGCATTAGTCGCTAAAATCAACGGAGGCTTACAAATTATTCTACGCAGAGCTTAGGTACTTTCGTTAGAATATGTTTTTAAGTCTAAAAACTAGAATAACGCTACTCATGTTAAATCAAATTCAGCGCATACAACGGCTTACCGCAACATTGTTTCTAGGGATTGCTTCTGGCCTGCCGCTGGCGCTCACAGGGCAGGCGATGCAGGCCTGGCTTACCATGGATGGCGTGGCTATTGCTACTATCGGATTTTTAGCGCTGGTGGGAGTGCCTTATACATTCAAATTTTTATGGGCGCCGTTGATGGATCGTTTTGAGCCGCCATTGCTCGGCCGGCGCCGGGGTTGGCTAGTGCTCACCCAGCTGGTGCTGGCTGCCAGCATCTATTATCTTTCAACAATATCCTATGTAATCAACCCCGTCGCATTCGCGGCGGTGGCATTATTAGTGGCGTTTTTATCTGCTTCGCAAGATATAGTGATTGATGCTTACCGCACGGATTTATTGCCGGTTAATGAACGCGGCATCGGCGCATCCATGTCAGTTTTGGGATACCGCATCGGCATGATTTTATCCGGGGGCATTGCCCTGATATGGGCAGATCAATGGCATAGCTGGAACCGCGTTTATGCCATGATGGCAGGCATTATGCTGTTTGCAGCCATATTTTCCTTTGTGTTTTTGCCAGCTGTAAAAAGTGATATTAAAGCGCTGAATTCGGACCCCAAAAAAGAATTGTTAGGTTTTTTTGCGCTGGTGGCAGGGGTGCTGGTCGGAGTATATCTCACGCGGCTAGCCTTTGTTTTTGCTGGAGTGGATTTGGATGGCGCAAATAAATGGATGCAACTGGCTTATGTGCTGGTCAGTCTGTGCGTGGCACTGCCCATGGGTGTAAAAGCGGCGCAAAGCGTAGGTTTCGCTACGCTGACGCAATCGCTGTCTAATTACTTTAGCCAAAAAAGCGCATGGGCGTTTCTGATTTTAATTATTCTCTATAAGCTCGGTGACGCTTTTGCCGGCAGCTTATTTACGCCGTTTTTACTTAAAGGCATGTTGTTTACCCAAGTTGAAGTGGGCATTGTAAATAAAATTATCGGGATATGGCTTACCATTATTGGCGCATTTCTTGCCGGCCTGCTGATGATGCGCCTTTCGCTGTTTCAGGCACTCATGAGCTTTGGTGTGCTGCAATTAGTTTCGAACTTTGGTTTTTACGCATTGGCGGTGTTGGGCAAGGGGGCGTGGGGAAGTTTTACTTTAATGCCGTTTGATCTGGGCTTTGTGGCCGTGGCTACTGCCACTCCGATTGATGGTTTGCTGATGAGCGCGATTGCATTGGAAAACATTACCAGCGGTATGGGCACGGCAGCTTTTGTGGCGCTGCTGATGAGTTTATGCAGCAATCAATTTAGCGCCACACATTATGCGCTGCTTTCGGCACTGGCTGCCGTGGGGCGCATTTACGTGAGTCCGGTTGCCGGCGTGCTGTCAGAAAGCTTCGGCTGGCCAAACTTCTTTTTGTTTTCTGTCGCAACGGCTGTGCCGGGGATCGTGATGCTCTGGTGGATGCGGCAATCCATCCATCAAATCAGTCAAAAATCCAGTTAATTTGACTTCAGGCGGTACATCGCCAGATTGCCCAGTAAGTTCGGCATGAAGCTCATTTCGTCGCCATCGGTAATCACTTTGCGTTCTAGAATGGAAATTTTGTGATTTTTACAAAATTGGTCGAAATCATTTATTGTGCAAAGGTGCACATTGGGCGTATCGTACCATTGATATGGCAGGGTTTTTGAAACAGGCATATTGCCGCTGATGATTTGCAGGCGATTGCGCCAATAGCCAAAATTCGGGAAAGTGACGATGATTTCTCGACCAACGCGCAACATTTCCTGCACGATTTCCTCAGTTTTGTGCATGGCTTGCAGGGTTTGCGAGAGAATCACGGTGTCGAATGACTGGTCTTCAAAACCAGACAACCCGTCTTCCAGGTCCATTTGGATCACATTGGTGCCGTTTTGCAGGCAAGCCAGCCAATTGGCATCATCCTTTTCTACGCCATAGCCTTTTACTTCAAGTGAATCACGCAAGTAGACCAGCAACTCACCATCGCCACAACCCAAATCGAGCACTTTTGAGCCAAACCCGACCCATCCTGCGATAATCGCAAAATCCTGCCGGTATTTCTGGTTTGTATTTGTAATATTTACATTATTTTGCATGATTTATAGTGTTGACGTGTCAATTTTTTGTAAATAATTGCACAAAATGCTGTGATAATGTGCATCCGGCATTAAAAACGCATCGTGGCCATGCAGTGCAGTGACTTCGGCATAGCTGACGGTCCGCTCATTATCCAGCAAGGCTTTCACAATCTCGCGCGAGCGGTCAGGTGAAAAGCGCCAGTCGCTGGTGAACGAAACGACCAGGAACTTGGCTTGAACCTTGTTCAGGGCTTTGCTTAAATCGCCGCCGTATTCAAGCGCGGGATCGTAGTAATCCAATGCGCGCGTCATGCGCAGATAAGTATTGGCGTCGAACTCGCCGGCAAATTTATCGCCTTGATAGCGCAGGTAAGATTCCATCTCAAACTCCACATCAAAGCTATATTTGATGGTGTCTTTAAGTTTTCGGCCGAATTTTTCGCCCATCGCGTCGTCACTTAAATAGGTGATGTGACCAAGCATACGCGCGATACGCAACCCTCTGCGCGGCACCGTATTGTGCGCATAGTAATCACCATCGTAAAATTCCGGATCGGTAATAATCGCCTGGCGCGCCACCTCGTTAAACGCCATATTCTGTGCGGTCAGGTTGGGTGCAGAGGCGATGACCAGCGCGTGCTTTATTCTTTCCGGGTAAGCAATCGTCCACTGCAAAGCCTGCATGCCACCCAGACTGCCGCCGATGATAGCGGCCAATTGCTGAATGCCCAACAGGTCTAACAAACGCGCTTGCGAATTAACCCAATCTTCTACTGTCACGATGGGAAAGCTGGCGCCATAAGGTTTTTTGCTGTCAGGATTGATGCTGCTGGGGCCGCTGGAACCATGGCAGCCACCCAGATTATTGACGCCGATCACAAAAAATTTGTTGGTATCCAGCGGCTTTCCTGGGCCGACCAAATTATCCCACCAGCCAGCGTACTTGTCGCCTTCAGCGTTCTTTCCAGCGACATGATGGTTGCCAGAAAGTGCATGGCAGACAAGCACGGCGTTGCTTTTTGCGGCATTGAGCGTGCCATAGGTTTCATACACCAACTCGAATTGCGGCAATACTTCTCCGCTTTTTAGCGTGAACGGTTCGCTAAAATGGGCAGTTTGCGGTGCGACGATGCCAATAGAGTTATTTTCAGCCATTTCGTGATTATACTATGTGTTATGGCACAAACTAACGTTCACAATATACAAAGCTTTCAAGGTCATACACCACAACTGGCGGCCGGGGTTTATGTACATCAAGCCGCAACCGTGATCGGTGAGGTTGCGCTGGGTGAGGATGTCTCCGTGTGGCCAGGAGCGGTGATTCGCGGCGACATTAACTTTATTCACATTGGGGCAGGCTGCAATATTCAGGATTGTGCTGTATTGCACGTGAATCACAAGTCTGCCCAAGACCCAATAGGGGCGCCGCTGGTGATAGGCAGCAATGTTACCATCGGCCACAGCGTGATTCTGCATGGCTGTACTATTGAAGACGAATGTTTAATCGGCATGGGTAGCATCGTAATGGATAAAACCATTGTGCAAAAACATGTGCTGGTGGCAGCGGGTAGCCTCGTGCCAGCGGGAAAAGTCCTGGAAAGCGGTTATCTTTATATGGGCAGCCCGGTCAAGAAAATACGTGCTTTAACGGAGCAGGAAGTCGCATTTTTTATGACATCGGCAGCGGGGTACGTGAAGTTAAAAGATGCATACTTGCAGGATGAAAACAAGGCTGGCTAATAGGCTTGAAGCGGTGTGAGCTGTTAAAGCAGGATATTTGGCAAATCCGCAACAGAGTCCAGTAGCAGGTCCGGCTTGATAGCTGAAGCCTCTGCGTAGGCTTGGCGATATTTCCCCGTGCGTACCAATGCACTCTTGATGCCGGCTTGCTGTGCGCCGCCTACATCGGAATCGATATCATCCCCTATCATCAACGCTTGCCCGGCGCTTAGCCGCATGTCTGCCAGTGCAATGTTGAAAAAATCTGCGGATGGCTTGCCAATCATCATGGCCTGGCTGTTGCTGGCGTACTCAAGCCCATGAATAAAGGCGCCAATGTCCATCTGCAAGCCATGCTCAGTCTGCCAGAAACGATTTTTATGAATGGCGATGAGTCTCGCGCCGCGCATCAGGCATGCAAACACTTCGTTTAACATCTGGTAAGTCCAGGCATTGCCAATATCGCCAACGACAATATATTCTGCCTCGGTGTCCGATTGCTTAAAGGCTGCAAAATCTTTTTTAACGTCATCTGCAAGCAGAAAACGGCATATCGGATCACTCAGCGTTTTAAGAAAATTAAGCGCTGCCTGAGGTGCGCTGATGATTTCTGCCTGCGGAATATCGAAGCCAAGCGCGTTGATTTTATTTTGCAGCGATTGCAGAGAAAGCGTGCTGGTATTGGTGATAAACCGACATATAAGTGCACTGTTGCGAATTTTATTGACTGCCTCAATCGCGCCAGCCACAGGTGTGTTGCCTACATAAAGCACGCCATCCAAATCGAACAACACGCCTTTTATTGATGTAAAGTCTTTCATTACACACCTCACCGCCTAAGTACAGTCGTTTGACAGCACATGCTTCATTTTATCAATAATTCTGGCAAAATTTATACAATGCAGCCCTGGGTGACACGCTCGTTGCCGCCGAAATCCTTTACTGAGCTAACGGCTATGAACCCGTGTTGAGTAAGCAGCTTTCTCACTTCACTTGCCTGATTGTAGCCATGCTCCAGCATCAGCCAGCCATGCGGGTTTAGGTGTCGCGGTGCGGTTTTTATAATATGGCGGATAGCATCTAAACCATCCTTGCCCGAGGCCAGCGCGCTGATTGGTTCAAAGCGCAAGTCGCCTTGTTGCAGGTGCACGTCATCCTGCTCGATATACGGCGGATTGCTGACAATGACATCAAACTTTTCATCTTCTAAAGCGGAAAACCAATCGCTCAAAAAAAAATTGATATTCGTGATATTTAAGTTTTGTGCATTCTCAACTGCTATATTTAATGCGGCCTGCGAGGCATCTGTGGCGGTTACATATACTTGCGGGCGATGTCTGGCAATCGCCAACGCTATAGCGCCGGTACCGGTGCCGAGGTCCAGTATCTTGCTAGTTGAATTGTGCGGAATTTTCGCCAACGCAGCTTCTACCAAGGTTTCCGTGTCAGGCCGCGGAATCAGCGTGTCTGGCGTCACTTTAAGTTTTAAGCCATAAAACTCGCGATAACCTAAAATATAAGCGATCGGCTCGCCTTTTAAGCGACGCTTAAGCAGTGCCTGAAACCCAGCATGGATATTGGGCTGCAGGGCATCATTTTCGTGTGAAATCAGCCAAGCGCGATTGACTTTCAGTATGTGCTGTAAAAGATATTGTGCCTCATGTTTCGCTTCGCCGGAACTAAGAAACCCGGCAAGCGCAGTTTGGGCTTCATGCAGGACTGCATGAATGTTCATGTCTAGAGTTCCACAAATTTAGTTGTCTTCACCCAGGCTTGCCAGCAAATCTGCCTGATGTTCAGCCGATAGCGCGTTGATGAGTTCGTCCATATCGCCCTCGGTAATCGCATCGATTTTATATAGCGTGAGGTTGATACGGTGATCGGTAATGCGGCCTTGCGGATAGTTGTAGGTGCGGATACGCTCACTGCGGTCGCCACTGCCGATCAGGCTTTTGCGCTCGCTGGCGATTTTCGATTGCTGCTCATCCACCTGTGCGGCTTTGATGCGCGCGGCCAGCACGGCCATGGCTTGCGCCTTGTTGGCATGTTGGCTGCGACCTTCTTGGCATTCCACCACAATGCCAGTTGGGGCATGGGTAATGCGCACCGCAGAATCGGTTTTGTTGATGTGCTGGCCGCCTGCACCTGAAGCCCTATAAGTATCAATCCGAATATCAGCTGGGTTAATCACCACATCGTTAATTTCATCGGCTTCTGGCAGCACTGCCACGGTACACGCGCTGGTATGGATGCGGCCTTGCGTTTCGGTGTCCGGCACGCGCTGTACGCGATGGCCGCCGCTTTCAAATTTCAACTTGGAATACGCACCATAACCAATAATTTTAGCGATGATTTCCTTGTAGCCGCCCATTTCGCCTTCGTTGGCGGACATCACTTCTACCTTCCAGCCCTGGCGCTCAGCATAGCGCGAATACATGCGGAACAAATCGCCCGCGAACAGGCCGGATTCGTCGCCGCCTGTACCTGCACGGATCTCTAAAAAGATATTCTTCTCATCGTTTGGATCTTTAGGCAGCAACAGTTTTTGCAGCTCAAGCTCAACGGCCTCCAGCTTGGCTTTTCCTGCTTCGATTTCTTCCTGTGCAAATTCCTTCATGTCCGGGTCGCTCAACATCTTTTGCGCTTCTGCCATGTCGGCTTCGGTTTGCTCAAAAACGTGATATTGCTCTACGATTGGCGTAATTTCAGCGTGCTCTTGGGTAAGTTTGCGATAATTATCCATATTATCGGTCACGCCCTCAGAGCTCATCAGGCGGTTCAGTTCTTCTAAACGCTCGCTCAACGTGGCGAGCTTTCTAATCATGCTGGGTTTCATTGGCGGGCTTTGTTAAATTAATTTTTGATTTGATAGAGATTACGTAACAGTGCTTCCAGTTTTACGTGTTCGTCACCGTGCGACTGATGCAATGCATGACTGGGGGCATGCAGGAATTTGTTGGTCAGTGCGTTGCTTAAGGTCTCTAGGGCTTTTTCCGGGCTTTCGCCTTTTTGAATGAGTTTGAGCGCTTTTTCAAGCTCGGTTTTGCGCATTTCTTCTGCCTGGTCGCGCAAAGCTTTGATGGTGGGCACCGAATCGCGTTTTTTAAACCAGTGCATAAAGCTTTCAACGCGCGCCTCCACTATCTTTTCGGCGCTCATTGCGGCCTCCTGGCGGTTCACCATGCCGTCATTCACTACCTGTGCCAAATCGTCTACGGTGTATAAAAACACATCGTCCAATTCAGCGACTTCAGGTTCGATGTCGCGCGGCACGGCCAAATCGACCATAAACATAGGGCGGTGGCGGCGAGCTTTGACCGCGCGCTCTACCATGCCTAAGCCGACAATCGGCAATTGGCTGGCGGTGCTGGTGATGACGATATCAAAGTCGGCCAGATGGTCAGGTAAATCATGCAGTAAAATGGCTTTTCCGCCGATTTTTTCGGCTAAATCAGAGCCGCGCTCGATGGTACGGTTGGCCACCGTCATGGATTTTGGTTTTTGTGCGGCAAAATGATCTGCGCAAAGTTCTATCATCTCTCCCGCGCCGATAAACAGCACGCTTTGCCCGCTGAGGTCACCGAAAATGCGCTGTGCCAGCTTGACAGCTGCAGCCGCCATCGAAATGGAACTGCTGCCAATGTCGGTGTTGGTACGCACTTCTTTAGCGACTTCAAATGTGCGCTGAAACAATTTATGTAGCAATGTGCCCAGCGTGCCAGCATCTTGCGCGATTTTGACTGACTGCTTGAATTGCCCCAGAATTTGCGGCTCGCCCAGCACCATGCTATCGAGGCCGGAAGCCACGCGGAAAGCATGTTTCACCGCATCCTGGTTGCTTAGCGTATATGTATAAGGTTGAACATTGTTTAAATCGAGGTGGTGATACTGCGCGAGCCATTTGACGACAGTCTCAGGCGTACTCGATTGCACGTAAATCTCCGTGCGGTTGCAGGTGGACAAAATCGCCGCTTCGGTGGCGTTTTTTTCGGTTAAATCGTTGAGCGCATGGCGGATAATCTCATTATTAAACGCCACGTGCTCGCGGATGGAAATAGGTGCGGTGTTGTGATTGACACCAATCGTATAGAGCTGCATAAGCGTATTTTATCAACTCATTAATAAAGTTTTAAATTTTATTGCTATTAAATCAGGCATGGAGTAAAGAAATCTTCGAGATAGTCGGCAGCAATGAGTTGATGAAATTACATCGCGTATTTTGGCTTATCGGCTTATCTTAAGCAAGAAATAGCGTTAAAATAACGCTTTATCCATTAACTAGATGACAGGATTAGCCATGAGTAAAACTTTTAGAATCGCCCCCAGTATTTTATCTGCTAACTTCGCCAAACTTGGACAAGAAATTGACGATGTGATTACCTCAGGTACAGATCTTGTGCACTTTGACGTGATGGATAACCACTATGTGCCGAATCTGACCATTGGCCCATTGGTTTGTGAAGCGATTCGTGAGACCGCCAAGCGCGTGGGCGGCATCATCGACGTGCATCTGATGGTAAAACCAGTCGATCGGATTATTCCTGATTTTGCCAAGGCGGGTGCGAATATTATCACTTTCCACCCGGAGGCGTCTGAGCATATCGACCGCAGTCTGGCCATGATTCGTGATTTGGGCTGTAAATCCGGCTTGGTGTTTAACCCGGCTACGCCTTTAAACTATCTGGATCACGTGATGGATAAAGTGGACATGGTGCTGTTAATGTCTGTGAACCCGGGCTTTGGTGGGCAAAAATTCATTCCGGAAACACTCAATAAATTACGTCTTGCACGCGCCAAAATTGATGCTTATACCAAGGCGACCGGCCGTGAAATCTGGCTGGAAGTAGATGGCGGCGTGAATGCGCAGAATATCGCAGAAATCGCGAAAGCGGGTGCAGACACATTCGTGGCGGGTAATGCCATCTTTACTCAAGGTAAAGATACGGATAAAAATCGCTATAACAGTATTGTGGCAGATTTGCGCGCGGCTTTAGCTACGGTTTAGAAAGCTTGGAAAACCAATGCGAGCAGGTTTTCGCGTTAAAGCCGTCATGTTCGACCTTGACGGCACCTTGGTTCACACGGCACCGGAGATTGCGGTAGCGGCAAATTTGATGCTGGCTGATTTGAATCGGCCGGCATTGCCGTACAACCAAATCGAAGGCTACATAGGTGAAGGCGCGCAAACTTTAATTAAGCGCTGTTTAGCAGAAAAACCAGGCTTAACAGAACAACAAAACGCGGAATCCGATGCAGCGTTATTCGAACAGGCGGAACATTTGTTTTTTATGCATTACGCCAATAATGTGGTGGAGAGTAAGCCGTATGCCGGTGTGATTGATGGCTTGCAAGCCATATTTAATAAGGGTTTCAGGCTGGCCTGTGTGACGAATAAACCCGAAAAGTTTACTTTGCCTTTGCTGCAGAAATGCGGATTGGCCGATTTTTTTGAAATGGTGGTTTCTGGAGATACGTTGCAAAAAAAGAAGCCAGACCCTATACAATTACAGCACATTTGTGCAAAATTCGATGTGCCGGTGTATGAGGCGATGCTGATAGGCGATTCGGCTACCGATATACGCGCTGCGCAGGCGGCGGGTTGTTTTATTGTGACAGTGCCTTACGGTTACAATCAAGGCAAGGCGATTGACGCATCGCAAGTCGATGCAACGATTGAAGATTTAACGGATTTAACTACACTCATTTATACGTAAACAATATGATTTTTCTAAACAATAATTTTCTAGGTTGGCGTCGCTCTTGGTGAAGCTAGGACAAAGTCTGCCTAAATGAGGCAGAGCGATACTGGCGGTTAGCAAAAATCTCTAACCGCGAATTTAAGAAAATTATCAGGAAGAATTATGTTTACCACCATCAATCAAATCGAGTTCAACACGCTAGCCCAGCAAGGCTACAACCGCATCCCGCTGGTGTTGGAGACGTTTGCCGATCTGGATACCCCGCTATCGCTTTATCTTAAACTTGCCAATGTGCCGTTTTCCTACTTGCTGGAAAGCGTGCAGGGCGGCGAACGTTTTGGACGTTATTCTATTATTGGCCTGCCCGCTAAAACACGCATTGTCGCGCATGGTTTTACAGTGCAGGTGTTGCAAGAAAACAAAGTATTAGAAACGCACGAAAATGCCAATGCGCTGGACTTTGTAAAACAATTTCAAGCACGTTTCAAAACCCCGCCTTATGAGGGGTTGCCGCGCTTTACCGGCGGTTTGGCGGGTTATTTTGGTTATGAAACCATCCGTTATATTGAAAAGCGCTTAGCTAACACACAAAAACCTGACGCAATAGGCACGCCGGATGTATTGCTAATGGTGTCAGAAGAAATAGCTGTGGTGGATAACTTAAGCGGCAAACTGTATTTTATTGTTTATGCCAACCCGAGTGACGCCGATGCGTATGAAAACGCGCGCAAGCGCTTGAACGATTTAGTCGCGCAATTGCGCAAAACCGTGGCGATTCCAGAATCCGCGCCCACAGCAAGAACGCAAGCCAACTCCGAATTTGGCGAGGATAATTACAAAGCAGCCGTTAAGCGCGCGCAGCAATATATTCTGGATGGCGACATTATGCAGGTGGTGCTGTCGCAGCGCATGACGCAGGAATTTTCTGCGCCGCCATTGTCGCTGTATCGCGCGTTACGCAGCTTAAATCCATCTCCTTACATGTTTTATTATGATATGGGCGATCACCACGTGGTGGGTGCGTCACCGGAGATTCTGGTGCGACTGGACGACGGCGTGGTCACCTCGCGCCCGATTGCAGGCACGCGTCCGCGCGGCAAAACACGTGAGCAGGATCTGGCCTTGGCAGATGAATTGTTGGCCGATCCGAAAGAACGTGCCGAGCATGTGCAACTGATGGACCTGGGCCGCAATGATGTCGGCCGTGTCGCGCAAATCGGCACGGTAAAAGTGACCGATAACATGACGATAGAGCGTTACTCGCACGTGATGCATATTGTGAGCAATGTAGAAGGCAAACTCAAGCCGGGCATGGATGCGATTGATGTGCTGAAAGCAACCTTCCCCGCAGGCACGGTTTCGGGGGCGCCAAAAGTACGGGCGATGGAAATCATTGACGAGCTGGAGCCGAGCAAGCGCGGCATTTACGCCGGGGCAGTGGGTTATCTCGGCTTTAATGGCGACATGGATGTGGCGATTGCGATTAGAACGGGTGTGATTAAAGACAACAAGCTTTATGTGCAGGCTGGGGCGGGTATCGTGGCCGATTCTGTACCGCTCTCTGAATGGATTGAAACGCAAAACAAAGCCAAAGCCGTGCTGCGTGCGGCCGAACTGGTGCAGGCTGGTCTGGATTCAAATTCAGAGCCTGATTCGAAAGAAGGTAATTGATATGTTACTCATGATAGATAATTACGACTCTTTTACCTATAACCTGGTGCAGTATTTGGGCGAGCTTGGGCAGGATGTGCAGGTATACAGAAACGACGAAATTGATTTAAAAAAAGTCGCTGAACTCAAACCGCGATATATCGTGATTTCGCCTGGCCCTTGCACACCGAATGAGGCAGGTATCAGCGTGCCGCTGATTCATGAATTTGCAGGCAAGATTCCACTACTGGGCGTGTGTTTGGGGCATCAAAGCATCGGCCAGGCTTTTGGTGGCAAGATTGTTCATGCTAAACAGCTCATGCACGGCAAAACCTCGCTCATTCATCATAAAAATATCGGCGTGTTTAAAGACTTGCCTAACCCTTACACAGCAACGCGCTATCACTCGCTGGTGATCGAGCGTGAAACGATTCCGGACTGCCTGGAAATTACCGCATGGACGGATGATGGCGAGATTATGGGCGTGAAGCATAAAACGCTGGCGGTAGAGGGTGTGCAGTTTCATCCGGAATCCATCCTTACGGAGCATGGGCATGATTTGCTCAACAACTTTTTGAAGGCCTATTAAGTGGTTTTTAAGCAAGCATTAGAGCAAATTCTGGCTGGCCAAGATTTAAGCCATACCGGCATGCTTTCGCTGATGCAGCAAGTGATGGGCGGCGAGCTCACGCCGGCGCAAATCGCCGGCCTGGTGATTGCGTTGCGCCAGAAAGGCGAGAGTGTCGATGAAATCACCGCCGCTGCGACTGTGATGCGTCAGCTTTCAACCAAAGTGGAAATCCGGGATAGAACGCATCTGATTGATACCTGCGGTACCGGTGGCGATGGCATTCAAACTTTCAATGTTTCTACCGTTTCCGCGATTGTCGCGGCCGCTGCAGGCGCAAAGGTCGCCAAGCATGGCGGGCGCTCGGTGTCATCCACCTGCGGCAGTGCCGATGTGCTGGAAGTGCTGGGTGTGAACGTGAATTTAACACCAGAACAAGTTGCCAGATGTGTGGATGAAATCGGTATCGGCTTTATGTTTGCACCCAATCACCATAGCGCCATGAAACACGCCGCGCCTGTACGCCGCGAGCTGGGCGTGCGTACCATTTTCAATCTGCTTGGCCCGCTTACCAACCCAGCCAATGCTAAACGGCAAGTGATGGGTGTTTTTCACAAAGACTTAACATTAAAGCTCGCCCAAGTGTTGCAAAAACTAGGCTCCGAACATGTGCTGGTGGTGCACGGTTCGGATGGCATGGATGAAATCTCATTCACAGGTGATACTTTTGTGGCCGAACTCAAGGACGGAAAAATTGCGGAATACACAGTTAACCCTGCCCAGTTTGGCTTGAGTTTACATGCCTTAAAAAGCATTCGCGTGGAAAATGCGGAACAATCAAAAGCCATGATCCTGGATGTGCTTGACGGCAAAACGAGCGCGGGTAAAAGTAGCGCAGCTCGCGACATTGTGCTGATGAACGCGGGTGCGGCGATTTATGTGGCGGGAGTGGCAGATAGCTTGCAGGCAGGCATCAACAAGGCGGCAGCCGTCATCGATAATGGTGCGGCACTTGCCAAACTGGAGGCGCTTAAACAAAGCACCGCAGCATGAAAAAACATCTTTTCTATTTCTTGTTACTTAGCCTGCTGGCTGCCTGCAAGCAATATGAGGCAAGCAATGCAGATGTTGGTGAATCCCAAAAATCTGCGCAATTACAAGGCGCCGCCCAATCACAGGACGATAATGCCGCCCTTATTCAGGCATTTCAAAACAAAAAGAGCAATATTTTTGTAGAAGGCCGCGGAGTCGTTAAAAAGCGGCTGCCTGATGATAGCAAAGGTTCGCGGCATCAAAGGTTTTTAGTCAGTATTTCACCGGAGCAAACATTATTGTTTGCGCATAATATCGATTTGTCCTCAGTGGTTCCATTGGCTGTGGGAGATAGTATCCAATTCAGAGGTGAATACGTCTACAACCCCAAGGGCGGCGTGGTGCACTGGACGCACCATGACCCCAAAGGTGAAATTGAAGGCGGCTGGATTAAACATAACGGAAAGACCTACCAATAAACAATGAGTGACATTTTAAATAAAATTTTAGCTACCAAGGCATTAGAAGTCGCGGCCGCAAAAGTTGGCATCCCGCTTGAGCAAATGCAAGTGCTGGCAGAGGCACAGGCCAAACCACGCGATTTTGTGGGCAGTATTCGCAACAAAATCGCAGCCGGTAAAGCTGCCGTAATTGCCGAAATTAAAAAAGCTAGTCCATCTAAAGGTGTGATCCGCGAAGATTTTAAGCCTGCAGAAATCGCCAAAAGCTACGAGGCGGGCGGTGCAACGTGTTTGTCGGTGCTCACTGACGTTGAATATTTTCAAGGTTCGGCAGAATACCTGAAACAAGCGCGTGCGGCCTGTAGCCTGCCTGTATTGCGTAAAGACTTCATGATAGACCCATATCAAGTCTACGAAGCGCGAGCGATGGGCGCGGATTGTATTTTGCTGATCGCGGCTGCGATCGATTTGGCTAAAATGCACGAGCTGGAAAGTATCGCGCATGCCTTGGACATGGCTGTTTTAGTAGAAGTGCATAACGGTGAGGAACTGGATTTGGCATTGCAGCTTGAAACGCCTCTGCTGGGCATTAACAACCGTAACTTGCGCACGTTCGATGTCACGCTGCAAACCACGCTGGATTTACTTGCCCGCATTCCGGCAGGTAAAATTGTCGTGACTGAAAGTGGTATTTTTACAGCAGATGACGTAAAGCTTATGCGTGACAATAACGTACACACTTTTTTAGTGGGCGAGGCTTTTATGCGCCAGAATGACCCGGGTGTAGAATTAGCGAAAGTGTTTGCTTAAAGGATAGAGCGATGGCCAACCAATTTCTAGCAATTCGCCCGCGCCGGATGCGCAAAGATGAGTTTTCGCGCCGCTTGATGCGTGAGCATGTACTCACTAGCAACGATTTGATATACCCCGTTTTTGTGCTGGATGGCGAAAACCGTACTGAAGATGTTGCTTCCATGCCCAGCGTGCAGCGCCAGAGTATAGATGTGCTGCTTAAAACCGCAGGCGAATGCGTCAAACTGGGTATTCCGGCGATTGCGCTGTTTCCGGTTGTAGACCAGCAACACAAAAGCTTGGATGCGGCTGAAGCTTACAATAAAAATGGCTTAGTGCCGCGCACCGTCAAAGCGCTTAAAAAAGCCTACCCGGAACTGGGCGTCATTACTGATGTCGCGCTCGACCCATACACCACGCACGGGCAGGATGGGCTGATCGACGACACAGGTTACGTGATGAATGATGAAACCGTGGCGGTGCTGGTCAAGCAGGCGCTATGCCATGCCGAAGCAGGGGCGGATATTGTCGCCCCAAGCGACATGATGGATGGCCGTATTGGGGCGATTCGCGATGCACTGGAGGAAGCAGGTTTTATTCATACACGTATTTTGGCCTATTCCGCTAAGTATGCATCCAGCTTTTACGGTCCTTTCCGCGATGCAGTCGGCTCATCGGCAAACTTGGGCAAAGGCAATAAATACACTTACCAGATGGACCCCGCCAATTCTGACGAGGCGATTAAAGAGGTGGCGCTGGATATTGAAGAAGGCGCAGATATGGTGATGGTCAAACCCGGCATGCCATATCTGGACATCGTGCGTCGCGTGAAAGAAGAGTTTGGCGTGCCGACATTTGCTTATCAGGTGAGTGGCGAATATGCCATGCTGAAAGCCGCCGCGCAGAATGGCTGGCTGGATGAAAAGGCTTGTGTATTGGAGAGTTTACTGGCGTTTAAACGCGCAGGCGCAGATGGGGTGTTGACGTATTTTGCTATGGATGTGGCGAGATGGTTGATAGATAGTTAATTTATTAATGATGAAAAAGGTTGTTTATAAAATTACATATCCTAATGGCAAGATCTATGTAGGTAAGGATTTAACAAACACTCTTACTTATTTTGGCAGCGTAAATGATGTGTTGGTCAAAAAAGACTTTACTGAAGGGCAAATGAAATTTTTTACCGTAACAAAAGAAATACTTTTTGAGTCAGAAGATACTGAAGAAGTTAATAAAGTAGAAGCAAAGCTTATTGTTGAATTGCAAGCCAATAATCCAAAAATAGGCTACAACGTGTGGCCTAAGTTTAAAAAAGTAATTAAATAGTCTAATTTTTCGCCTCTTGGCGAGTTACTTTACTTTTGCTTGCTCAAAAGAAAGTAACCAAATAAAAGAGCACCCCGCTGCCGCTTGTTTCCTTCGGTCTTAGCGCCGCATCTGGGCGGCTGCGGAACTCACTTCGTTCAGACAGTCCTCGCCGCTACCCCTCTGCCGGCTCAAGCCGAAGGCGCGGCAAGGGGGATTGAAAGTCAAAACCATGCGAATGAGACGATAAAATGGATGCTCTGGGAGGCGCATGGATATTGCCTCGCAGGGCATGTGTTTAAACATTTAAAAGTGCTTGTAAATCGCTAATATCTGCGCGCTCTGCGTTGCTGCCATCAACCGTTCTTTTAACTGCGACGCGCATATCATCCACATCAAATACGCTGATTTTCTGGATTCCAAATTCAGTTTCCAGCGTAAACACCGGCACGGTTTTGCGAACTTTTTCTTTTTTGTCTTTGCTGGGTCTATCAGAAACGCGATAGGATTTTTCGCTGCTTTCAAACGGGATTTGCTGGTTTAGCAGAAACATTTCCACGTCTTTAGCGCTATCGGCAAACAGGTGAATATCCGTTTGTGAGTACTTGCTTGCGGTGCCATCCAGTACGCTGCCGGTGAGATGCGGGTTAAAGCGTTCGAACAGTTGCATGGTGATCAGCGCGGCCTTTCTTTGCTGTGCGAGCATCAGCGGTTGCTCATCGGCGTTGTATATTTCGTGATACAGCCGGATTTCTTCTTCAATCTCTGCATTGGTGGGCAATACGCTGTTTTCGCTTACACCTAATTGCCGCCCGGCTTTCTTTTTGGCATAGGCAAAATCATGTATGCCCTCCTCCGCCATCATACGTGCGGCTTGCTGGGCGATCATTTGCCGGATATGGTCTAAATTTTCACGTGCCATGGTAATTGCGAAATAAAGCTAAAATCAAAACCCGGATGGATTCAGCATGCGCGAGACAGAATCGGCATTGTCGGAGCTGTCGTTATTGGGACTTGGATGCTGTCTAACAGGACGTTCTGCATTGTTTTCAGACGGTGCCGGCCTTGTTGGCGGATGCGGCTGCAGCGGGTTATCGAGTATACTGTCGGGAAAATATGACTCACCCGGGTCTTCCATGGCAGGCAGAAAGGTATCCACTGATGGTGGAGGATTTTCATGATAGAAGTATTCATACATGCCTTCTTCATCTTCATTGATCAGCGTTCCTGTGAGGGGATCAATTTTGACTTGCATCACACCATCCGGCATTTTGTAAGACACGTCCGGCACGCCTTGCAGCGCGGTCGCCATGTAACGTATCCAGATCGGCAATGCAGCTCTACCGCCGGTTTCATCTCTGCCCAGTGTACGGGGCTGGTCGTAGCCTATCCACGCAATAGCCACCTGTTTCGGGTTATAGCCTGCAAACCATGCGTCAACCAGATTGTTCGTGGTGCCCGTTTTGCCGGCCAGATCCTGGCGACCCAGCTGCCTGGCCCTTGTCGCCGTGCCTCTGGTCACCACATCTTGCATCATGGAGGTCATCAAAAACGCGTTGCGGCCATCAATGACCCTCGGCGCATCCTGGCGAGCGCGCGGATAGCGCATTTCTTCAATCACCTTGCCGTTGCTATCGGTAATTTTGCTGATGATGTGCGGTGTAATCCGATAACCGCCATTGGCAAATACCGCATAGCCACCCGCCATGCCCCAGGGAGTGACTGCACCCGCCCCCAGCGCCATGGTGGGGTAAGCAGGATGGTCTTTGCGTGAAAAACCGAATTTGGTGACGTAATCCTGTGCGTAACGCGCGCCGATGGCCTGCATTACGCGGATTGACACCATGTTTTTCGATTTGGTGAGCGCGGTGCGTAAGCGAATCGGCCCGTCGTAGTGGCCATCAAAGTTTTTGGGTGCCCAAACCTTGTCGCTCCCCGTTTCGCTTGCCGACATCAATAACGGCTCATCTTCTACGATGGTGGCGGGTGTAAAGCCTTTTTCCAGTGCGGCCGAATAAACAAATGGCTTGAAGCTGGAGCCAGGCTGGCGCCAGGCTTGTGTTACATGATTAAATTTGTTTTTATTGTAGTCAAAGCCGCCTACCAGGGCGGTCACCGCGCCATTTTCCGGATCAAGCGCTACAAGCGCGGATTCCACTTGCGGCAGCTGCACGATGTGCCATTCGTTCTGGCTTTTAATTACGCGCACGACAGACCCGGGTTTGATTTTATGGGCTTTAGGATCTTTATCTGCCAGGTTCTTTTGTAATAAGCTTAAGCCTGCGCCGCTTATATCAAGGCTGTCACCGTTTCTGGTGAATACTTTGACCAGTTTTGGAGAAGTTTCGGTGACAATGGCAGGTATAAAACCGTTATATACCTCAATATCATCTAATGCGATTTGCATGCCTTCAGTATGGTCGGCGGATTTAAGTCGGCCTAAATCAATATTTTTCTCAGGTTTTTGATAACCCTGCCGGCGCTGATACTCCAGAATGCCCTGCAGTACAGCCTTGTTAGCTGCCTCCTGATTGGCTTTTTTAATGGTGGTGTACACTTTCATGCCGCTGCTGTAAATGGCATCTTCATAACGCTCATAGAGCATCTGGCGCACGATTTCAGCCACATAATCTGCATTAAGATCTCTCGATTGCTTGGAAGCCTTGAATGTCAATTTTTGTTGCATGGCTTCGTTATACTTGGCTTCATTAATAAAGCCATAGCGGCGCATATCACGCAATACCTCATGCTGCCTGTCCATTGCGCGCTTGAGGTTGACGTAAGGATTGTAGCCGGAAGGCGCTTTAGGCAGGCCCGCTAGAAGCGCTGATTCAGCCAGTGTCAGCTTGCCCAACGGTTTGCCGTAATATACCTGCGCGGCGGCGGCAAAGCCATACGCACGTTGGCCTAAATATATCTGGTTCAAATAAAGCTCAAGAATCTGGTCTTTACTTAGAGCCTTTTCAATCTTCATGGCCAGCAGTGCTTCTTTGACTTTGGTCACAATGGTGCGTTTTCCGCCGGGTACGGTAAAAAAGTTTTTGGCCACCTGCATGGTAATGGTGCTGGCACCCTCGTGGCTTCTGCCGGTCAGATTGTTCTTAATGGCGCGCGCAATCCCTTTAGTGTCTATGCCGCCATGCTGATAAAAACGGCGGTCTTCAATTGCCAATACCGCATCTTTTAAATTCTTTGGAACATCCTGGATTTTGACAAAGGCGCGTCGTTCCTCACCAAACTCGCTAATTAAATAACCATCGGCAGAATATACGCGTAATGGCAGTTTAGGCTGATAATTGGTCAGTGCTTCCAGAGATGGAAGGGTGGGATAGATGAGTGTGATTGCAAGCGCGGTAAGCGCAGTCAGGGTAAGACTGCCGACAATCACAAATAATATAAGGAAGTGCCACCACTTTTTTGGAGTCATAAAAGAACTTTTACGAATTGAATCATTGCTAACGACAGCATTGTAACACTATATAGAGATATGCCAATTAACCTAAGCCAGGAAGGAAAAACATTGACTTAATCATTCATCAGAGGTTCCCTAATGAGTTGTATTAAAAATGGTACATCTGTTGTAAAAGTGGTCATGGAATAAATATTAAATAAAAATTTGCTTTACAGGGCGGAAAGTTGTTGCTAGGATTTAATGTAAATTATCACTATTGTGCATAACTAACGAATATTGAAAGAGAATTTTAATTTGAAATTCGATTTTTTTAATGAAAGTACACCGCCTTTGATTGGGGTTGATATCAGTACTTCGGCGGTCAAAATGGTCGAGCTCTCGTCTGCTGGCAAGGGTGCGTATCGTCTTGAAGGCTACTCGGTTGCCGCAATCCCTAAAGATGCGATTGTAGACGGCAATGTCTCTGGGCTTGAGCAGGTATCAGATGCGGTTAAGCTGGCTTGGAAATTACTCGGATCGCGTGAAAAGCGCGCTGCGCTTGCCTTGCCTTCAGCCGCTGTGATCACCAAAAAAGTGTTGATGACGGCCGGGCTGCGCGAAGAAGACATGGAAGCGCAAGTGGAAGCAGAAGCCAACCAATATATTCCATTCCCATTGGAGGAGGTGAATATCGACTTTCAAGTGATAGGGCCCGCCCCTAACAATGCTGACGAGGTCGAGGTGTTGATTGCGGCGGCGCGTAAAGAAAAAATCGAAGATCGGGTCGCAGCTGCCGAAGATGCCGGCCTGAAAGTGATCGTGATGGATGTGGATACCTACGCAACCGAAGCGGCCTATAGCAGTTTTGTGGCGAATCAATTGCCTAATGCGGGCAAAGATCAGACCGTGATGATTGTAGATATCGGCGCTGTGATGATGCATATCAATGTGCTGCATGACAAGGTTTCGGTTTATACGCGTGAACAGGCATTTGGTGGCTCACAGCTAACACAGGAAATTCAGCGCCGCTTCGGTCTGTCTGTAGAAGAGGCCGAAATCGCAAAACGTAAAGGCGGCCTGCCGGATAGCTATGAAAGCGAAGTTCTGCAACCATTTATGCAGTCGTTGTCGACCGAAGTGGCGCGGGCGTTGCAGTTTTTCACTAGCTCTACGCAATATAATCGTGTGGATCATATTGTGCTTGCGGGTGGATGTGCCGCGATTCCGGCAATAGATGTCATGGTGCAGGACCGCACGCAAGTCAACACTATTGTGGCCAATCCCTTTCAATCAATGTCTTTAGGTCCCAGAGTAAAGCAACAGCAAGTCGCAATTGATGCGCCAGCTTTGATTATTGCCTGTGGCCTTGCCATGCGCGGGGTGGATTAACATGATGCGTATTAATTTACTACCACATCGTCAGATAAAGCGCGCAGAGCGGCAACGCCAGTTTGGCTTGATGGGGCTTATGGCCGCCGTGGCCGCTGGTGCGGTCGTGTTTATGGGATGGACCTATCTCGGTGCACAAAAAGAGTCGCAACTTGAAAGAAATGGCCGCTTGGAGAAAGCCATTGCCAGTCTGGATAAAGAAATTGCGGACATTCGTAATTTAAAAGACCAGATTAACAATGTGCTGGAACGCAAGCAAATCGTTGAAAACCTGCAAACGAATCGCAGCCAGGCGGTGGTGATTCTAGATGAGCTGACGCGTCAGTTGCCCGAAGGCTTATATCTTAAAAGTATTAAGCAACAAGGTAATTTGATTACCTTGACAGGTGTTGCCGATACAAATGCACGTGTGGCGACATTGGTAAGAAATTTGAGCGTCTCGAATTGGATGGAATTGCCTAATCTGGTTGAAATTAAATCATTCACTTTGAATGGTATTAAGCAAAATGAATTTAACTTAACAGTAAGCTTGAAAGTACAAAAAGCAGAGGAAGCTCCTGTAAAGAATAAAATCAAAGGCGCTCAATCATGAAATTAGATGATTTTAATAATATCGATTTTAAAAATGCAGGCAGCTTGCCGGTGCCGGTCAAGCTGGTTCTGCTGGGTATTTTGTTTGTCATCATTGTTGGCCTAGGTTACTGGTTCTTGTGGCGTCCTGAGATTGATGCGTATGATCAAGCGCAAGCAAAGGAACAAGAGCTGCGCCAAACCTTTCTAGCGAAAAAAGCGCAAGCAGTCAAAATTGATGCTTACAGGCAGCAGATGATCGATATTGAAAAGACCTTTGGTGCCTTGTTAAAGCAATTACCAGACAAGTCGCAAATGGATGGTTTGCTCACTGACATCAATCAGGCGGGATTGGGGCGCGGCTTGGAGTTTGAGTTGTTTAAGCCCAGTCAAGAAGTTGTCGCGGATTTTTATGCTGAAATGCCGATACAGATCAAAATCAAAGGCAATTACCACGACATGGGCGCATTTGCGACTGATATTTCCAAATTGTCGAGAATCGTGACCTTGAACGATTTATCAATCGCACCCATGAATAAAGATGCCAAAGACAGCGTGCTCGTGATGGAAGCAGTCGCAAAAACTTATCGATATTTGGATACTTCAGAGGTTGCAGCTAAAAAGGCGGCAGAAATGAAGGACAAGAAGGATAAGAGAAAATGATGTCTGCAAATTTTATGACGAAGTTTAATTCCTTGCTAAAACTTGTGCTTATCACAGTTCTAGGCGTCTATCTCGTTGCTTGCAGCGGTGGCAAGGGTGATGATCTTGATAAGTTCATGGCGAGTGCTGCCAATGATATGAGCAAGGGCGTGGAGCCCTTGCCGGAAGTGCTGCCTTATTCGCCATTACAATATAACGCCGATGGTGTTTTGACTGATCCTTTCAGGGCACGTAAGGCCACGAGCAAATCCGGTGGTTTGCAGCCTAATACCAACCGCCCGAAAGAAGCGCTTGAAGCTTATCCGCTGGAGAGTCTGAAATATGTGGGCTCCATGAGCAAACGCAAGCTGACTTATGCGCTAATAAAAACACCGGATAATACAATTCAGCAGATAAAAGTGGGTAATTATATCGGCCCCAATTTTGGCCTGGTAACACAAATTAACGAGAGTGATATTGCAATTAAAGAAATTGTCCAGGATGACCTGACAGGCGATTGGGTAGAACGTAATGCAAGTATTAATTTGCAAGAATAGGTGACGGGAATGAACATGATTAAAATGATGACAAAACTATTTGCATTTATGCTGGCAATAAGCATTGGTTTGTTTGGTAATGCGTTTGCTGCTGATGAAGAAAATCTATATAGCAATAAAATTGAAAATATCGATTTTTCCGCGCTTTCTGGCGGACGTGTCAGTATTCGCATTCAAATGCAAGAGGCGCTTGCAAACCCGCCCGCTGGCTTTACACTCAGCAATCCTGCGCGCATTGCATTGGACTTTCCAAAAACTGCAAACGGCTTGGCAAAAAATAACATCCCAAGTGAGCAGGGCGCACTGAAAAGTGTTTCTCTTGCACAAGCCAAAGATCGCACGCGTATGGTGCTGAATTTGTCCAAGAAAGTGGGTTATAACACCGTATTAAACGGTAAGGACGTAATCATTACCTTGCAAGGTGGTGAAGCAACTGCCGGGGCTGCTGCTGAAACGCGCTTTGCAGAATCGCGAGCCGCAGATCAGGAGCATGCGATTTCCAATGTTGATTTTGCACGTGGCAAAAATGGCGAAGGCCGCATTATGGTGGATTTGTCCGATTCCAACACCGGCATCAATATCAAGCAAAAAGGCAAACTCATCATTGTTGATTTTATAAATACCGATGTGCCTGCTGAATTGCAGCGTCGCTTGAATGTCATTAATTTCAATACGCCGGTGTTATATGTGGATACGATGAAGCAAGGCAAAAATGGCCGCATGGTGATTGAGCCCAAAGGCAACTGGGAACAATCAGCGTATCAGGCTGATAAAAAATTCATTATCGATGTTCGCCAGGTGATTGAGGATCCGAATAAGTTGGTTAAGGGTTCAAAACCGGGTTATGCGGGTGAAAAACTATCACTCAATTTCCAGAACATTGAAGTGCGTTCTGTTTTACAAGTGATTGCAGATTTTACGGGGCTAAATATTATTGCCAGCGATACAGTAACAGGCAACATTACATTAAGATTGAAAGATGTACCATGGGATCAGGCGCTGGATATCATCATGCAGAACAAAGGCCTGACCATGCGCAAGACGGGCAACGTGGTAATGGTGGCGCCTGCGGAAGAAGTAAATGCGAAAGAGAAGGCGCAGCTAGAGGCAGTACAGGCAATTGAAGACTTGGAGCCATTAAGAACGGAAGTGTTTACGCTGAGATACCAAAAGGCCGAGGCATTTAAAAATATTCTTACCGGTTCAGGTTCTGGTGGCGGTGGTCAAAATAAAAGCATCTTATCCAAACGTGGCAGTGCGGTTTGGGATCCACGTACCAATACCTTGTTTATACAAGATACGGCTAAGAAACTGGAAGAGATTCAGGCAATTATCAATAAGACAGATGTACCAGTCAAACAAGTGATGATCGAATCGCGGCTAGTGCTGGCTGATGACAAATTTGGTAAAAGTTTGGGTGCGAGGTTTGGTGTGCAGAGTGCAACCACACCTGGAAATAATATCTTAAGTGTCGGCGGCACACTTGCTAATGGGGTAACTACTGGAATAGGCACAGGAACTACTACTATCAATGGCAATACGGGCTTGAACTCCAATCTGCCTGTCGCCAATGCTTTCGGTAGCGTGGCGTTCAGCCTGTTCAGGCTGCCAGCCGGCTTGTTACTGAATCTAGAGTTGACGGCACTCGAAACTGATAAACGTGGCAAAATCGTTTCCAGTCCACGAGTGACCACAGCCAATCAGCAAAAGGCAAAAATTGCCCAAGGTACGGAGATTCCGTATCTGCAAGCCTCTAGCAGTGGCGCAACCAACGTGGCGTTCAAAGAGGCGGTGTTAAGTTTAGAAGTCACACCACAAATTACGCCGGATGACAAAATCATCATGGATCTGGAAGTGAAGAAGGAAAAAGTAGGCCAAGTGTTCTTTGGCGTGCCTTCAATCGACACACAGCGCGTCAATACCCAAGTGCTTGTAGCTAATGGGGAAACAGCGGTGCTAGGTGGTATTTATGAGCAAACAGAGCGAAATGATGTGGATAAAGTTCCATTCTTCGGGGACATTCCGGTTATTGGCAATGTGTTCAAGCGCAGAACCAAGCAAGATGATAAAACCGAGTTGCTTATTTTTATTACACCAAAAATCATGGATGAGAGTTTAGGCCTAAGGAACTAAGCATTAGCCAAAACTGACAGAACGCTCGCTTTACCTTAAAATGCCTATCATTAACGTGATAGGCATTTTTTATTGTGGCTACAAACACAGGCAACATTTTTTTTATAGGCTTAATGGGGGCCGGAAAAACCACCATCGGTAAATTACTGGCCAAACATCTGGGCAAAGATTTTTATGATACCGATCATGAAATTGAAAAGCGCACAGGCGTTAAAATTCCGGTGATTTTTGAACTTGAAGGAGAGGCAGGTTTTCGCAAGCGAGAAACGGCAGTAATTCAAGACCTGACCAAGCTAAACAATATCATCATGGCAACAGGCGGCGGCGCGGTGATCGCAGAGGAAAACCGGCAATTGCTGCAGGCCAATGGCACGGTGATTTACCTGCGCGCCAATGTGAATGAACTCTGGCACAGAACGCGCAATGACAAACATCGGCCCTTGCTGCAGAACGTGGATATTCGCGCTAAACTGGAGCAGCTTTATGCGGAGCGCAACCCGTTATATACGCAAACAGCCACTTTTATCATTGATACAGGCAATCAGCCTGTAGCTAATTTACTTAATCGAATAGAAAAATCGTTAGCAGAGCGATCCATATAAATTTATGATGCAGACCCTACAAGTAGCCCTCGGGGCTCGTGCCTACCCCATCAACATTGGCAGCGGTTTAATCCAGAATGCAGATTTGATTCTGCCGTACTTAAAGCGCAAGCAGGTGGCGGTTGTCACCAATAGCACAGTCGCTCCGCTATACCTGGAAAAACTTGCAAAGCCCTTGCGTGATGCGGGCGTTAGCGTGATTGAAATTATTCTGCCCGATGGCGAGGCGTATAAAAATAGTGATACGCTAAACCTGATTTACGATGCTTTATTGAAGAACCGTTGCGAGCGCAGCACCACGCTCATCGCGCTCGGCGGCGGTGTGATTGGCGATTTAACCGGCTATGCGGCTGCAACCTATTTGCGCGGCGTGCCGTTTATCCAGATCCCTACTACGTTGCTGTCGCAGGTCGATTCAAGCGTGGGCGGCAAAACAGGCATCAACCATCCGCTGGGCAAAAACATGATTGGCGCGTTTTATCAGCCTAAACTGGTGCTAGCAGATATTGATACATTGCAAACGTTGCCCCAGCGCGAGCTTTCTGCGGGTGTTGCAGAAGTAATTAAATATGGCCTCATTCGAGATGCCGATTTTTTTGATTGGCTGGAAATCAACATAGACAAGCTCATGGCGCTGGATGAGGCCGTAACGATGTATGCTATTTACCGCTCCTGCCAGAACAAGGCCGAAGTGGTCGCGGCGGATGAACATGAAACTGGCGAACGTGCCCTGCTTAACCTGGGGCATACGTTTGGCCATGCCATTGAAAACGCCATGGGTTACGGCGTGTGGCTGCATGGCGAGGCCGTCGCTGCTGGCACCATGTTGGCGGCAGATCTGTCAAGGCGCATGGGTTGGTTAAGTGATGCAGAAATCCAACGCATGCATGCCCTATTAACCGCAGCCAGGTTGCCTATGCAGGCACCGAATCTGGGCGTTGATAGATACCTCAGCCTGATGCAATCCGATAAAAAAGTAGCAGACGGAAAAATCCGGCTGGTGCTGCAGCAAGGCATCGGAAAAGCGGTGATTACCAGTGATTATGATGCCAATAAGCTCAGAGAAACCCTGGAGGCGATTGTCTAGCCAATGTTTGCAATATACGCAGCCAATCCGGAAAATTCTCTAGGCCGTCACTACGACGAGCCACCTTCACAGCTTGTCAATGGCGTGCCGGTTCGCAACGCCTTTCAGCGCGACCGTGACCGCATCATTCATTCCACCGCATTTCGCCGCCTGGAATATAAAACGCAGGTGTTTGTGAACCACGAGGGCGATTTATTCCGCACTCGCCTAACGCACAGTCTGGAAGTCGCGCAGCTCGCACGCGGCATCGCGCGCACCTTAAATCTGCATGAAGATTTAACTGAGGCCATTGCGCTTGCGCATGATCTTGGCCATACGCCATTCGGCCATGCCGGGCAGGATGCCTTGAACACCTGCATGCGCGACTACGGCGGTTTTGAGCATAATCTTCAGTCGTTGCGGGTGGTCGATAAACTCGAGCAGCGTTATGCGGAGTATGATGGTTTGAACCTGACGTTTGAATTGCGCGAAGGCATCCTCAAACATTGCTCGGTTAAAAACGCGAGGCAGCTGGGTGATGTCGGATTGCGCTTTATTCAAAAGACCAACCCAAGTCTGGAAGCGCAAATCACCAACTTTGCCGATGAAATCGCCTATAACAACCATGATGTGGATGACGGCCTGCGTTCCGGCCTGATTACTATCGAACAATTGCAGCAGGTGGAGTTGTTTGCCTCACAGCTCGATATTGTGAAAAGTAAATATCCAAAGCTTGAGCAAAAGCGGCTGATTCACGAAACCATACGGCGCATGATTAACGTGCTGGTGGTCGATCTATGCACACAGAGCGCAAAAAATATCGCCAGCCTGGACCCGCAGAACATACAGGATATTCGCCAGGCACCTTATTTGGTGAGCTTCAGTGATGATATGGAAGCTAAAAACCGTGCCCTCAAACAGTTTTTGCGCAAAAATTTGTATCAGCATTACAAGGTCAACCGCATGAGCGCCAAGGCCGAGCGCATCATCCGCGAGCTTTTTACCGTGTTTCTGGGCGATATCAGCCTCATGCCGCACGAGTTTCAACAGCATGCCAAAGAAGATAAGGCGCGCGCTGTGGCCGATTATATCGCCGGCATGACGGATAGATTCGCCATCCGCGAGCATCGGCGGCTGTTCGCAGTGGAAGAATATTTATGAGAAGCCACGATCACAAATGAATCCGCGCTTACAAACCACGGCAATTCAACCGCTCCTACACAAACCTCAATGTTGCGCCATTACAACACTTGCTTAAAGTATGTGCCATAAAGCCACAAATAGCTTGCCCTTAAAAGCGTCCTTTTGGCATACTGTCATCACCTTCTTAGTAAAAAAGTAATTTGTTTTATTGGGAGAGTTCGCGAACTTTCTCGTTTTTGTGGTTTGGTTAGTAGTAAATCAGCAATGATTAGTATTAAGTAAAATTATAAAGATGAGGGTAAATTTAGTAGTAAATAGCAGCAAACTTTTTAGTAACAAAAACTTTGGAGATTTATATGAAAACGAAATTAAGTTTAGCAGTAGCAGCGGCTTTAGTAGCTGCAGCTTCAAGCGCTAACGCTGGCATCATGATTCCAGCAGGCGATTGGACAGTAGACATTGGCGGTAACGTAAATGCTTACTACACACATACTTCTTTCTCTGGCAACCAAGAGAGCAATGTTAAAGGTGCTTTCTCTAGCGAATCTGCAAACACTGTGCAAACAGGTTTGCTGCCATCAGCTTTCGGTATCGGCGGCAAAACACGTCAAAACGATTTAGACGTTGCTTTCCAAATCACTTACTTCGTTGGCGGTGATTCAGGTTCAGGCCAAGCTTTCGGCAACAACAGCATCAACATTCGTCAAGCATTCTTGAGCTTTGGCGATAAAAGCTGGGGTACTATCAAGGCTGGCCGTGATTTAGGCATTTTCGGTTCTGATGCTATCTTGTCTGACATGACATTGCTGGGCGTTGGTTCAGGTGCTGGTGCTGGCGGTACTACCACATTGGGTCGTATCGGTTCAGGTTACCAATATGCTGACTGGGTTGGTCAAATCAGCTATGCATCACCAAACTGGAATGGTTTCAGCTTTGCCGCTGGTATTGATGAAGGCTTAAACAATGCTGTTGATAGCACTAACAACAACCTTGGCTTCCAAGCTAAAGCCTCTTACGAGTGGGCTGGCGATTTCGGTGGTAAAGTATGGGTTGGCGGTATCTCTAACAAACACGAAGGCACTGCATTAGTTTCTAGCTACACAACACGTGGTTGGGAAGTCGGCGGTAAAGTGGATGTGGCTGGTTTTGGTTTAGTGGGTTACTACTACGACGGCCGTGGCTTGTCAGGCGCTAACTTCCCTGCGACACCGAATCTTAACCTGAATGGCGGTATCAACTTCCTGGGTTTCGAGAAAACGGATGACAATGGCGGTTACGTGCAAGCTACATACACCATTCCTGGTGTAGGTACTAAAATTGGCGCTAGCTGGGGCGAAAGCACATCTGAAGCCAAAAACGGTAACCTAGAGTTCACGAACGAAGCTTGGATCGTCGGTGCTTACCATCCTTTAACTAAGCATTTGAACCTGGTTGCTGAGTACACTAACAACAAGATCGAACAAGAGCTTGCTGTTGGACCTGATGCTAAGCTGAAAGCTAAAACAGTTTCACTTGGCGCAATCTTGTTCTTCTAGTCTGATGCAGGGGTTACCCTGTTTTAGTTAGAAGCAAAACTAAAAACGGCAACTTCGGTTGCCGTTTTTTATTGCGCACCACATCGTATAAATCACATCGTATAATAGTAAAAACCCCATATTGAATATCATGATGAAAAAACCCGGTCGAAACGATCCCTGCCCGTGTGGTAGCGGCAAGAAATATAAGCAGTGCTGTCAACAGGCTGAAACCGCCAGTGCTTCTAATGTGCCCTCCTTGGAGTTACAAATTCGCCAGGCCATGCAAAATGCATGGGCGCATAGAAATCGGGGGAATTTGGCGCAGGCAGAATCTATCTGCCACCAGATTATTCAGCTGGCTCCAAAAAATGCAGATGCTTTGAATCTGCTGGGTGCCTTGATGATGCAGGATGGCAGGATTGATCTTGCTGCTACCTATTTTAACCAAGCGATTCGCAACAACCCTAAAAACCCGGAGTTTTATAGTAATTTCGGGCTGGCCTTGCATGAGCAGGGGCAGCTAGATGCGGCTGAAGTGCATTACCGTAAAGCGATCGCTATCGATCCAGGTTATGCCGATGCTTATTATAATCTACATGCGTTGTTGCTCAATAGCAAAGATATGGCGCCGGCTATCAAGTGCATGACTAAAGTGGTTGAATTAAGCCCGCTGGATACCGATGCCAGATTTATTTTAGGGGTATTGCTGGACTATGCCGGTGAAGTTGCTGCGGCTGAAAACCATTTTGATATTGTGTCCAAGAGTTCAAATTTATTTCGAGCCAGACTCGATGCCTGGCGCTATATTAAATCAGCCAGTAAAACTCTTCCCCGTATCACGGGCAGTGGCAACGAAACGTTCAAATTCGCACTGTCTGTTGCAAACCCTGATGGCTTGGTGCTGGAGTTTGGTGTGCGATTCGGCACATCGATCCGCCAGATTGCAGCCATGGTTAATCAGCCTGTACACGGCTTTGATAGCTTTGAGGGCTTGCCGGAGGTATGGCATCACGAACCCAAGGGTAGTTACACCACAAAGGGCGTAATCCCTGCTGTGCCGGAGAATGTGAGCCTGCATGTAGGCTGGTTTGAGGATACACTACCAAAATTCTTGAAACAAAACTTTGAGCCAGTCCGGTTTATCAATATCGATTGCGATATTTACAGTTCAACCGTCACGATTCTTGAGCAGCTTGCACCGCGTATGGTGGTCGGTTCCGTTATTGTGTTTGATGAGTACATAGGTAATGAGCGTTGGCGTGAAGATGAATTTAAGGCGCTTCAGGAGGCCGTTGCCAAGTATGGCTGGATCTATGAGTATATTTGCTTTAGTGTATTCACCAAGCAGGTGGGCATAAGAATCACTAAGGTGTGATTTCAAGTGGCTAGATACCTTGTTTATATGTAGAGTGTTAAGCGTATTTGCCTATGGTTATAGTCAACGAAAAACAATATTTATCTGAATTCATTCAGCTAAATGAAGCTTGGATAACGCACTATTTTAAGCTGGAGGATGCAGACATTGCCTTAGCAAATAATCCTGCCAGAATTATCGAAGACGGGGGCTATATTTTTTCTTTCGTTGAAAACGGTCACGTTGTCGGAGTTTGTGCTTTATTTAAGGATGATGACGCTGTTTTTCAGTTGGCGCGTATGGCGGTGAAGAAGGAGTGTCAGGGTAAAGGCTATGGTGAAGCATTATTAAGCGCGGCCATTGCCAAGTTGAGAGAAATTAAGGCCAGCAGAGTTTATTTGCTGTCTAATACGCTATTAATACCTGCGATTAATTTATATAAGAAATATGGATTTACAGTATTTAGTAGGGGGCAGCATCCGGTATATGCCAGGTGCGATATCGTGATGGAGAAATTTCTCTAGGCATTGCGGCTCATTTTATCGGGTACTAAAGCATGGTTCTCTGGCATGAGTTTATTCATCTATGCCCAACTCCTGAATCTTACGCGTCAGCGTATTGCGCCCCATGCCGAGCTGGTTGGCGGCTTCGATACGGCGGCCGTCAGTATGCTGCAAGGCCTTCACAATCATCACGCGCTCAAAGTCTTTGGCACGCGCTTCCAGCACGTTTTGCTCACCGCGGTTTAGCGCATCCGCCACATCAGCGGCCAGCGCCTCCTGCCAGGAGTTGGTAGAGGTTGATTTGGCTGTGTCTTCTTTCAGTTCGAGCGGCAGATCGGCCACATCCACGTTCTGCCCCGGCGCCATCACCGTGAGCCAATGGCATACGTTTTCCAGCTGGCGCACATTGCCGCTCCAGTTGACAGCGGTTAAATAGCGCAAAGCCGCTGCCGAGAGCTGTTTTGACTCTACGCCTAATTGCAACGCGCTTTGCGCGAGAAAATGCTTGGTGAGCAAAGGAATATCCTCGCGGCGCTCACGCAGCGGCGGCAAGCGCAGCCTGATCACGTTTAACCTGTGAAACAGATCCTCACGGAACAGCCCCAGTTTTACACGTTCTTCCAGATCCTGGTGGGTAGCGGCAATGACGCGCACGTTCACTTTAAGCGGTTGATGGCCGCCGACACGGTAAAACTGGCCATCGCTCAATACCCGCAATAAGCGGGTTTGCAGGTCGGCGGGCATGTCGCCGATTTCATCCAGGAAAAGCGTGCCGTTATCGGCCTGCTCGAAACGGCCACGCCGTGCTGCGGCCGCACCGGTAAATGCACCGCGTTCGTGGCCAAATAATTCTGACTCGAGTAAGTCTTTAGGGATGGCCGCTGTATTGATGGCAATAAAAGGCTTGTCTGCGCGCGGGCTGTGTTTATGCAGCGCGCTGGCGACCAGCTCCTTGCCGCTGCCTGATTCGCCGTTAATCAGTACGGTGGCGTGCGAACGGCTCAGGCGGCCAATGGCGCGAAAAACTTCCTGCATGGCAGGTGCCTGGCCGATAATTTCCGGTGATTCTTCCAAAGTCACGTTTTCTACCGCCTGGCGCATGCTTTCTTCTACCGCGCGTTTAATCACGTCTATGGCCTGGTCAACATCGAAAGGCTTAGCCAGGTATTCAAAAGCGCCACCCTGAAAAGCGGCCACTGCGCTTTCCAGGTCGGAATAGGCGGTCATGATAATGACGGGAATGTCGGGATATCTTTGTTTGACTTCGGCCAGGAAATCAAGCCCTGAGCCATTCGGCATGCGGATGTCGCTGACCACCACTTGCGGCTGCTCACGGTTTAGGGCGTTTAGCGCCTCTGCCACCGAGGAAAAGGTCTTGAATTCCATGTCGGTGCGCGCCAGTGCTTTCTCGAACACCCAGCGAATTGATTTGTCGTCGTCTAAAATCCAGATTGGTTTCATATGTTTCTCGTTAATATATCTAATTTCATGTTATTGCAGACATAATCCGCAATTATGTATCGCTGTTATTCCGTGCTTGATTCGAAATCTGTAGAGATGCAGAATCAAGTTCAGCATGACAGTTGAGATTGTCACTGCGCAATATGGGCATGCTTAATCGCAGTGGTTTCAACCGGCAGCAATATGGTAAAACACGTGTTGCCGGGCTGGCTTTCGCAATCGATCATGCCATGGTGCTGCGTAATAAAAGTTTGCGCCAAAGCAAGTCCAAGGCCAGATCCACCTTCGCGCCCTGATACCAGCGGGTAAAAAATCCTGTCGCGAATATCTGCCGGGATGCCCGGCCCGTTGTCGATAATCTGCAGCTTGATGGCGACACGGTAGCGCTTTTTTGAAAGCGTTACCTGACGCTCCGCCCGCGTGCGCAGCGTGACCTGGGCATTTGGCGTGCCGCTTGCCTGCATGGCTTGTACGGCATTGCGTGCGATATTCAGTACGGTTTGAATGAGCTTTTCACGGTCGCCGATCAAATCTGGCAGGCTGGTGTCATAATCGCGGCGGACGATGATGTTGTTAGGCGATTCGGCCAATAACAGGCTACGTACGCGCTCCAGCACCTCATGGATATTGGTAGGCTCATACTTTGGTACACGGTGCGGCACCAGCAGCCGGTCCATGAGGCTCTGCAGTCTGTCCGCCTCTTTGATGATCACTTGCGTATATTCGCGTAAATTGGGTTGCGGCAGCTCGTGCTCCAGTAATTGCGCCGCGCCACGCAGACCGCCCAACGGGTTGCGGATCTCGTGTGCCAGATTACGCAGCAGCTCGGAGTTGGCTTGCTGCTGAATCAGCATGCGTTCTTCGCGCGCAATGCGAAGCTGCTGATCCATCTGCTGGAACTCAAGCAGCAAAGCAGCCTTGCCAATATCGACAGGCGTAACGGTACAAGTGACCGCAAACGATTGCTGGCGCACGGTGCTGAGTGCAAATTCGTGTTCGCGATACGGGCTGTTATTTTTAACTGCATTATCAATGGCGATTTGCAGAATCTCGCAATTCAGGAACACTTCGGAAATATGGCTGCCATGAATCTGCGTGGCGCTTAGCGCAAATAAAATCTCCGTGCTGGGGTTGGCATAGACAACGCGATGCGACTGGTCGAGCAGCATCACTGCAGTGGCGAGGTGCTCTAAACCGGCAAAACCAGAAGGGATATTTTGTAACATAGCTTAAGCTTAAGATCGCATAGAGATTGTATAGCAATTGATTCGTTGCTTGTGTTTGTACTTAAAGCTTAAGCAAAAGATAAGCCAGCTTTTAAGACTGGCCATGTGGGATTTAATCTGTGTTTCCCTAGATTAATTGAGGGCGTTGATTTCTTTGGTAAGTAAATCAATATTGCGCTGGTGAGCGTCCACTTCGTCTTGTAATGCTTTCATTTTCTCTTCGAATTTAGCAACATTGCGGAAGGTTTTTGAGGTGCCGTCGGCATTTTTCTGTTGATAAACTTCTGGCTTTTGCGCGCCCTCGTCATAAGCTTTTTTAGCCTCTTCAAGCGCTTTTTTCTCGCTCTCTAATTCTGCCTGCAAGATCTCTTTGCGCTTGCCGTCACGCTGATTCTGCGTGCCTGCATCTACCTTGGGAAAGCTTGCCGGGCTTGGCGTTTTCGCCTGTGGAGCGCGTTTTTTCTCGCCGCTGGAGTCTGTGCCGAAGCTGGTATCAGCCGGCTCCAGATCAAGTTTTTTTGCGCCTTTGATCTTGACGTTAGAATACGTGACGCGTCCCTCAGCATCCACATGTTTATAGATTTCCGCATGCGCCAAAAATGGCTGCATCAGGAGGGGTAATAAAATGCTCAAAAAAGTAATTTGTTTAGTCATACCAATAGTTTAGATGAGAGTCTTATAGTTAGCAACGAAGTATTGGCTATTGTCGTTGACTGTGACAGTGTGAAATAAAATAAGTGCAATTCTTGCAACAGCTAAAAAATAAAAAAGGGCAGCCTAAGCCGCCCTTTTGTGGTGCATAACTTTGCTTAGCAGGAGTAATACATGCCAAATTCAACAGGATGCGGTGTAATGCGCATTTTGTTGACTTCTTCCATTTTCAGGTCGATGTAAGCATCGATCCAGTCATCGGTAAATACACCGCCGCGTGTGAGGAACTCGCGGTCATTGTTCAAAGCCTCAAGCGCCTGTTCTAATGAAGAACATACGGTTGGGATTTGTGCGTCTTCTTCCGGTGGCAGATGGTACAAGTCTTTTGTCGCTGGCTCGCCTGGATGAATCTTGTTTTGTACGCCGTCCAAACCGGCCATCAATAATGCAGAGAAAGCCAGATATGGGTTGGCGATCGGGTCTGGGAAACGCGCTTCGATACGACGTGCCTTGTCGCCGTGTACGAATGGAACGCGGATGGAGGCAGAACGGTTTTTAGCTGAGTAAGCTAATTTAACTGGAGCTTCAAAGTGCGGTACCAGGCGTTTGTATGAGTTAGTGCCTGGGTTGGTGATCGCGTTCAATGCGCGGGCATGTTTGATGATGCCGCCGATGTAGTACAGCGCGAATTCGCTTAAACCCGCATACCCATTGCCTGCGAACAGGTTTTTACCGTCTTTCCACACGGATTGGTGCACGTGCATGCCGCTGCCGTTATCGCCTGCAAATGGTTTAGGCATAAATGTGGCTGTTTTGCCGTAGGCGTGTGCTGTGTTCAGGATGACGTATTTTTGAATTTGCAGCCAGTCTGCACGTTGTGTCAGTGTGCTGAATTTAGTACCGATTTCACACTGGCCAGCCGTTGCCACTTCGTGGTGATGCACTTCTACCGGCACGCCCATGGCTTCCAGCGTCATGCACATGGCAGAGCGGATGTCTTGCAATGAATCGACGGGAGGCACCGGGAAATAGCCGCCTTTGATGCCTGGACGGTGACCAGTATTGCCGCCTTCAAATTTTTCTCCTGTTGACCAGGCCGCTTCTTCCGAGTTGATCTGCACGCTGCAGCCGCCCATGCCGACATTCCATTGAATGCTGTCGAAAATAAAGAATTCCGGTTCAGGACCGAAGTAAGCGGTGTCGCCCAAACCGGTTGATTTCAGGTAAGCCTCTGCGCGTTTTGCCAGGCTGCGAGGGTCGCGTTCGTACCCTTTGCCGTCGGTCGGGTCTACTACGTCGCAAGTCAAGATAAGGGTTGGCTCATCCATGAATGGGTCGATGTTGGCGGTAGATGGGTCCGGCATCAACTGCATGTCTGATGCTTGAATGCCTTTCCAGCCGGCGATTGAAGAGCCGTCAAATGCGTGGCCTTCGGTAAATTTATCTTCATTGAAGTGTGATACAGGCACGGTCACGTGCTGCTCTTTACCGCGTGTATCGGTGAAACGAAAATCAACGAACTTGATGTCGTTATCAATCACCAGTTTCATTACATTTGCAACAGACATTAATATCTCCTAGTCTAGATTTTGGACAAAAACAATTTAATTGAATAAATTATCAACACGTAATATTAGCAGGAACCATGCCAGCGAAAAATAGCAAAAATCGTTTTTTAGTCATTCACTTAGCAAAAGAATGAAAATTGTGAAGCACAAAAATAGTGCTAATTGCTAAAAACTGCACCAAGATAGTGCATATTAAATTTATGCATTAATATGCTAATTGTTTCGAGTTATACTTCATGCAATGAAATAATCTGCACAGCCAATTAAAAAGGATTCCATATGACGAATATCACTCAAATTTTACAGAGCGCGCAGCAAAGAGCTGCGCAGAATCGGTTACCTTACTCCGGGGCGCTTACGCCGCTTGAGGCATACGAAGTGCTGCAAAAAACACCGCATGCAAAATTGGTCGATGTGCGCACAACTGCTGAATTGGAATTGGTTGGTAAAATCCCGGGAGCAACGCACATAGAGTGGGCGTTTTATCCCGGCATGGTGGCTAACCCCGATTTTGCAGTGCATTTGGAGATGCAGGTGGATAAGGAAGCGCTGGTTATTTTTATATGCCGGACCGGCGGGCGCTCGCATAACGCTGCTGCAACAGCCGCTAAGCTGGGCTTTACCGAAGCATACAATATGCTTGAAGGCTTTGAGGGCGATGTTAATGAGAAAAAGCAACGTACCCTCATCAATGGCTGGAAAAAAGCCGGCTTGCCCTGGACAAACTGAATAATGACGGATAAGTATGCTGTCATCGGCAACCCGATTGCGCATAGTAAATCACCTTTAATCCACGCAGCGTTTGCCAAGCAAACCGGGCAGGATATTAGCTACGAGGCTATGTTGGCGCCGCTCGATGGTTTTACAGCAAAGGTGCTTGAGCTGATTGCGCAGGGTTACAAAGGTGCCAATGTGACCGTGCCATTTAAGTTTGAGGCATACAATTTATGTGATGTTTTGACTGAGCGCGCTCAACATGCAGGGGCGGTCAATACGTTGATTTTTACCATCAACCATATCAAAGGTGACAATACCGATGGCGCGGGTTTGATTAGAGATATTGCAAGTAATTTCGGCATCGCCCTGCAAGACGCGCGAATATTGATACTTGGTGCGGGCGGCGCGGCGCAGGGTGTTTTTCAGCCAATATTGGCGCAACAGCCAGCCAGGCTGGTGGTGGCAAACCGTACGCTGGATAAAGCACAAAAGATGGCGAGTCAGTTTGCCAATAAAGTTGCTGCATGCACTTTCGAAGGCTTGAAAAACCAGTCGTTCGACATCATTATCAATGCAACATCAACAGGATTGACCGACACCGCCTTGCCAATACCCGACACGATATTTACTAAAAACTGCTTGGCTTACGACATGATGTATGGCCGCGAAACGCCGTTTATGGCGCAGGCCAGGGCGGCTGGCGCGCAAGTGGCGGATGGCCTGGGCATGCTGGTAGAGCAAGCCGCCGAAGCGTTTTACCTATGGCGCGGCGTGCGGCCGCAAACCGCGCCGGTTATTGCTCAATTACGCAAAGCATGATCCGCTGGATTTTTAACACCAGGCCAAACGCGCGCCCAATGGGCTTGGGCGGGCTATTCAAGCGCGCTTTCGTACTGTTTTTTGCTTTTGTGCTGTTGTATCAACTCTGGATTTTTCTACACATTTGCTGGTGGATCAAATTCAACCCGTCTTCCAGCGCCTTTATGGAAGACCGTCTGGAGACTATTCAGGAAACCAGGCCTGATGCCGAGTTGAAGCATAAATGGGTGGACTACGCAAAAATCTCTAATCATTTGAAGCGCGCGGTGATTGCCAGCGAAGATTCCAAATTTAGCCAGCATGACGGCTTTGACTGGGAAGGCATCGAAAAAGCCTACGAAAAAAACCTGAAAAAAGGCAAAATCGTTGCAGGCGGCTCCACCATCAGTCAGCAGCTGGCCAAGAACCTGTTTCTATCCAGCAAGCGCACGCCATGGCGCAAGGCCGAAGAGGCGGTTATCACCGTGATGCTGGAAAAAATGCTCACCAAGCGCCGCATTTTGGAAATTTATCTGAACGTGATTGAATGGGGCAATGGCATATTCGGGGCAGAGGCGGCAGCGCGGCATTATTTTAAAACCAGTGCCGGAGGCTTGGGTAAAACGCAAGCTGCAAAGCTGGCAGCGATGATTCCCAACCCGCGCTTTTATGATAAACACCGCAGCACCCGATATTTGAACCGCCGCACAGCGACGATTCAAGCCAGAATGCGCTTTGCAGAGATTCCTTAAATATTTTCACATGAGGTTCCGCTGATGGAATGGTTGTGGGTAGTCGCAATAGTGCTGGTCATGATCGGTATTCTTGGCATGCTGCTGCCCATGCTGCCCGGCGTGCCACTTGTGTTTGCAGGGTTGTTACTAGCCGCTTGGCTGGATGGGTTTGCCAAAGTCAGCATTTTGACGGTGTGTGTTATTGGCGTGCTTGCAGTTTTGGCTTGGGTGGTAGATATCGCTGCTTCGGTGGTGACTGCAAAAAAAGCCGGTGCCAGTAACTATGCGTTATGGGGCGCAGGTGTTGGCGCATTGGTTGGTATTCTGGGCGGTATTCCGGGTTTGATTATCGGGCCTGCGATAGGTGCGATTATTGGTGAGCTCATCGCGCATAAAGACTCAAGCCGCGCAACTACAGTAGGTTTGGCTGCCGGTTTGGGTTTTGTTCTGGCTTTGGTTGTGAAAATCATACTCACCATCACGATGCTGGCGATTTTTGCCTATGCTTACTATGCCTAGTGCGTAGCATATAGATACTCTGCAGGCCAATATCCATGGGCCTTCCAGAGCATCACTTTAAAAGCGGTTTCAAGTATTTTCCGGTATAACTTGCTTTGTTCTCTGCTACTTGTTCCGGCGTGCCTTCCGCTATCACCATGCCGCCGCCATCGCCGCCTTCCGGGCCCATGTCAATCAGCCAATCCGCCGTTTTGATCACATCCAGATTATGCTCGATAATGACAATGGTATTGCCTGCATCACGCAGACGGTGAATGACGTCCAATAACAGCTGTATGTCTGCAAAATGCAGGCCAGTCGTTGGCTCGTCCAATATGTATAGCGTCCTGCCTGTATCGCGCTTGCTCAGTTCTAAAGAGAGCTTAACGCGCTGCGCTTCGCCGCCGCTTAATGTGGTTGCACTTTGCCCAAGCGTAATATAGCCCAGACCCACGTCCAGCAAGGTTTGCAGCTTGCGTGCCACGACGGGAATCGCCTTAAAGAATTCATGTGCCTGTTCCACGGTCATTTCTAATACTTCATGAATATTTTTGCCTTTGTAGTGGATTTCTAAGGTCTCGCGGTTGTAGCGGTGGCCTTTGCAAACGTCGCATGGCACATATACATCCGGCAAAAAGTGCATTTCTACGCGAATCACCCCATCGCCCTGACAGGCCTCGCAACGTCCGCCTTTGACGTTAAACGAGTATCTGCCTGGCCCATAGCCGCGCGCGCGGCTTTCCGGCACGCCGGCAAATAAATCGCGAATCGGCGTGAACAGGCCGGTATAAGTCGCTGGGTTGGAGCGCGGCGTGCGGCCAATCGGGCTTTGGTCAACATCGACCACTTTGTCAAAAAATGCCAGGCCTTCTACCTCGCCAAACGGTGCCGGTTCTGTGTTGCTGCCGTATAAGTGCTGCGCGACGACCCGGTACAGTGTGTCGTTAATCAGGGTGGATTTGCCGCTGCCAGAAACACCGGTGACGCAGGTCAGCAGGCCGACCGGGATTTCGACCGAAACATTGCGCAAATTATTGCCGGTTGCGTTGCTGAGTTTTAGCCAGCGTGCCGGGTCGGCTTTGGTGCGTATTTTTTTGTATTCGATTTTCTTTTTACCGCTTAAATATTGGCCGGTAAGCGATTGGATGTTGGCCTGAACTTCTGCCGGCGTGCCTTCGGCTACAATTTGCCCACCATGCTCGCCCGCGCCAGGGCCAATATCTACGACGTAATCTGCAGCCAGAATCGCATCGTGGTCGTGCTCCACCACAATCACCGTGTTGCCAATGTCACGTAAGCGTTTCAGCGTTTCCAGAAGCCGGTCGTTGTCGCGCTGATGCAGGCCGATCGAGGGTTCATCCAGCACATACATCACGCCGGTTAAGCCGCTGCCGATTTGCGAGGCCAGACGGATACGCTGCGCTTCGCCGCCCGATAAAGTCTCGGCCGAGCGCGAAAGCGACAAATACTCCAGCCCGACGTTGGTTAGAAATCTCAGACGGCTTTGAATCTCTTTTACGATCTTATCGGCAATGGCAAGCTTTGCACCTTGCAATTCAAGTGCTTCAAAGAAAGTGAGCGCTTGCTTTAACGGCACCTCGCAAATCTGGTGAATGTTTTTATTGCCAACTTTGACGTGGCGCGCCTCTATCCGCAAGCGTGTGCCCGCACAATCCGGGCAGGGCGCGCTATTGATGTATTTAGAGAGTTCATCGCGTACCGCCAGGGAGTCGCTTTCACGATAGCGGCGTTGCAGGTTGTTTAGAATGCCTTCGAAATTATGTGTTTTGCCAAAAAAAGTACCACGCTCGTTTAAGTATTTAAATGCGATCTGTTCGCGGCCGGAGCCATTTAGCAACACGTCCTGGATATGTTCTGGCAGGTTTTCAAAGGGAGTTTCAGTATCGAAGCCGTAGTGTGCCGCCAAACTTAGTAGCATCTGGAAATAAAACTGGTTGCGCTTGTCCCAGCCTTTGATCGCGCCGCTTGCCAGGGACAAATGCGGAAAAGCTACCACGCGCTTCGGATCGAAAAAGTTGACGTTACCCAAGCCGTCACACTTAGGGCATGCGCCCATTGGGTTGTTAAATGAGAACAGGCGCGGCTCCAGTTCTGCAAGTGAGTAATCACACACCGGGCACGAAAATTTGGCCGAAAACAGATGCTCCTTTTCGGTGTCCATCTCCAGCGCAATGGCTTTGCCATCGGCCAGGCGCAATGCAGTTTCGAAAGACTCTGCAATACGCTGCTTCATGTCTTCTTTAACTTTCAGGCGGTCTACCACAACATCTACGCTGTGTTTGGTGGTTTTGGCGAGTTGCGGTAACGCATCAATTTCATAAATCTTGCCGTCGACACGCAGGCGCACGAAGCCTTGCGCCTTTAAGTCCTCAAACAAATCAAGCTGTTCACCTTTGCGGTTAGCTACTACCGGTGCAAGTATCATCAGCTTGGTGTCTTCCGGCAGTTTGAGTATCGCATCCACCATTTGCGAAACGGTTTGCGCTTCCAGTTTGGTGCCATGCTCCGGGCATTCCGGGTCGCCGGCGCGTGCGTACAAAAGCCGCAGGTAATCATGGATTTCGGTGACCGTGCCAACAGTGGAGCGCGGATTATGCGAGGTGGATTTTTGCTCGATTGAAATGGCGGGAGACAGCCCTTCAATTAAATCGACATCGGGCTTGTCCATACGTGCCAGGAACTGCCGTGCATAGGCTGAAAGGCTTTCTACATAACGGCGCTGGCCTTCTGCATAGAGCGTATCAAAAGCCAGCGACGATTTGCCAGAGCCAGAGAGCCCGGTTACAACTATCATTTTGTTGCGTGGCAAATCGAGTGAAATATTTTTAAGATTGTGGGTACGGGCACCACGTATGCGTATAAAATCCATGAGGCTTTTTTCTAAATTTTGGGCAACCTGTTAATATACCGCCTTTAGCAAAATAATTTCAAATATTTAATGAGTTCAATCGAAAAAATGCCCCAAAGCGAGCTTAGAGCCAGCGTCAGCCTGGCTTCTATCTACGGCTTGCGCATGCTGGGCATGTTCTTGATCTTGCCCATTTTCGCTATCTACGCGACGCATTATCAAGGCGGTGACAACAGTATTCTGGTGGGCGCGGCGTTGGGCGCATACGGGCTGACGCAGGCTTTGTTTCAATTGCCTTTTGGCATGGCTTCGGATAAATTTGGGCGTAAGAATGTGATTTATATAGGGCTGGCGATGCTGATTATCGGCAGCATTGTCGCAGCCTTGGCAACGGATATCACTACGGTCATTATAGGACGTGCCATGCAGGGCGCAGGGGCGGTTTCAGCGGCTGTGACCGCGTTATTGGCGGATTTGACACGTGAAGAAAACCGTACCAAAGCCATGGCGATGATAGGCGCAACAATTGGAGTGACTTTTGCGATTTCACTGGTGCTGGGCCCGGCTCTGGCACATTGGACAGGCATCGCGGGCATTTTCTGGCTCACAGCGGTGCTTGCTGTTCTGGCGATACTGGTAATCAGATTCATTGTACCCAACCCGATTGCCAGCCACTTTCATTCCGACGCCAGTGCTGCGCCTGCCAAATTAAAAGACGTGCTAAAAAATGCACAGTTATTGCGCTTGAATTTTGGTATTTTTGCGCTGCACGCCGCACAGATGGCGATGTTTATTGTGGTGCCTTTTGCGATACAAAACACTAGCAGTTTAGATGTAAATCATCACTGGCAAGTGTATTTACCCATTTTAATTGGCTCGTTTGTGCTGATGATTCCTGCGATTATTGTGGGGGAAAAACGCGGTTTGTTGAAGCCGGTTTTTATTGGCGCGGTGGCGTTGATGCTGATTGCGCAGCTGTGTTTTGCAGGTTTGATCGCCAGTTTCTGGGGTATTGTGTTCTCATTGTTCGCCTATTTTGTGGCATTTAATATTTTGGAAGCCAGCCTGCCCTCGCTCATTTCTAAACTGGCTCCGGCAGCAGCTAAAGGCACTGCAATGGGTGTTTATAATACCTCGCAATCGCTAGGTGTGGCTGCGGGAGGCTTGGCGGGAGGCTATTTGGCGCATCATTACAGTTATTCAATCGTCTTTATGTTTTGTGCAGTGCTGATGAGTGTTTGGTTATTGCTGAGTTTTAGTATGAAAACTCCCCCGGCCGTTCGTACAAAGATGTATCATTTAGGAGAAACAAGCGAAGCGCAGGCGAGAGCGCTGAGTAAAGCAATATCCGCGTTGCCTTATGTGCATGAGGCGGTGGCGATTGCCGCTGAGGGCATGCTGATTGTAAAAATAAAAAATCAGTATGCGAAAAGTAAACGGGAAATAGCAGACGATCAGGAAATATTAGCAATTATTGGGAGTACATAAATGGCATCGGTAAACAAAGTAATTTTAGTGGGAAATTTGGGACGCGACCCGGAAGTGCGCTACATGCCCAATGGCGAAGCGGTGTGCAATTTCAGTATTGCCACGACTGAAAACTGGAAAGACAAATCGGGCGTGAAGCAGGAAAAAACCGAGTGGCACAATATTGTGATGTACCGCAAATTGGCCGAGATTGCGGGCGAGTACCTTAAAAAGGGCCGCCCGGTGTATGTGGAAGGCCGCTTGCAAACGCGCAAATGGGAAAAGGACGGTGTGACACGTTACACTACCGAGATTGTCGCCGATAATATGCAAATGTTAGGTTCGCGTGAAGGCGGCGGTTCCAACGCCAGCTATGATGGAAACATGAATCAAGGCATGGATCAGGGTGGTGCACCTGAGGACTTTAATCAGGCGCCACCACGCCAATCTGCGCCGCAGCAAGCGCCGGCTAAGACGGGCGGTGGATTTGATGACTTTGAAGACGACATTCCTTTTTAAAAGTCACCTGCGACAGAAAGCGTAAAGTATTAAAATCCAAGCCCCTGTTTCAGGGGCTTTTTCATTGCTAATAAATTGTTTGATTGGCGATAGAGCAAGCCGGAGCGCTAAGTGAGTTTGCGCCGAACAGCATCGAAAATTTGGATTGGATTCAGGTATAATAAGCGGTTATCTAACTGATATAGCGGTGATTTATGCCAATTTACGATTACGAATGTACAAGTTGCGGCCATAAGGCCGAGGTGATGCGCAAAATTAGCGAGCCCAATGTGACAGCCTGCCCTGCATGTGGAAAGGAGACGTTTGCCAAGCAAGTGTCTGCACCCAGTTTTCAACTCACGGGCAGCGGTTGGTATGCAACGGATTTCAAGGGTGGCCAAAAGCCTGAGGCCAAATCTGCGGAAGCTGGTACCACTGAAGCGAAGCCCGCAGCCTGCAACCCAGGCTGTGCCTGCCATTAGCAGCCTGTATTAACTAACTGAATTAAAATGAAAAAATATTTTATTACCGGCCTGCTGGTCTTGGTCCCTTTGTTTATCACCATCTGGGTCATCAGCACGCTTATCCAGACCATGGACCAAAGCCTGCTGTTGTTACCTGAAGCCTGGCAGCCCAAAAAGGTGTTTGGTTTTCACGTGCCCGGCCTAGGCGCGCTGCTTACTTTATTGATTGTTTTTGTCACGGGGCTGATTGCGGCCAATATCTTTGGCCAGCAGCTTATTGTCCTGTGGGAGAAGTTGCTGTCGCGCGTTCCAGTGGTTAAATCTATTTATTCCAGCGTCAAGCAGGTTTCAGATACGCTATTTTCAGATTCCGGCAATGCGTTCAGAAAGGCGCTGCTGGTGCAGTATCCACGCGAAGGCAGCTGGACCATAGCTTTCTTAACCGGGACGCCGGGCGGCGATATAAAAAATCACTTATTTGGCGATTATGTCAGTATTTATGTGCCGACGACACCCAACCCGACTTCGGGCTTTTTCTTAATGATGGCGAGAGAAGATGTTGTCGAGTTGGATATGAGCGTGGACGAGGCTCTGAAATACATTATCAGCATGGGCACGGTCACCCCAAAAGAACATTTCACACAACAACTTCGTTTTCAACAAACAACACAACAACTATAGATTGCTTTTTTATTATGATGCGTACACATTACTGCGGTCATCTAAACCGCTCCCACATCGGCCAAACAGTGACTTTATGCGGTTGGGCACATCGCCGTCGTGATCATGGCGGCGTGATTTTCATCGATTTGCGCGACCGTGAAGGCATGGCGCAGATCGTGATTGACCCGGATACGCCGGAAGCGTTTAAAAATGCCGAAACCGTGCGCAACGAGTTTGTGCTTAAAGTGGTGTGCAAAGTACGTGCGCGGCCAGAAGGCACAGTCAATGCGAATATTCCTACGGGTGAGGTGGAAATGCTGGCGAGCGAGATCGAGATTCTCAATCCGTCACTTACCCCGCCGTTCATGCTGGATGATGACACCCTCACAGAAACCGTGCGCCTGGAGCACCGCTACATCGATTTGCGCCGCCCTGCCATGCAAAAAAACCTCATGCTGCGTTACCGTGTGGCCAAAACCCTGCGCGATTACTTGGATGTGAACGGTTTTATTGAGGTGGAAACGCCGATGCTTACGCGCAGTACGCCAGAAGGTGCGCGCGATTACCTGGTGCCAAGCCGCGTTCACGCAGGCCAGTTCTTTGCGTTGCCGCAATCGCCGCAGCTTTTCAAGCAATTGCTGATGGTATCGGGTTTTGACCGTTATTTCCAAATCACCAAATGCTTCCGTGATGAAGATTTGCGCGCAGACCGCCAGCCGGAATTCACGCAGGTGGATATCGAAACCTCGTTCATGACTGAGAACGAAATCATGGACATTGTCGAAGAGATGATTCGGCAAATGCTCAAAAAAGTGCAAAACGTCGGTTTGCCAGCGGCGTTCCCGCGCATGAGTTTTGCCGAGGCGATGAACAGATACGGTTCTGATAAACCAGATATGCGCGTGACGCTGGAAATCACCGAGTTAAGCGACGTGATGAAAGATGTCGATTTCAAAGTGTTTGCAGGCGCTGCCAACATGGCGGGTGGCCGCGTGGCTGCGCTGCGCGTGCCGAATGGCGCGGCGATTTCGCGTTCCGAGATTGATGCTTACACCGAGTTTGTTAAAATCTACGGTGCTAAAGGTTTGGCGTACATCAAGATCAACGACATTACCAAACTGAATGAAGAAGGCCTGCAAAGCCCGATTGTGAAGAACATTCACGTCAAAGCGTTGCAAGCCATTATCGACCGCACTGGCGCGCAGAATGGCGATATCGTGTTCTTTGGCGCAGATAAAGCCAAAGTCGTGAACGAGGCCTTGGGTGCGTTGCGCTCCAAAGTCGGCCACGAAAAAGGCCATGTGGATGGTCGCGCCTGGGCACCTTTGTGGGTGGTGGATTTCCCGATGTTTGAGCATGACGAAGAAAATGACCGCTGGGCTGCATTGCATCACCCGTTCACCGCACCAAAAGACGGCCACGAAGATTTGCTGGTATCTAATCCAGGCGCGTGCTTATCCAAAGCCTACGACATGGTGCTGAACGGCTGGGAAGTGGGCGGCGGCTCGGTGCGTATCCATAAGCAAGAGGTGCAATCCAAAGTATTCGATGCACTCAAGATCAGCAAAGAAGAAGCGCAGGAAAAATTCGGCTTTTTGTTGGATGCACTTCAATACGGCGCCCCACCGCATGGCGGTTTGGCTTTCGGCTTAGACCGTTTGGTCACATTGATGGCGGGTGCAGAATCTATCCGTGACGTGATTGCCTTCCCTAAAACCCAGCGCGCGCAGTGTTTGATGACCAATGCGCCGAATGAGGTGGATGAAAAACAGTTACGCGAACTGCATATTAGAGTTCGCACCCAGAATCCAGCGGCATAAATGCACTCACTCGCGCTAACTTTGTTACATCCGCTTGCCGTACAAATACGTACTGTCTACGCGGATGTGCCTCTTTATCGCATCGTGAATTGCATTTTAATTAGAAGAGGGTGAGTGTTTCTATGAAATATATTGCACCAAAAGTCCACGAAGGTTCTTTTACCTGCCCTCATTGCAATGCAATTTCTCAACAAACTTGGTGGAGCATTTCTCTTGATGCAACAGGCTACGTTAACCATAAATATGGTGAAGGTGCTTTGAGGGTTGGAAATTGCACCCATTGTACAAATAAAACGATATGGTTAAATGAAAAATTGCTCTATCCAACTACTAGTACCGCACCAATTGCTAATTCTGAGATGCCACAAAATGTTCGAGAAATATATGATGAAGCGTCTTCAATATTCTCGGCGTCCCCGCGTGCAGCAGCAGCTTTATTGCGATTGGCTTTGCAAATTTTATGTGAAAACCTTGGGGGTAAGGGCAAAAATATAAATGATGATATTGCCGCTTTAGTTTCAAAAGGCTTGCCAAATATAGTGCAACAGTCTCTAGATATTGTTCGAGTTACTGGTAACGATGCAGTGCATCCTGGTCAAATTGACGTGGACTCACCAGAGACCGTAGGTTCTTTATTTGAGCTTATTAATATCATTACGGAGTATATGGTAGCAATGCCAAATAAAGTTTCTGGAATTTACAAAAAGCTTCCAGCTAACAAGTTACAAGAAATTGAAAATCGGGATGCGAATAAGTAATCATGCTAACTCATCCCGACACCCCGCAAACGCTTTAATCGCGGCATCTAAATCCTCAGTAGTATGTGCGGCAGAAATCTGCGTGCGGATTCTGGCTTTGCCTTTTGGCACCACCGGAAAGAAAAAACCAATCGCATAAACCCCTTTTGTGAGCAGCATTTTGCTCATTTCCTGCGCTAGTACCGCATCGCTTAACATAATCGGGATAATCGGGTGGTCGCCTTCTTTTAAATCAAAACCGGCAGCTTGCATGCCTGTTCTGAAGTAACGCGTATTGCTTTCTAGTTTGTCTCTAAGCGTTGTAGATTTGGAAAGCATGTTCAACACGCTTAGCGTTGTAGCGCAAATGCTAGGTGCGAGCGAGTTAGAGAATAAATAGGGTCTGGAACGCTGGCGCAATAGATCGATGATTTCTTTGCGGCCCGAGGTGCAGCCGCCCGATGCGCCGCCCAGCGCTTTACCAAAGGTGGTGGTAATGATGTCTACACGATCCATTACACCGCAGTATTCATGAACACCCTTACCATTTTTACCCATAAAGCCAGTGGCATGCGAGTCATCATGGTGCACCATGGCGTCAAATTCATCGGCTAAATCGCACACCTGGTCGAGCTTGGCAATGGTGCCATCCATCGAGAATACGCCGTCTGTGGTAATCAGTATGCGGCGCGCATTGTTTTGCTTTGCCTCGACCAGTTTTTCTCTCAGGTCTTGCATATCGTTATTTTTGTAGCGGTAACGCGCGGCCTTGCAAAGCCGCACACCGTCGATGATGGAGGCATGATTCAACTCATCTGAAATAATGGCATCTTGCTCGCTCAAAATTGTTTCAAACAAACCGGTGTTGGCATCAAAGCAAGAGGAATACAGAATCGTATCTTCCATGCCCAAAAAGTCGCTCATGGCCTGCTCTAACTGTTTGTGGATGGATTGCGTACCGCAAATAAAGCGCACCGAGGCTAGGCCAAAGCCCCATTTATCCAAACCATCTTTTGCCGCCTGAATAAGCTCAGGATTGTTTGCCAGACCAAGGTAGTTATTGGCGCACATATTGATAACAACACTGCCATCAGCCAGCGTGATGCGATTGTTTTGGTCAGAAGCCAGGATGCGCTCGGTTTTATAAAGTCCCTGCGCCTCGATGTCTTTTAAGTCCTGTGCGAAACCCTGTTTTGCTGCCTTAAAACTCATGCTTATTCTTCCCAGTTGAGTATAACTTTGCCAGAGTTGCCGGAGCGCATCACATCAAAGCCTTTTTTAAAATCGGTATAGTGAAAGCGATGCGTGATGATTTTCTCTAACGGCAAGCCGCTTTGCACCATCATGGAGCCTTTGTACCAGGTCTCAAAAATTTCTCGGCCGTAAATACCTTTAATCGTTAGGCCTTTGAAGACCACCATGTCCCAATCGATGCCCGATCCTGCAGGCATGATTGCCAGCATGGCAATGTGGCCGCCATTAATCATTTTGCTGAGCATGTCGCCGAAAGCCATGGGTGAGCCGGACATTTCTAAGCCCACATCAAATCCTTCAAAAATGCCTAAAGCATCCATCATTTCTTTGGTAATGCTTTCTTTGGCTACATTGACCGTGACTATGCGTGGCAAAATGCTTTTGATTAAATTCAAGCGGTACTGATTCATGTCTGTAATGACAATGTTTCTGGCACCTGCGTGGTTGGCTACCAGTGCTGCCATGCTGCCGATGGGGCCGGCGCCGGTAATCAGCACGTCCTCGCCTACCATATTGAATGACAGTGCGGTGTGTACCGCGTTTCCGTAAGCATCGAAAAATGAGAGTAAATCGGTGTCAATGGGGCGGCTGGGCTTGAACACATTTTTGGCGGGAATCACCAGATATTCTGCAAAAGCGCCGTGACGATTAACGCCCACGCCAATGGTGTTGGGGCACAAGTGGGTGCGTCCGCCGAGGCAGTTGCGGCAACGTCCGCAAGTCAGGTGGCCTTCGCCGGAGACGATATCGCCGATGTTTAACCCGTCTACATTTGAACCAAATCCGGCAATCTCACCCACATACTCATGGCCGGTAATCATCGGCACGGGAATCGTTTTTTGTGCCCATTCATCCCAGTTATAAATGTGAATATCGGTGCCGCATATGGCCGTTTTTTTGATTTTAATGAGCACATCATTATTACCAACGGCTGGCTCGGGCATGTCTTCCAGCCACAAGCCTTCTTTTGCATATTTCTTAACTAAAGCTTTCATCGTGTATATCCTTCCGGGATGGCGATTTAACGACACACGTACTTTGTTGATTAAATACTCAGCAAAGTATCTCACATGGTTTCGTATTATTCAAACTGTTAACCTGAATTGGATTCAGGTATGATTCCTACCCAATCAATATGAACCCGTAAGTAGTATAAGCATATGCCTGTTACCGAAATCAATCATGTTAATCTACGCACGCCTTACGAGACGATGCTTAAACTTAAAGACTTTTACTGCGATGTAGTGGGGTTAAAGGTCGGGCCACGTGAGGGGTTTACCAGCCGCGGCTTCTGGCTTTATATTGGCGATAACGATGTGCTGCATCTGGCCGAGTATCGCGGTGAAGGCGAGCCGCTGACCAACGTGCTCACAACCCTAGACCATGTGTCGTTTACCTGTACCGATATGCCCGCGATGGAAGCACATTTGAAGGCGCATAATATTGATTACTCAATCCGTGATTTGCCTGTGTTGAATGTCAAACAAATCAACTTCAAAGACCCGGTTGGCAATGGCATTGAGCTGTTTTTTCATATGGAAAATGAATAATGTGACGAGAGTCACATACAGGCGGTTGAATAAAACTAAAATAGCGCCTTGTAGTCATAATTTTAGTTAATGCGTTAACATGGCATGTATATAAATTGCGGTTTTGGGGGATGTATGAAATTGAGTAAAATGATTTTTGCTGCTTTGTCAGGCGCTATTCTATTAGCTTCTAGCCTGCCTGTTTTTGCCGAGGCGGATCCTAAATTGTGGCCGGTGATGAAAGAGGCTTTTTTTGCTAAACGTGAGATGACAGAAGCCAATTTCATTAAGATTGACGCGCCGCGCCGCGCCGAAAGCGGCGCGCAGGTGCCAGTTACCTATAGCATAGATAATGCAGCTGCAAATGGTGTAGTGATTAAAAAGCTATATGCGTTTGTAGATGCAAACCCGATTCCGCTTACGGCCACGTATCATTTGACCGATGCACTCGGCAATTTCCAACTGTCGACACGCATTCGCTTTGAAACTGACGCGTTTGTGCGTTTGGTGGGTGAAACGGCCGATGGCAAGCTGTATCTGGCTTCACGCGAAATCCGCGCGGCGGGCGGCTGCGGCGGTACGGTAGATGCGGATGAAGCGGCGATTCGCGCATCAGCTGGTAAAATCAAATTCAAGGTGGATGACCCGGTAAAAATCGGCAGTGCTAGTTCGACTACTTTTAACATCAAACACCCTATGCGTACCGGGCTGCAGCGCGAATTGGTGTCGCAAGGATTTATTCCTGCGTTTTACATTAACAAGGCTGCGTTTACCTATAACGGTAAGCCTGTCATGACGATCGATGTGGGCGTGGGCACGGCGGAAGACCCTTATTTCAAATTTAATTTTGTGCCGGATGCACCTGGCAAATTAGAGGTGGTGGCGACTGATAATGAAGGTAAAAGCTTTACGGAAGCTGTAGAAGTAAAAAGCTAAGCGCTAGCAGTGAATTAAAGGCCTCCCAGTGGAGGCCTTTTTTTATTGGATTTATCACTAAAATCATTAAGTGTTAAAATAGCGCTATTAATTTTTGGGGACAAAAAATGAAAAGTTACCGTAAAGAGCTTTGGTTTAATCCGCCAACCCGCGTTGCTTTTATCCGCATTACTGAGCAAGTGCGAGAGTGCTTGCGCGAGAGTGGTGTCCGCGAAGGCTTGGTGCTGGTAAACGCTATGCACATTACCGCCAGCGTGTTTATCAATGACGATGAGCGCGGCCTGCACCACGATTACACGCAGTGGCTGGAACGCCTTGCGCCGCACGAGCCGGTGAGCAGCTATCGCCATAATGATACCGGCGAGGATAACGCTGATGCACATATGAAGCGTCAAGTAATGGGGCGTGAGGTGGTGGTGGCGATTACCGATGGGCAGCTGGACTTTGGCCCTTGGGAACAGATTTTTTATGGTGAGTTTGATGGCAGACGTAAGAAGCGTGTACTGGTAAAGATTATTGGTGAATAAGTGAAAATTCCTGAATTACTAGCCCCGGCGGGCGATTTGGATCGTATGCGGACCGCATATGATTATGGTGCAGATGCGGTATACGCTGGGCAGCCACGGTATAGCCTGCGGGCGCGTAATAACGATTTTACGATGGCGAACTTGGAGATTGGTATCGGTGAGGCGCATGCACGCGGCAAAAAGTTTTTCGTCGCGAGTAACATCTCGCCGCATAACGCCAAGGTGAAAACTTACATGGCGGATATGGAACCGGTCATCAACATGAAGCCAGATGCGCTGATTATGTCGGACCCAGGCTTGATTATGATGGTGCGGGAAAAATGGCCGGAAATGCCGGTGCATCTATCGGTGCAGGCCAATACCGTCAATTTCGCTACGGTAAAGTTCTGGCAAAGTTTGGGGCTGACGCGCGTGATTCTGTCGCGCGAATTATCATTGGATGAGATTGAAGAAATCCGTCAGCTTTGCCCTGACATGGAGCTGGAAGTGTTTGTGCACGGCGCCTTGTGCATTGCCTATTCCGGCCGCTGCTTGCTTTCAGGATATTTTAATCATCGCGACCCCAACCAGGGCACGTGTACCAATAGCTGCCGCTGGGATTACAAAGTGCATGATGCCGCAGAAGATGCTGCTGGTGTGATTCGCCTCAACGAATTTGATTTTAAGGCGGAGATGGAAAAATCCAGCTTATCGGGATGCGGTAGCCTCCCGCGCCATCCGTTAGCGGATAAGGTGTATCTCATTGAAGAAAAAGGCCGGCCAGGCGAATTGTTGCCGATTATGGAAGACGAGCACGGTACTTACATCATGAACAGCAAGGACTTACGCGCTATTGAGCATGTAGAGCGGCTCATTAAGATGGGCGTGGATTCTTTGAAAATTGAAGGGCGCACCAAATCACGTTATTACGTGGCGCGCACTTGCCAGAATTACCGTAAAGCCATTGATGATGCGCTCGCTGGCCGTCCATTTGACTGGAGTTTGTTAAGCGATTTGGAAAACCTCGCCAATCGTGGCTATACCGATGGTTTTTATCAGCGTCATCATACGGCTGAGCATCAAAATTATAAACAGGGCTATTCAAGCTCTAACCGCAGCCTGTATGTGGGCGATGTAGTGGCCTATGATGCGGAAAAAGGCTTGGCCGACATTGAAGCACGTAACAAGTTTGCAGTAGGCGATCGCCTGCAAGTGATACATCCGGCAGGCAATCGTGAGTTAGTTGTTGAAGAAATGTTCAACAAAAAAGGTGAGCATATCCAGGAAGCTTCCGGTAGCGGTTATTTTGTACGCCTGCCAATTGCCGCAAATGATTTAAGCAATGCGATGGTGGCCAAGTACCTTTAAGGCAACCGGAATCTATTGCCCACGAATATAGTTTTCTAGCTGTTTGATTAAATATTGCTGGTGGGTAATCGTTTCCTTGACCAAATCGCCCAGGGAAAGCATGCCGAGCACTTTTTCGCCATCCATTATTGGCAAATGGCGAATGCGTTTTTCGCTCATTAAACTCATGGCCGCGTCTACCAAATCATCTGGTTTGCCTGTAATCAGTTTAGATGACATGACTTCGTGTACTTGCGTGGTCTTGGATGAACGGCCTTGCAGCACAATTTCCCGCGCATAGTCGCGCTCCGAAAATATCCCCACCAGTTTGTCACCTTGCATGATGGCTAAAGCACCAATTTTATATTCAGCAAGAATAACAAGCGCATCAAACACAGGCCGGTCGGGAGCAATGGAGATAAGCTCTTTATGTTTTTTTTCGTTTAAGATTTGTTGTAATGTTTTCATGATTCTCCCCACCCCTTAAGCTTAATAAAAAATATACATCTTATAATGACTATACCAACATTCTAAATCAACTTTTGAAGTTCGGACCATGCAAAAAAATATTGTCATGAAGGCTTTTGCTGCACTTTTTATACTTACCTTGATTTGGGGCTATAACTGGGTAGTAATGAAGCTGGCCGTGCAGTATGCCAGCCCGTTCCAGTTTGCCGCGCTGCGCACATTTTTAGGTGCAATTATGTTGTTTATTGTGCTGTTTTTAATGAAAAGACCGCTGGCATTAAAGGAGTTTCCTACTATGCTTGTGCTTGGTTTGCTGCAAACTTGCGGTTTTACGGGGTTGCTGATTTGGGCGTTGGTGGAGGGCGGCGCGGGTAAAACAGCCGTGCTGTCTTATACCATGCCGTTCTGGGTGATGCTGTTTGCATGGCCTATGCTGGGTGAAAAAGTGCAGGGCTGGCAATGGCTGGCGGTTGCGTTTGCATTGTTTGGCATTGTGCTGATATTCGATCCTCTGCATATCAAATCTGACGCCTTTAGTATGCTGCTGGCGTTATTTTCCGGAATTTCATGGGCAATCTCTGCAATAGTTTCTAAGAAACTGCATCAACGTGCACCGCATCTGGATTTACTCAATATCACAGCCTGGCCTACGCTGCTGGGATCTCTCCCCATCATTTTCATCGCGCTCACCGCGCCTGCGCCGCCGATTCAATGGACAAACACCTTTGTGTTAACCATTGTGTACAGTATTTTCTTGAGCGGTTCGCTCGCATGGGTGCTGTGGTTGTACGCCTTGCAACGTCTGCCAGCAGGCGTAGCAAGTATGACGAGCATGCTCGCGCCTGTAATAGGTGTTATTTCCGCCTGGATTCAGTTGGGGGAACGGCCGGGTAATCTTGAGCTGGCCGGCATGCTATTTGTTGCATTGGCGCTGGTGATTATTTCGATGGTCACCATGAAAAAACATGTGCCGGTCGACCCTGCGATGGGACAGGAATAGACGTGGTAAAATCAAACTTCAAATTTTTTAGAATTAAGGGTTAAGCAGCATGGCTGGACATAGTAAATGGGCAAATATCCAACATCGCAAAGGCAGACAGGATGCCAAACGCGGCAAGATTTTCACCAAACTGATTAAAGAGATTACGGTAGCAGCCCGTCTGGGCGGCGGTGATCCCGCCATGAATCCGCGCCTGCGTGCGGCGGTGGCAGAAGCCAAAGAAGAAAATATGCCGTCTGACAATATCACCCGTGCCATTAAAAAAGGTACCGGCGAACTGGAGGGCGTGAACTACGAAGAGATTCGCTACGAAGGTTATGGCATCAATGGCGCGGCAATTATTATCGATTGCCTGACGGATAACAAACAGCGTGCGGTGGCTGATGTACGCCATGCTCTCACTAAGTTTGGCGGAAATCTGGGTACCGATGGCTGTGTTGCGTTTATGTTCAAGCATTGCGGCAGCCTAGTGTACGAGCCTGGCACGAGCGAGGATCAGGTGATGGAAGCCGCACTGGAGGCAGGTGCTGAAGATATTGTGACGGACGAAGATGGCAGTATAGAAGTGATTACAGCGCCTAATGACTTTTTGACCGTGAAAGAAGCGATGGAAGCCGCAGGCCTTAAAGCGGTGGTGGCAGAAGTCACCATGAAACCTTTGAACGAGGTGGAGTTTGCAGGGGATGATGCGGTAAAAATGCAAAAAATCCTGGACGCGCTGGAAGATTTGGATGATGTGCAGGATGTCTACACCACAGCATTGATAGAGGACTAGTGAGCGAAATTAGAATCCTCGGCATCGACCCCGGCCTGCGCATAACGGGTTTTGGTGTCATTGAAAAAATAGGTGAAAAAATCACTTATATTGCAAGCGGTACGATTAAAACTGCTTCAGCAAAAAAGAATAAAAATGCAGATGAGGACGATAGAGAAGAGTTGCCTGCGCGGCTGAAAGTGATATTGGACGGTCTGTTTGAGGTGATTGATACTTATCAGCCTAACCAAGTCGCTGTAGAAAAAGTGTTTGTGAATGTGAACCCGCAGTCAACGCTGCTGCTGGGTCAGGCACGCGGCGCAGCAATCAGTGCGGCAGTAATCCGTAATCTAATCGTGGCAGAATACACCGCTCTGCAGGTGAAGCAGGCTGTTGTTGGTAATGGCCATGCACAAAAAGAACAGGTGCAGGAGATGGTCAAACGCTTGCTAAATTTACCTGCCGCACCCAAACCAGATTCGGCAGATGCTTTGGCTTGCGCCATTTGCCATGCACATGGCGGGCAGGGTTTAGGCAAGCTGGCAACAGCTGGGTTTCGCGTAAAAAATGGACGCCTTGTCGGATGAGTAAGTCTGCAATCGAGCCCATGCCGGTAAATTTTTCTAATCCGTTTGTTCGCTACTTTGCCGCTACCCGGCCCGCATTTTTAATGGCGACTTTAGCGGCCTGTTTGCTAGGGCAGACAGGCGCAATCTATTCCGGCATTCAAATTCAAGCGTCAACCGCAGTGTTAACCATATTACTTGCTTTACTGGTACACGCGGGCGTGAATGTGCTTAACGATTATTTCGACGCCCTCAGTGGCACAGATGCGATCAATACCGAACGCTTGTATCCATTTACTGGTGGCAGCCGCTTCATTCAGAACGGGGTGTTGACGCCAAAACAGACGGCGTATTTTGGCTACCTGTTATTGGGCGCTGCTATGCTAGGCGGGTTGTGGCTGTCGCGGCAGGTCGGGGTTGGCTTGCTGATCATAGGCGCTGTAGGCACGCTCATCGGATGGGCCTACTCTGCGGCTCCGTTGCGCTTGAATGGTCGAGGTTTGGGCGAGTTGTGCGTGCTGTTGGGTTTTCTTGGCGTTGTGATGGGTGCGGATTATGTACAGAGAAGGGCGTTTTCGTTGCAGCCGCTAGTCGTTGGCGCGCCTTATGCTTTGCTGGTGACCAATTTGCTTTACATCAATCAGTTTCCGGACCGAAAGGCAGATGCAGCGGCAGGCAAGCGTCATCTGGTAGTAAGGCTGCCGCTGCAGAAAGCAGTATTGGCTTATCCTGTTCTGGCCGGGCTTGCGTTTACCTGGTTGCTATTCGCGACCGCAATCGGAAAACTGCCCATGCTGGCAATGTTATCCGCGCTGCCGCTGTTGTTTTCTGCACGGGCTTCCTGGTTGCTGCGACGTTTTGCAGCAAGACCGGCGCATTTGCGCCCCGCTATTCAGCTAACACTTGCAGCCATGCTGAGTCATGCGTTACTGTTATCAATTATCATGTTTTGGAAGACGCCATGATTGGACGCCTGAGTGGGATTCTGCTGGAAAAGACGCCGCCATTGGTTTTAATCGATTGTAATGGCGTGGGCTATGAGGTTGAGGTGCCCATGAGTACGTTTTACAACCTGCCTGAGCTTGGTGCAAAAGTAAGTTTGCTGACGCATTTTGTCGTGCGCGAAGACGCGCAGCTGCTGTATGGTTTTGGTTCGGAGCAGGAAAAACATACGTTTCGGCAGCTGCTTAAAGTCAACGGCATCGGCGCAAAATCTGCGCTTTCTATTTTAAGCGGCGTAAGTATTGAAGAACTTGTGCAGGCAGTGAGTATGCAGGAGGTTGGCATGCTTACACGCATTCCTGGCATCGGTAAAAAAACGGCGGAGCGTTTATTGCTGGAGTTAAAAGATAAATTCGGCGCGGCAGGCGCTGCAGCCGTGGGCAATCAGCCCAAATCCGCTACGCACGATGTACTCAACGCCTTGATCGCATTGGGTTACAATGAACGTGAAGCATTGCAGGCTGTTAAACAACTGTCGGCAGATGCAAGCGTAACAGATGGCATTAAACAGGCGCTTAAATTGCTTTCAAAATAACCAATTGGCTTAAAAAGGTTGCATATGAAACAAATTTACTTGGCTTTAGTGATGCAATTTTTTTTAGTAGCGTGCGGACAGCAAACGCCAGAAACCGCTCCAGCACCAGCGTCAGTTTCTATGGGGCGCGCCATGCCGAAAATGATGGCTGATACTTCGGGTGGCGCCGAACAAAGCTTAACGGAGATTTCCGAGCCGGCGGTGACTACGCATCCGGAAAGAAAATACATCGCATTACGCCATCATCTGCAAATTGAAACACCGGCTAAAAAAATGCAGGCGGCTTTTGATACGGCAGTAAGACACTGCGAGGCGCTGAATTGCCAGTTGCTGAGCGCCTATTTCAATAAGGAAACGCCCTACAGCCCGCCATCGGCGTCCTTAAGCGCACGGATTCCGCCGAGAAATGTGGAGATATTTTTAACCGGTCTTGCAAAAAGCGGCGAGATTTTACAGCACGGTCGCGATAGTGAGGATAAGACCAACCAGGTAGTGGACACCGATGCACGTATTAAAAACCTGACCGAGCTGCGCGACCGGTTGCGCTTGATGCTGACCGATAAAACTGCCAAATTCAAGGATATTATTGATGTGGAGCGCGAGTTGGCTAATACGCAAAGCCAGCTCGACAGCATGATGAGCATGCGCAAAATCTTGTCGCTGGAAACCGACTTGGTGGCCGTGAATATCGATTTCACCGCCGCGCAAGGCATCACCGAACAAGGCTTTTTTGCGCCGGTGGCACGCGCGCTTAAAGATGCAGGCCGGGTGATGATGGAAAGCCTTGCGGCAGTCATTACTTTTGTCATGAGTGCGATTCCGTGGCTGTTGATTGGTATACCAGTCATATGGCTGGTACGCCGGTATTGGACAAAAATTAGAGCTAAACTGATGTGATTCTGAGAATGTATAAATCGATATAATGGCTGATGGTAATGGTTAATTTCAGACATCCTGCATTGCTTATATGGCTATTGTTCGTTAATAGCCAACTGGCTATTGCCGAAGAAGCTGTTGCAGACAGCGCAGGCGAAAAAAATGTCTGGCCGCTGGCTGTTGCTGCACAAAGTCTAACTGAAGACGACTATCTTGGCGAAGTGCCGAAAGTGCTTACAGTATCCAGGTTGTCGCAATCACTAGCGGATGCCGCTTCTGCCGTTACGGTTATCAATCGGGAAACAATCCGCGCTTCAGGGATTGTCGATTTGCCGGAAATTTTCCGTCTGGTGCCGGGTTTTTACGTGGGCACCAATGCCGGCTACGTGTATAACACCAACCATACGGTGAGCTATCACGGCATGACGACCGCTTATTCCGGCGCAATGCAGGTGATGATTAATGGCCGCTCGGTATACAGCCCTTTGTTCGGCGGCGTCAACTGGAGCGAGTTGCCGTTGGCCATTGCCGATATTGAGCGTATTGAAATTACCCGCGGCCCCAACGCCGCCAGTTATGGCGCCAACTCATTTTTTGGCGTGATCAATATCATCACGCAGAATCCATCGGATCCGGCTGGCTCCAGTGTCATTGCCACGCACGGCGAAGAACGAAACGAAGTGTTTTACCGAAATGCGGGCAAGTTAAACAATCTGAACTACCGGGTTACCGCGGGGTATCGACAGGACGGGGGGCTGGATAATCGCAATGATTTTAAGCGCACGCGAATGTTGAATGCGCAGGCAGATTATCAGGTGAACGTAAAAAACGGCCTGGAGTTTGAGTTCGGCCTGGCGGATGGCGCGCGTGGTGAAGGTAACATTAATGAAGATAACATCGTGTTTCTGCCGCGCACCAAGCAAATTGACAACCATTATGCATTGATGCGCTGGCGCCATAATGTGAGTGATACCAGCGATTTCTCATTACAGGCATACCACAGTTACGCCCGCTCGGATGATCAGACGACATCAGTAAACATACTGCCCTTGCTCCCGGCTTTTGCACCATTTTTGGCAGTCGATAGGCTGCATATTAAAAATGAGGTTATTCAAAAGCGTACTGATATTGAGGCGCAGCATACATTTTCCGTAGGCAATAATATCCGTACGGTCTGGGGCGGCAGTATCAGGCGAGACAGCATGTATGCGCCTTATTATCTGGCTTCCAAGAAAACGGATTACTTTGATTTGCAGCGTCTATTCGGGCACGTGGAGTGGCGACCATCTGAAAAGCTGACTTTTAATACCGGGGCCATGGTGGAGCATAACGACTTTACCGGTACGGATATTTCACCGCGTGCCAGCATCAACTTTAAGCCGAACCGGAACCATACGTTCAGGCTTGGCATCTCGTCTGCTTTGCGTACACCAAATTATCTGGAAGAGAAATTTCAGGATAGGCTGCTTATCCCTATGACACTACCTAATCCGCTAGGCGTAAATGCATTGGTTGTCCAATTCAGGGCCAATAAGGGGAATGTTAACCCAGAGCAGATAATTTCGCGCGAGCTGGGATATATGGGAAAAATCGGCCGCTTGCAGCTGGATGTGAGGGCATTTAGCGACCGAATTAATGACGTGATTCGCTTCGACGGACGCACAGACTTTACGACTCCTGTCAACACGTTCTTGCTAAACCCGTTACTAGATATTGAAGCTGATTCAGCCAATAATATGGGCAGTGCCGCCGTAGAAGGTCTTGAATGGCAAGCAAACTGGGCGTTTAGCAATAAAACCAAACTGATGTTCAACCATGCTTATGTACATATTCGTGAAACCCAACCAGACCTTAAACGCAACTTTGTAAACTCCATGCCCCGCAATACAATCAGCGCCATGGTGACGCACCGGTTTGACAAAAACTGGGATGCAAGCATTGCCTATTATCAAACCAGCGAAACTACCCTTTTGGGGGATGGCGATCCGGTGGATTTAATAAGAAAATGCGATGTGAGATTAGCGCGCAGGTTTAACGGCAGAAATTGGAATGGCGAAGTTTCTGCGGTGGTTGAAAATCTGTTTAATAATCACTATCAGGAATTTGCCGACTACAATACGCTGGAGAGGCTTGCCCGTGTTAATTTAAGGCTGGATTTTTAGTTTTTTTTAATTATTTTAATTGTTGGTTGGAAAATAGAAGTAGCTTATTTTGTTGAGTAATACATATAAAAATAAACGGGTTGTAAAGCTGTTGGCGCTGTTAGCGTTAATCTCAGGTTTTGTGCCTTTTCTGGCGCAAGCCTACACTGGCGTTACCGTTGTGGTAAGCGCTGAAACGCCCGTGAACGCAGAGTTTGTAGAAAGCTTTAAAGAGGCACTTGCCAGTGGTAAAAATGGCAGACTGCGCGTTAAAGTGATTGATCTGCAAGAAGTGGAAAAACTGGTGGTGGCTGAAAATAGCGAACTGGTTGTTGCTTTGGGTGTGAAGGCGCTTGAGGCAGCCAGTAAATTAAAGCACACTACGCCTGTGCTGGGCGTGTTTACGCCACTGCCAACGTATAACAATTTGTTGGTATCTAGCAAGCGTGTTTTGGGTAACTTTAGCGCGATTGTGCTTGATCAGCCTTACACGCGGCGCATGGCGCTTATAAAAACGGTTTTACCCGATGTCAAAAACCTGGGTATCCTGCTGGGACCGACTTCATCACAAGATAGCGAGCTTTTAAAAGACATCGGTGAAAAAAATACACTTAACATCTTGCAGGAAAATGTTACCCAGGAAGCAGACTTGATTCCAAAGTTGCAAAAACTGCTGGATTCAACTGATGCGTTAATGGCGATACCTGACCCGCTTGTGTATAGCCGCGAAACTGCACAACCCATCCTGTTGACCAGCTACCGACATCAAAAGCCTGTGTTTGGTTATTCTCAGTCGTATGTGCGTTCTGGCGCCTTAGCTGGCGTGTATAGCAGCACCAAACAACTGGCGCAGCAGGCCGCGGAGATTGCCATTAAATCACAGTTGGCACCGAGTCTTTTGCCGCCGCCACAAACACCTAAGTACTTTTCGGTGATGGTCAATTACCAAGTCGCCCGCTCACTGAACATTCAGTTGGAAGATGAAGATGTGATATACAAAAAAATGCTTGGGTTAGAGACAGTCGAATGAAAAACCTGGGCATTAAATCAAGAGTCATTTTTTTGGGAACAATACCCGCATTGCTGTTTGCCATGATTTTGGCAGGCTATGCTATTTCCAATGTGTTCGGCGTTTTGAACCAATCGCTGCGAGACCGAGGAAGGATCATTGCTGAGCAACTGGCGCCTGCAGCCGAATATGGCGTGATCTCAGGCAATACCCAGATTTTGCAAAGGCTGGCCCAGCAGGCGCTTTCAAGCGAGCAGGATTTGAGATCGGTGTTGATTATAGACAGCAACGACCATGTGCTGGCACTGAGCGGGCGGGAACTGCCCCAGGCCTTAATGGCGGAATTAAAAAAAGAAAACATTCAAGAATATAAACTGAAGGGTGGCATGATTTTTATATCGCCCATATACCGGAGTCTGGTAGAAGTTGATGACTTTAGCAGTCTGCGTGAAAACGATAAGACATTTAAGAGTGCGGATTCCCAACTGGAAATTGGTCGTGTGTATGTGGACTTGAGCAACCAGACCTTGCGTAGTCTCAGGCAGGATTTAATTACAAAAATGCTGTTGATAGGTCTGTTCGGCCTGGGGTTGAGTGCTTTGATTGCATGGTGGATAGGCCGGAATATCACCAAACCGATACAGGAAATCGCCTATGCGGTGAATAAAGTCGGTGAGGGTATTTTTGCGCATACCATCACCGAAAATTCTAGCGGGGAATTAAAAACCTTGCAAAGAGGCTTTAATTCAATGTCCAGCAGCCTGAAACAGGCGTATGAAGTGATGCAGGATAAAATTAATGATGCCACTTCCATGCTGCGTCACCAGGCACAGCACGATGATTTGACAGGCCTGATTAATCGGCGCGAGTTTGAGATCAGACTTGAGCGCAGCCTGAAAAGCGTGCATGAAAATGGCACGCAGCATGTATTCTGCTATCTGGATCTGGATCAGTTCAAGTTGGTCAATGATACTTGCGGGCATTCTGCAGGTGACGAATTGCTCAAACAAGTCAGCGTGCTGCTTGCCAACAGGATGCGTGACCGGGATACCTTAGCGCGCCTGGGTGGCGATGAATTTGGTTTGCTGCTCGAAAATTGCAGTCTGGCCGATGCCAATCAGATCACTAATACGCTGCTTAAGCTGGTGCGTGATTACCGCTTTATTTACGAGGAGAAAATTTTCAATATCGGCGTCAGTATCGGCCTGGTAGTGATTAACTCCAGCTTCGACAACGTCAGTGATATTATTCATGCGGCAGATATGGCTTGCTACTCAGCCAAGCAAGCGGGGCGAAATCAGAGCTTTTTGTATAGTGCAGGTGATGTTGAGGTGAAGCAGCGCCGGATTGCCGTGGAGGCGGTTGCAGATATCACGGATGAAATTAATGATGAGCAGTTTATGCTATATTGCCAGCCCATCGTGCCGCTTTCGTCCGGTGTTCCGCAGCAGCATCATTACGAAGTTCTGATTCGAAAAATAAATCTTGAAGGCGACATCATGTTGCCTACCTCGTTTATACCCTCTGCAGAGCGTTATCTGCTCATGCCGAATATTGATAGATGGGTCATTAAAAATACTTTCGCAACCTATCGTGAGTTGCTCAATAGGAGCAATGAAAGATGCAGTTATGTGTTTTCAATCAATTTGTCGGGAACTTCGCTTGGCGATAAAAGTTTACTCGACTATATTCGAGAACAATTTGTCATATACTCGGTTCCACCGGAATCCATTTGTTTTGAGATTACCGAAACCGCAGCCATCGTCAATTTGAAAAACACCATTAATTTGTTTGGTGCATTAAGAAAGATCGGGTGCAGTTTTGCGCTGGATGACTTTGGCAGTGGTATGTCATCATTTATGTATTTAAAGAATTTTGAAGTGGATTTTCTTAAAATTGACGGTTCATTCGTAAAAGATATGCATACCAATAAAATCGATCACGCCATGGTGCGCTCAATCCATAGCGTGGCGGAAGCCATGAACATTAAAACCGTGGCTGAATTTGTTGAAAATGAAGCTATATTAAAAGAACTGAAAAATATTGGCGTACACTATGGCCAGGGTATGTATTTAGGCGCTCCGCTACCAATCAAAAAACTGATTGAGAACTTATCGGTATAATGACCATAACATAGGCGCTATAAAGCCAATTGCTTTAGAATAACCTCATAAAACATGATAGAAACAGACCGCCTTATTGCCCCCGCTTCAGAAAGTCCTCAAGAAGAGGCCATAGAGCGCGCGCTGCGCCCGAAAGTGCTGGACGAGTATGTCGGGCAAGAAAAAGCCAGAAGCCAGCTGGAAATCTTTATTCATGCCGCGCGCGGCCGTAATGAGGCGCTGGACCATGTACTTCTGTTTGGGCCACCCGGGCTGGGTAAGACAACGCTGGCGCATATCATTGCCCGCGAGATGGGCGTAAATCTGCGCCAGACCTCAGGTCCGGTGCTGGAGCGCGCGGGTGACCTGGCAGCCTTGCTGACTAATCTAGAGCCCAACGATGTACTGTTTATTGATGAAATTCATCGCCTTTCGCCCGTGGTCGAAGAGATTTTGTATCCGGCGATGGAAGATTATCGCCTTGATATCATGATAGGCGAAGGGCCGGCCGCCAGATCGGTCAGGCTGGATTTGCCGCCATTCACCTTGATAGGCGCCACAACGCGTGCAGGCATGCTTACCAACCCATTGCGCGACCGTTTTGGCATTGTGTCGCGGCTGGAGTTTTATACCACTGAAGAACTGGGACGCATCGTGCATCGCAGCGCTGGCTTGCTGGAGGTGGAAATGACGGAGTCAGGCGCATTGGAAATTGCCAAGCGTTCACGCGGTACGCCGCGCATTTCTAATCGCTTGCTGCGTCGCGTACGTGATTATGCGCAGGTCAAAAGTGATGGCGTGGTGAGTTCCGAGATTGCTGATGCAGCGCTTAAAATGCTGGATGTGGATAATCTTGGATTCGATGTGATGGACCGGAAACTACTGCAGGCAGTGCTGGAGAAATTTGGCGGCGGGCCGGTTGGCCTGGATAATCTGGCGGCGGCGATCGGCGAAGAGCGCGATACGATTGAAGACGTGCTGGAGCCGTATCTGATCCAACAAGGCTACCTCATGCGCACGCCGCGCGGGCGCGTGGCGACTAGCCTGGCTTATCAGCACTTTGGTCTGCAAGCGCCAAAAACATTAGCTGCAGGTGAGCTTTGGCAGCAATAAAGCATTTCGAGTGGCAGGTGCGCGTCTATTATGAAGACACCGATGCTGGCGGTGTGGTGTATCACAGCAACTATCTTAACTTTATGGAGCGCGCGCGTACCGAGTGGCTGCGCCAAATGGGGTTCGAGCAAACCTATCTCAGGGATGTGCTCAATATTGTCTTTGTGGTGCACAGCATGCAGATTGCATTTAAAAAACCTGCCAGATTTAATGATTTGTTGACCATCACCAGCAATTTGGATAAGACTGGCCGTGGCAGTTTTGAATTTTTTCAAAAAATTACAATCAACCAACAAATATTAGTCGAGGCGCAAGTGAAAGTGGCCTGTGTGGACGCAATATGTTTTAAACCTGTGGGAATCCCTGAACAAATCAGATTGAAAATGGAGTAAAAATGACGGTAGCCAATGATATGTCTTTATTCACGCTCATCACCGGCGCAAGCCTGCCTGTGCAACTGGTGATGCTTATATTGCTCATCACATCGCTATTTTCGTGGTGGTATATCTTCATCAAAGTGGCCACGATCAAGCGCGCTGAGGCTGAATCAGAGAACTTTGAAAATGCGTTCTGGACCGGGGGCGACTTAAATAAGTTATATGAGGGCGTCACCGCCGGTCGGCGCAAGCCGCAGGGCATGGCAAGCATATTTGAGGCGGGCTTTAAGGAATTTATCCGCCATAAACAACAAGCCAAAATGGAAATCAGTGATGTGATGGAGGGTTCGCGCCGCGCCATGCGGGCTGCCTACAACCGTGAGCTGGATGACCTGGATGCACACTTGCCATTTTTAGCTTCGGTAGGCTCGGTAAGCCCGTATATCGGCCTGTTTGGCACGGTGTGGGGCATTATGAATGCGTTCAGGGGCTTATCTAATGTGGCGCAAGCCACACTGAGCCAAGTCGCGCCGGGCATTGCCGAGGCGCTTGTAGCGACTGCTATCGGCTTGTTTGCAGCCATACCTGCCGTGATCGCCTATAACCGCTTTGCTTCGAGTGTGGACAGGCTCTCGGTGCGTTACGAGAGCTTTATGGAAGAGTTTACCAACATTCTCCAAAGAAAATCCTAAGGGAGTCATGCGATGAGCAGAACCCGCAAACGCCGCATGATGAACCAGATTAACGTCGTGCCCTATATCGACGTAACGTTGGTCCTGCTGGTAATTTTTATGGTGACGGCACCGATGACCAACCCCGGCGTGGTTGAGTTGCCTAAAGTCGGTCAGGCGCTTAAACAAACAGGTGCGCCCATTATTGTGACAGTCAGAAAAGATGGTACTGCGGAAATAGAGGGCAAAAAACTGCATCGGGATCAGTTGCTGTTTGAGATTAAAAATCAGCTGAAAAAAGCGCCGCGTGCGCTGGTAGTGGCAGCAGATGAGAAAACCCAATACGGCAAAGTGATTGAAGTGATGGATTTGCTCAAGCAAGCTAAAGTGGACAAAGTTGGCTTGTTATTCAAGCCTGCTCCATAAGCCAAAGCAATCACAAAGCATGATTAGAAAGCACGAAAATTCAGATTCATGGAAAGCGGGCATCTATGCCATTGTAGTCCATCTAGCCTTGCTGGCGGGCATGCTTATTTCATTTAACTGGAAAGCGGCGCATCCTGTACTGAATGTGACAGAGGTTGAGCTGTGGGATAAATTGCCTGCTGCAAAACCGGTGATTAAAGAAGAGCCGAAGCCTGAGCCCAAGCCGGAAATCAAGGAGGAACCCAAGCCTGAGCCAAAACCGGTAGTAGAAGAAAAGCCAAAACCGGAAGAGCCGAAAGTCGATATTGAGCTTGAGAAAAAGAAAAAAGAACTGGAACAAAAAGAGAAATTGCTTGAAGAAAAACGCAGAAAAGACGAAGCGCTTGAAAAACTGAAACAGGAAGCACGCGAAGATGAGTTGCGCGAGAAAAAAGCGGCCGAGAAAGCCAAGCACGATGAGGCATTGCGCAAGTTAAAAGAAGACATGCTGAACGAAAGCGGTGCTGATGATACGAAAGCGGCAAGCGCCGCCAATGCGAGTTTGATCGGTGAATATACCGAGAAAATTAAGGCAAAAATTCGTGGCAATGTAAATAAGACGCTTTGCGGCGACGGCAATCCGGAGTTAAGGTTTGAGATCAGCGTGCTGCCTACCGGACAACTGAGCGGTAGTCCAAGATTAATTAAATCAAGCGATAATTCCACCTGCGATGAAGCCGTAGAGCGTGCCATTATTGCCTCGGAGCCGTTGCCGTTGCCTGATGAACCTAACCTGAAAGCGCAATTTAAAAATTTGAAATTAAAATTCCGGCCTAATGATTAGTTTTTTTAGGATGTTAACAAAGCGTAAAAGTTGTAATTAAAATGTAAATCGTGTGGTATCACGGTAGGTTTGCAGTAGAATTTAAATGAACTTTTTAGAAATAAGATACTAACTGGCTTATGAGAATAATTTGTTGGATATTTTTTTGTGCGATTTTTTTGAGCACACCCATCGCAAACGCCGCACTGGAAATTGAAATCAGCGGCGGTGGCGCGCAGCAGATTCCTATTGCAGTTGTGCCATTTGGCGGAGCGGCCAATATTAAAGATAACATCGGCGAGATTATCGCGGCAGACCTTCATCGAAGCGGCTTGTTCCGCATATTAGAAACGCGCGGCATGGCCAATCTGCCAACATCGCCCAGCCAGATTAAATATGCGGAATGGGTGGCATTGCAAGCGCAGGCGGTTACTGTGGGAAATGTGGAGAGTGTTGCGGGCGGCCGTTTCAAAGTATCATTTCATTTGATGGACGCACTCAAACAGACGCAGCTGGCAGGCATGGATTATCAGATCGCACCCAGCCAAATGCGTGCGACCGCACATAAAATCGCCGATATTATTTACCAGAAATTAACCGGCCAGGCCGGCATATTTGCGAGCCGCATTGCCTATATCACCAAGACAGGCAAGCGCTACGCTTTACAGGTGGCGGATGCCGATGGCTTTAATCCGCAGACCGTGGTTTCCTCTAACGAGCCTTTGATTTCACCCAGTTGGTCGCCTGACGGCACAAAACTGGCGTATGTTTCGTTTGAAAAGAAGAAACCGATTGTTTTTGTGCAGTCGCTGACGAGCGGCAACCGAGTCATACTGGCCAACTATAAGGGCAATAACAGTGCACCAGCCTGGTCGCCGGATGGCAGCAAACTGGCGATCGTGCTCACCTACGGCGCTAACTCGCAGATTTATACTATAGATAGTAACGGCGGCGGCCTGAAACAAATCACTAAAAGCAACGCCATTGATACCGAACCGGCATTCTCGCCCGATGGTAACTGGATTTATTTCAGCTCCGACCGCGGCGGCAAGCCGCAAATTTACAAAGTGCCCGCTGATGGTGGCAGTCCAAGCCGTGTGACGTTTGAAGGCGGTTATAATGTTTCGCCACGTTTTTCGCCGGATGGCAAAAGTTTAGCGTATATTCGCAACGATGGCGGCAAATTCAGAGTGGCGTTGCAGGATTTGGCCAGCGGCCAGGTACAATTGCTCAGCGAAGGATCGCAGGATGAATCGCCCAGCTTTGCACCAAATGGCCGCGTAATTTTATACGCAACCAAGGTACGCGGACGTGGCGCATTGGCTGCAGTATCAAGCGACGGAAAAGTGCGCCAGCGTCTAAATGACTCGTCGGGCGGCGATGTGCGTGAGCCTGCCTGGGGGCCGCTTGCCAACTAAGCTGGCGGCTGGAAAAGTAGAACAGATTTAAAACTTGTGTGAATCAACCCGTTATTGGGGATAATAAAAGGAGAGAAAGATGAAACATTTACCGAATTTAAGTGGGAAAATCATTGCAGTTGCAATCGCTTCGATATTCTTGGTGGCCTGTAAAAGTACACCGATGAAGGATAAACCGGCAGGCGTTGAAGATAAAAGCCCGACAGCGGCAACCAAGCCTGCTGACAGCGGCGCGGACACCAGCGGCGTAAAAGAGGTGGTGGTTGATAGCAATGCCAATAATGCAGGCAATAACCCGCTTAAAGATCCAAACAACATTCTCTCGAAACGCAATATCTATTTTGATTTTGATAGCGACGCTGTAAAAGCCGAATACCGGCCGATCGTCGAAGCGCATGCCAAGTATCTGTTGGCACACGCTGATGCGAAAATGGTGGTGCAAGGCAATACCGATGAGCGAGGCACGCGCGAGTACAACCTGTCGCTGGGCCAACGCCGTTCTGTTGCAGTGAAAAAAGCGCTTAATTTGCTGGGCGTGCAGGATAAGCAAATCGAAACAGTCAGCTATGGCGAAGAAAAAGCTGCAGTGAATTGTGCAGATGAAGATTGCTATCAAAAAAATCGTCGTGCTGATATCGTTTACGAAGGCGATTAATTGATGGCGGTAATAAAAAAACTGGTGTTTGCAGGCTTGACTCTTTTTACGCTTGCTTCTTTTACTTCTGCGCACGCTGCGCTGTTTGATGACAAAGAAGCACGCAAAAAGATTCTGGAACTAGAAGCCAAGCAGCAATCTAATCACGATGCCAGCATGGCGGCGATTGCGGATCTAAAAAAACGCGTCGCCGCGATTGAGGCGGTGGTGCAAGGCCAGGGATTGGCGGACATGTCAAACCAAATCGAGGCTTTGAAGCAGGAAGTGGCCAATCTCAAAGGTGATTTAGAGGTGGCCTTACACGCGCTCGATACCACGCAGCAGCGCCAAAAAGATCTATATACCGATACCGATACGCGATTGCGCAAGCTGGAGAGCGGTGCGCCAGTGGCAGCAAATGGGACACCGGCAAATACCCCGCCAGCTAATGCACCTGCGCAACCACCGGCAGAAGAAAAGGATGTAAAAGCCTTTGCAGATGCGGATAGTTTAAGCAAGTCGGCAAAACATAAAGAGGCGTTCGCAGCTTTCGATAGTTTCTTAAAAGAATACCCTAACAGCAAGCTGGTGCCGGATGCGCTCTACGGCATGGGCTATTCGCAATTTGCGCTTAAAAACTACAAATCCTCTATCGCCACGCAGCAGAAAGTGGTTGATTTGCACCCGGCAAGCGCCAAAGTGCCGGATGCGATGTTTAACATGGCCAATAGCCAAATCCAGCTTGGGCAAGTAACAAATGCCAGAAAGACCTTGCGTAGCTTGATCGAGAAGTTTCCCGATGCGGAAGTCACACCAAACGCGAAAAAGCGTTTGAAAGCACTCGAGGCGATTAGGTAAAATATTAATTATTAAACATTTTTCACGGTAAAATAACGCCAACTTCTACAGTTGGCGTTATTTTTTCAAGCGCCTTATTGCAAATTTATGGCTTTAAAAATCTACGAAATTTTCCATTCATTACAAGGCGAAACAAGCCGTATCGGCTTGCCGACCGTGTTTGTACGCCTGACAGGCTGCCCGATGCGCTGCACCTATTGTGATACCGAGTACGCATTCAGCGGCGGTAGCAATATGGAAATTGCAGATATTCTGGCAAAAGTGGCTACATTCGGCACCAAATATGTCACAGTGACAGGCGGCGAACCGCTGGCGCAAAAGGAATGCCATATGCTGCTGAAAGCCTTATGTGATGCGGGTTACAGCGTGTCGCTTGAAACCGGTGGGGCAATGGATATTGCGCCTGTGGATGCGCGGGTTTCGGTGATTCTGGATATCAAGACACCTGCTTCGAGCGAGGAAAAAAACAATCTTTGGAGTAATTTGGACCATGTAACAGCCAAAGATGAAATCAAGTTCGTGCTGTGCAGCCGCGCTGATTATGACTGGGCGAAAGCAAAAATTGCCGAGTTACAATTGACCGAAAAATGTCCTGTTATATTCTCACCAAGTTTTAGCCAATTAAAGGCGGACGAATTGGCAGGCTGGGTGCTGCACGACCGATTGCCCGTGCGCATGCAAGTGCAGCTTCATAAAATACTCTGGGGCGAAAAGCCGGGCGTATAATTTTGTTGAAATTAAAATCTTGCTTTGCCAGCGTCGCCTTGCCTTACAACATGCACTCTCTGCGGTTTGCTTTCGTGTAATTTTTTATTTTCAACAGAATCATATTTGATATGACTAAAAAAGCGGTTGTTTTACTTTCAGGCGGACTGGATTCTGCCACCTGCCTGGCCATAGCCAAATCTCAAGGCTATGAGTGCTATTGCTTAAGCCTGGATTATCATCAGCGCCACATTGCCGAGTTGCAGGCAGCCAATAATATCGCACAGAAACTCGGTGCAGCTGCACATAAAACCGCGCAGCTGGATTTAAGTTTATTTGGCGGTTCGGCATTAACGGACAATAAAATTGACGTGCCGGAAAGTGGCGAGAATGACATTCCTGCCGGTATTCCTGTGACTTACGTGCCCGCGCGCAACACCATTATGCTTTCGCTGGCATTGGCGTGGGCGGAGGTGTTGGGCGCGCAAGATATATTTATCGGCGTCAACGCGCTCGATTACTCGGGCTATCCCGATTGCCGCGGTGAGTATATAAAATCTTTTCAAAAAATGGCGAATCTGGCCACCAAAAGCGCGGTCGAAGGCCAAAAAATCGCTGTGCATGCTCCTTTGATCGACATGACAAAGGCGCAGATCATTGCTATGGGAACCAAGCTGGGCGTGCCTTACAGCGAAACGGTTTCCTGTTACCAGGCCGATGCGCTAGGCCGCGCCTGTGGCAAATGCGATTCATGCCGCTTACGTAGAGAGGGCTTTGTTAAAGCAGGCATACAAGACCCTACGCGCTACGCTTCGTAAAAGTCTGGAAAGTATCATTTTACTGCTTGCTAAAGCATTCAAAAATAACGTATAATCCGCGCCTTTCTGCAGAAAATTAATTTTTAAGAGAACAAGATTATGGTCGTAATTCGTTTATCTCGTGGCGGTTCTAAAAAGAATCCATTTTACAACGTTGTAGTTGCTGATTCGCGCAATCGCCGTGATGGCCGCTTTATCGAGCGCGTTGGGTTTTACAACCCATCCGCAAAACTGGCGACTGAGGCTTTGCGTATTGATGAAGCGCGTGTGAGCCATTGGAAAAACAATGGTGCGCAGCTGTCTGATACAGTAACGCGTTTGGTTAAAACGCATGCTAAAGGCCCAGAGGCGATGATTGCCGCTAAAGCTAAAGATGCAGCTAAAGCGGACGCCGCCAAAGCTAAAGCCGCAGCTGCTGAAGCTGCAAAAGTAAAAGCAGCCGCTGACGCTGCAAAAGCTGAGGCCGATGCCAAAGCTGCCGCTGAGGCAGCGCAAGCCGCAGAAGCAGCTAAAGCTGCTGAGGCAGAAGCCGCTGCAGTGGTTGAAGAAGCGCCAGCAGAAACTCCTGCAGAAGAAGCTTAAGTTTTATTTCTAGCCTTTACTTTTGAGTAATTTGGCTTCTAGTGATCTGGTAGTCATGGGGCGAGTAGTCGCAGCTGACTTAGTTATAATGGGGCGGATTCTCGCCCCATATGGCGTTTTAGGGTGGCTTAAAATACATCCGGATACAGAAATGCTGGATGGTTTGCTGGATTATAAGACATGGTGGATTGGCAAGGACGAGAATTGGCGCGAACTCGTTGTTGAGTCTGCCAAAATTCATAACGATGTATTGGTCGCCAAGCTGCAGGAGATAGATGGCCGGGATGCGGCATTTGCCTGCAAGGGCAAGCAGGTGGCGGTTCCCAGGGCATTGTTGCCACAGCCTGAAGAGAATGAATATTACTGGTCTGATCTAATCGGACTGGACGTCAAAAATCAGCAGAATGTTGATTTTGGCAAAATAACGGATGTGCTTGAAACTGGCGCTAATGATGTGATTGTCGTGAAAAGCGATAAAGCGCATGGGGATAAAGAGCGGCTGATCCCGTTTACGGCACAAGCGATTTTAGACGTAGATTTAGACGCAAAAACGATGCTGGTGGATTGGGACGCAGAATTTTAATGATGGATTTTCAGGTCATTAGCCTGTTTCCTGAAATGTTTGATGCAGTCACCAGGCACGGCATCACGGCAAGAGCGCTGGAAAAGAAGATTTACAGTGTGAATGTGATTAATCCGCGCGACTTTACGCAGGATAATCACAAAACGGTGGATGACAGGCCGTACGGTGGCGGGCCAGGCATGGTGATGCTAGCCGACCCGCTGGAAAAAGCGATTAAAGCAGCCAAGCAACAACAAGGCAACATCAAGTCGCATGTGATTCACCTGTCACCGCGAGGTGTTCCGCTTAATCACAAAAAGGTGATGGAGTTGAGCAGGCACCCCGGCTTGATTTTGCTGGCAAGCCGCTACGAAGGTGTGGATGAGAGATTGCTGGAGTCACTGGTAGATGAAGAAATCTCTATCGGGGATTATGTGTTAAGCGGCGGTGAATTGCCTGCTATGGTATTGATTGACGCGATAGTCAGACAATTGCCCGGTGCGCTGGGGGATGCGGATTCGGCGGTTGAAGATTCGTTTGTGGATGGATTGCTGGATTGCCCGCACTATACACGGCCAGAGGTGCTTAGTTTAGAAAACATGACAGGATTAAAGGTGCCGGAAGTATTGCTTTCTGGTAACCATGCAAAGATTAGAGAGTGGCGGTTAAAACAATCGCTGTTGCTAACAAGGGCAAAACGCCCGGATTTATTGGCCGCAAGGTCGTTGACGAAAGAGGAAGCACGGCTGCTCAAAGAACTCGATACAGAGTTAAGTGCGCAGGAACAAGCATCTTCATAATTAAAAGGAGCACAAAGTGGCAGATATTATTAAAATGTTAGAGCAGGAAGAAATTGCGCGTTTAGGCAAAAAGATTCCTAGTTTCGCACCTGGCGATACCGTCGTGGTCGGTGTAAACGTGGTGGAAGGTACGCGTAAACGTGTGCAGGCTTACGAAGGCGTGGTTATTGCAATCCGTAATCGCGGTTTAAACTCATCATTCATCGTACGTAAAATCTCATCTGGTGAAGGTGTTGAGCGTACATTCCAAACTTACTCACCGCTTATTGCCAGTATCGAGGTAAAGCGCCGTGGTGATGTACGTCGTGCAAAACTGTATTACTTGCGTGAGCGTTCGGGTAAATCAGCGCGTATTAAAGAGAAATTAACTGCGCGCGATAAAGAAGTAATGGCGCCGGAAGCCGCTCAAGATTAAGCGCTAAAGCACCAGATTTAAAGCCCCAAAAATTTAATTAAGTTTTGGGGCTTTTTTCTTGCCAATCGCCTTATATAGCCATTAGTTATTTGCATTGCCATCAAAATTCAAGTTAAATTAGCGCATGAAAACCAAAAATAAACCCTCCCCCCATTATGATGCAATTGTTTCCGCACCATTTGGCGCTGTAGGTATTTCGGTGCGTGGCGTACAGGTTTCTATTGAGCTATTATCCGGGAATTATGCCCAGAAACCGGCCGAGCATAAAATCGCACAAAAGGTTGCTAAGCAGATCGAGGCCTATTTTGATAATGCACGTAATGATTTTAACTTGCCGCTTGTCTACAAAGGTACGCCGTTTCAGCGCCGCGTATGGCATGCCATCAGCGCGATCCCATGTGGGCGAGTGCTCACTTATGGCGAAGTTGCCGAGCAGATTGGGTCTGGTCCACGCGCGGTGGCCAATGCCTGTGGCGCAAATAATTTACCTTTGGTTGTGCCCTGCCATCGTGTCGTCGCCAAAAATGGCTTGGGCGGTTTTATGCAGGGCAATAAAGACGGCCTTAAAATCAAGAAATGGTTGCTCAAGCACGAAGGCGTTGTGTTTGAAAAAGGGAAGCAGGTGTGATTGAAGCCGTAAATAGCCAACTTGATGCGTTTATCGATCATCTTTGGCTGGAAGATGGCTTGTCTAAAAACACGCTTGAAAGTTACCGCACAGATTTAAACCAGTTTGATGTATGGCTTGCAAAACACAAAAGCCAATTGCTTGAAGCCAATCAGGCCGATATTCAGCAATATCTCGCGGTTAAATTTCCGCAAAGCAAACCGCGTAGCATTAGCCGGCTGATTGCCAGCCTGCGGCGTTTTTACCGCTATGCACAGCGGGAGAATTTAATCAAAACCGACCCCACGCTGCAAATCGAATCGCCCAAACTCCCGCGCAGTTTACCCAAAAGCCTTAACGAGCAAGAGGTGGAAGATTTGCTCAATGCGCCCGATATTAACCAGCCCATCGGCCTGCGCGACAGAGCCATGCTGGAGTTGCTGTATGCCAGCGGCTTGCGTGTTTCGGAACTTGTCGGTGTAAAGGTGAACGAAGTCAGCACGCAAGATGGTGTGGTGCGTGTGACTGGCAAGGGAAGTAAGACCAGATTGGTGCCGATGGGCGAAGAGGCGGCCGATTGGATCAACAAATACCTGAAAACGGCCAGGCCGGAAATTTTACAGAAACGCCTGTGCGATGCGCTTTTTGTAACGGCGCGTGCAGAGGCGATGTCGCGCCAGGCCTTTTGGTATTTAATCAAGCGCTATGCGCTAGTAGCTGGCATCACTAAACACATGAGCCCGCACGTGCTGCGCCATGCCTTTGCCACGCATTTATTGAATCACGGTGCGGATTTGCGCGTGGTGCAGATGCTGCTGGGGCATGCGGATATTTCGACCACGCAGATTTATACGCATGTGGCGCGGGAGCGGTTGAAGCAACTGCATAGTGTGCATCATCCGAGAGGCTGATTTAGTCTAGAAAGCAATGCTCCGGAAGGCGCATGGATATTGGCTTGCAGGGCATGTATTTTGATAATGAATGCGCGCGTACGTATGAAGTTGTGTCGGGGTAGCCCGACGGCTAATCACTTTCTTTTGCTTGCCCAAAAGAAAGTAATCAAACAAAAGGGCACCCCGCTGCCGCTTTATCCTTCGATCTTAGCGCCGCATCTGGGGCGGCTGCGGAACTCGCGCTTTCAGCACTCAAACAGTCCTCGCCGCCTACCATCTGCCGCTCAAGCCGAAGGCGCGGCAAGGGGATTAGCTAAGGTTGCCACGCCCGATAGTCGCTTCGATACGATTTTGTAGTGCATCTTTAAAATCGTCCAATTTATCTTCTTCCCATACAACAAAATTATATTGACGGTTATCAAAATGAACGTCTTTGAGTTCTGTATTTTTGCAAGTCCAAATTACTTGTAACCCCAGCCCTAAAGCAAAGCCCGCTTCAAAATACACGCCACCACGTTGCCCCGTAAAATCTGCTACTACAAATTTACTGCGGCGAATCATTGCGATAATTTCATCGTCAATTCGATTATTGTGTTGGTGTTCATTAATTTTTTTTGGGTCATAACCCGCATCTTTAATAGCGGGTTCAATGGCATTTGTCCAAATAGGTAAAATACTTTCGTTAAACCACATTGCACAAAATCCTATTCGACTGTCTGCTCGATGGTGTTTTAGTGACTCTAAAAACTCATAACCACGAGGAGTTATTTGAACTTGTGAAAGAGTTCCGCCTATTCCTCCAGAAAGCGATATGTACCCAACTGCGTCAGCCAGAAATGTGCGAAATAAATAGTCTAATTCTAGTGCATTGTCTGAGTATGAAATACCTAGCCACTCAATTGCATTGTTAATGTTTAATGAAAATTTATAAGATAAATCTGTAGATAATTTATTAATGTAAATTAAAACCTTAGCTGCTCTTTCGGCAACCGATGGTGTTGCTACTGATAGTAATGAATCAATATCGTTGCTGCTAATACTTATCCCTTGATGCTCTCTTATCCAGCCACAAGCATTCGCAATTTGCCTTAAGTTGGCATTTTTTGCATCCCATACAGCAGCTGCAGTGCTAGACATAGAAAAGTCACCGCATCTAGGGCAAGAAACAGTTTTGTTCTCGAATCCATTTGAGCTTTTGTTAATTGCATTGGATTTGCAAATCGGACATTCGATATCACTCATTATCTGCTCCTCTCAACAATCACACCCAACGCCTTCAACCCTGGCAGTATCGCAGGTTTGGCGACTTTAACCTTTACGCTCAACGCGCTAAATTCTTTTAGTATCAATTGGCACACATGTTCTGCTAGGGCTTCTACCAGTTGAAAGTTGTGCTCAGCTAATGTGGCACGGATGCGCGTAACGACTGCGCCGTAATCAATGGTATCGGCAATGGCGTCGCTTTTGCCCGCTTTGGCTAAGTCATAGCCGATTTCAATGTCCAAAATCACGGTTTGCGGCACCATGCGCTCCCATTCCGGCACGCCAAGTTTGGTTTGCACTTTGAGTTCGCTGATAAAAATGGTGTCCATAGCTTTAACAATTATCGTATAAAATAGTATTAAATCATTTTAGAGCATCTTAATATGAATGAGTTAGGTTTTATACCCGTCGCCCTTGTGCCCATGGTTTGGATTGTTGCCGCATATTTTCTGGGGTCGGTTTCGTTCGGTATTTTGGTGAGCAGGTTATATGGTTTGGCAGATCCGCGTACAGTAGGCTCCGGCAACCCTGGCGCGACCAATGTGTTGCGCAGCGGCAGAAAATCTGCCGCGGCACTCACATTGCTGGGCGATGCGCTTAAAGGCTGGTTTCCTGTGTGGTTTGCGTTGCAGTCCAATATGCTGATGTGGGTGGTGGCTGCTGTTGGTTTGGCGGTATTTTTCGGGCATTTGTACCCGATTTTCCATCGTTTTAAAGGCGGGAAAGGCGTAGCAACCGCGCTGGGTGTGATGTTGGCCGTTTCGCTGTGGCTTGGTCTGGCGTGCTTGCTGGTGTGGGCGGTTGTGTTTGCCATCAGCCGCATTTCCTCCCTCTCGGCGATTGTGGCGGCAGCTTTATCGCCATTTTTGGCAGCCTGGTTATTGCTGCCGTACAAAGATTATGTGCTGATGGTCTTGGTGATGGCCGTCATGCTGTTATGGAGACATCGAAGCAATATTCAGAAGTTGCTGGCTGGCACGGAGTCAGGTTTTGGCAAGAAGTAATGTCATACTGAACTTGATTCAGGATCTTGTTTTTATCTAACTAGAATCCGTGTCAAGCGCAGAATGACAGTCAAGGTTTGGTGAGTTCCGCTAAATCCCAACGTGGTTTTACGCCAAAGCTGTAATCTTGGTTTTTGTTTATTTTGACTCTAAGCCGCATCGCTCCTGCAAACGCAATCATTGCGCCATTATCAGTACAAAATTCCAGGCGCGGATAGCTCACTTTACACATCTTTCGTTTTGTCGCCGCGTTTAAGCGCGTCCGCAGCCTTGAATTGGCGCCTACCCCGCCTGAAACGATTAAATTATCCAAGCCGGTTTCACGTAGTGCGCTCATGCATTTTACAGTGAGGATTTCGGTTACGGCTTCTTGAAATTCCCAAGCAATATCAGCCCTAACATCATCCGTCAGCGGCGAGTTGTTATTCACCATGGTCAACACCGCCGTTTTTAACCCGCTAAAGCTGAAGTTCAAATCGCCGCTGTTTAACATGGGCCGCGGCAATTTGAAATGTGTTTTGCCCCGCTCTGCATGTTTTGAATCAGCAAGTTTCGCCAGTGCAGGGCCTCCAGGGTAGCCCAGCCCTAGCAGTTTGGCGGTTTTGTCAAACGCTTCGCCTGCCGCATCGTCTAAGGTATCGCCCAACAAGGTGTATTCACCAATGCCTTCTACACACATGAGTTGCGAATGTCCGCCAGAAACCAGTAGCGCGACGAACGGAAATTCGGGAGGATTTTCTTCCAGCAAAGGCGCAAGCAAATGCCCTTCTAAATGATGGACTGCTACACTGGGCACATTGAGCGCAAACGCCAGTGATTGTGCAATGCTGGTGCCCACCAGCAGCGCCCCTGCCAGCCCAGGGCCTTGCGTATAGGCAATGCCATCAATATCTTTCAAGGTTTTGTCAGCATTTTTTAATACGATTTCGGTGAGTGGCAAAGCCCGCCGAATATGGTCGCGCGAGGCGAGTTCCGGCACCACGCCGCCATATTCTGCGTGCATCTCGACTTGCGAGTACAGCGCATGCGCCAGCAAACCTCGTTCAGTATCGTAAAGTGCGACACCTGTTTCATCGCAAGAAGATTCAAACCCCAAAACCAGCATCTGTTTAAAACCTTAAGGCACTTTTAAGTACAAAAAACGTAAAAGTGATTGAAAAAAAAGGATTATACGATTAAAATGGCGGACTTTTCTCAAGTTTGTCGCTTGGGTATCATTTTGATAAGAGAGAACGAATGTCTAGTGTACGTGTAAAAGAGAATGAGCCGTTTGACGTTGCATTGCGCCGTTTTAAACGCCTGATTGAAAAAACTGGTTTGTTGAATGACCTTCGCGCACGCGAATTTTACGAGAAACCAACATGGGAACGTAAGCGTAAAGCGGCTGCAGCGGTTAAACGTCAATATCGCCGTTTACGCAATCAAACGTTGCCTGCAAAACTTTACTAAAAGCCAATAGCATGGCCGATTCTAAGCAAGCAGCAAACGCCGAAACCAACCAAGAAGATGCGTTTTGGCGCGTGGCAGATACCTTTATCGGCCTTGCTAATGAGCAAGCAACTGAAATTGACCGTGGTGTAGTAAGTGCGGGGTTTTCGTATGCCTCGGCTCGGTTTAATACGTTTGTAATCGCGTCGCAATGCGGCAACAAAGAGGCTTTTGAAGCCGAAAAATCAGCAGCGATTGATTATTTTGTGAATCAATACAGAATGGCGTTGACTGAGCATGTGGCTGATTATCAAGCCAATTTCGATAAATACATCAGCAATAACGCTTAAAGCCAAAAGACTTAAGGCACATGAGCTTAAAGCAACAAATCTCCGAAGACATGAAAAATGCCATGCGCGCTAAAGACAGCGTGCGTTTAGGCGCAATTCGTTTGTTGCAGGCTGCCATCAAGCAGCGTGAAGTGGATGAGCGGGTCGAGCTTGATGATGCGGCAGTAATCTCCGTGATTGAGAAAATGCTCAAACAGCGTCGTGATTCAATCGCGGCGTATGAATCAGCCAATAGAACCGATTTGGCGGATGTAGAAAAGTTTGAAGTCAGTGTGCTGCAAACCTACCTGCCGCAACAACTTAGCGAAGATGAAATCAAAGCGATCCTGGAGAAAGTGGTTGCTGATACCGGCGCTGAAGGCGTGAAGGATATGGGCAAAGTCATGGCCGCAATCAAGCCATTGGTAGCTGGCAAGGCTGATATGGGAAAAATATCAGGATTGATTAAAGCGCGGCTAGGCTAGTTTTAAAGATGCAAAAAATCAAAGGAGCGAACAGCTCCTTTTTTGTTTTCTGAATTAAGTTAAAATCATCAGTTGGCTTTGTAAGCAGATAAATTTTGATACCTGAGAGTTTTATCCAAGAGTTACTCAATCGCGTCGACATCGTGGACGTGATTGACAAAAGCGTCCCGCTTAAAAAAGCTGGCGCAAACTACTCTGCCTGCTGCCCGTTTCACAATGAAAAATCCCCCAGCTTTACCGTCAGCCCTACCAAACAGTTTTACCATTGTTTTGGCTGCGGCGCGCATGGTACGGCGATTGGTTTTCTGATGGAATACGCGGGCTTGAGTTTTGTGGAAGCCATTCACGAGCTAGCCAAAAATGTCAGCATGATTGTGCCTCAGGAGACGCGCGACACCGAACGTGTGCCGCAAAAGGTCATGCTTGGCTTGCAGGAAGTATTGCAGCAAGCCGCCAGTTATTACAAAGCCGAGCTTAAAAAATCGCAGCGCGCGATTGATTATTTAAAAGGGCGCGGCTTGAGCGGGCAAATCGCGGCCAAGTTTCAAATTGGCTACGCGCCTCCGGGCTGGCAGAATCTGGAAAGTGTTTTTCCGCAATACGAAAGTGAAGTATTAAACACGGCGGGTTTGGTGGTGGAGAATGAGCAAGGCCGCCGTTATGACCGCTTCCGCGACCGCATCATGTTTCCCATTCACGATCAAAAAGGTCAGGTCATTGGCTTTGGCGGGCGCGTCATCAATCCGGAAGATACGCCTAAATATTACAACTCGCCGGAAACGCCATTGTTTCAAAAGGGGCATGAGCTATACGGCTTGTTCGTAGCGCGCCGCGCCATACGCGATGCAGGCCGCGCACTGGTGGTGGAAGGTTATATGGATGTAGTGGCGTTGGCGCAATACGGCATCGAATACGCGGTGGCTGCGCTGGGCACAGCCACCACGCCGTTTCACATTACCAAGCTCATGCGGCAAACCGATGAAATCGTGTTTTGCTTCGATGGCGATAATGCAGGCCGCACGGCGGCCTGGCGCGCGGCAATGAATGCCTTGCCGGCCTTAACAGATAGTTTGAAGCTGCGTTTTTTGCTTTTGCCTAAGGAGCATGATCCGGACAGTTATGTGCGCGAATTTGGCAAGGAAAAGTTTGAAGCCGAGATGCAACATGCGATGCCGCTTTCGCAATACATCGTGCAGCATTTGAGTGAGGAAAATCCGCTCAATTCTCAAGAAGATAAAGTGAAGCTGCTGAATGAAGCCGAGCCGATTTTGCGGCAAATCCAGGCGCCGCGTTTTGCCTTGATGCTAAGAAAACGTATTGCAGAGCTGGCCGGGGTGACGGATACAGAAATGCAGAGCTTGCTGAAATTGCCCGCAATCAATAAATCACCAGCCAAGGCCACACAGCGTCAATCACGGGCACCGTTATCGCTTAAAAAACGTTTTGTGCTGATGCTGCTGATGCAGCCTGGTTTGGCGAAAACAGAGCATTTAAATTTTGTGCAGGGGTTTGGCGAGGAAGATGTGTTGCTAAAAGCCGCGTTGAATGCAGCATTAGCACAGCCACAATCGAGGCCTGCAGCCTTATTGCATACGATAGCGCCGCAGATTGACACAAGATTGCTCCATGAAATCCAGCGTGAGCTGCATTTGCTGGATGAAAGTTTGGATTTTGCGCTTGAATTTGAAGGTGCGCGTACCCAACTTGCTGAAATGACGCAGCAGAGGCAGCATGGAGGTTTGCTTGACGCATTGAAGGAAAAACCTTTAAACACACTGACAGTCGAAGAGCGTGAAATGCTAAAAAATTTAACCGTCAAGAAGATTTGAAATAAAGGGCATACATAAAAAAGATCTGCGCAGCAGGGCATAGATTGATTAAAAATTAAGCAGACAGGGATTAAAATCAAGCGCATTTTAAGGTATAATTTAGGGTTTTCCGTAACGGTTAGATTGTTACAGGTATGTGACTCATAGATAGGATCAGGCATGGCCAGACCAAAATCAGACAAAACATTAGAAAAAGAGCGGATTAAGCTCGCAGCAGAGGCGTTACAAGATCCGGCCGCGCAAGCGATAGATGCCGAAGCACGCCGCACGCGCCTGAAATCGCTCATTATCCTGGGCAAGGAGCGTGGCTATTTAACCTATGCCGAAATCAACGACCATTTGCCGGATGATGTGCAAAACTCCGAGCAGATCGACGGCATTATTGGCATGATCAACGACATGGGTATTCAGGTGTACGAAGAAGCACCTGATGCCGAAGTGTTATTGATGTCCGATGCCCCGCCTCCAGTGACCGACGAGGATGCCGTAGAAGAAGCCGAAGCGGCACTTGCTACAGTTGATTCTGACTTCGGTCGTACGACCGACCCGGTGCGTATGTACATGCGCGAAATGGGCACGGTCGATCTGCTTACGCGCGAAGGCGAGATTGAAATCGCCAAACGTATCGAAGATGGCCTTAAACACATGGTACAGGCCATCGCAGCCTGCCCGACTACCATTGCACAGTTGTTGGCGATGGTGGAGCAGGTAGAAAAAGATGAAATCAGCGTCGATGACTTGGTAGACGGCTTGATTGATAGCGACATCGGCTTGGAAGACGCTATTGCAGCTGAAACAGCCGGAGAAGAAGAGCTTGAAGCTGATGAGGATGAAGACGGCGATGAGGACGGCGCAAAAGCTGCAGCCATTTCCGCCGAGGCGCTGGCCAAGTTAAAAGAAGAAGTGTTGAAACGTTTCGCGGTCATCCGCAAGGCCAATGCCGAGATGAACGCGATTCGCGAACAAAAAGGTTCACAGGATCCAGAATATAAAAGACTGCATGAATCTGTGCTGGAAGAGCTTACAGCGTTTAGATTTTCTGCCAAGCAAGTGGAGGCCCTGTGTGAGCAAGTGCGTGTCCTGGAAGAAGAAGTGCGGGGCCACGAACGCAAAGTGATGGATTTCTGTGTAGACAAATCCGGCATGCCGCGCGCGCATTTTATCAAGAGTTTTCCGGGCAACGAAATCAATCTGGCTTGGCTGGATGAGGAATTGAGTCTGGACAAACCGTACGTCGAGCGTCTGGCACGTTACAAACACTCTATTGTGGATCAGCAGGATAGACTTATCGCGCTGCAAAACAAAGTGGGCATCCCGATCAAAGAGCTGAAAGAAATCAATAAGCAAATGACCACAGGCGAGGCGCGCGCGCGCCGCGCCAAGCGCGAGATGATCGAGGCCAACCTACGTTTGGTGATTTCGATTGCCAAAAAATATACCAACCGTGGTTTGCAGTTTTTGGATTTGATCCAGGAAGGCAATATTGGCCTGATGAAAGCGGTGGATAAATTTGAATATCGACGTGGCTACAAGTTTTCTACTTACGCAACATGGTGGATTCGCCAGGCTATTACGCGCTCGATTGCGGATCAGGCGCGTACCATTCGTATCCCAGTGCACATGATTGAAACGATTAATAAAATGAATCGTATCAGCCGCCAGATTTTGCAGGAAACCGGCATCGAGCCAGACCCGGCCTTGCTTGCAGAGAAGATGGAAATGCCTGAAGACAAGATTCGCAAAATCCTGAAAATCAGCAAAGAGCCCATTTCGATGGAAACGCCTATTGGTGATGATGAAGATTCGCATTTGGGTGATTTTATTGAAGACAATACAACACTGGCGCCGATGGAAGCAGCGGTTTATGCCAGCTTGCGCGACGCGACGAGTGAAGTCTTAGAATCGCTTACCCCACGTGAGGCGAAAGTGTTGCGCATGCGCTTCGGTATCGAGATGAATACCGATCATACGCTGGAAGAAGTAGGCAAACAGTTTGACGTAACACGCGAACGTATCCGCCAGATTGAGGCAAAAGCATTACGCAAACTGCGCCATCCAACGCGCTCTGAGCGCTTGAGAAGCTTCCTGGAAACTGGACAGGATTAATTGGTTTATATGTTTTAGCTCAACTTTATCATTGTCATTCTGCGCTTGCCGTACTAGATGTACTGCCAGTATTTGAATTACTTGATATTGTTTTTTAATACAATAACCTATACAGAATTATATGTTTTATGTTTTGGTTATACCAAAATATCACGGCCCCTTAGCTCATGCTTGGTTAGAGCAGCGGACTCATAATCCGTTGGTACTGTGTTCGACTCACAGAGGGGCCACCAATTACCAAGCGGCTTGGAGGGTAAAATCTCCGGGCTGTTTTTCTTTTTTTGCAGAATAGCTATAGAACTACCTTTCTCCATCCTCACGAAGGGATTCAGCATGCACACAACTCCAATTCTCCAATATCTGAAGCAACATGGCCAGTTGGCCGACTGGGAAATAGCAGCAGCAATGGACATACCACTTTCCAATGTCCGTTCTTCTCTGACAGACCTGTCGGCACGCGGTGAGATTTCTCGATGTAGCGTGACCAGATTCACTGACGGGAAGCTCGTTGAAGGGATGCTGTGCCGAGTGGCTGGAACTATTCCGCCCAAAGCTCCGGGAAGGAAGCCTGCGCCGTAACACTAACTTGAACCATGAACTCTGACGGATTTCAGGTTGACTTTACTATTCACTTGCCCCTTTTCCATGTGTGATATTTCTCAACCCAATTAAGAATCCCATGCGGCACATGCGCGCGCTTCCATTCACCAGCTGCATATTTATTGGCTTCTGACCAAGTTGGGTAGGTATGGATGGTGCCGAGGATTTTGTTTAAACCCAATCCGTGCTTCATGGCCAGCACGAACTCTGCCAGCAAATCGCCGGCATGCTCGCCGACGATGGTCGCACCCAATATTTTATCTTTACCCGGCACAGTGAGCACTTTGACAAAGCCATGCGCGGCCTCGTCGGCAATGGCGCGGTCCAAGTCATCGAGACCATATTTCACCACTTCATAAGCGATACCTTGGGCTTTGGCTTCATCTTCAGAGAGCCCAACCCGCGCGACTTCCGGGTTGGTGAAGGTCGCCCATGGAATGACTGAGTAATCGGCTTTAAAGCGTTTCAGGCTGCCAAATAAGGTATTCACCGCTGCATACCATGCCTGGTGCGCTGCGGTGTGCGTGAATTGGTAAGGCCCCGCCACATCACCAGCGGCGTATATGTTGGGGTAGAGGGTTTGCAGCCAGGCATCGACTTCGACAGTACGGTTTTTGGAGAGAGGGATGCCTAACTCTTCCAAGCCGAAGCCTTCAGTACGCGCTGTTCTGCCTACAGCGCACAGTAAGGCATCAAAAGGGACGGCTTCTTCGGTGCCATCCTGATGTTTTACAATCAAACGTTGCCCGATATCATCACGCTCGCAACGCACTGTATTAGTATGGGTCAGCACGCGCACGCCATCGGCAATCAGCGCTTGTTCTACCAGCGCAACTGCATCGGCATCTTCTTTGCCCATCAAGCCGCTGCGCGCCACTTGCGTGACTTGGCAACTGAGGCGTGCAAATGCCTGTGTCAGTTCGCAGCCTATCGGCCCGCCGCCCAGTACCACCAAGCGCTCAGGGCGCACGGTGATAGTCCAGATGGTGTCTGAAGTATAATGCGTGACAAGGTCCAGCCCCAGAAGGTCAGGAATCGCCGGTCGTGCACCTGTGGCAATTACAATGGCGCGGGTGGAGAGCGTTTTGCCGTTTACCTCTACTGTCCACGGTGAAGTAATGCGTGCATGGCCTTGCACCACATCTACGCCCAGCTTGGCGTAGCGCTCCACAGAGTCATGCGGTTCAACCGTGCTAATCACGCGATGCACACGCTTCATCACATCGGCAAAATTATATTCGACATTGGCTTTGGCGATACCCAGTTTATCCGCGTGTTTGGCTTGATTCACGAAAGCAGCTGAACGGATGATGGCTTTGGAGGGTACGCAGCCAAAATTCAGGCAATCACCGCCCATTTTGTGGCCTTCAATCAGTGTGACTTTGGCGCGTGTGGCTGCTGCGATGTATGACGTTACCAAGCCTGCTGCACCCGCACCGATAACTATTAGGTTGCGGTCAAACTTTTTCGGTTTTGGCCAACGTGCGTATAGCCGGTGTGTTTTATAGACATTGACCGCCCATTTTGCCAGCCATGGGAAAACGCCGAGCAAGGCAAATGAGCCGATAAGCGCTGGGGAGAGGATGCCGGACAGGCTGGTCAATGCGGCCAGTTGGGTGCCTGCATTCACATAAACCGCCGTGCCAGCCGCCATTCCGACCAGACTTACCCAAAAATAGGTGCCGGTTTTAATCGGGGTAAGCCCCATCAATAAGTTGATGAGAAAGAATGGAAACACGGGCACCAGACGCAAGGTAAATAGATAGAACGCACCATCTTTTTCAATGCCTGCATTGATGGCGGAAAGCCTGTCACCAAAACGTTTTTGCACAATATCTTGTAGTACGAAGCGAGCCGCCAGGAAAGCCAATGTCGCACCGATAGTTGCAGAAACCAGTACCACCGGCACGCCCACCCACAGCCCAAAAATAGCGCCGCCTGCCAATGTCATGATGGTGGCACCGGGCAGTGACAACGCAGTGACCACAATGTAAACGATTGAAAAAACCGTTATCACCAATAGCGGATTGGCTTGATAGGTTTGCAGTAAACCATCCCGGCTGGCCTTGAGTGCATCCAGGCTTAAAAGTCGCCCGAGGTCGAAGGCAAAAAACAGCCCAATTAACACGACGAAGAGTGTAATAATCCATACGCGATTTTTCATATTATTTTCCAGATTTTTTATTTTTAGTCGCTACTTCATTTCGCTACAGGAAGCACCGTACTTGAAGCAGCTATAGCAGCGATGGTGCTTCATACTCACAGGTTCTTTCATGCTTTCAGTCAGAGTTTCGCCCAAGGCATAATCCGCGTCGTCATCCACCAGTGTGCAGGCATACACGCGCATGCGGCCTTGCTGTTTCACCAGCATTTTGCTGAATGCACACATATAGGCGCGACGCGAGTCTTCTGTCTGGTAACTCACCATGCAGTTTGCGCTGATCTGCGGCGTGGTGACATCCAGGCCGGGTGGATGAAAGTCCGGAAATTCCACACGGTGCAAATTTTCGGGCAAGCCTGCTTTTCTAAAAATTTCAGCAAAACATAGCGCTGTTTCGGCTGGCGTGCTGTCAGCCAGCATCTGGTTAGCGACTGAAACGGAAAAGCCCATTTCATGCAGCTGCTTTAAACCTTTCAATGCCAGTGCAAACATGCCCTCGCCACGGCCAATATCATGTTTGGCCGCGTCAAAGTGATCCAGGCTGACACGAAAATGTAGTTGATTGGGATGATTCAGTAAGGGTTTGAGCTGCTTTAGGCGCTTAATCAAGGGCTCGGTGGCGTTGGTAAGCACCATGCACGGGCGAAATTGCAATGCGTAATCCAGGATGCGCACTACGTCTTTGGCGACAAACGGCTCGCCGCCAGTGAATGAAAACTGCTTCACCCCTAACGTAAGCGCTTCATCAATAAATGGCTTGGCTTCAGCAAATCGTAGCAGTTGCAGGCGATCGTCTCCGGGCTTGGAGCCTTCCAGACAAAACGGACAGGCGAGGTTACAGGCGGTTCCGGTATGAAACCAGAGTTCATCTAAAGCATGCGGCTGGATAAAGCCACGTGGTTCGCCAGCGGGCGTTTGATACCAGGCGGGAGATTTTGCTGGCTGCGCTACTTGAATCGGAATCACTTTCATGTCCATAAAATTGCTTAGCAGCAGCCCCCGGTTTGGTCGCTTGCATGGCCATCATAAGGAAGTGAAGTGCCGCAGCCCGCGAAAATACCAAAATGCTTATCGAAATTTCCGTAGAAATCGAAATGTCTGGCAAAACGCGTGTCGTGCAGCATGCGCCAGGTATTGCCGCATACAGGGAAATGTTTGCCTGTTTCTATGAAATGATGCTTATCCAATACAAACGCATGTGGATGGTGCGGAATGGTGCCGCGGTATAGCACCGATTGCCCGTAATCTTCGCATGATGGTTCCAGGTCTTCTAACTTGAACAGCCGATATGTGGCGGAGAAAAATTTGATATTGCCGGTACGCGCGGCGAGTTCCGGGTTGCCAATAGTGATCGGGCGGTCAACCACCAGACGTGGATCATCGAACCCATGCGCTTTGGCCAGGTTGTGAAAGTCGTTCCAGTACAATGCACCGCTCAAGCATTCACCATATAAAACCGGGTCAAGTGTGAGTGCCTTAGGAATGCGCCTATCGGCATAAACATCAGAAAAATACAGTTCACCCCCCGGTTTTAACACACGAAACGCCTCGCCCAATACTGCCGCTTTGTCCACGGCCAAATTGATGACGCAATTGGATACAATGATGTCTACGCTGTTGTCGGCTAGTTCCAATTCATGCAAGCGTTCTATATAGCCATGCAAAAACAGCACGTTGCTTTCGGCATGGCCAAATACTTGACGGTGATGATCCTGATGCTGGCGCGCTACCGCCAGCTGTTCTTCGGTCATGTCGACACCAATGACACGGCCTTGCTCGCCCACAAGTTTAGAGAGCACATAAACGTCGCGCCCGGCACCACAACCCAAATCCAGCACAGTCAGGCCATCCAGAAGTTCCGGCAGCACCAGGCCGCACCCGTAGTAGCGCATCATTACCTCATCATGCACCTGTGAGAGGATGGGTTTCACATATGCCGGCAAACCGGCGTCTGTGCAGCAGGCGTTGGTTTGCAAATCTACCGAGCCGGTCAGCGTTTCGCCGTAATACTGGCGTACGTTATTCTGTATCTCGTTTTGATCTTTCTTGACTCTGGTTTCCTGCATATCATGCCTCGTTGTTTTCGTGATTGAAGTGGGTAATGTGGCTACGGTAGCGTGCTGCCAGCTCGTCTGGAGAATGACCCCACGCAAAGGCCAGTGCCAGCCTGCGATTCTCACAGGTGCGGCGCCACCAGCCATCGCGCTGCCAGCGACGCGGGTCAACTAATATGGGTTCATCCAGGGCGACAAAATTCCCCAATCGCCTTAAGCCTTTCACCAGGGGCACTTCCTCAAATAACGGCCAAGGCGCATGGCCGGCGGCGGCAACATAAGCTTGTCTGGTCATAAACAAACCCTGGTCGCCATACGGGATGCCGAAGCGGCAGCGCAGGGCGATGGCAGGCTCCAGAAAGACTGCCGGCCAGGCACGAGGCGCATCAAATCTGAACTTGAAGTAGCCGCCTATGGCGCCTTTTTCAAGTGTGAGTTTGATGAGGGTGATGGGATTTTTCGGCAAACGGGCGTCTGCATGCAGAAACCACAATACATCACCTAGCGCCATTGCTGCGCCTGTCAGTAGCTGCCTACCTCGGCATGGCCCGCTCGCCAGCCAGTTCGCGCCGTACTCATGGCAAACTTCCTGGCAACTTTGGCTGGCCGCACCATCCACTACAATCACCTCATGTGGTGTGCGCGGCAAATACTGAATTTGCGCTAATAGCTGCGCCAGTTTTTGCTCGTCGTTGTAGCAAGGGATAATAATGCTTACGTTAGACATAGCGACTTTCGGTTTGCATCATTACTTTTTGCTTAGAGGTTTTTTGCTGAATAACTTGGAGCGCTAACTTGCAGAGAGATCGCCTGGCAGGCCGTTGGTCTTGTGCAAGTTTTACCACTAAATAAGATAGATCCTCAATCTCATCCACGTCAAAGCCTTCTGGTAATCTGGCAACAGAATGCCCGCTTTGCTGGCAGAGCATAGATAATCGGTCGCCCAATCGAGATGTGCTCCATGGTAAACCAGCCAGGTCTGGCCACGGTTTGCGGCTCGCCATGATGGATACGCCGCCATCCATAGTGGGTTTGAGCACGTTATCAAAATCTGAAAGCATTCTGCTTACAGTAGTAAGGTCGGCCAGGCCGATGTCCGGCGCATCGCTGCCGATATAGATCAGTTGGTTAAAACTATTTGCGCGTAATGTTTGGTCGAGCGCATTCAGGCGCTGACCGAGGTTGCCGCCCGTTTGCGGCAGTACATGAACTTCGGTTTGTGCTAGTTTGAAAAGATCGGCTGCCCATGCGCAGTCTTGTGCATCGGCTGGCGCGATCACCACCCTGCCAGGCCAAGTGCTCACATCTTCCAGCGCGCAGGCCAGCAGCGCTTCTGCGATTTGGTATGCAATAGCTTGCCCAAGCCTGGCGGCAAGGCGTTGTTTGCCGACGCCAGGAGCAGGCCGCTTGCAGACGAGAACTAATGCAGCTTGCGTCATATCGTATTCTGCAACATGTAGTGAAGGAATGTTATCATCAATGGATATTTTGTTGGCACATGAGCGAAAATTAACAAAGCTAATGAAGAATTAGACGCATGGCAGGCCAGTTCCTTACAAAATTTTATCCTCTGGCGATAACTTTTCATCTTTCACGCAAGACCTGATTTAAAGTTTATAGCATTTGAGTGGTATTTTAAGTATTTGGTTTTATTGAAAGGGAGAGATTGCTTGTGGAAGCTTATTTGCGATTCGGTATTTTCCTAGGCGTTTATCTGCTTGCGGCATCGCTGGAAGCCTTTTCCCCCAAACGGCCACCAACGCAAGCCAGGACTGAGCGCTGGCTCATTAACTTTAGTCTGGTGGGTATCAATATTATAGTGCAGAGGATTACGCTTGGTGCAGCTGCGTACCTGACAGCAGTATATGCGCAAGACCACGGCTGGGGCATGATGGCTGTGCTCAATCTGCCTTTTTGGGCGGAGGCTTTGATTGCGTTTTTACTGCTGGATTTCGCCATCTATTTACAGCATGTGATGTCGCACGCCTTACCTATCTTTTGGCGGCTGCATAGTGTGCATCATGCCGATCTGGATATAGATGCCAGCAGCGGGTTGCGCTTTCACCCGATTGAAATCCTCGTTTCGATTGTTTATAAATCCTTGATTGTCGCGGCGCTGGGTGTTGATCCCTGGGTGGTAATTGCATTCGAGGCCACGCTCAATGGCGCTGCCGTGTTCACTCATGCCAATATCCGCTACCCGGACAAGCTGGATACGGTGCTGCGCTGGCTGTTGGTCACTCCGAATATGCACCGCGTGCATCACTCCGTTAACCGTGATGAAATGGATACCAATTTCGGCTTTTTTCTGTCTATCTGGGATAAGATTTGCGGCACCTATCACCTTGCACCGCCGCGCGCCGGGCATGAAAAAGCACTACTGGGTCTACCTTATATTCGTGAGCAATCCCGCTTGGGGTTGTTACAGTTGCTCATGATGCCATTCCGAGTTACCAGGCAAACTGCGAGTTTGGGTCTGTCTCCCGATGTGGTGGATGGTGAAGTCAAGCGCTGATACTAGCTTCACCGCAGAAAATTTTAATGCTTGGCTATGACAATGCGTTTATTGTGCGCTAAACCACATATCGCCATACCATGCCGAGGCCGTGGCACCTGTGTTATCGGTGTCCGTCATAATCGCCACCGCTTCTACATTGTTAGGCTCGGTACCAAATAGTTTGCGGTAATCCGCAAGTACATCGTGCTGCTCTTTCACCCATTCCCCTACGCGTTCCGGGCCTGACTGCACTGCGATCATTTGTGCGTTTTTAGTAAAGGCATTAGGCCAATGGCTGTTAACAGGCTGATTGTTTGACCATACATAATTAATTGCACGGGTGCGCCAAAAAGCCGCGCCGCCTGAAAACACCACGTAGACGCGGGCAGGGTAGTCATCGCCGGCTTTGGTGCGTTCATCTGTACCCACCAGCACGTTATCCACCTTCCAGGACCAATGGAGAACAGGAGTTTTTCTTAGGTCTATATTGATCTTACGAAATAGCCCGGAAGCAGCTTTAGAACTGCTGGCGTGTAAGGCGGTACGTCCACTCGAAGATGCTGTACTGTAACGTGTTTCTCCTGAAAAAACCTTGGTCTTCCAGCCACTAGTCTCCCCTTGCGAAAAACGGGCGACGTCGATACGTTCTCCATCAGCAAAAATGATGATGGGCAGAAGCAGCAAAAAACTACATAGTGATTTTTTCAGGTTACGGTTCCAGATGTTGAGCATGCGGGCTGCTTCCTTCAATGCAATGTACCCCATACTTCACTTATCCGGGCATCGCGTCCGCAACTGTTCCTGTAGTACTTGTAGCGAATCGGATTCTTTTTATAATAATCCTGATGATAGTCCTCAGCGAGATAGAATGGGCCTCCAGGGACGATTTCGGTATAAATACGGGCGAACTTCTTACTTTTCTCGAGAATGACCTTGCTGGCTTCTGCGGTTTTTTTCTCAGATTCATTCTGATAAAAAATAGCGCTGCGGTATTGGTTGCCAACATCGCAGAATTGCTGATCCTTGACAGTTGGGTCGATATGGCGCCAGAAATAGTCCAGCAATTTTTGATAGCTGACCTTTTCGGGATTGTAAGTTACTCGCACAACTTCGGCATGACCGGTGCCGCCATGACTGACCTGCTCATAAGTCGGGTTTTCTAGCTGGCCGCCGGTATAGCCGGATTCTGCCTTTACCACTCCGGCCAGTTTTTCAAAGTCTGCCTCAATGCACCAGAAGCAGCCGCCGGCAAAGATGGCTGTTGCCACCTGTGCGGCGGGTGGCTTGGCAGGCGGCGTGTCTCCTGCCCAGCAGGAACTGGCCAGTAAGAGCGTGGCAACCGCGCAAGTGAACCTGATGTAAGCGGTTCCCAAAAAAGTCTTCATGATATTTTCCTTTATGTTCTCAGCGCAGGCAGGACTTCGGTTTCTGCAACGAACTGCAGCGCCAGACCATTGTTGCAATAGCGCAAGCCGGTAGGTTTCGGTCCATCATTGAAGACGTGGCCCTGATGACCGCCGCAACGTACGCAATGATATTCCGTTCTTGGCCAAACTAATTTGTAATCCTGTTTAGTGGCGACAGCCCCAGGCAATGTATCCCAAAAACTGGGCCAGCCGGTACCACTGTCATATTTATGGCTGGATTTGAATAGCGGCAAAAAACAGGCCGCGCAAATGAATGTGCCTTTGCGTTTTTCATGGTTGAGCGGGCTGCTGCCCGGGCGCTCGGTATCCTCTTCAAACAGCACGCCGTAACGATCCGGGGGCAATAGCGCCTTCCAGGCGGATTTGGATTTTATGAGCGGCTTCAATGTAATAACCTCCTTGGCAAAAGCGGGCAATGCGCCGACCAGCCATATACCTGATAGCTGACGGATAAACTGACGACGATTCATGATGGCTCCAATTTCTTAAAATTTGAAATCTCTATGATTTGGTCGGGTTTGCATTAAATTCCTTACAAATATTAACCGGACAAAATGTGCAGTCATTATCTACTGTATTAGAAACCGCATGCATGCATTTTATCAAGTATCCAAATCGCAAAAATGGCTAGCCATAAACGTGCGTAAGCGAGGCTGAGGGAAATTTATACACCTGGATTTCGATGCCTAATGCGAGTTGTATGGCATAATGCCGCAATTAAGAAACAAGTGGATTATGAGATGATGATGGTCGGGTGTGGATGGGTTTTTTAGCGAAAAATCATATGCTTGCTGCAACCGACTTGGTTGGAGTGCGTGGTGGAAGGCTATTGTTTGATAAGCTGAATTTCAGCCTGTCAAACGGCACCGTGCTGTATCTTCAGGGTGCGAACGGCACCGGTAAAACAACACTGCTGCGTACAATTTGCGGGCTATCCAAACCATATGAAGGCAACGTGAACTGGTGCGGTGAAGATATTCATGAGCTGGCGGAAGACTATTACAAACATCTGCTGTATATCGGACACTTGCCCGGGATTAAAGAAGATTTGACGGCGCTGGAAAATCTGCAGTTTTCTTTAGCGTTATCTGGAACACCATTTGATTTGACACAGGCAACAGAGGTGCTTCATTTGCTTGGCCTGGCAAAAGGGTTGAATTTACCTACGCGCATGCTGTCACAAGGTCAGAAAAGACGTGTCGCGCTGGCGCGTTTATGGCTGCAGGATTTGCCGTTGTGGGTGCTGGACGAGCCGTTTACCGCTTTGGACGCCAATGCGACTGACATGCTGAAGCAGAAGATTGAGGCCTTTGCGAATGAAGGCGGTATTGTGGTGATGACGACGCATCAGGAAGTGGCGATGCACGTGCCCAAGTTTGAGCAATTGCGCTTAGGTGCATAAAAAATGTGCAGAAGAATTAGCCCGGATTTTTAATGACAGAAAACAGCCAAGAAGTTAAACCAGCCAAAGCGCTCAGCACCTTTTCTGTACTTTACCGGATATTAGCGAGGGATATTCAGGTCGCGCTGCGCCGACAATCGGATGTGGCTGCGGTGTTTTTCTTTTTTATTATCGCCGCAAGCCTGTTCCCGCTGGGTTCTGGCGCGGATCCGAAGTTGTTGAGCGCCATGGCACCCAGCGTCTTGTGGGTCATGGCATTGTTGTCATGCATGCTTTCGCTTTCGAGAATGTTTTCGAGTGATTATGCAGACGGCACGCTTGAGCAGATGATGATTTCCAATCAGCCCGTTGTGCTGATTGTACTGATGAAAATATTGGCGCACTGGATACTCTCGGGTTTGCCTTTGGTTTTTGTTGCGCCCTTGATTGGCCTGCAGTTTAATCTAGGCGGCGCAGAATTGCAGATTTTAGCGGCCTCATTGTTGATGGGTACGCTGGCATTAAGCCTGATAGGCAGCATCGGCGCGGCATTGACGCTGGGCATCCGTGGCACGGGCGTGCTCATCGCTATACTGGTGCTGCCGCTGTATATCCCGGTATTGGTGTTTGGCGCAGGTGCAGTGAATGCCGTTTCTATCGGCATGAGTCCCAATGGCGCGCTTTCGCTGCTGGGCGCAGTACTGTCTATGGCTTTAGTATTTGCACCGCTAGCGTCAGCTGCCGCATTGAAGATTGCGTTAGAGTAAACTAGTATGATTTTTAGAACACGGCAATGACAAATATGGAAACGAATACGGGCACCAATCGGCCCAGGATTAACTGGCTTAAGTATGCTTCACCCAAAACTTTTTACCCGCTCGCCGGCAAACTGATTCCATGGTGCGCCGTAAGTGCTGCGGTGCTGATTGCGTATGGCTTGTATATCGGGTTGCTGGTGGCGCCGACAGATTTTCAACAGGGCGAAGGCTACCGCATTATTTTTGTACACGTGCCAGCCGCCTGGTTTTCCATGTTTTTATACCTGCTCATGGCCATGTATGCAGGCCTGGGTCTGGTGCTTAATGCGCGCTTATCCTACATGATGGCGACCGCCATCGCCCCTACCGGCGCCATGTTTACTTTAATCGCGCTCGTAACGGGCTCGCTCTGGGGCAAGCCCATGTGGGGTGCGTGGTGGGTGTGGGACGCCAGGCTGACATCTGAGTTGATATTGCTGTTCTTATATATCGGCTATTTTTCCCTGCAAGCGGCGATTGATGATAAAAACCGTGCGGATAAAGCCAGTGCGGTACTGGCGCTGGTGGGTGCCATTAATGTGCCTATTATTTATTTCTCGGTAAAATGGTGGAACACCTTGCATCAAGGCGCCTCTGTCAGCCTTACCCAAGCCCCGGCCATGGCCGCGATTATGCTAAAAGGCATGCTGATCATGGCGGTTGGCTTCTGGCTGTACAGCATCGCGGTGATTCTCATGCGCGTGCGCTGCGAGATTTTAGAGCGTGACAGCAAAACCGCCATGATTAGACAAGATTAGCGCAGAGGATAGAGTATGCATTGGCAAAGTTTTAGTGAGTTTATCTCAATGGGCGGATACGGCTTTTATGTCTGGGGCTCATTCGGTGTGACTTTTTTGGCGATGGGATTAGAACTATGGCTGGTGAACAAGCGCCGTCAGCGTATTAGCCAAGCAGTAAAACAAGAAGCAATTTAATTATAGGTTCCAATTATGAAAGCACGTCATAAACGATTTGGTTTAATTGCAGTGGGGCTGATATTACTCGTTATCGCAACAGTACTCATCACCAAGTCATTCCGCAGCAATCTGGTATTTTTCTTTTCGCCTACACAAGTGGAGAAAGGCGAGGCCCCAAAAACTGGAAGCTTCCGGATTGGCGGACTGGTTGAAAACGGCAGCTTAAAGCGCATGCCCGATGGCCTGCATGTGCAATTTAAAGTCACCGATACCGCAAAAAGTATACCGGTACAGTACAAGGGTATTCTGCCGGATTTATTCAAGGAAGGGAAAGGCGTGGTGGCAGAAGGTAAACTCAATGAAAATGGCTTGTTTGAGGCGAGTCAAGTGCTGGCAAAGCATGATGAAAATTATATGCCGCCAGAGGCTGCCGCAGCGATTGAAGCTGCTAATGCCGCCAAGACCAAGGAGAGTGTAAAGTGATACCGGAATTAGGTCTGTTTTCGCTCATCCTTGCATTTTTCTTTGCCATCATTCAAGGCACATTGCCTTTGGTTGGTGTGTGGAAAAATAACGCTACACTATCAAACTTCGCCGTGCCTGCCGCACGCGCGCAATTTGTGTTTATTGCACTGGCTTTTGTTTGCTTGGGTTATTCATTTTATGCCAATGATTTTTCGGTATTATATGTCGCATCCAACTCCAACTCGCACTTGCCATTAGTCTATCGCCTGGCAGCGGTGTGGGGCGGTCATGAAGGCTCGATGCTGTTATGGGTGAGCATACTGGCGGTGTGGACGATGGCGGTGACCATGTTTGCCAAGGGGCTTCCCACGAGTTTTAGAATCCGCTTGATCGCCGTCATGGGTTTGGTGAGTGTCGGCTTCCTCGCTTTTATCATATTCACTTCCAACCCATTCGAGCGCCTGATCCCGGCCGCAGTTGATGGTCGCGATCTGAACCCCTTGCTGCAAGATCCCGGCATGGTATTCCACCCGCCCGTGCTCTATATGGGCTATGTCGGTTTCTCAGTCGCCTTTGCGTTTGCGATCGCAGCGTTGCTGGATGGCCGTTTGGATATCACATGGGCGCGCTGGACGCGGCCTTGGACCACCGTCGCCTGGGTATTTTTAACGCTGGGAATCGCCTTTGGCAGTGAGTGGGCTTATTACGAGTTGGGCTGGGGCGGTTGGTGGTTTTGGGATGCGGTTGAAAACGCTTCGTTTATGCCGTGGCTGGTGGGCACGGCGCTCATTCACTCATTAGCGGTTACCGAGAAGCGTGACGCATTTAAGGTATGGACGGTATTGCTTTCCATCTGCGCATTCTCCTTAAGCCTGCTAGGCACGTTCCTGGTGCGCTCGGGCGTGCTGACCTCAGTGCATGCGTTTGCGACGGATCCAGGACGCGGCTTGTTTATTCTGGTTTATCTGGTCGTTGTGATAGGCGGCGCTTTGCTGCTGTTTGCCTTAAGAGCGCCAACAGTTGGTTTGGGCGAAAGGTTCGATGTGGTTTCACGCGAATCCATGCTGCTAGCTAATAACGTTGTGCTGGCCGCCGCTGCCGGCTCGGTTCTGCTCGGCACGATGTATCCCTTGCTGATGGACGCGCTTGGCGCAGGCAAAATTTCGGTAGGGCCACCGTATTTTGATGCGGTATTTGTTGCCATTATGGTGCCGGGAATTTTTCTGATGGGCCTGGGACCGCTGGCCAAATGGAAAAAAGCCAGCTTGCCGGAAATCGGCACGCGTCTGCGCGTGGCAGCAGTGATCAGCGTGGTTTCTGCATTGTTAGTGCCTTCCGTCATGGGTAAACTTACCTTAATGGCGGCTGTAGGCGTGTTTTTGGGTATTTGGGTGATGAGTACCAGCTTGATTCTGTTGGTGAATAGACTCAAAACAAGACAAACGGCGGTACCCAATTTAATCGAAAACCTCAAAGGCATTCCACTGGCATTTTATGGCATGTTGCTTGCCCACATTGGCATTGGCGTATTTGTTTTAGGCGTCACCTTGGTAAAAGGTTATGAATCGGAACAAGATTTACGCATGGAAGTGAATGATGTTGCACACATAGGCAATCTGGCATTTCGTTTTGAAGGTGCGAAAGAGGTTGCAGGGCCGAACTATTTGTCTTCGCTAGGCAAATTTATAGTCACCAGCAACAGCAAGGAAGTCGCTGTGCTTCATCCTGAAAAACGCTTTTACCCGGTGCAAGGCGCGATGATGACGGAAGCGGACATTGAGCCAGGCGTGTTAGAAGACATTTATGTTTCACTGGGCGAACCGCTTGAGAATGGCGCCTGGAGCGTACGGATTTATATCAAGCCATTTGTGCGATGGATATGGGCAGGCTGCATTTTAATGGCCTTGGGCGGCATTTTAGCGCTCATGGACCGCCGTTATCGTATTGTCAACAAAAAGGAAACAAGAGAAGCACAAGAGGGTTTTGAGGCATAACCGGGGCTATTAACTGATGAAAAGAACGATTAAATTTTTATTGCCACTGGTTTTGTTTCTCATTGCAGTTGGGTTCTTATTTAAAGGCTTGTTTTTGGATCCTCGCGAAGTGCCATCGCCACTGGTAGGCAAGCCCGCACCCAGCTTTCAGGCGCCGGTACTGGGCGAAGCGGGCAAGACCTTTAATAGCGATGACATGAAAGGCCAGGTATGGCTGCTCAACGTCTGGGCATCTTGGTGTGCCGCTTGCCGCGAGGAGCATCCTGTGTTGATGGCGATGGAAAAGACAGGTCAAATCGCCACTTATGGGCTGGATTACAAAGATACCGATGCCGAAGCGCAGGCGGTGCTTAAGGAGCATGGCAATCCTTACAAAGTGGTTGCGACCGATGCGGATGGTAAAATCGGCATTGATTACGGCGTGTACGGCGTGCCGGAAACTTATGTGATTGATAAAACAGGTGTGATTCGTTATAAACAAATCGGCCCGATTACAGAGGAAATTCTGCTTACAAAAATTGTACCCTTGTTAAAAGAACTGCAACGATGAAAAAACTGCTCATACTATTCTTGCTGGTTTTTAACTTTTTGTTAAGTACAAGCGCCGCATTCGCGGGCGAAGCCAAGCCCTTGGCAGAAGACCCGGTGCTTGAAGCGCGGCTCAAAGCCATGTCGCATGAGCTGCGTTGTCTGGTGTGTCAAAACCAGACACTTGCAGATTCAAACTCGCCGCTGGCTGAGGATTTGCGTAAGGAAATCCGCGCGCAAATGCGTGCGGGTAAAAGCGATCAGGAAGTCGTCGATTACCTGGTAGCGCGTTACGGCGATTTTGTGCGCTATCGCCCGCCTGTGAATAGCAACACCGCATTATTGTGGTTTGGGCCGTTCTTGCTGCTGCTCATTGGTGGGTTTGTGCTATATAGAGTGCTTAAAAAGCAAGCAGGCAGTGACGATATTCAAGGAGAAGACGGATGAATGTCACTTCATTGGTGTTAAGTAGTAAAAAATAATAGCGCCATGAAATAAAAAGGCTTGCGAAAATGCAAGCCTTTTTATCATTTTAAATGCTCTTAAAGCCAATATCCATGCGGCTTACAGAGCATGTGTTTTGATTAGAAGTTATGCGTATATTGGAAACTCAAAATATCTACGCTACCTTCATAGTCACCACGTACACGACCATTGCCTGTCGCTATTTGGTTGTCATCAATTTCCGCATCGCTAATAAATAAGTGTGCATAACCAACATCAAACTTTGAGGCGGGAGACATCACATAACTTGCGCCTAGAGATAGCCACTTTCTATCGTTGCCTGGTATGCGCGCAGTGCGGAACTCATCTTTAATCGCCTCTTCGTCATATGCCAAGCCAGCGCGCAGCTTAACAGCATCGCTGTAGTGATAATTTGCACCAATAGAATAACGCATGGTGTTTTCCCAGTTTTCTGGCGTCACGGTTAATAACGTGCCGTTATCACGATAAACAGCTAATTCTTCAAATTGGCTCCAGCGCGTCCAAGTCACGTCGCCCATTAAATCCCACTTATCATTTACGCGGCTAAATGCGCTTAGCGATAAACTTCCCGGAAGAGAAACATCGGCTTTTACATCACCATTTGCAGTTGCTGCCAAGACGGCTGGGGGTAGAATATTTGTAGGCCGCCTAAACTTGGCATCCCCCTCAAGATGTTGTTCAACTTTTGAGCGATAAGCAACGCCAATACGCGTATCAGTGGTAGCTTGGTAAATCGCGCCTAGATTAAACCCAAATCCCCAGTCATCTCCCTCAATCTTCACACTGCCCTGTCCAGCAGCGCCAAAATTCACTGCACGGGTAAGCGTCGCCTCTGCCCGCATGACAGAAACACCAACGCCTAATGAAAGTCGGTCATTCACTTTAAAAGCAATAGACGGGTTAATATTAATGGTTTTTACTTCAGACATATCAGCCTGAAAGCGACCTAGCCATTCTTTATCATATTCGGTTTTAAGGCCAAAAGGTGCATTGATACCGACTCCCACCTTAATTGAAGGGCTAATCTCAGTCATAAAATAAAAGTTTGGTACAAGCGCTAAATCTCCGGCATTAGGACCCTCATCGCCCAATGGTTTTCCTGCACCAGCTACCGAACCTTTGTTATTAAACTCAGCATTTGGCTTAATCAGATGCAACGCGCCAACCGCCTGCGTGCCTTCAATGTAAGTCATGCCAGCGGGGTTAAAGAAAATGGTACTTGCATCTTCAGCGATAGCCGATCCGCCTGCGTAAGCGTTACCCATTCCGCTGCCGCTTTGTTCAATCAATGCAAAGCCAGCGGCCTGTGCTGCAATGGGTGTTGTAAAAATCACAAAACTTATAACTATTTTTTTCATGGCACACGCTTCCCTGAGGTTGGATTATATTTTTATATACAAATGAATATTACATCAATGAGTTAGAAATTGTTGTTAGAGTGATTTATTTGAAACAAGAAATAACTTTTCAAAAATAATTGTTGTTATATACCAACAATCTACCCGAAAAAGAATATTTTTTCAAAATTATCTTCTTGAGGCAATTAATTATTAAGCCTATAGTTTTAGCTGTATAGGTTTATTTAATAATAACTATATGATTTGAATTCAATAAAAAGAATGGTTGTTTAGACTAACGGATAATAACTTTACTAGGAGAATAGCATGAATACCGTGGTAGATTTTCAGCTAATGAATAATGCAACACTTACCCAAGTAAGAACACGTTTTGAAGAAGAGTTTGGGGTGATGACTTATTACATGAACCCCGAACCTAGGCCATGTTTTAATAAAACCTGCATGTCAGAGCTACATCAAAGCCAATCTACGCTTGAAAAAATGCAAGGCGAGGTGATTGCAAATGGAAAATTGAATCAGGCGCATTATCTGGTGCTAGCTTCCGATGTGCCGGGTATATTCAACCTGGGTGGTGATTTGTCTGTGTTTGGGGAGCTAATTCGTGCTAAGGCGCGCGACCACTTATTAAGCTACGCCAAGTTGTGCGTCAATAATGTGTGGACTTTTTATAACATGCAGGCACCAGTGACTACGATTTCACTAGTACAGGGACAGGCAATGGGCGGCGGCTTTGAAGCTGCGCTTGCCGCACATGTAATGGTGGCAGAAAAGAGTGCTGTGATGGGCTTGCCAGAAGTGCTGTTTAATTTGTTCCCCGGCATGGGGGCATTGAGCTTTTTGTCACGTAAAATCGGCATGCCTGCTGCAGAAAAAATGGTGCGTTCCGGAAAAATCTATACCGGTGAAGAGCTCTATCAAATGGGCGTGGTGGATGTGCTGGCCGAAGATGGGCAAGGCGAGTATGCGCTCAATAACTGGATTAAAAAGCACCATCGTTCGCTTAACTCATTCCAGGCGATTAACCGTGCAAAACAGCGTGTGAATCCACTCACCATTGAAGAGCTTTACGAAATTACCGAGATTTGGGTAGATGCGGCGCTTCGGCTGGATGAACGTAACATAAAAGTGATGGAACGTTTAGTACGTGCGCAGAATTCGAAAGTCGGCACGGATGTTACGCATATCGACGAGAAACAATCAGCCTAAACTTTAAGCTCTTTGGCCGATACCATTGTTGGTTTTGGACTTTCCTGTGCGGGACGCCGGAGATAATCCTCTACCGCAAGGGTGAGTTTAGAAAAGTCGCTATTTAAATTATCAAGCATTTCTAATGCTTGTTTCGCTGGTATTGATGCATTCAGCCTGCCAATCATTTCGGTGGTTGCCGCAAGCTGGGTAGCGCCCACACTCAGGCTGTTTCCTTTTAAGGCGTGGCAGAAATCGTGCAGTTCGCCAAAGTGTTTCTGTTTGGCAGCGGCTTCGATCTTATATATCAGTTTCAGGGAATCAGCCAGGAAGTTTCTCAGCAAGCGGTGCATGAACAGTTCATCGCCTGCGCCGATTTTTTCAAGTTCTTTCAGGGTGCGCAGATCTAATTCCAAATTGTCTGCTTCAAGGTCAGACTCTATGTTTACCGGGTTATTCAGTGCGTTGTTCATCCACTGTGCGGCAGTATTCGGGGCGAGGTTGAGGATACGCTCAATCGTATTGAACAATGTTGCGGCATCGATAGGCTTGGTCAGGAAAGCGTCAAAACCGGCATCACTTGCAGCTTCTCTGGCTGTTAATGTAGCGTCTGCGGTAAATAAAATAAAGCGAGTGGCCTTGTCGTCCGGCTGGGTAAATCTGTAGATTTTCAGGGCATCCGTACCGCTCATTCCGGCCATATTGAGGTCGGTAATGACAAGGTCGAATTTTCGTTGCTCAAGAACATTTAGCATTTCATCACCATTGCTAACAATCTCGACGTGGTGACCAGGCAGTGAGAGCAGACGGGTGATGATTTTCTGGTTAGTGCTTTCATCTTCACATACCAATATATCCAGCGCTTTGGTATTTTTGCCGGCTGTAGAGATGGGCGCTATTACAGCAATGGCAGGCGTTTCTATTGCGGGTTCAGCGGTGCTGACTTCTTCGGCGATGACTTTTTCCAGGTTCAGGTCGAACCAGAAGCGGCTTCCCACGCCCTCTGTACTTTGAAAATTAAGCGACCCGCCCATTTCTTCGACCATATGCTTGGCAATCGTCAGGCCTAAGCCGCTGCCGCCAAATTTTCGAGTTGTTGATGAATCGGCCTGGGTAAAGCTTTCAAAAACTTTATGCTGTTTGTTAGCAGGAATGCCGATGCCGGTATCCGCCACTTCAAAACGTACGGTTGATTTCTCTGCATCTTCCTGTAGTACGGTGGCCGATATTGTGACGCTGCCTTCCTGGGTGAACTTGATGGCATTGCCCAGCAAATTGGCCAGCACTTGGCGTAATACGAAAGCATCGCCTTTCAGGCTGCCCAGTGCATTTGATACGCTGGCACCCAACTGAATGCCTTTACTATTGGCTTGGGAACGGAAAATTTCCAACGAATCATGCACAGCTTCTTCAGGTGAGAAAGGAACGTTCTCAACAGTGAATTTACGCTCTTCGATCTTGGTAAAATCCAGCACGTTGTTGAGCAGAGAGAGCAGCAGTTTCGATGAACTCTCCAGCGATTTAAGCAGGTCCTTCTGATCCGCATTGAGCGGTGTGGTCTTAAATAAAGTGCTGATGCCGATAATGCCATTGAGTGGGGTGCGGATTTCGTGGCTCATATTGGCAACGAAATGTGTTTTGGCCAGGCTGGCTTCCGCTGCTTTTTGGCGCTCTATTTCAGCCTTATGTGTGGCTTCGTGCATTCTTTCAATCAGCTTGGCCACATAAAGCGGTAAAGCAATCAGGATAATCAAAAAACCATATACGATGGACTTGTGATCCATCCAAAACGGATTAACCTGGGTAGCAACTATAAAGCCTAGAATACTGATAATCTGCGAATGGTATAGATACTTTTTGCCGAAACGAAAACCGTTGCCAAAAGTGACCCACAGGTAGACGCCAATCAATACAACACCGACGTCACCGGCCAGAGATAAAAATGTCGAGGTGCCGATAACGTCAAGCCAGTTGCCTAAAAGCCGTCTAATCGGCGATTTTTGTTTGGCTATGCTTACTGCAATCAGCAGCATGATCGTAAAAACATCAAAAGCCATAAGGCAATAGAAACCGATCATCTCCCCATGAGGGATAACTTTGTCGGTAGCAAAATTACTGAGCAAATATAGCGTAAATATTGTGCCGATGGCGAGCCGGGTCGTCGCCTGCTCAAGTTCCAGCGGATCGCAGTGGCTAGCCGAATTTTTGTACCAGGTTTTGAATAATCTCAGCATGATGGATGGCCTATTTAATGAGTCCTAAGCCGTAGTACTTTTTGCTTTGTTCCAGCAGGGTTTTAGCAATTTTTGCTAGTTCCTGAGTCTGTACCGGCTTGGTCAGGCAGGCCGAGGCGCCTGCGGAAATCAGCTCTTGATGCGTAGCTTGGTCTTTTAATACGGTAACAACAACAATGGCATGGGTCTGTACATTGTCTGCATTTTTAAGCGACTGCACAAATTGCATGCCATTCATTTTGTGCATCCGAAAATCGGTAATGATCAAATCTACCTGTTTATTCTGCAGCCAGGCGAGCGCTTCTACCGGGTCGGTCATGGTGACAATCTTAAGATCCATTTTGAGGGATTTTAAAATCGCTGTGTGAATATCCAGTACGGTCGGCTGGTCATCAATCAGCAAGACGGTTTGTCTAAACTTTGGTGCACTTCGTATGTTGCTTACTTTTGTCATGATGTTTGCTTGGCGCTAGTGGATAGCCATTGCGTGTTCTCTGCAGATTTTGTCCAGCTCATTCCGCAACGAAAGCATGGCAGTAACCAGTGCTGGGTCAAAATGCTTGCCGCTCTCTTCGCTGATATATTCAAGCGCCTTATCGATGCTCCAGGCTGCTTTGTAGGGGCGGATACTGGTCAGCGCATCGAACACGTCTGCGATTGCCACAATGCGCGCAGAAAGCGGGATGTCATGGCCTTTAAGGGCATAGGGGTAGCCGCTTCCATCAAAGCGCTCATGATGGGCTAACGCGATTTCGCTGCCTTTCTGTAGATATTTTGATGGGCTATCTTGCAAAATTTCATATCCTATTACTGGGTGCCTGCGCATCATTTTTAGTTCCTGGTCATTCAGTGCATCTTTCTTAAGCAAAACACTATCTGGAATACCGATTTTGCCGATGTCGTGCAAGGGTGCTGCCAGTTCAATCACTTCGGCCTCTTCCTCACTTAGGCCAATGGCGTCAGCAATGGCCCTGCTGTAAAGCGACATGCGCTGCAAATGCATAGCGGTGTCATAATCCTTATACTCGCCTGCACGCGCTAGTCGCATCAAGGTCTCTTTTTCGCGGGCCCTAATTTCGGCAGTCGCCGATTTCACCATGCCTTCAAACACATCGCTTCTGTTTTGCAACGCGATATGCTGCTGATGCATAGTCATCAAGTTTTTGCTGCGCGCCGTGCATTCATAGATATCGACAGGTTTGCTTAAAAAATCAGTGATGCCTGCATCAAGCGCTGCGTAACGGGTTTCTGCATCTTTTTTGATCGTAATCATAATGACGGGTACAGATTCATAATGCGGTAACGTTTTAAGCAAACGCGCAAAATCGATACCATTCATTTCCGGCATTACATAATCTACAAATACTAAATTGGCTGTGTGCTCGGTTGCCCATTCCAATGCATCTTCTGGGTTGGTTTTTTCAACCACCTTGATTTTAGAGTTGATGCTTTTTACGACATGCGTAAGTATCGTCCGACTGGTAGACTGGTCGTCTACAATCAGCACCGAGCAATTATCAAATAGTTCAGCATCCGTCATGGTTTTTTCCTCTGGTATAAGCTCATTCATGGCTTATTACTATTAGGTAAAGCAATGTTTAAGCCAATTTCAAAAAAATTGGTGGGATAAAAAAATAAATCACACAACAGGTAAAATTATTTAATAAAATCAACCACTAAGCTGTTTTTTTAAATAATTATGTTGTGTGACTTATTTTTTAGTTGAACGTTTTGTTGTTAAAGTTGAAATTTGATTGTTGCAAATTTTCGTCAACTAAGTGAATTATTTTGACACATTTATAGCGTGTTGTAAGGAAAAGTTTAGTAATTCGATCTGATAAAAATATCGCCATCCGGCTTCAGGTCGAAAGCAACGCAAATGCGTATCTCGTCGGAGCTGAATGGGATAGTGCGGTGAAACAGGGAGGACGGGAATAGTACAATGTCTCCAACTTTTGGTGTCGCAATCCCTACCGGGAAGTTGTCGTGTTTTTTCGGATAATTGTCTCCGTGTACGCCATACTCAAAACACCCTTCGGTAGGGTCTTTTTTATCCGTGGGAAGCGCAAGGTAAACCGCACCGCTAATCCAGCCGACTTCATGGATATGCCTGTCCACATAGCCGCCTCGGCGGATCCTGACATACCACGAGCTAGTGAATTCAAGCTCTTTAGGGAAGGATCTGATCAGCTCGCAATCTGCACCTGCAAAACGGTTTTTGTAATTCACAAACTCCTGCCTTACTAGCTCGCCCAGTCTGCGGAATGAAGGTTCCGGCCGTTTGAACAGATTTCCGGCGGATTGTTTGCCATTGTAAAGCATGCCTTGCACGCGTTCCGCGATGTCCGTGTGCTCGATGTCGTGGAGCAACTGCCTGAGTAGCGGGCTATTGGGCTCGGCCAGTTCTGAAATGCTGTTTTGGTAAACAAAATCAAAGCCGTTCTTGCAAAAATTGTATGGGTCTTCCGCGCCGAAGTTAATGGCATAGTGCGTGGCTAACGTGGCCATAAAAGGTGCGGTATGGCGTGTGGTGCGGACGATTTCATCAAGATTGGTTTTGAAGTCATCAAAGCGCTCGGCTTTATAAAGGCAATACATGCTACGCGCCTGCCAGTCATCCAGTTGCGAGCGCTCAAAATAAGCCACAGCCTCGTCAAAGCGCTGGGCGAGGTATAAAAATTCACCCATGTTGTAATTGGCACCAGGATGGTTGGGGTTGAGCGTTAAGGCAACCTGGTAGTTTCTGACGGCGTCATCCATATCGCCACGGTCGCGCAGTGTTTCACCCAGGTTGTTGTAGGCATCGGTGTAATTTGGGAATAGCCGGATCGCCTGCTGGTAGCTGCTGACGGCGTCATCCAGCAAACCTTCATCCCGCAGCGCCGTGCCCAAATTAAAGTAGCCGCGCGCATCCTGCGGGTTGATTTTTAAACCATGCTGATAACAGGTGATGGCTTCACCCAGCTTGCCTTGCCGTTGTAGCACCGTGCCCAAATTGCCGTAAGCCTCAAAAAAGTTCGGGTTTAGCCGAATCGCCTGCCGATAGGCTGTTTCAGCTTCATCAAACTTGTTCAGATTGCTAAGCGCAATGCCCAGGTTAAACAGCAGGTCGGGCGTATTGGGTTGCAGTTTGAGCGCATTGCGATAGCTTGCAACCGCTTCAGCGTATTTCTGTTGACCATCTAATGCCAAGCTCAGCACGTGGTGCAAAATAAAGATGTCAGGATGTTTGCTGATCAGGCTTTTAGCCAGATGTTCAGCCTGCGCCAGCTGGCCATTGTTAAGCGCATTGATTAGCGTTTGTACCTCAGCCTGACTGGGTTGGGATGATGGGTTTGCCATATTAATTATTGCCCTAGTATTAACTGTAACTGTTTTGCAATCTGCTTGCCATATGTTTTAAAAGCCGCATTGCCACTTTAGGCTCATCGGCCAGCAGGGTGTCGATATTCTCGGCATAAATCACGATAATGCGTGCTTCGTCCGAAGCCACCACAGCATCCGCAGTGGTCGGATTTTTAGTAAGGATGGCCATTTCGCCAAAGTAATCATTGCTGTTCAATTCGCGAAGGATTTTATCACCACTGGTCAGGTGCACCGTGCCGCCTACTAGATAATACAGATTGCGCTCGGTATTGCCGCGTTCAAAAACATATTCACCGCGCCGCAGCACAACTCCATAGCGGCTCATGAGCGCTTCGATATAGTTGGCTTTGTTGGGCGTGTCATCAAACAGGCCTTTAAGCAGCAGCACATCTTTTTTACGCAAGGTGCTGATAAGCTCCGTGCCCAGCAAAAATACGGCAAAGTTGAGATACAGCCAGGTAATAGAGACAAACATGGTTTTCATGCCGCCAAACATGGCGCCATAGTTTGGATTAAGCGATAAAAACAAACCAAAGGCAGGCCGCATGATAAGCCACAGCAAGGCTGTCAGGAAAGCGCCGAGCAGCAAGTGCACAAAGGCGATGCGCAACGGAAAAAAGACTTTGTAAAAAATAGCAATTAATAAGGTGGTCAGTAGCAGGGTGCCAAGCGTGCCGATGAGGTTGAGTTGCGAAGCCGCTAAATGTGCAGCCAGAAAACGGATGCTGCTTTCGATCACAAAGCCGGCTGAAGTAAACAGAAAAAACAGGAGCAGAATGCCCAGTACTGAAATCACATTTTCGAATTTGCGTTTGAAAAATGATGGCGCCTCCACTTTGGAGGCTATGGTGTAAAAGGCCGAGCGCATGGCGCTTGCAAGCGGGGTAATCGTCCACAGCAATACAAGCAAGCCCAGCACGCCCCAGGCGGCTTTAGTTTGTGTGGCGCTGTAAACCTCTACCATTATCTTGCTGCTGAACTCGGGCACCAGATTTCCCATGAGAATGGCCAGTTTGACGATAGTGTAATCAGATGAAAACACCAGATGGCTCAATATAAAGAAAATCAATAGCACCAGTGGAATCAGCGCGAATAATGCATAAAAAGATAAAGATGCGGAGATGCCGAATATATTGTGGCGCACAAAAGCAGCCAAAGTCTCGCGCAGCACAAACAAAGGCGTGGCGTACTCTTGTCTGGCATAGGCGTTCATTGGCTTGTCAAGCGCAGGATGGCGCGCCAGACTTTTGAATTTTGCAAACTTTTCAGGGTTGATTAATGCCACATGGTCTCTCTCGTTAACGCGCTATCATTATTATAATGATTTATATTGCTCGGTTGCAGCAACCAGTGCGCGACTGATGCCCGATTCCATAGCAGAGTGTCCCGCATCCGCCACCATCGTAAATTCAGCATGCGGCATGGCGCGCTTCAGTTCCCAGGCAGTTTGCGGTGGGCACACCATGTCGTAACGCCCCTGAATGATCGTAGTGGGAATATGTCCGAGCTTCTGATTTGCTTCTTGCAGCAGGTCACGGTGCCCCACAAAGCAGTGGTTCTGAATATAGTGTATCTGTACTCTGGCGCGCGCCAATTCAATTTCACCATTGACTTGACTGTCATCGCCGGGTTCTCGGGGGAGTAAAGACATGATGCTGCTTTCAAACGTATTCCAGCGGATGGCGGCGGGAACGTTCAAAGCGCTGTCATCAGAAAACACCAGCACTTCATAAGCCTCGATGGGATTATGCCTTTTGTCTGCTGGCAGAAACTCGCATAACCTTTCCCATGGCTCCGGAAAAAACAATTGAACTTCACCTAAAAACCAGTGCAGTTCGATGGGGCGGCTTAGAAAAATGCCCCGCAATACCAGGCTTTTTACTGCTGAAGTGAATTGCAGTGCGTACGCCAATGCCAGCGTGCTGCCCCAGGAGCCCCCAAATACGTGCCATTTGGCGATATTCAAATGTTCGCGCAAAGCGTCAATGTCGCTTGCCAGGTCATCGGTTGTGTTTTCGTACACCTCGCCCAGCGGCGTGCTGCGCCCACAACCGCGTTGGTCCAGCAGAATAATCCGGTAATGTTCCGGGTCGAAAAAACGGCGTTGCGATGGGTTACAGCCGCTGCCTGGCCCGCCATGTAAAAAAATGACTGGCACCCCTTCCGGGTTGCCGCACTCTTCAAAATAAATCTGATGCAACTCGCTAACTTTTAACCAGCTTTTGTTAAAAGGTTCGATTTCAGGATACAAATTGTAATTGGCTTGAGTCATACCTTTATTTGTTCTTTCTATTTGATTTTATTGGATATTTTACCCTGTAAAAAAAGTTCCATCAAATCACCAAATTTTTTTTAATTATTTGTAAATAAATTGTAACCAAAGTGTTGCAATTAATATTCAGTTGATTTATATTGCAGTTCGCACATAAAAATGTGACGAAAAGTACGCTTAAATTTGTCGCAATTGATTCAGTAAAAACTGTTTAATAAAAACTGTTTGAGTTGGGCACAGGATTCAAGTTTACTTTTAATTAACCCTTAGTAATATAACTTTGGAGATCAATATGCAAATTAACAAAATCAAGCTGGCTTTAGGTTTAGTTGCAGGTTTATCAGCGGCAATGCCAATGGTAGCATCAGCAGCTGCAGACCAAGAAGCAGCAATGGCAAATGCAAACAACTGGGCGCACCCACGTGGTCAGCACAATAACCAAGGCTACAGCACTTTAGCCCAAATCAACAAAGGTAACGTTAAAAACCTGAAAGCTGCCTGGACATTCGCAACCGGTGTAAACCGCGGTCACGAAGGTTCACCATTGGTTGTTGGTAACATGATGTATGTACATACAGCATTCCCAAACAACGTATACGCACTTGACTTAAACGACAATCAAAAAATCGTATGGTCATATTTCCCTAAACAAGACCCATCAGTACAAGCTGTATTGTGCTGCGACAACGTAAACCGTGGTCTTGGTTTCGGCGATGGCAAAATCTACCTGCAACAAAACGACGGTAACTTAGTTGCTTTGGACGCAAAAACCGGTGCTAAAGTATGGTCAGTGCAAAACACAGACCCAAAAGTCGGTGCTACTAACACTAACGCTCCACACGTCATCAAAGACAAAATCATCACCGGTTGTTCAGGTGCTGAGTTCGGCGTACGTTGCTTCTTGGCAGCTTACAACGCTAAAGACGGTTCATTGGCATGGAAAGCCTACTCAACAGGCCCAGATGCTGAAATGTTGATTGGCGATGGCTTCAATAAAGATACACCAGAGTACAGCGCTTTGTCAGTTTACAAAGACATCAACGGTGGTAACAAACAAGGCGGTTCTTTTGAAGCTTTAAAAGCCGGCGAAATCAAAATCGGTGAAAAAGAACTGGGTACACGTACATGGTTGAAACCACAAGCAGTTAAAGATGGTTGGCAACATGGCGGTGGCTCTACTTGGGGCTGGTGGCCGTATGATGCAAAAACCAACTTGCTTTACTACGGTACAGGTAACCCATCTGTTTGGAACGCAGACGTACGTCCAGGCGACAACAAATGGTCTATGACTATTTTTGCACGTGATTTAGATTCAGGCATGGCAAAATGGGGCTACCAAATGACTCCACACGATGAGTGGGATTATGACGGTATCAACGAAGTGATCTTGTTTGACAAAGGTGGCAAAACATACGCATGGCACCATGACCGTAACGGTTTTGCGTACACATTCCAAGCTGGTAACGGTAAATTAGTTGCTGCTGAGAAAGTACACCCATTCGTTAACTGGGCAACTGGCGTTGACATGAAAACTGGCGTTCCACAAAAAGTGGCGACAGCTTCAACTCACCAAGACTACAATGCTAAAGGCATCTGCCCAGCTGCATTGGGTACTAAAGACCAACAACCAGCGGCTTACTCACCAAAAACTGGTTTAATGTATTCACCACTCAACCACGTATGTATGACATACGAGCCAGTTGAGTCTAAATACACGGCCGGTCAACCATGGGTTGGTGCTACATTGACCATGTTCCCAGGTCCAGACGGTGTAATGGGTGGCTTTGCTGCTTATGATCCTATGACCAACAAAAAAGTATGGTATAACAAAGAGAAATTCTCTGCTTGGGGCGGTGCTTTAACAACAGCATCAAACCTGGTGTTCTACGGTACTTTGGATCGCTGGTTCAAAGCATTGGATGCACAATCAGGTAAAGAACTCTGGAAATTCCAAGTGGGTTCAGGCGTGATTGGTAATGCATTCACATACGGTCACAAAGGTAAACAACACGTTGGCGTGCTATCAGGTATCGGTGGCTGGGCTGGCGTTGCGATGAACCTTGGTATGACTAACCCAACAGACGCACTTGGTTCTGCTGGTGGTTATGCAGAACTAACTAAATACAACGCTGCTCCTGGCGGCGGTGCATTGACAGTATTCAGCCTGTAATTAGATTGATCTAATTAGAAGCTAGTACAAGTTAGTACCAAATAAGCACCCCACTTCGGTGGGGTGTTTTTTTATACAGAGCTATCAGATGTAATTGAGAAGAGATATATACCGGTGGGTATGCCTAAAAATGAAAATTTAGTTACAATGCCTGTGGTTGAAATTTAATGGCAAAGAACTTTTATTTTTAGTCACACTCTCATGCTATAAGCGATATAACAGATCGCTATTTTTTATAAGGAATAACAATGTCGAAATATATTAAACAGCCCGGCTTGTTTAAGGGTTGGGTTGCAAGTTTATTCACGGTTTTGGCCATCACAGCAAATGTCAGTTACGCTGAAGATGATATAGCAAATGTAGATTTGAATTCCGGGCGCGGTGGAGAGCCGCAGCGTGTGGATGATGGTACGGAGTTTAAGGTATGTGCTGATCAGGACAATATGCCTTACTCAAACGCTAAAGGCGAAGGCTTTGAGAACAAAATTGCTGAGGTGCTGGCCCAAGATTTAGGTTTAAAACTGACCTATCAGTTCTGGTACGACCGTATGGGGTTCTTGCGCAATACTTTGAACGCGAAGCGCTGCGATGTGGTGATGGGAACGACGCCTGATAATGACGCACTACGTACTTCAAAACCCTATTACCGCTCTGGCCATGTGTTTGTATGGCGTAAAGACAGCAACTACAACATTACTGATTGGGATTCACCCGATTTACGTAAGGGCGTGATTGGCATTGTGGGCCAAAGTCCTGCAACGATTCCGATGAATGAAAAAGACTTGATTCAAAATGCACGGCCTTATCGCATGCAGCGCGATCTAAATTTACCGCCAAGTTATTTGATTGATGATCTGGCTAAAAAGGAAATCGATGTTGCCGTGGCCTGGGGTCCGATTGGCGGCTATTTTGCAAAAAACAGCCAAGTGCCTATGGAAGTCAGAATGATCCCGGAATACACAAGTTCTAATCCAGTTAACCAGGCAAAAGGCAAGGAATTCTGGAATATCTCAGTCGGTGTACGCAAAAAAGATAAAGAGCGCATGGCCAAGATTGATGCCGCGCTGGAGCGCAACAAAGACAAGATCGAGAAAATTCTGAATGATTATGGAATCCCACATGTGCCGGTGGTAGAGGGTGATACTGTGCTGTTAAATAAGAAAGCAGATTCTGATAAGCCACGTGGTGCAATCGTGCCTAAAACCGAGTAGAATAACAATTTTATTTCGTGACAAATTGATGTCAACCAAGTAAAAAGAGGCTCGTTAAATACGCATACGTTACACAATGCAAAATGCTTGTAAGACGTTGCTCATATAGTATAAAAGATTAGGAGATATCATGTTTGGCAATAAAGCATTAAAATCAACTTTATTTGTTTCTATGTTGGCGTTAGCAGGGCTTACACTTTCATTACAAGCAAATGCAGCGTGTAATTTGGTTTCGACTGTAGACAACAAACCTTTAGCGATTAAAGCCGTGGATACAGATACGCCGGAAGCTAAACAATTCTTGGAAACTTGCGTAAACCCGTACACAAAGATCTATGCGGCAGATGCTGAGGCGGCTAAAAAAGGTAAGAGAGAATATAACTATAATAACTGTACCGGTTGCCATGGCGGCAAACTAGAGGGTGTGATGGCTCCATCATTACGTAAAGACGGTGGTACAGGTGCTTTTGATACCAAGTGGGTATATGCTAAAAACGCGACTGACAAAGGCATGTTTGAAACCATCGCTGGTGGTACTCCAGGTGTTTCAGGCGGTACAATGTTTATCTGGCACAACCAGTTGCCAGGCCATACCGGCGATGGCTTGTCAACGGATCAAATCCTTAAGGCAATTGCTTACATTCGCACCCAGTACAAAGGTGATGGCGAAAAAGCCTGGTTAAAATAGTATTGGCTATATGCTGATGTGACTTAGCTAAAATGTAACAAATTAAAACGGCTATTGTATAATTACAGTAGCCGTTTTTTATTGTATCAATATACTACTTGGGGGTGGGAAATGAATCAGGTGAAATTAAGTATTGTTTTAGCTTTGTTGTTATCTGCACTGGTGGCATGCGACAAAAAAGATGCAGGCACAGCAGATTCAGCCGCATCGGCAGCAACCGCCTCTGCAGGCACATGTGAGTTGGTTTCGTCAGTAGATAATAAACCTTTAGCGATTAAAGTGGTGGATACAGATACCCCAGAAGCTAAACAATTCTTGGAGACGTGCGTAAACCCATACACAAAGATCTATGCGGCAGATGCAGAGGCGGCTAAAAAAGGTAAGAGAGAGTATAACTTTAACAACTGTACTGGCTGCCACGGCGGTAAATTAGAAGGCATTATGGCGCCATCACTCAGCAAAAACACGCAAGGCGGTCAAGGCGCGTTCGACCAGAAATGGGTTTATGCTAAAAACGCGACTGACAAAGGCATGTTTGAAACGATTGCAGGTGGCACGCCAGGTGTTTCAGGCGGCACCATGTTTGTCTGGCACAACCAGTTGCCAGGCCATACCGGCGATGGCTTGTCGACGGATCAAATCCTTAAGGTGATTGCATATATTCGCACTCAGTACTTAGGTGATGGCGAAAAAACCTGGTTAAAATAATCGTTTAACTCATCCAATCAGTCAAGTTGATTGATGCCCTAGGTGCTGTAATAGCAAACTAACTTAGACGGCTGCTGTATAATTACAGCAGCCGTTTTGTTATATTTTTCTGTTTGATAAATAGTCTATTTAATTTAAGGTTTGCTTTTGGAAAATACCGAAAATAATTCATTGCATCATATTGTGATAGTAGGCGGCGGGGCTGGCGGTCTAGAGCTGGCAACCAGGCTGGGTGATAGCCTGGGAAAAAATAAGAAAGCCGCAATTACGTTGATTGACAGCACACGAACGCATGTCTGGAAGCCTTTGTTGCATGAAATCGCGGCTGGCAGCATGAACCCGGATAAGCATGAACTGGAGTACCTTGCGCAGGCGCACTGGCATCACTTCCGGTTCAGATTAGGCCGCATGGATGGGCTGAATCGTGCGGAAAAAGAAGTGTATGTCGCACCTTATCATGATGAAGATGGTATCGAAGTGATTCCGCGCCGCTCTTTTAAATATGATACGTTGGTGATCGCCATAGGCAGTACGACCAATGATTTTGGCATTAAAGGCGCTCGAGAGCACTCCATTGCGCTGGACACGCAAGGCCAGGCAGAAAAGTTTCATAGGCGCTTGCATAATGCCTTGCTGCGGGCACATACGCAGGCCGCTCCTGTGCAGCCAGGACAGCTGGAAGTGGTCATCGTGGGTGCAGGTGCAACGGGTGTTGAGCTGGCTGCAGAGCTGCATAATACAACACGTGAATTGACCGCCTACGGTTTAGATAAGATTGATGCTGACCGCGATATCAAGATTTCTATTATTGAAGCCAGTGACCGTCTGTTGCCGGCCCTGCCGCCTAAGCTGTCGATGGCGGTTGATCTGGAACTTAGAAAACTGCGTGTGCATATCTATACGGGCGAGCGTGTTACTGAAGTCAGCAATAAAGGTATTCATACGCATAGTGGCCGGTTTATTCCTTCAGAACTGGTTGTTTGGGCAGCGGGCATCAAGGCGCCAGATTTCCTGAAGGATCTCGCCGGCTTGGAAACCAATCGCATTAATCAATTGGTGGTCAGACAGACACTTCAAACCACCGTAGATGACAATATTTTTGCTTTTGGTGACTGCGCGGCATGTCCGTGGCTAGGGCATGATGGCAATGTGCCGCCGCGTGCGCAAGCCGCACATCAGCAGGCCTCTATGCTGGTCAAGACGATGAAAAAACGCGTGGCAAATAAACATAATCTGCCTGACTACCATTATCGCGATTATGGTTCGCTGGTCAATCTTGGCAGATATTCCACTGTGGGCAGCCTGATGGGGGCAATTGCCGGCGGCAGCATGTATATCGAAGGCCTGTTTGCACGATTGATGTACCAATCGCTCTACAAGATGCATTTAATGGCGCTGCATGGATTCTTTACAGTGTTCCTGCAAACATTAGCCAGGATGATTACGCGCCGTACAGAAGCGCACGTAAAACTGCACTAAAAGGCGCGTGATGTCATATGAATCCCCTGTCAATCCGGCAGGGGATTTACTATCTTTATCAGTCGATAGCGACGATAGATAATTGTCATGCACCCGCTGACAAACAATCCAAACATGATGACAATAAGATGGATGGAAATCTCGGCCTTGACCATCAGCAGATAGGCGCCCAGCAGCAACAGAATCCCGATATGTTCGTTGAAGTTTTGTACTGCAATCGAGTGCCCGGCGCCGATCAGCTCGTGCCCGCGATGCTGTAGCAGGGCATTAAGCGGTACAACGAAGAAGCCAGCCAGGGTGCCGATGATGAACAGGAGCCCGGCGGCCAGTCTCCAGTCCTCTACGAAAGCCATCGCGACCACCATTATCCCCATGACAATGCCAGCCGGCAGTACCCTGGTGGATTCTTCCAGCCTGATATAGCGTGCTGCGAAAACAGAGCCTACTGCAATGCCTACCGCCAGCAGGGCCATGAGCTGGGTGGCTTGTTCCAGTCCGAAGTTGAGTGCGCTGGCGGCCCAGGTAATCACAACCAGGCGCAAGGTAGCACCTGCCCCCCAGAACAGCGTGGTCACCGCCAGTGAAACCTGCCCTTGGCTATCCCGCCATAATGCTTTGAATGAATGCCAGAAATCCTGCAGCATGAACAGCGGGTTTTTCTTTGGCAGCTTATGGTCGATAGGCAGTCTGGGGATGTAAATGTTGACCCCGGCTGCCGCCATATAGAGTGCAGTGATGATGATCATGGCGAAATGGGGATCAGAACTTGCCATGTATCCGCCGAGAATGGCGCCGAATATGATGGCCATCACAGTGGTTGCTTCCATCCAGCCGTTAGCTTTAACCAGCATATTGGGAAGTAGGTACTCGGTAAGAATGCCGTATTTGGCGGGTGAGTAGGCAGCAGCCCCTATACCGACAATGCCGTAAGCATACAGCGGTGGCATGCCCAGCAGCATTGCCAGGCTGCCGATGAATTTGATGGCATTCGAGATGAACATGACGCGCCCCTTGGGCAGTGCATCGGCGAATGAGCCGACAAAAGGTGCCAGCGCGATATAAGAGATGACAAAAAATTGCTGCAACAAGGGGGTATGCCAGTCAGGCGCACTCATTTCCTGCAGCAAAGCGATGGCAGCAAACAGTAGCGCGTTGTCTGCCAGTGCAGACAGAAACTGCGCTGTCAGTATGGTATAAAAGCCTAAATTCATGCTGTTTGTGTCACCAAGTTAATTGGTAATTATCTCGTCCCCATGATCGTATGTTTTCTTGCCCGCTTTTCAGACAAGTTGTATTTTGCTTATTAAATGCTGTTATAAGGCTTCTGCCGCAAAATCCGCCAACCTCGAGCGTTCGCCGCGCACCAATGTTACATGACCATTATGCGCCCAACCCTTGAAGCGGTCGACCACATAGGTCAAACCGGAGCTTCCTTCAGTGAGGTAAGGGGTATCAATCTGCGAAATATTGCCTAAGCATACCACCTTGGTGCCGGGACCTGCGCGCGTAATCAATGTTTTCATTTGTTTTGGCGTCAGGTTTTGCGCTTCATCGATAATCAAGAACTTATGCAGAAATGTGCGGCCACGCATAAAGTTAAGCGATTTCACCTTGATGCGCGTGCGGATCAAATCCTGCGTCGCGGCACGTCCCCATTCGCCTGCGTCCTCATCCGTTTTATTGAGCACATCCAGATTGTCTTCCAGTGCGCCCATCCAAGGCGCCATTTTTTCTTCTTCGGTGCCGGGTAAAAAGCCAATATCTTCACCCACAGGCACAGTCACGCGGGTCATGATGATTTCTGAGTAGATTTTTTTATCTAAAGTCTGGGTTAGTGCAGCGGCAAGCGTGAGCAACGTTTTTCCGGTGCCTGCCTGACCAAGCAGGGTGACAAAATCGATGTCTGGATCCATCAATAAGTTCAGTGCATAGTTCTGCTCGCGATTACGCGCTGTAATACCCCATATGTTGTGTTTGGGATTAGCATGGTCATGCACCACTTCCAGCACTGCAGTATTGTTTTCGAGCTTGCGTACGATGGCGTGAAACGGCTTGTCAAACTCATAAAACACAAACTCATTGATTAAAAATGTTTTAATGAGCGGACCGGAAATGCGGTAAAACATGCGTCCGGCTTCCTGCCACGATTCCATCGCTTTGCTGTGTTTATCCCAGAAATCCTGCGGCAACTCTTTCATGCCGTTATAGAGTAAGTCGCTATCCTCCAGCACTTTGTCATTAAAGTAATCTTCAGCGGGCACGCCCATGGCGCGTGCCTTGATGCGGATATTGATGTCTTTACTGACTAAAATAACCTGGCGATCGGGGTATTGCTTTTGAAGTGCCAGCACTACACTGATAATTTGGTTGTCGGCCTTGCTGCCAGCCAACCCCGGCAGTTCGATATGGATTTGCGAGGTTTGTAAAAACAGGCGGCCCGGCAAATGCTTGTTGCCATTAATCGCGAGCGGGCAGCCAAGCTCTAAATTGGTGAGATCGGTGCCTACAATTTCTTCTAAATACCGGCTGGCCTGGCGCGCGTTGCGGGCAACCTCAGTTACACCTTTTTTGTTGTTGTCCAGTTCTTCCAGCGTCACCATTGGCAAATAAATGTCATGCTCTTCAAAGCGGAACAAGCTAGAAGGGTCATGCATCAATACATTGGTATCAAGGACAAAGAGCTTGGTGTCGGTTGTAGGTTTTTTCGCCATAATTTTTAGTTAATCATTATTTGGTTATAAGGTTTTAATTAAGTTAAGCACTTCCTGCGCGTGGCCATCCACCTTAACACCACGCCATTCATGTAACAATTGGCCACTCTTATCAATAATAAAAGTACTGCGTTCTATGCCGCATACTTGTTTGCCATACATGTTTTTCATTTTTATCACGCCAAAAATGCCACAGGCAAGCTCCTCGGTATCGGCCAGTAATTCAAACGGAAAACCAAACTTGGCTTTAAAGTTTTCATGAGATTTCAAGCTGTCGCGTGAAATGCCAAAAATTTCGGCATTCAAAGTCTTAAAATCTTGGTAACTATCGCGAAACTGTATGCCCTGTGTGGTGCAGCCGGGTGTATTGTCCTTCGGGTAAAAATAGATTACGAGAGTTTTGCCCCGGTGGTTTGAAAGCTTAAAAGTGATGCCGCTGGTAGCGGATAGTTCAAAATCTGGAATGGTTTGATTAAGCATAGTCATTGTCATATGGATAGTTCTCATTGTTGTTAAAAATTGGCATTTAGGCAAGCTTAAATTTATGCAGGCCTAAAAATATTATTTGCAAAATGTGACAGACGCTCAACGCTTTAGTTGAGTTTGATGGAAAGGTATTATTGCGGTAGGGTCAGTGTGATGCGTGTGCCCTGTTGTGATGCGGCTTCAAACACGATATTGCCACCCAGCACTTCGCACACTTTAAATGCGAACGGGATACCGAGTCCAGTGCCGAAGCGCTTGGTGCTGGGCCCCGGGCTGATTGCATGCGGGTCTGGGGTGAATGGCATACCAGTACCTTCGTCGCAAATGGTGCTGGTAAACGCATTGTTACTGATCTGCGCATCAATAGTTATATTGCTGCCTTTCGGTGAAGCATCAATTGCATTTAAGATTAAGTTGTAAAAAACCTGCTCCAGCAAGTGCTCATCAGTAACTATCGCTGCATCAGGATGGTCAATGTGCTTAACTATATTGATTTGCTTATCCCGAATTTTTTGCGCTAAAGGCAGTAGTGCGCCATCCAGAATGCTATCAAAGCGCATAGGTTTCAACTGAGGCTTGACCGGGTGCAAATAGGCCAGCAGCGCGCCAGTCCAGCGCTCCAGCCTGTCCACTGTATTAATAATGCCGAGCAGCGATTCACGTGTATCTTTATCATGCGCGGGGTCATCCATCAACTGTGCGGTGGCGCGGATACTCGCCAACGGGTTGCGGATATTATGCGCCAGCATCGGCACCAAAAGCCCCATCGCAGCCTGTTTTTCAGTGCGCACAAGTGCATCGCGACTGGTTTGCAACTCGTCTGCCATTTTGTTAATTTTTTGTGACAGAGTGGCCAATTCCGCGGCACCAGTTTCCGGGACTTTGTGCTGCAAATTTCCTGCGCTGATTTCACTGGCAGCTCGCATCATGGCGTGAATCGGGTGCACAATTTCACGTTTTAAAAACAGCCTGGATAAAATCAGCAGTAGGCCAGCCAGCAAAATTGGAATAATCAATACTACAATAGATATATGTTTGGCATCCTCTAGGCGTGCCTTGAGCTCGTTTTGCTTCAGTGTGAGTAAATCTTCTGCATGCTTGGAGACGGCTTCATAGCGGCTGAAAATGCCAGTTTCCATATCCTGGTAAAGCAATTTGCGCGAGGCTTCATTCGGACTGGCTTGATAGCGGTAAAATAAGGCAGGTGCTTCGTTTACAAAGCTTTTATAATTATTTTCCAAATTGCTAATCGCCAGCTTTTCTTCCGCGCCAATCGCCAGTTGGTCCAGTTTCTCAAAGTGTTTTAATATCGATTGCGTGTAGGTAATGTATTCATTTTTGGCATCCGCTTCATCCAAAAAAAACGTATCAAACAGCTCTTTCATTTGACGATACAGATCGCCGCGCGTTTGTTGGATTTCTTGAATAAGATGATGAATGCGCTGTGATTCTTTGGCAGATTTGTCCCATAGATAAATACTATAGCCGCCGCCAGCCACTGCCAGTAAAATGAGGGCAATAAAAATAAGCTCATGCACAAGCAGTAAATCACGGAGCGATCTTGGTTTGCTTGCTAAGAGCTGGCGCATGTGCGAATTATTCTAGTTTGAATGATACGGGTACAGTGATATCGAAGCTGCGGCCGCGCAGCGCTTCAGGCGGCGCTGGGAAAGGCGAGGCCTTGCGCACCATCTCGAGCGCCTGCTTATCCAGCGCCTCAAAGCCGCTGGATTCTTTTACATTGGCAGACAGCACATTGCCGCTGCCGTCAATTTTCAGATCCAGCAGGCAATCACCTTGCCAGCCACGCATTTGCGCAATTTTTGGGTACTGTTTATGCTTGGCAATTGCGCGGCCTAGGGTGCCGCCATATTGGCTTAAAGCCGCACTGATATCGGCCTCATCCGGCTCTATTTTTTTAGGTGGTTCTGGCGGGGGCGGTGGAGCGGTAATAACCGGGGGTGCATCTGCTTTAGGAGCAGCGGTAATCACGGCAGGTGGCGGTGGAGGCTCAGATGTTACAGGCTCCGGCTTGATGTCCTGCACCGGAATGGGATCGGGTTTAGGCATTTTTTTTGGCAATGGCTTGATCGGTTCCGACACCGGCTTTATGGGTTCCACTGGTTTGGGCGGCTCAGGCACCACTGCTGGCTCAGGCGGTTTTGGTTGTTGAATTTGAATGGTGAGTTCTTGAGGAATTTCTTTAATCGCATCAAACTTAAAGTTGGGGATGACGGCTAGCAACAGCAGGTGCAGCAGAATAGAGCAGATAACTGCCCAGATGAGCGTGCTTTCATTAGCTCTGGCGTTGCTGCTGGGGTTTTTGATAGAGATGTCCAAAGCGATTAAGTGTAAACAGATTATTTTAGGCTAAGTCTTTGATTATACTACAGCTTATGTTTGATTGATAAGGCTAAATTACGGTTGATAGCAACCATAATTCACATATTATGTTAAGTTCGCTTATTAAATCATGCCTTCCAGAACTTGTATTTTCACCAGTTCACCCGCAGCATGGTTGCCTGCTGCTTCATCCAGCACAATAAAACAGTTGGCGGCACTCATGCTGCTGAGGATGCCGGAGCCTTGATTGCCAGTGGGTTTGACCTTCCAGACGCCGGCATCGTCATACAAAACTCCACGTTGATACTCAGTGCGGCCAGTGGCTTTTTTAATTGGCTCCGTGCATTCGACCATCAGCATGGGCAAAGGTTTGGGTGATGCACCCTGCAACATAAGCAATGCCTCGCGTACAAACTGATAAAACGTCACCATGGTTGCCACCGGGTTGCCTGGCAGACCAAAATAGTGCGCACTAGCTATCTTTCCGTAAGCTAAAGGACGGCCGGGTTTCATGTTCATTTTCCAGAACAGTACTTGGCCGTGCTTGGCAAGCAAAGCTTTCATGTAGTCTGCCTCACCTACCGAAACGCCACCGCTGGTGATCACGACATCGTTATTTTGTGCGGCTTGAAGCAAAGTTGCTTCCAGTTGCGCCGGGTCATCCGGCACATTGCCTAAATCGCTGATCTGTGCCCCCAATCTGGTGAGCATGCCATACAGCGTGTAGCGGTTGCTGTCGTAAATTTGGCCTTCTTGCAGCGGGTTTTCTACGCCAACCAACTCGTCGCCTGTGCTAAAAAATGCGACTTTGAGTTTGCGGTAAACTGGTATTTCAGCGATGCCGAGTGATGCCACCAAACCCAAATCCGCAGGTTTCATGAGGTGGCCTTTTGTCAGAACCGTTTGGCCAATTCTCAAATCTTCTCCGGCTAAACGTACGTTTGCACCTTGTTTAGTCTCTTCAAGCAATGTAATCCGATCGCTTTTTATCGCGATTCGTTCTTGCATTACAACTGTATCCGCGCCTGCTGGAATTACCGCGCCTGTCATGATTTTTACGCATTCGCCGGCGTTCAAATTGCCCATAAAAGGCTGGCCAGCAAAGGCAGTGCCAATGATTTTAAGGGTTTTTAAATTTGCAGAAAACTTAAAGGCAAAGCCATCCATAGCAGAATTGTTATGGTTGGGCACATTGCTGGGCGAGACAATATCCTCCGCCAGCACACGCCCCAAACTCTCGCGGATGGGCAGGGTTTCCGCTTCACGTACCGGGCTTAAAAACTGTTTTATAAATAGCCGTGCTTGCGCGACTGACATCGCGTTCGGGTCGTAATCATCCATGCACGAAGGGTTGGCGATTATTTCGGAAAGTGTGGTTTTATTTTTCATCATTTTTTAATTTTAATTCCAACGCTGCCAAATCTTCAAATGTATTCAGATTAGTAAACCCATCAGGATTATCACTAAAATCCACCTCTACGTATTGTTGGCTTTTTTGCCAGGCGCTCACTTTACGTCCGCCCTCTGCTAAATGGTCTGTGAGGCTTGGCAGCACGCTTTTTTTCATCAAACAGAATACTTGATGCGTGTCGCCATTGGTGCTTGCAACGGCAATATCGGTGCGGCTTTCCAGCATGCCTTTTAACAATCTTTCTGCCAGATCCAGTGGCAGTAACGGTGAATCGCACGGCACAGTGAGTACCAAATCATGCCTGGCATGCTCTAAGCCCAACTGAAAACCCGCCAACGGTCCCAGAAAGTCATCCGTTTCATCTTGCAGCACTGGCAAACCAAAAGATTGATATTGCGCTAACTCGCGGTTCGCGTTGATGAGAATTTCATCGCCTTGCGGCTTCAGGCGTGCGATCACATGTGCAATCAGCGGCTTGTTTTGTAGCAGTACCAAGCCTTTATCCACGCCATTCATGCGGGTGGCACGGCCGCCAGAGAGGATGATTGCTGAAACGCTCATTACCCGCCGGTATGCGACATAAACCGTACCACCGCCGGTTCTGCACGGCGCAGATCGAAATCGTGACCTTTGGGTTTAATCATCATTCTGTCTAAAATCGCTGCGATCAAAGGTGCGTCGTTATTGGGATTTGCGCGCAATAATGGCATTAAGTCTATTTTATCTTCTTGACCCAAACACAAATACAACTCGCCTTTGCAGGTGATGCGTACGCGGTTGCAGCTTTCGCAAAAATTGTGTGAGTGCGGAGAAATGAAGCCGATTTTTGTCTTGGTATTCGCCACGCGCCAGTAGCGCGCCGGGCCGCCAGTTGTCTCGGTGCTTGGCAGTAGTGAATACTTACTTTGCAGTAATTTCAGTGTATCCGCATTGCTCACAAAGGTGCTGTTGCGCGCGTGATTCACTTCGCCCAGCGGCATTTCTTCAATAAAGCTGATGTCGATTTTTTTGTCGATGGCAAACTGTACCAAATCCATCGCTTCGTCATCGTTGCTACCGCGCATTAATACCGTATTGATTTTAATGCCCTCAAAACCCGCGTCAATACTGGCCTGCAGGCCACCTAAAACTTGCTTTAAATCACCCGTGCGGGTGATTTGCTTAAATCGCACCGGGTTCAGACTATCCAGCGAGATGTTGATACGCTTAACACCTGCCCGTTTGAGCGCTTCAGCTTGTTTCCATAGCTGGCTGCCGTTGGTAGTGAGCACTAACTCCTTGAGACCTTCCATCTGGCCGATTTCTTCAAATAGCCACAGTGCGTTCTTACGTACCAGCGGCTCACCGCCGGTGATGCGCACTTTAGTCACGCCCAGGTTGACAAATACTTTTATCAGCCGTGCGCATTCTTCCAGGCTTAGCACTTCGTCTCGCGGCAAAAACGTCATGTCCTCCGCCATGCAATATATACAGCGGAAATCGCAGCGATCTGTAATTGAAAGGCGGATGTAATCTACTGTGCGGCCGAACTGATCCGTAAGTTTAGAATCGACAAGCTGCGGGGTTTTTAGTGCCATATCCATAGGTGGAATTATGCAATAAAAACGCGGTCTTAGTTAAACATTAATGCGCTATTTTTGGCTTTAACTGGCGCTTAATAAGGTATATCATACGCAGGTTGTATTTTAGGCCAGAAGCATAAGTTGGAGACTTTTGTGACAACCGCATTATCTACAGAAGAATTAACAAAAATAGAGGCGCATATTACTGCGCATAAACACATGCCGGGTGCGCTGTTACCTTTGTTGCATGCCATTCAGGACGATATTGGCTGGATTTCGGAAGAGGCTTACTTGCCGATTTCGAAAGCTTTGGCCTTATCAGTGGCCGAGGTGCATGGCGTTGTCACTTTTTATCATCATTTTCGCCGTCACCCTGCAGGCAGGCACGTGTTGCAGGTCTGTCGCGCTGAGTCTTGCCAAGCCATGGGCGCGGAAAAACTGGAAGCGCATGTCAAATCCACGTTAGGTGTGGATTACCACCAAACCACGAAAGATGGCGCAATTACGCTGGAGCCGGTGTACTGCCTGGGCAATTGTGCATGCTCACCTGCGGTGATGATGGACGACGAAGTTTACGGCCGTATGGACAATCAAAAAATGGCTGAGCTGATCAGTGAAGCGAGGGGCGCATAATGGTGAAAGTGTTTGTACCTTGCGATTCCAGCGCGCTATCACTAGGCGCAGACCGTACTGCAAAAACTATCGTTGTAGAAGCACAAAAACGTGGTGTTGAGATTGAGCTTGTTCGCAATGGTTCGCGCGGGCTGTTCTGGCTGGAGCCGATGGTGGAAGTGACCACAGACAAAGGGCGTGTGGCTTATGCGCCGGTGCAGCCTAAGGATGTACCCAGCCTGTTTGACGCAGATTTTCTCAATGGTGGTGCACATCCCTTGAATCTTGGACTCACCGAAGCGTTGCCTTGGCTCAAAAAACAGCAACGTCTCACTTTTGCGCGTGTTGGTATTGCCGACCCAGTTTCGCTGGATGATTATCTGGCACACGATGGCTACAAAGGCCTGAAAAACGCGCTAAAAATGACGGGCGCAGAGATTGTAAAAGCAGTGACAGATTCCGGCTTGCGCGGTCGTGGCGGCGCGGCTTTTCCTACCGGCATCAAGTGGAATACGGTATTGGGTTGTGAGTCTGACCAGAAATACATTGTCTGCAATGCGGATGAAGGTGACTCCGGCACTTATTCCGACCGCATGATTATGGAAGATGACCCATTTGTGCTGATTGAAGGCATGACCATCGCGGGTATTGCGGTCGGGGCAACACAGGGCTATATCTATCTGCGCAGCGAATATCCGCATGCCTTGAAAACTTTGAATGAAGCCATCAATAAAGCTGAAGCTGCCGGCTATCTGGGTGAGAAAATCTGCGGTTCAAACCATACGTTCGACTTAGAGGTTCGCCGTGCCGCGGGTGCGTATGTGTGCGGTGAAGAAACTTCGTTATTGGAAAGCCTGGAGGGCAAACGCGGCCTGGTGCGCTTTAAACCACCGTTGCCTGCAATTGAAGGCTTGTTCGGTAAGCCGACGGTGGTGAACAATGTGATTTCGCTAGCTACGGTGCCGATTATTCTGGATAAAGGCGCAGCTTTTTATGCAAACTATGGCATGGGACGCTCGCGCGGCACGCTGCCGATTCAACTGGCAGGCAATCTCAAGCACACTGGTTTGGTTGAACTGGCGTTCGGCGCGACATTGCGAGAGCTGCTGTATGACTTTGGCGGAGGTTCTGCCTCAGGACGCCCTATCCGTGCGGTGCAGGTAGGTGGTCCGCTGGGGGCGTACTTGCCCGAGAGCCAATTTGACACGCCGCTGGATTATGAGGAATTTACCAAGATATGGGCAGTGTTAGGCCACGGCGGAATCGTGGCGTTTGACGATACGGTGGACATGGCAAAAATGGCGCGTTACGCCTTTGAGTTTTGCGCCATTGAAAGCTGTGGCAAATGTACACCGTGCCGTATTGGCTCAATACGCGGCGCGGAAGTGATAGATAAGATTGTGACAGGTAAAGATCACGCGAAAAATATTCAGTTAGTGCGCGATCTTAGCGATACCATGCTGAATGGCTCGCTGTGTGCATTGGGCGGCATGACGCCGTACCCGGTATTGAGCGCGTTGAATCATTTCGCTGAAGATTTTAAACCAAGAGATTTCGGTTTACAGAACAAAAAGGTGGCTGCCTAAAACGGCAGGAGGCCAAGGAATAAGGATAGAGTCATGGATGACATTAAATATAAAGCAAACGTAGATTACGGCACACCAAAAAGCGTGGCAGAAAAGCAGGTGACGCTGAATATTGATGGTGTAGATATCAGCGTTCCTGAAGGTACATCTATTATGCATGCGGCACAGTTGGCAGGCGTGACCGTGCCTAAATTGTGTGCGACCGATAGCCTGGAGCCGTTCGGTTCTTGCCGCTTGTGTCTGGTGGAAATTGAAGGCCGCCGTGGCTACCCTGCCTCTTGCACCACATCCTGTGTGGAAGGCATCAAAGTTCATACGCAAACGCCGAAACTTGCGGATATTCGCCGTGGTGTGATGGAACTTTATATTTCAGACCATCCGCTGGATTGCCTGACCTGCGCGACCAATGGTGACTGCGAGCTGCAGGATATGGCAGGCGCAGTGGGCCTGCGCGAAGTGCGCTATGGCTATGACGGTGAGAATCATCTTAGCTCGGCCAAAGACGAAAGCAATCCTTATTTCACCTTTGATCCCAGCAAATGTATTGTTTGCAGCCGATGCGTGCGTGCGTGCGAAGAAACGCAGGGTACCTTTGCATTGACGATTGAAGGCCGCGGCTTCGGCAGTAAGGTTTCTGCAGGTAATAAAGACTTTCTGGAGTCTGAGTGCGTATCCTGCGGCGCTTGCGTACAAGCCTGCCCAACGGCAACGCTTATTGAAAAGACCGTGATTGAGGCGGGCGTGCCGGAGCATAGCATCACCACGACCTGTGCCTATTGCGGCGTGGGATGCAGCTTTAACGCCGAAATGAAAGGCGAAGAAGTCGTCCGCATGACACCCAATAAAGACGGCGGTGCCAATCATGGCCACGCATGCGTAAAAGGCCGCTTCGCTTGGGGCTATGCGACCCACAAAGACCGGATGATCAAGCCGATGATACGTAAACGTATCACAGACCCATGGCAGGAAGTAAGCTGGGATGAGGCGATTAACTACGCTGCCAGCGAAATTAAACGCATTGAGGCGAAATATGGCAAAGATGCGATGGGCGGTATCACTTCATCGCGCTGTACTAATGAAGAAGTCTATGTCACACAAAAGCTGGTGCGCGCCGTATTTGGCACCAACAACGTGGATACTTGTGCCCGCGTATGTCACAGCCCAACCGGCTATGGTTTGAAACAAACTTTGGGTGAATCAGCAGGGACGCAAACATTCGATTCCGTAATGAAATCAGACGTCATCATGATCATCGGCGCTAATCCGACCGACGGTCATCCCGTATTTGCCTCGCAGATGAAGCGCCGCCTGCGTGAAGGCGCGAAGCTGATTATTGCCGATCCGCGCGCGATTGATCTGGTGGAAAACTCGCCGCACATCCGCGCCGATTATCACTTGAATTTGCGCCCTGGCACCAATGTTGCACTGATTTCCGCCTTGGCGCACGTGGTGGTGACCGAGGGTATGGTGAAAGAAGATTTTGTCAAAGAGCGCTGCGAATGGGGTTCGTATGTGGTGTGGCGTGATTTTGTGGCGAAACCTGAAAATTCACCCGAAGCCTTGGAAAAAGAATTAGGCGTTAAGGCGGACACTGTTCGCGCAGCCGCCAGGATGTATGCCACAGGCGGAAATGCGGCGATTTATTACGGCTTGGGCGTGACCGAGCATAGCCAAGGCTCGACCATGGTGATGGGTATTGCCAACCTCGCTATGGCAACGGGTAATCTGGGCCGTGAAGGTGTCGGTGTGAACCCATTGCGTGGCCAGAACAACGTGCAAGGCTCATGCGATATGGGCTCAATGCCGCACGAGTTTACCGGCTATCGCCATGTGTCGGATGACGCCACGCGCGCCTTGTTTGAGGCGGCCTGGGGCAGGCCATTAAGCAGTGAGCCTGGTCTGCGCATCCCAAATATGCTGGACCTTGCCAGCGAAGGCAGATTTAAGGCGCTGTATTGCGTGGGTGAGGATATTGCGCAATCTGACCCTAATACACAGCACGTGACGCATGCATTGGAAAATATGGAATGCGTGATCGTGCAGGACTTGTTCCTGAACGAGACCGCGATGTACGCGCATGTGTTCTTTCCCGGCGCTTCTTTCCTTGAAAAGAGCGGCACGTTTACCAATGCGGAGCGCCGGATTTCGCCTGTACGTCGTGTGATGACGCCAAAAAACAGCTTCGAAGATTGGGAGATCACGGCCAAATTATCCAAAGCGCTGGGTTACCCAATGAGATACAGCCATGCCAGTGAGATCATGGACGAAATCGCTGCATTGACACCCACTTTCAAGGGCGTGAGCTTCAAGAAAATAGATGAGCTGGGCAGCATACAATGGCCTTGTGATGACGAGAATCCAGCGGGTACGCCAACCATGCATGTGGACGAATTCGTGCGCGGCAAAGGCAAGTTCTTTATTACGCAATATGTGCCGACGACCGAAAAAGTTAATGCGAAATATCCGCTGATTTTGACGACCGGACGTATATTGTCGCAATACAATGTGGGTGCGCAAACCAGACGTACCAAAAATGTGGAATGGCATAAAGAAGATGTGGTGGAAATTCACCCCCATGATGCCGAAGACCGTGGTATTCACGAGGGTGACTGGGTAGGAATTACCAGCCGGGCAGGAGAAACTGTGCTGCGCGCCAAAATCACGGAACGTGTGCAGCCGGGTGTGATTTACACGACTTTTCACCATCCTGAATCTGGTGCAAACGTCATCACGACGGACAACTCGGATTGGGCCACCAACTGCCCCGAGTTCAAAGTCACTGCAGTGCAGGTGACACGTGTGAACCAGCTTTCGGACTGGCAACAACATTACAAAACGTTTAGTGAGGCGCAGATTGCGTTTGCCAATAAAAAATTGAGCAAAAATACCCAGCAGCCTGCTTAACCATTGCGTAAAACAAGTTTTATCGTTGCTGATGCCGGGCTTACCGAAGTCAATGTCACGCGGTGGCATCAAGGTGAATTAAGTGCAGACCAGGACAGAATTGCCGAAGAAACGCCAATTGCCCTGATTTATAACGGAATTTCACACGTGGTGATGCTGGCAACCCCGCAGGATTTAGAGGATTTTGCGCTAGGATTTTCGTTAAGTGAAGGCATTCTGCAAGACAAAAGTGAGTTTTACGGCATTGAAATTATCAGGCAGGAACAAGGCATCGAGTTACATTTAGAAGTGGCGACAGAATGTTTTGTGAAGCTAAAAGAACGGCGCCGTAATCTGGCGGGCAGAACAGGTTGCGGCCTGTGCGGTGCTGAAAGTTTGGAGCAGGCATTACCTTTGCCGCGAAAGCCTGCCCTGCAGGCCAGTATCCATGCGGTTCCTGGAGCATCCTTTCAGGCCGCGTTCCATGCAATCAAACCATTGCAGGCATTGCAGCTTGCGACAGGTGCCACACATGCGTGTGCGTGGGTGACTGCGGACGGTGAAGCGCAGCTGGTACGTGAAGATGTGGGGCGTCATAACGCCATGGATAAATTGATCGGCGCGCTCGCCAAACTGCCGCCACAGAATAATGGGTTTGTGCTGACTTCAAGCCGCGCCAGTTATGAGATGGTACAAAAAACGGCCGCTGCGGGCTATTCCATACTTGCCGCGATTTCAGCCCCGACAGGGCTTGCGGTGCGTATGGCAGAAGCCTATGGCGTGACATTGGTCGGTTTCCTGCGCGATAATCAATATGTGATATACACACACCCGCAGAGAATTAAAAATTAGAAATCAACTTTAACAATACAAACCAAGACTATGCAAACAGAACAATTAATTAAAATGGCCAACCAGATTGGCGATTTTTTTGAGGCTGAACCGAATCAGTCACAGGCGCAAGAGGATATTGCCAACCACCTTAACCGATTTTGGACTTTGGACATGCGCCGGCAGCTTGCGGCTTATGCGAAAGAAAAAAATGGCACAGGCTTGCATCAACAGGTGATTTCTGCTATTTCCACACACCTTAAAGTTTAGCGATTTTGTCTGAAGTCATTTTACTGATTCCGCTTATTTTTTTCGCGGCACTATTGTTCTCGTCTGTGGGCCATGGCGGGGCATCGGCGTATTTGGCGGCATTCGCGCTGGTCAGCATGGCACCTGATAGCATGCGGCCGGCAGCTTTATGCTTGAATGTGCTGGTGGCTTCAATCGCGCTGTATAAATTCTACAAAGTGCGGGCGTTTGACTGGCAATTGTTCTGGCCGATCGCGCTTACTTCAATTCCATGCGCGTTTGTTGGCGGACAAATCACTTTGCCAAATCATGCATACAAATCAATTGTAGGGCTATGCTTGATCTATGCGGCCTGGACGATTTTTTACCGCGCCAAAATCACTGACGATGTCACAGTTAAGCCGGTAGCCAAGCCGGTTTTATTAGGCGTAGGCGCAGGGCTTGGTCTACTTTCCGGCCTTACCGGAATAGGCGGCGGCATCTTTTTAAGCCCGATACTATTATTTTTCGCCTGGGCAAAAACCAAAGTGATTTCGGGTGTGGCGGCGGCATTCATTCTTGTAAATTCTATTTCCGGTTTGCTCGGTGTGCTCACGAAGTCACCTGCCTTGCCAGCAGGCTTGCCCTATTGGGCGGCGGCAGCCATATTGGGCGGCTGGATAGGAGCAGAATTTGGAAGCAAGCGATTGGCGAATCCAACCATCAGAAAACTGCTGGCAGTTGTGCTGGTGTTTGCCGGTGGCAAAATGTTGTTTTCTAGTTAATGCGCTGATACAACCTGAAGCTTTCGCGCCTTTCACTTACGCGCTTGCCGCTCCAAATGAGTTTCCAGTCATAACCAGGCTCAACTTTTTCACGTCCCTTTTCATCCTGAATCAGATACAGGTCACAGTTGAGAGTTCCCTCAGTCTCGGAAGACTGTGTTTTTACATCCGCAAAATAATGCAGCAGATCGCGCTGCGCATCGTTCAGGCGATTGCTGCTGATACAGGCGTATTGTGCAGGCAGTGCTTTTTTAAGGTTGGTGAATATGTCGCGATAACTGCGCGCAGAGTCTATCATCGGTAGCCATAACGTCATCAGAAGCGTCCAGACGCAGGTCATGCCAATCGCCCAGTTGGTGGCGCTGGAACGGTTGGAATGCTGTGAGCGCAAGATGGCAAACAGCCAGACCAATGTGACGGCGACCGCGATTGCAAAAGCGATCATGCTGAAATTGAGGTGCTGCATGCCAGACAGAAATACCAGTCGCGTCTTGATTCTGGCGGGATTGCCAGTGAGCATCGCTATCCAGCCTAGCCAGATCAGACCGCTCATCAGGCCGAACAAAATGAGCCCGAACCAATTTAACGCGCTGGCAGTGCCGCGTTTGAGGGTTTCGATACTGCCGCCCGCCATGGCGGTGAGCGGGATGAGCAAGGGCAAGGCAAAGACTTCTTTACCGTCCCCCAAGCCAATTACTGTCCATGCAATTATAAAAAAAGTAATTGTGAGCTGAAATCTGGGTTTGCCAAGCAGTTGTGTTCGATAGCGCCATAGACCCCATGCGGCTAGTGGCAGCGCGGGCCAAGCGTACCATAACAATGTTCTAAGAAAATACAAATGATGGCTTTGTTTGAACTGTTGCAGAGAAAGCGTCCACCACTGATTGAACATGTCTGGGTAAAAAAGGTGACACAAGATCGGCCAGGCCAATAGAAAAGGACTGGCAAACAAAAGAGATAAGCCGAATACGCTGGCGAAACTTTTGTTGCGCCAGGGAGCAAACAAAGCAGGCAAAGCCAGACAGGTGGCCAAAATGAGGGCTAACGGCTGTAAGCCTGTGGATAGAAAACTCACGCCCATGCCAGCGCCTAATAGCGCACTGGCGCGATAAGGACGCCTTTTGGCAAGGCTGAGCGCATAGAAACTGGTCGTAATTCCAGCGAGTGCAGATACCGCTGGCATTAAAGTATGGGCGCTTAATACCAGCCCCAGTGAGCCGATGAACACGAAAGTAGTTTGTCGCCCGAAACCTTTTCCCCATAATTCACGACCGGTCATGCCAATCATCATCAAGGTAATGACCATCCACAAGCCGGTAACGACGCGTGCCGCGTCATGCAAGGGTAATATCGGGCTTAGAACTTTAGCGACAGCAGAGGCGCTTAAATAATAGAGTGGGGGATTAATGATTTGGCTGTTGCTGGCGGAAACTGGCGCGAGCAAATTGCCGGTGTCAAATATGGTTTTAATGGTGCTGATAGCATGTGATTCAAAAGGCTTCCAAGGCGCATGGCCGATTAAACCCATGCATAACCAGACAGCACATAACACAATCAGCAAATGTGTTTTGGCCCGTTCACCCACTTTTGCGCGCGGAGTAGACATATTGCCTTGCCAGTCGTGGTCGAGATCGAAACGCATGTGTGTGTAAAATAATTAAATAGCTTTATTAAATTAATAGAAGTTTAACATTGTGGGCGAGCAAAAATTAAAAAAGGCAGCCAGGCTGCCTTTTATGCCAAAAATAGACCGTTGTGTAAAACTTACATGCCGTATTTTTGTTTGAATTTCTCAACACGGCCTGCCGTGTCTAAAATTTTCTGTTTACCTGTATAAAATGGGTGGCACAGGGAGCACACCTCGATATTCATGTCGCGGCCATGGGTTGAGCGCGTTTTGAATTTATTACCGCAGCTACAGGTAACGTTGATTTCTGGATAGTTTGGATGAATGTCAGCTTTCATGCTTTTCTCTCTAAATTTAAGCAGTTGCGGTAAACCGCGCATTATGAATTAAATCGGTAAAAATAGCAATAATTAGCCCGCGGCAAAAAACAATATAGTGTAATCCTGATTTAAAGTTGCGAAAACAAGTGCCGTTAACTCATTTATAGCACTTAGGAACAACGATAAATTGTTACGATAAACCAGGACGGAAAATTAAATGAAAATTACAGATAGAAATGCGTGTATGGAAGCATTCCAAACATTATGTGATGAAGCGCATGACAATGCAGATATGGATTTGCATGACTGTCAATACTGGGTTTTTGAGCGTGGCTACAGGGCGGCCGTTCAAGAACTGATGGACATCGCTGAAACTGGAGTTCAGGTTAAAAAGTTCGTATCCCCTAAACTCCAGAGCCTTGCGGAAAAATTAATCTGTGTGACCGACTGTGTGTAAGTAGCTGTTTTTACTATCCACGGCGCATGCTGTCAAAAAAATCAGCATTGTTTTTGGTCGCTTTGATTTTGTCCAGCAAGAATTCCATCGCTTCCAGATCATCCATCGGGTAAAGCAGTTTGCGCAGCACCCATATTTTTTGCAGCACATCTTTTTCGATGAGCAGTTCTTCTTTACGTGTGCCGGATTTGTTTACGTTAATCGCAGGGTAGAGGCGTTTTTCGGCCATACGGCGGTCGAGATGAATCTCCATATTGCCGGTGCCTTTAAACTCCTCGTAGATCACATCGTCCATGCGCGAGCCAGTATCCACAAGGGCCGTCGCGATGATGGTCAGCGAGCCGCCTTCTTCGATATTACGCGCTGCGCCAAAGAATCTTTTCGGTTTTTGCAGCGCATTGGCGTCCACGCCACCTGTAAGCACTTTGCCCGAGGATGGAATCACCGTATTGTATGCGCGCGCCAGGCGGGTGATAGAGTCTAGCAAAATTACCACATCTTTTTTATGTTCAACCAGACGCTTGGCCTTCTCCAGCACCATTTCAGCCACTTGCACATGGCGCGTTGCTGGCTCATCAAAAGTAGAGGCAACTACTTCGCCCTTCACAGAGCGTGTCATTTCGGTCACTTCTTCGGGGCGTTCGTCAATCAGCAAAACAATCAAGATCACATCAGGATGGTTGGCAGTAATAGCGTGTGCGATGTTCTGCATCATCACCGTTTTACCACTTTTAGGGCTGGCAACCAATAAACCGCGCTGGCCACGGCCAATAGGCGCGATCATGTCAATGACGCGACTGGTGATGTTCTCTTCCCCGCGCATATCGCGCTCCAGCGTGAGCGGTTTGGTTGGAAACAGCGGAGTCAGGTTTTCGAATAAAATTTTATGCTTGGTGTTCTCTGGCGCTTCGCCATTCACCATGTCAACTTTTACCAGTGCGAAGTAGCGTTCACCGTCTTTTGGGGTGCGAATCTCGCCCTGAATGGAGTCGCCTGTGTGCAGGTTAAAGCGGCGGATCTGTGATGGCGATACATAAATGTCATCCGTGCCCGCAAGGTATGAGGTATCCGGCGAGCGCAGGAAGCCAAAGCCGTCCTGTAACACTTCCAGCGTACCATCGCCATAAATGCTGTCGCCTTTTTTAGCCTTATTTTTCAGAATGGCAAAAATCAAATCCTGCTTGCGCATGCGGCTCGCATTTTCGATTTCGTTGGTAATTGCCATATCGACCAATTCGGTCACTGGAAGGTGTTTAAGATCGGATAGATGCATGTGAGAACTCGCTAGAAGGGAATTACAAGAGAAGAAACAAAAGTTAAAGGAGGCTGACTTCTAGTTAAGAAATCAGCGCGGGTAAAAATCAAATATTGCTATCAATAAACGCCGTTAATTGAGATTTGGATAAAGCGCCTACTTTAGTCGCTTCCACGCTACCATTTTTAAACAGCATCAAGGTGGGAATGCCACGAATGCCGTATTTAGGCGGTGTCTGCTGATTGTCATCAATATTGAGCTTAGCTACTTTCAGGCGTCCAGCATATTCTTTTGAAATGTCATCCAGAATTGGTGCAATCATTTTGCATGGGCCGCACCATTCGGCCCAGTAATCCACCAGAACAGGTAGTTGCGATTGCAACACCTCTTGCTCAAAAGCGGCATCGCTTAAATGGATAATATTTTCACTCATTATGACCTCTATATTGAAATTTTATGAATTGCAGGTGTTTGTAATAACCCAATAATCAAGCCAAGTTATGGTTGTTTGATGATTGCTAGGTTTTGGATTAGGAAACTATAACGATAATTTAGCATAAGTATAGCAATATCGCCTGAGTTATATCAAGCTGTATTGAAAGCGTTCAAATCTTGCTGTGCGCTCGACTAATTTCTTGATCAGTATAATGCTGAAACTTTTATCAACGCTAAGTCTTAGCACATCGCCTGCTTTACAGAACCCGCGTGCCGTAATAATGCTTGCTGTTTGTTTGATGCTGCCAAGCTCTGGCAACATCAAGGCCTCACCTTCCAAAGCGCTTTTTTCGAATTTTGCGCTAACGGCGGTAGCGCTGGGCGAAATCAGCTCCAGACCCACATCGAGCTGATTCAAGTCATTGATATGTGCCCAGCGCAACACAGCCAGTTCCCACTGCTTGCTTTTGCTGTTTTTCATCGTGACTACGTCGCCAATGCGCGCTGATGCTTGGGATGAGCTGAATTTACGCAGGGCACAGCCGCCTGCACTGACATTTAAAACCTGCCAGCGAGAAGGCTTGATTTCACCGATTGTATTTGCATGCTGGGCAAAGGTGCTGCTGTCCTCATGTAGTAAATGATAGGCTGCCATTAATCCGACGCCTAATTCTACACCGTCACTTTTCTTGATTCTGGAAAACACGCGCTGTTGCGCTTTACCAAAATTTTTAATGAGGCGCGCAAGCAAATCTTCATAATGGCTCTCACGAGCGTTGACTGGCAGGCTGCCGTCATCTGGCACAATGCCTTCTTGCAGCAGTTTGATGTGGTGATGGATTTGCCTGGCCACATTCACTGTAATGAGAAGAATATCTGTCGCATCGTTCGGAATATCCTGATTCTTGGCAAATGGAACAGGTGGCTTATTACCGTCAAGTGCGATCAGGAATACCCCCGCAGGGTTTTCTATCAGGCCAAGCGGTCGCAGTTCTGCATGCTCAGCTATGTTGGAAAGATAAACGTCAGCTTTTAATATATCCGCATTTGCAAGATGTTGCGGATCTGTCAGTGCCATCAATAACACTTGTTTGTAGATCAGGTTGACAGAGCTTGTGTTATTTACAGAAAATTGATCTGCAACCGGTAACGCTTCCGCAGTTTGTTGCAACGCGCAGAAATATAGCTGATGCACTTCTGACCATAGGCTGGCGGGCGGAGTGCGGTAGCTTAGATGGTGAACTAAAGCGATTTCTTTAAGCGCATGAATTGCCCGTTGCACCACTTGCGCAGTGCTTTTGCTGTTATTCAGATTTAAGATTTTGTTTTGCAAATCCACTAAAGCAAACTTGTAACCGTAGGCGAATTCTTGCCACAGTTTCATGGCGGCATCGACAAAGGCTTGCTCGGTTTTGGAAATAGGCAGACTGGCACTGCTAAAATGCGGAATCAAGTCTTGATAAATCTGAATGGCAGTCGGGCGATATAACTCCAGCGCATTAAAGCGGTTTGCAAATGCCACTTTCTGGCTGTTTAAAATTTGCAATTCGTCGATTAAGTCTGTTGCGGCAGAGATGGGGTCACCCAATGGGAGTTTCTGGATGAACTCGTTGATTTTATGCGCACGTGTTTCCGCCAATAAAATTGGATTTTCATCTAAATTTGGTAGCTTAAGGCTGATTGGCATATAAACTCCGCTAGTAATGCTTTATATTAGAACCTAATTTTAAATTTGTCACTTTTTTGCTTATTTTTAGATTATAAAAAGCCCATGCTATATAAAAAATCACTTTTTTGCTTAATTTTAACTGCGGTTTTGCTTAGCTCACCTATCTTTGCACTGGCTGCAAATAGTTTTGCGCTAAAAGATACAGAGGGTAAAAAGCATACGCTGTCCCAATATAAGGGCAAATGGGTGATTGTCAACTACTGGGCAACTTGGTGCCCGCCTTGCCTGGAAGAGGTGCCCGATCTGGTCGCGTTGTATGATAGCCGCAAAAACAAAGATGTCATGATTATCGGCGTGGCTTTTGATTACCAAAGTGCAAAAGAGGTGGCCGAGTATGTGGATGACATGCTGATGTCGTACCCTATCGTGCTGGGGGATGATGAAGTAACCAAGCAAATTGGCAATGTAGAGGTATTGCCCACCAGTTACATTTACAACCCGCGTGGCGAACTCGTTAAAACCAAGCGTGGCTTGGTCACCAAGCAATATCTTGAATCGTTAATGGCGCGCGAAAAGTAATAACCTGGTTTTAGCTTCTCGCGGTTGCGGGTTGATGCCGTTGGTTAGGCAGGTACAGCAATACTGTTACCGGCTTCGTCCAGAATATTGAGCTGGTTCTCTTCGGCAAAGTGCATCAGCTGCTCAAAGCCTTCCGGATTGCGCTCTTTCAGCTTCATGTCGACTGTCAGGCAGCGTACGCCATTAACTACTTCCGGCCTCAGGTAAGGCGAGTAGCGTAATTTCCGGTTTTCGCCAAACGTGGCAAAGGTGCTGCACATACGGTCTACCCAGTCACTTGGGCGAAAAGGTTTGCCGGCACGTGTCAGGCCTTGAATTGTAATTTCTACAGGTTTTTCTGTTGTCATGGTGTTCATTTCCATAATGTTTAGTTCACATGCTTAATTCATATACTCAAATACTTTAACCACTTTGCTCACGCCATCGGTGTTGCGCGCGATCTCCACAGCGGCATCTGCTTCTGCTTTGTTAACAATGCCAAGCAAATACACTACGCTATTTTCAGTCACGACTTTCACGTAGTTGGCTGGAAACTGGTTTTCCGTCACAAACTTTGTTTTAACTTTAGAAGTTAAATACGTGTCGTTGCTACGCGAGCTGAGTGAGGTTTTTGGCCCAACCGCAATTTCGTTCGTCACTGCGCGTACATTGGCAATGTTTTTTACGAACTCTTCGGCCTTGGCTTTGATCGCTTCATCAGGCGCTTCTCCGGTAAGCAGCACATTACGGTTGTAGCTGGTGACATTCACATGTGTATTCTCACCTAGTGTGGTTTCCATATATTTAACTGCTTTCAGCTCAATATTTTCATCTTCCACATAAATGCCGGAGGTGCGCCGATCCGCCGCCAAAGCGCCGCCAGCCGCTGCCCCACCTACTACTGCAGGCGCGCACGCCGTTATAGATGTAACAACGGCGATACATAGAAATACTTTAGCGATGATATGTTTGCCTGAATGGCAGTAAGCTGGATTCATTGACGACTCCTTAAAGAATGAGGGCAGTTGAAAAATATGGGAATTATAATTTGTAACCATCAATTTGTGCGAATGATACGCCCTTTATGCGTCAAATGCATTACGTATCCATTCGATACTTTGCAAGTCGTTCGTGCGCATTAAAATAGCATCAAAACGACAAGCGCTTGAGCCATGTTGCTGTAAGTAATGTTGAGCTGTCAAAATCAGTTTTTTCTGTTTTTGCGGCGTAATGCTGCTGGCCGCGCTACCAAACTGGCTGTTGCTTCTTAGCCGCACCTCAATAAACACAAGGGTTTGGGCATCATTCATGATTAAATCAATTTCACCAAACCGGCAGTGATAATTCTGCGTTACAAGTTTAAGGCCGTGGTTCGTCAAAAAAGTTGCAGCTAATTTTTCCGCTTCCAGACCGGCGTTGTTTTTGTTTAATAACATAGGCGTTATGATGGCTTTAGCTTAGAATTAAAAAAATGAAGCAAGAAGGCATATTATATGTGGTCGCCACACCAATCGGCAATTTGGGCGACATTACCCTGCGCGCGCTGGAAATTTTAAAAAGCGTGGATTCGATTGCGGCCGAGGATACACGCCACACCTCAGGGTTATTGTCGCATTTTGGCGTCAGCAAAAAACTCATTGCCGTGCATGAACATAACGAGCTTCAATCGGCTGAAAAACTATTGATGCAACTGAAAGCGGGTGAAAATATTGCGCTGGTGACGGACGCAGGCACGCCCGGCATTAGCGACCCGGGCGCGCTGGTCGTTGATTTGGTGCGTAAGGCCGGGGTGAAAGTCGTGCCGGTTCCTGGCGTAAGCGCGGTGATTGCTGCTTTGTCGGCCAGTGGCATCACGCAGAATGGTTTTTATTTTCATGGATTTTTGCCTGCCAGTGGCGCGGCGCGGCGCAAGATATTACAAGAATTAGCGGCTCAATCCGTGACTTTGGTGTTTTACGAGGCGCCGCACCGCATTGTGGAATGCGTTGCAGACCTGAATGCGATATTGGGTGGCGAACGCCGCATTACCTTTGCACGCGAGCTGACCAAGACGTTTGAAACGATTTACACCTGCCCGCTCAGCCTTGCCTGTGCTTGGCTGCAGGCCGATGCCAATCAGCAGCGGGGCGAGTTCGTGTTGCTTGTCGAGGCTGCACCTTTGCAGGAAGCAGCAGAGATTAGTGAGGAAGCGCAGCGTGTATTAAAATGCCTGCTGGCGGAATTGCCACTGAAACAGGCTGTTAAATTGGCGACAGAAATTACGAATGAAAAGAAAAATGCACTTTACGACCTGGCTTTAAAGATTAAAAATGAAGGATATATCGATGACAAAAAACCTCACCATCACGCGCCCTGACGATTGGCACTTGCACTTGCGTGATGGCGCTGCGCTTCAGGCTGTGCTGCCTGATACGGCGCGACGATTCGCCCGCGCGATTGTGATGCCCAATCTGCGCCCGCCGGTGACTTTCACCGAACTAGCGGCCGAATATCGCCAGCGAATTCTGAGCACCCTGCCGCAAGGAATGGTTTTTGAGCCGTTGATGACGCTGTATCTCACAGACAATACCAGTGCTGATGAAATTAAAAAGGCCAAAGCAAGCGGCATCATTCACGGTGTAAAGCTTTATCCGGCTGGCGCTACGACCAACTCGGATTCCGGCGTGACAGATTTGCTTAAATGCGATGCCGCGCTGCAAGCCATGCAGGAAGTCGGCATGCCCTTGCTCGTGCATGCAGAAGTGACCGATGCGGATGTGGATGTGTTCGACCGCGAAAAAGTGTTTATCGACCGCCACATGGCGCCTTTGATTAAACGTTTTCCATCGCTGAAAGTGGTGTTTGAGCATATCACCACCAAAGACGCGGCAGATTTTGTGACAAGCGCGCCGGCCAATGTTGCGGCGACCATTACCGCACACCATTTGCTGATGAATCGTAACGACATGTTCACAGGCGGCATTCGCCCGCATCACTACTGCCTGCCAGTTTTGAAGCGCGAAGAACATCGGTTGGCCTTAGTCAAAGCGGCAACGTCCGGCAACCCAAAATTTTTTCTGGGTACGGATAGTGCGCCGCACGCCAAACACACTAAAGAAGCTGCTTGCGGTTGTGCCGGCATCTATACAGCGCATGCGGCGATCGAGTTATATGCCGAGGCCTTTGAAGCTGCTAAAGCGCTGGATAAACTGGAAGCCTTTGCCAGCTTTTATGGCGCGGATTTTTACAACCTGCCGCGAAATACCGATAAAATCACGCTGCAAAAATCCAGCTGGCAGGCGCCAAATGAACTACCGATGGGCAGCGACAGTCTAGTACCTCTAAGGGCGGGACAGCAGGTGCACTGGAAGTTACTTTAAATATTGAGGTGAAATATGCGTTTTTCTAAAACAGAACTGATGCTTGTTGGTTTGGCTATCGGCTTTGCAAGCATGCCAGCGCTGGCAGCCTTGACGGATGAGATCAATCAGACCAGCTATCAGCGCGATTTTAAGCGGCTAGATGTGGATGGCGATGGAAAAGTAAATGCCAAAGAAATTAAAAAAGACAGCCTGTTTGATTTCAGCGGGTTCAGCAAAGCGGATACAAACCACAATGGCAGCCTGAATGAAGACGAATACGCCACTTATAAATCGGCCGTGCAGCAAAAAGAAGCTAAGCAAGCCGCCACTGATAGTGCTATTACCGCGAAAATAAAGTCCAAATACTTACTCGAAAAAGGCATTAAAAGTCTTAAAGTCAGCGTAGAAACCAAGGATAATATTGTCGCGCTAAGCGGCTTTGTGGATAACGAAGCGACTAAAGTACGTGCGGGACAAATCGCGGCGAGCGTGAAAGGCGTTAAATCGGTTAGTAATGGTTTGGTTGTAAAACCTTAAAATAGATGCTCTGGAAGCCGCATGGATATTGGTCTGCAGCATATCAAAACATGCTGTAAGTACTAAAGCCTTGTTCATCTGTGATAGAATAACACTGAAGCTAGCCAGACAGTCGCCGCTTAGTAATAAGGGGAGGAAAGTCCGGGCTGCACAGAGCGGGATGACGGCTAACGGCCGTACGTCGCGAGACGAGGAATAGGGCCACAGAGACGAGCGTATTAAGTTACGGTGAAACGCGGCAACCTCTACCCGGAGCAATATCAAATAGGCATGCGCAGTGAGCGAGCAATCGCTCACCCAAGGCGGCTCGTTGGAGCATGCGGGTAGGTAGCTTGAGGCGTGCGGCAACGTACGTCCTAGAGGAATGACCGCCACGCGCGAGGGGCAACCCAAGCACGAACAGAACCCGGCCTACAGGCCGACTTCACTCTTTCTTTGTTTTAGACGCGGTCACGAGACTGCGTGCGCTGTGGCGTGTGAGCCACAGCGACTCGGAAGGCCAACGCCTAGGTCGGTTTGCCGGCGTATTGTGCAACGAGCGCCATCAGCTCTTCGTCTTGATAAGGCTTACCCACGTACTCATTCACGCCCAACTCGCGCGCGTGGTTGCGGTGTTTTTCCGCTGTGCGCGAGGTGATCATGATGATCGGAATGTGGCTCTGACGGTTGTCAGCTTTGATCGTTTTCGCGAACTCAAAGCCATCCATGCGTGGCATTTCGATGTCGAGAAGGATCACGTCGGGATTGTTGTCCGCCAACACCTGCAACGCGTCGAGCCCGTCTTTGGCGGTCATTGCGCGGTAACCCTCTCGCTCTAACAAGCGCGTGGTGATCTTGCGCACAGTGAGCGAGTCGTCAACAACGAGCACAAGCGGCTTGTGCGGCGCCGGCGCGACGGTTGGACGCACCAACGGTAGCACTACCGCCTCGGTCGGTGCTGCGAGCGACGGACTCGCAGGTGGCGCAAGCAGAGCGCCAGTGTCAGGTCGCTCGAACGCCACGACATTGGTTTCCGTGCCCGCGTCAAGCGCGTCATCAACAGCGCTGGAGACCGTTGCATCGGCGTTGCCCGCAACCTGTGTTGCCGTCGCCTCTTCGGCAACGACTGACTCCACTACTTGCTCGGGTGATGGAGCCGGCGCGGCAAGGGCAGCGGGTTCGATGAGCAGCGAGCGACGAACCGCTTCGGCCTCTTGTGTGATGATGAGGTTGATCGGGTTCAGCA
>JAKQTN010000015.1 GCA_029563075.1 Pseudomonadota bacterium
TCATCCGTTGTATCATTCAGCTCAAAGCTAAGTCTAAGCTGTCCATTCCACTTTTGGTCACTATAAGCGGTTGGTGTACAGTTACCCAAATACCCACGATATTCGCGATTTGAGTTAATTGAAAGCTCCCAGCTAAATGCAGAATTAGCTAAAGTAGTAAAGGAGCTGGAATCCCAAGCAGCAATTGCAACTGAAGCCATACAACCAGACATCCTGGTAACACCCGTCCGGTCTGATAACGATGCCAAAGTACCCGGAATAACCTTCCCGGCGACAATAGAACCGCCTACTTGAACGCCGGTATTGTCAGCACCTGAAAGTGTCAGGCTCGCTACCGATGCGTCCTGCAACTGGAATACACCATTAGCTTGTCCCCATAGAAGCGTCATAAAATGTGGAGTTACTGCTGCTGTTGTCGGTGCATTATATGCGCGTACATATGGTAAAGAACCAGTTGCAGTAGCAGCACCAAATAAAGCATCGAGCCAGTAATTCACGTCTTCAAACGTTTCATCGCTAACCTCGAACGTAGCTGAACCAGAGTAATTGTCCAGCGTTGTTTGGTGTGTCGGAGCAAGTGTTCCCCTTAGCTGGTCTAACGCACGCGTCTGGAACTCAGGACGCAGCCTGAAGCTGGATACATTCTGCAGCTTGACAGTTGCGAGAGTTTTTGGCGTGCCAAACGCGGTTTGCCATGCGGATTGTAAAACATTGTGTGCATTAAGCATCTTTCACCTCTAACTTTTCTTTCTCATGAACATAAAGACCGGCTTTCAAAGCCGCCTCTTGAATTTCTTTAGGCAGCTTCGCCCATTCCTCAGCGCTCATATCCCGCGCCGGAACGCCTGCGAAGTAGCCACCGCCCTTGTAGATATATCTATCTTTATCCACTCACTACCTCCTTGATATTCAACTGGCAAAGCACGCCAGCGTAAAACCGCCCGCTTCCACGCGGCCACTCATATTCGCCCGGTGTCACTGATGCAGACTCCAAAGCCGTGTTAGCATAAGGGCATCTAAATCCCCTCAGCATATCCACATATTTTCCAGCATAATCAACAATCTCGGGGGCAAACTCTCTCAGTCCAATCCCCTGTTCGCTCGCTTGCCAAAGCATAAGGTCGGTAATTTGCCAGTTTACCGTCACCCCCGTGCCAATCGCGATAAAGCTCAAATCCCGCCCTTCGCCCGGAGTTCCCCCCACCGGAAGCAGCAACCGGCAAGGCAATTGCGAGGTTGTGATATTCTCTGGCAATTCATTCAGCCCATATACAGTCGGAGTTTTACCAGATGTGGTTGTAACTGACTTAGCTTTAAGTGCGGTGTAAACGTTTGTTATTACACTCATACCGCCGTCCTTCGCTTGTACCGGTCAAGCAATTTCTGCACGTCCGCAGGCAATCCGCTTGGCATGATCGTTACACCATCGCCCGTCACCATCGGTCGGTCAATGTCAGCACTGGTATCCTTTTGCCGATACAGAAAAGCTGCAAGCCTTATGCAAGCGTGCGTGATATCAGCGGGAGCAGTTGCGCTAAATCCCCACGTGCCCGTAACGCTAATTTCGCTGTCG
>JAKQTN010000020.1 GCA_029563075.1 Pseudomonadota bacterium
CCCAAATGGCGTACTTTTCGCGCGGTCGCATGGCTCCGGAACACGTGCGCATGATGTACGATGCCGCTGGAATAAAACAACAGCTGTCCGACAAGGAGACACAGACCGCGATTACGACGACACTCAAGAGCAAGCACCTGGCGGGACTTGCGATGGATATCGTGCCTATCAAGGCTGACGGCAAGGCGTGGTGGGATGCCCCAACGCGAGTCTGGATGCGCATGGCAACAATCGCAGAGGGTTTTGGCTGGGAGTCTGGCGTGCGGTGGAAAGACTTCCCGGACTACCCGCACCTGCAATGGAGGGGCGCGTGAGCGATATCGCGCAGAGCTATGGGCTGGAGTGGGGTGGCGCATGGCCAGACAAGCATGACTTACCACATTTTGAGGAGCCAGAACAATGAAAGTGAAAAAGGGCACGTCGTGGCTTGTGGGAATTATTATCCTAACGAGCCTTTACATATTTACCGCATTAGTTGTGCCTGGCGCACTCGCAGAGATTGGAACAATAATTGTATTAGCGATTGCCTTTGCTACGGTTGGCTATCAAGCCGCGAACGTCGCTGATAATTGGCAACGGTCGGTGAACTATCGGCCTGAATTGGATGATCGAATAATTAACAAGAACAAGGAGGAACGATGTGCAGAAAATTATCGCATGGATTAAAGGCTTGCCGGTTTGGTTGCGTGCTGGCGCTGTTGGTTTTGTTATTGGCGCCATTGTGTGCACAGGAATCATTACCTACAACACCAGAAACGATGTACGCGCTATCAGAGAGCGACAAGACAAAGTTGATGCAAATATTGCAGAACTTATCGAACAAAGTGCAGACAGCGCAGCAAAACTTAGCACTCTCGGAGAAAGCATTGCAAGAGGCTCTGGCGAAGTATCAAATATTGCAGGCACAATACGACAGCTCGATGGCTCAGTTAAAAACGTTGCAGGAAGCGTGGGCACAGTTGTCGCTCGAATTGGACGGATTGAGGAGCGACAAAGCGCTTTTGACGCAAAACTTGACGGCTTTGCAGGCGACTTTGCAGGACTTGCAGGCCAGATATCAAGCCTTGGTGGAAGCCTCAGCGCGATTGGAGGCGGATTACAAGGCGCTTCAGACAGCTTATCAGGAGCAGGCAGCGACATTAACGCAGCTACAAGCATCCTTCAAGGACTACCAAAAATTAGTCCAAAGCCAGAAAACTAAAAGCCTGATCCTCGAGATAATCCTAGCTCTTGTCGCAGCCGGATGGGGCCTCGATGCGATAGGCGTGTTCTAACGACATACAGTTTAAGCGCAAAAAGGAATTGGCACGGTTTTTTGGTGTGTCGGATCGCTCGCTCTATCAGCATTATATGGAGCTGACAGGGGGAAAACATGATTGATTGTATCATACAGCCTGAAACAGTGCAGGAAAATATTACAAAGACCTGCGATGGTATAGCGCACCTGCTTATCGGTAAGAATGAGCGCTACGGCAACAGCGCCCTGGAGCCGATGAGAGTCTTTAGCCGCGCGGATCCGGCTGAAGGTATCCTGGTGCGGCTTGATGACAAGCTCTCCCGCATCAAACACGCGTCAAGTGATGGTAAACCACTGCGCAAAAACGACATAGCAGACATGATAGGCTATCTAATCCTGTACTGCGTCAAGCAGGGATGGATGGATTTTGACGACCTGATTGATTAGCTTTTATGCGCCGGCGTGTATAGGCGCGTATAAGGCGTGTATAGACAGTGTATAGCTGTGCCGGCAGTATCCGGTGCCCCAGTCAGCCTCCGCTGGGGCTTTTTTTATCTATACGCCTGTATAGTAGTTTTTCAAAAAAAAATCGCAAATATTTTTATTTTTCCTCTTGACAACCTAAGCGGTTAGTTGTATATTAGTATTATCAAGGATGAGGGAGGAGGTTGTAAGATGATAACGGTAAAAAGATTTAATGATTTTAACCCTCGGCGCTATGGCAACCCTTGGATCGCTATCGTTGACAAGCAATCGGGGAAAATTGATTTTACTCAACGTGTTGGTGGCTATACCGGCAGATATGGCGCTGGAGAGGCTGGAGAGCTGTATTTGACCAATCCACAAGTTGGCGCTGTGTATGCTTATGGCCAAAAGGATTATCGGGGCAATAACACTTATGTAGCTTATGTGGTATATCGTGGTGAAGAAAAGTTGGAATGGATAGAAAAAAAAGATCTTGTTAGAGAGCTTGGCAAATAACGGCGGCTGGTGGCTTGGGCGGGTTCGATTCCCGCCCGCCGTATAAGCCCGCGGGCGCGATAAGGCACCGGGGCTAGGAGGTACAAAATGACGAAGGTTGAAAAGGTTAGCAAAATGAGCCCAATCGGGAAATATCCCCAAACCTTTGCGGCGATCTGGGCCGGGATTGAGGATGAGCTAAAACAAAGGCTTACTACCCGCGAGCTAGCTCTTGTAGTTGATAGCAAGAGCCGAAGCTACCAACAAGGCAAAGCTGACGCTCGGGCATGGGTTGAGGATGATCTGCTCGGCGTTGACGGCAAAATAATTCCGTTAGCGCTTATTAAGAGTATAAAAAAAAGGGAAAAGGTCGAAAA
>JAKQTN010000029.1 GCA_029563075.1 Pseudomonadota bacterium
GGGTCGAAGCCGTGATAATAAGTTAAGTTTACTTTATCGCCAACTTTTAGCCAAATGTCCGTTTCGGGTGTAAACGCTTCACCATCCAGATCACGCCCGTCTATTGGACCTCCAAAAGGAACGCCAAGCACACGCCAGCCCGTTTCAACATAATCGCCGTCAGCCTTCATGCGCTTTTCGGTGTCATCCTCACGCTCGATTATCCCCTCAGGTACTTGTATTTTGATTCTGTATAATTCAGACATTTGCCACCTCTTGTTCTAACGCCCTCATAATTTCATGCTCAATACGTGGAGCGTAAACTCTCGCTGCCGTGTCTACATTCAACCAGCCACTCGCAATATGCTGTGCAGTTTGCTTTGAACCTTGCACCAATTGTGCATAACTGGCATTATTGCCAATTACCGCAGTCCACCCAGTATTACGCATCTCAATTGCCCAGCGCGACCCGAGCTTTTCACTTCCCGGTCCACCGCGCTTATATGGCACGGTAATATCCCCGCGCTTCAGATGATAAAAGAAGCCTTTCCTCACCCGCTCATTCGAACGGATAAGCGGATTCGCCATTGGATATTTTCGCGGATATTCCCGCAGCTTGCCCTGAAGAAAGCGCGCTTGATTAGCAATGACGGCTTTTACCCGCGTCATCTGCTCAAGCTTCGTCAGCTTTGCGATCAATTCTTCTGCACCTTCAACACGAATGCTAATATCCATTATACGCTCACCTTCTTTGGCTCATAAGCAACCATACATCGGCAACGCGGATGCGCAGGCGGATACACGCCGTCTGTAATTTCCTGCTTATGACGCGGTCCACAAAACGGACACTTTTTCGCTATTTCATCATTAGCAGTCAGCCAAATTGGTACTAACTCAATGCCAGTTTCTTTTGTCATTTGCTCAACCGCTGCACGCTCCCCTTCAACAACCGCCCTTGTTGTTTCCGTTGTGGCAATTAGCTCAGCCCGTCTTGGTGAATGCCAGCGTTCCAAATGCCGCGTTAAATCCTCAATCGTCCAATTCTCGGTGAAAAAGCGCGGAACTGTTTCATTGACACCATCGTAAGTCGTTTGAAACATCTTTTGTAATAAGTCAGATAAATTCGTCCTCGCCCAATTAGCAGCTGTATTATTCGCAAGCCCCCAGTCAATCCCTATACCAATCCCGTCAGCTAAATCCATTGCCGCTTCGATATAAGTATCCACCAGAATCGGCTCAACATCCTTCTGAATATCCTTCCAGCCGCCCTGCCAATATTCAGCTGGTACGTTCGCTAAGTTAGGTGGATCACCTAAATAATTGAGCAATTTGTCAAGCTCAACGCGCAAGTCCTTACTCAGCACCCGCGCTAACTTACGCTCAATCTCGTAGCGGTTAGCAAGTTCCATTACGCCCCTGCCTCATCCATTATCGGCAAGCGGTAGTGCGCAATCCGCTTCTCTGCGATCTCAACGTACTCAGGCTCCCGCTCAATACCGATGAATTCGCGCCCTTCCAGTACGCACGCGCATCCAGTACTTCCAGACCCCATGAACGGATCAAGTACCACGCCCCCCGTTGGCGTTTTCGTAAGGCGCACAAGATAGCGCATCAGTGAGATGGGCTTAACAGTTGGATGATGGTTTTGCTTGTTTAGTTCCAACCCAGCATTGCGTTCACTTCGGCTTGCCTTAGCACAATAAAAAAAGCGGGCGGCTGAACCGGAGTCGCCGAAGGATTGTTTTGTTCCGCCAGACCTTTTCAAGTTCCAAATTTGCCCATCTTTATCATCAGTAGGTTTTCTTATTTGAGTGTGTGCTGGGTGGGGGCTCGGAAACAACTCCACAACCTCGTCCGAGCCGTCGTGGATCAGGTTCGCGGGGAAGCGACCTTGCTGGTTTTGCTCTAACTTGATGCGGTCATGTTTACCCCATATAGTCGTTTCGCTACTGCCACTCCGATTGTTGAGAAAGTCTCGCTCGGTTTGACCGCCCTGATACTCCACCCTACCCCCGTCAATCCACAAGCCAGCCACGCCCCAAGTGAGCGCGTTGTTGACAAACGTGCCGTCAATCGGCTTCATTGCCACGACAATTGGCTCAAAGGCGGGCTTGAGCGCAGTGCCCCAGCCGTGCCAGAGTTGCGCGGCGGGGGTGGCGGGGTCGGTGAGTGAGAATGACTTGCCGCCATTTATTGAATACAAATCAGCATCCGCATTTGGTCTACTGTTTGGATTGTTGCCAACGCTTTCCCTTTCCGCCCCAGCCTGTTTATCAATCCCCTTGCTGATGTCGTAACTTTTTGGGAATCCGCTTCCATATACCCAAGCGATAGTGTCACGGATTTCAAAGCCAGCGTCCTCAATTGCACAAACCATTCTGTGATAAGTGCGAGTGCCGCCAAACGCAAGCATAATCGCGCCTGGTTTCAGTACACGGTAGACTTCACTTGCCCATTTGTAAGTGAACTCTTGTAACCCGTCTTTGCGATAACGGGGCAGAACGTTGAAACTCTTTTTGACTTTCAAGTCGTTCTCGCCTTCATTGCCAGCAATCCCAAATTGACTTTTGTCAAACGTGTCCCATTGCTTACCCATAAAACCCAAACCGTAAGGCGGG
>JAKQTN010000031.1 GCA_029563075.1 Pseudomonadota bacterium
CCATACCCATAGGCGCACCTGGGTGGCCAGAGTTAGCTTTTTGCACTGCATCCATAGATAACGCACGGATGGCGTTACATAAATCGTTACGTGTTGCCATGATTCTCTCCCTAATGATTAAACTTGAAGTCTTATATGAAATGCTATAAAACTCTGATTGAATTCTTAAAAAGCCTGTTTTAACTACGGCCATTCTCAAAGACTTAATTATTGCTCAAATAGCCTTTTTCAGCAAGGGCTTAAGCTTGTTATTGATGCTGGAAAAAGCTTATTTTTGATTTTTTAAATGTGAGCGACCAGGCAGGAAGAATTGTTGAAAGCGCATGCCCATCCAGCTTTAGCTGTTGCTAAATCAACAAGCAAGCATTTAAATGTCGATTTTAATGCCCCTGGAAGCCGCACGGATACTGGCTTGCAGAGCAGCACAATTCGCTTTTGCATCAGCAAAAGTTAAATACGGCGCTTTGTCGTTCAACACGCAATCGCTAAAGTGTTCAATCTCCAAATTGAAATGATTGCTTGGAGCAAAGCGTTCTTCGGCGTATTTACCATCTTCCGTCGCCCAACTGATCACCGGCACATCGTTCTGGAACACCCACGCGGCGTGGCATTTTACCCAGCCTTTGGTGCCGATGATTTCATATTCCGATTTGCGACTTCTTTCAAAGCTAATGTCGAAATGCCCAAAGCGGGCGCGGCCCTCGGCATCGTTACCAAAATCCAGCACGCCGCTCATCACGATATCCGCGCCATGCTCATTGAATTTGGCATGCGCAATGACCGATCTAGGTTCAAGACCGAAACACCACCTTAATGAATGAATCGCGTAAGGGCCAATATCCCACAACGCGCCGCCGCCGTCCGCCATGCTGCGGCTGATACGGTACATACGGGCTGGTTTCATTAAAAACGAATAAGAAGCGCGAGCAGAGAGCACGTCGCCGATCAAACCGCTTTCCACGATTTCCTTAACGCGGGCATGCTGCGGATGAAAGCGGTACATAAAGCCTTCCATCACCTTCACTTTGGCTTTTTTTGCGGCGGTTTCAATTGCCTCAATATCCGTTACAGTTAATGCCATCGGCTTTTCAATCAACACATGCTTGCCCGTATTAATGGCCTTCAGCGCCCATTCCGCGTGCTCTTCATTCGCCATCGGGCAGTAAATCGCTTCGACATTTTTATCGTTGATGAGCGCATCCATGTCGTAATAACAAGTCACGCTATTCGCATAGCAAGGCGCATATTTTTCCAACGTGGCTTTCGCCGCACCCGCGCGGCGGCTGGCAATTGCGACCAATTGCGAATTCGGCGCTTCGATAATCGCGGGAAGCAATCGCTCATTCACGCGTGCCGCGCCCAAAATGCCCCATCTGAGTTTTTGTGTTGTCATATTTTTCACTTCATTGAATGTAGGCCGATCGTATTGCCCTCGGTATCTACCGCGAGAACAAAAAAACCGTATTGCCCAATTGACATTTTTTCTTGGCAAACGCTACCGCCAGCTGCTATAACCCGCTTGCCTTCTACTGCACAATCTTCACAACTAAAATATACTATTGTGCTGTTGCCGCCTGAAGGCACGCCTTGCATCTTAACCAGCGAACCGGTAATGCCGAATTCGCTATTTTCACCCCTGGGAAAACCCCACATTTCCATCTCACCTTCGCTCATCATTTCCAGCTTGGTCTGAAAAACGGATTCGTAAAACGCTTTGGCGCGCGCCATATCTTGCACATATATTTCAAACCAAACCACAGGGTTGTTTTTCATCATGTTGCCTCCTTAAGTTTTCCACTTGATCGAGCACCCGATGCTGGCAATCTGCTCTTTCGGCCCCTGCCCAGTTACTGCGATTTGCTTCATCGCCTTAAATAAATCGCGCGTACTTTGCGGCGCGGTTTCTTTGCGTGATTCGTCAAAGCGGCCGCGGTATTGCAGCTCGGCCTTGTTGTTGAAGCCAAAAAAATCTGGCGTACACACCGCGCCATAGGCTTTTGCAATCTCTTGCGTTCTATCCGACAAATACGGAAACGAAAAATCCATCTCGTATGCGATTTTTTGCATGTTATCAAAACTGTCTTCCTGATACTCTTTTGGGTCGTTGGACATAATCGCCACAGTATTGATGCCAAGCATTTTCAGCTCGCGCACTTCCGCAATCAGCCGTGGCAAAATTGCTTTTACGTAAGGACAATGGTTACAAATAAACATCACCAGCAGGCCATTTTTACCCATAACTTGGTCGCGCGAAACCATGCTGCCATCCACATTTTGCAGATTAAAATCGGGTGCTTTCCAACCAAAATCGCACACCGGTGGGTTTAAACTTGCCATGCTAATTTCCCAACTTGGGCTCCAAAAACTTTATAATCAAATCTTATCACTTTAAGTTTGAATCATGTCCAACCTTCGATTTTACAGTGCTGAAAATTTGATTATTGGTGTAACCGTCAAACTTTCTGAAAACGCCGCTACCCATGCCACACGCGCGCTGCGCTTAAATGAGGGTGATGTGATTAATCTATTTAATGGCGATGGTTTCGACTACGCCTGCGAGTTAATCCTGGTAAAAAAAAATGAAGTGTTTGCCAAGGTGAAAAGCAGCGCAGCAATTAACAATGAACCGCCGCTCAACATCACGCTGCTGCAAGGCATTTCCAGCGGCGACCGCATGGATTACACCATCCAAAAAGCGGTTGAGCTGGGCATAACGCACATTCAACCAATCGCTACCGAACGCAGCGTGGTGAAGCTCTCTGCCGAGCGCGCAGAAAAACGTGTCGAGCATTGGCAAAATGTAGTGATTTCCGCCTGCGAGCAATGTGGGCGCGCGACCATTCCCATAGTTTCCGCACCAAAGACTCTGGCGAACTGGCTGGCAGCCAATCCGCAAGCCACCAGCATGCGAGTCCTGCTCAACCCGATAGGCGCCAAACGCTTGGCTGAAATGGCAAAGCCGGATGGCGAAATTCAACTGCTGATTGGCGCAGAAGGCGGTTTAAGTAACACTGAGATTGATACAGCCATCTCGCACGGTTTTCAATCTGTGATTTTAGGCCCACGCATTTTGCGTACTGAAACTGCGGCGCTTGCAGCGATGAGCGTCATGCACACGCTTTGGGGAGACTTTTAGTGGGCCTAGATACAGTCGAATTTTTATTGTACGCCGAAAAAGAATTCAACATAAAAATTTCCGATGAAGAAGCTGGTGAAATCTATACCATTGGCCAATTTTCAAGGTTATGCCACAGTAAATTACAATTAAATCAAGGCAGTAGCATTGATGAAGAACAAGTGTTTTTAAAACTCAAGCAGATACTTCACAAACACTTTCTTAGCGCTGATACGGAAATTAAAAGAGAACATTTAATCGTTAAAGATTTAGGTCTAGAATAAAAAATAATTTGCATTATTTACAAATATATTTTATATTTATGTAAATTTTACATATTCCACGAACCTTGTTCTCTATGTCACTTGGTAATTTTATACGCCAGCGACGCAAATCGCTGAATATCACACTGCAAACGCTTGCCAATCAGGTAGATGCTGATGCTGGAAATTTATCGCGTATCGAGCGTGGTGAATTAGGTATTAACGAAACCATGCTGCGGAAAGTGGCTGCAGCGCTCGACTGTACGCCGGCATATTTATACGCGCAAAGTGATGCGCCTCCGGCACAATTAACCGCACAAGAAAGCCGGCAGCCTTATCTCGTCAATCCGTCGCAAACCAACAGCACAAAAGATTTTGTGCAGTGGTTTCGCTCTGCCACGCCCTATATTCACGCGTTTGGCGGCCGCACGTTTGTTATTGCGTTTGGCGGCGAGGTGGTCGATGAAAAACAATTTATCGCACTCTCGCATGATTTGAATCTACTTGCCAGCCTGGAAGTGAGGCTGGTGCTGGTACATGGCGCGCGTCCGCAGATTGAACGGCGCTTAAAGCGTGCCAAACTCACGCCCACGCTGCACAACGGTTTGCGCGTGACCGATGATGAGGCGATGGAAATCGTCAAAGAAGCCAACGGCGCCGTGCGCGTAGAGATTGAAGCACTGCTTTCAATGGGTATTGCCAACTCGCCAATGGCAGGCGCAGATATTCGCGTGGCAAGCGGCAACTTTGTAACCGCCAAGCCGCTTGGCGTGCGCGATGGCGTTGATTTACAGCACACGGGCGAAGTACGCAAGGTTGATGCTGTGGGCATTCAAAAGCGTTTGGACGACAGCGAGCTGGTACTGCTCTCCCCGCTTGGATATTCGCCCACAGGCGAGGCGTTTAACTTAAGCCTGGAAGATGTGGCTGTCAGCACCGCGATCGCACTTGATGCGGACAAGCTCATTTTTTTAATGGATAGTGAGGGTGTGCATAATTTACGCGGAGAATTGCTGCGCGAAATGACCACAGAAAAAGCCAAGAATTTATTACGCAATGTGCAAAACAATAATGCACCGATAAATGTTTCTGAGGATGTGAATTATTACTTGCCAGCCGCAGTGCGCGCCTGCGAGCAAGGTGTAGCCCGCACGCATCTGATTTCGCGGCATATTGATGGCGCCATCATTCAAGAGCTGTTTACCCATAATGGCATTGGGACGATGGTGACGGAACAATCGCTGGAAACCATGCGCCAAGCCAATATTGACGATGTGGGCGGCATACTCATATTAATCGAGCCGCTTGAAAATGAGGGCTTCTTGGTGCGCCGCGGACGTGAGCGTATCGAAACGGAGATCAACCATTTTTATGTGATGGAGCACGATAACCGCATCATCGGCTGCGCGGCTCTGCACCCATTTGCAGCTGATGGTATGGCCGAATTTGCCTGTTTGGCGATTGACCCGAGCTATAGAGGCGGCGGACGCGGCGACAAGCTATTTAACTACTGCCAGAACCGGGCCAAAGAGCTGGGGTTCAGGCAGCTGTTTTGCCTGACTACGCGCACCGAACACTGGTTTCTGGAGCGCGGCTTTATCGAAAAACCCGTTGAATATCTACCGCAGGAAAAGCAACAACTATACAATTTTCAACGAAGATCTAAAGTGTTTGTTAAAACACTTTAGATTCATATCATTGACAGGCTTTTTAGTTACAATACGAATAAATTAACGAGACACACTATGCTGACAGACATCAAACCTGCACAAAAAGCGCAAATCCTGGCCGAGGCGCTGCCTTATATCAAACGCTTTTTCGATAAAACCATCGTCATTAAATACGGCGGCAATGCCATGACGGACGAGCATCTTAAACACTGCTTTGCACAGGATGTGGTTCTGCTCAAACTGGTTGGCATGAACCCGGTCGTGGTGCATGGCGGCGGCCCGCAAATCAATGAAATGCTGGATAGGCTCGGCAAAAAAGGTGAGTTTATCCAGGGCATGCGTGTTACCGACGAAGAAACCATGGACGTGGTGGAAATGGTGCTGGGTGGCCAGGTGAACAAAGAAATCGTCAACCTCATCAATCGCCACGGCGGCAAGGCGGTGGGTTTAACCGGGCAGGATGGCAATTTTATCCATGCGCATAAGCTGCTGATGGAAGACATGAACGACCCCACAAAAACGATTGATGTCGGACAAGTGGGCGAAATCAGCGCCATTGACCCGAGCATTATTAACTTCTTGGATAGCGGCGATTTTATCCCGGTGGTCGCGCCGATCGGGGTGGGTGCGGACAACCAAACCTACAACATCAATGCCGATGTGGTGGCAGGCAAACTGGCTGAAATTTTAGGCGCGGAAAAATTAATCCTGCTCACCAATACGCCAGGCGTGCTGGATAAGAAAGGCAATTTGCTGACCGGCCTCACCCCAAAACAAATTGATGATTTGGTTGCAGATGGCACGCTTTCCGGCGGCATGCTGCCTAAGATTGGCTCTGCGCTTGATGCGGCGCGTAGCGGCGTTAAGTCGGTGCACATCATTGACGGACGTGTGGAGCATGCGTTGCTGCTTGAGGTGTTGACTGACGAAGGTGTTGGGACGCTGATAAAAGCCAAATAACTAAACTCAGAGTAACGCGGCTACAGAAATTGTATTTTGTGGGATGTAGCGCTAGGCGCCGCACAGCGAATGACGAAGGCATATCGAATTGCATAGACTAGGAATGGGCGCGCACGCAACGACGCGATCCGCCCACAAAATAAATTTATGAGTCGCGTCTGGATATTCGATTTAGACGACACGCTGCATAACGCTTCCGCCCATATATTTCCGGTGATGAACCGCGCCATGACGCAGTACATCATGGAGCATCTGGAATTGGAAGAACACGCCGCCCACCAGCTACGCCAGCACTACTGGCACGTTTACGGGGCCACGCTTAAAGGCCTCACGCGTCATCATGGCGTTGATCCTTATCACTTTCTGCATGAAACGCACAAGCTAATCAAGCTGCCTGAAATGGTGCTGCAAACCAAACGCTTGCGCCACATGCTGCAAAGTCTGCACGGCCGCAAAGCAGTATTTACAAATGCGCCGCGTAACTATGCGCTACAAGTGCTTGATTTACTTGGCATCGCTGATTGCTTTGAACTGGTATTCAGCGTGGAATCTGCAAAATTCCACGCCAAGCCCAGTGTGCGCGGCTTTCAATTGTTGCTTAAAAGCATGCAGGCCAAAGCAAATGACTGTGTAATGCTGGAAGACAATCTATCTGCGCTGATGACAGCTAAACGGCTTGGCATGCAGACGATCTGGATTACTAAAAAACTACAAAAACCAAATTTTGTCGATTATCGGCTAAGCAACGTGTTAGCGCTTACTCACATTAAGCTATAATAAATCATAAAAATATTTCTAAGGAGGACAATGTGGCTTCAGACCGCAAACAACAGATATTAGAAACGCTCGCCAAAATGCTGGAAAACCCGAAGCGCGAGAAAATCACTACCGCATCACTTGCAGCCAAACTGGATTTGAGCGAAGCTGCGCTTTATCGTCACTTTGCCAGCAAGGCACAGATGTTCGAAGGCTTGATCGAGTTTATCGAAACCTCGATTTTCGGCGTGATCAACAAAATCACCACCGATGAACATGACGGGGCTAAACAGGTGCAACTCATCATCACCATGCTACTCAAATTTGCCGAAAAAAACCCGGGCATGACGCGCGTGCTGATTGGCGATGCATTAGTAAATGAGGAGGAATGGCTTCAGACGCGCATTAATCAGCTTTTCGACAGGCTGGAAGCCAGCCTCAGACAAAGCCTGAAAATTGCCGTTGCCGTATCTGGCAAGAAGATTATGCCGGAAGCGCAAGCCAACCTGCTCGTTTGCTATGTGATTGGCCGCTGGCATCAATTTGCAAAAAGCGGTTTCAAACGTAAGCCGCTGGAGCTTTCCCAGGCACAGCTGCTTTTTTTGAACTAGACTCAAGTTGATTTGTCGTATTCGGACATTGGCTTTACGCTATATAACCAATAAGCACCGGAAAGGAAGCCATGTCGATTCATGACAAAGCAATCAAAGCGCTGAAGCCCGCTGATTATCTGGCGATTGAAAAAGAGCACGCGCTACTGGAAAAATTTCTGCACGATTTGCGTGATGCATGCTTGGCTTTAGATAAACTTGACCAGGTCAGTGATCGTGAAGCATTGGCTTCTTATAGCGGCCGCTTACCCACTTTCTTGCTATACATCACAGAACTTATAGCGAATCATTTTGAGCATGAGGAAAAAATCATGCTGAGCAGGCCAAACGTAACGGAAAATTATGAATACTTTCGAATTCACCAGCAGGCACATGCCGACATCGTGAGAAAGCTGGATGCGCTAGTGAGTAATTGCTTTACCTTGAACACGCATAAAACCACCGCTGAAATATATCACCTGTTCTACAAAAGCCTTTTGGGTCTGTTTGAAGAGCATGATCGTACTTTTGACGACCCTTTTATACAATCCACCAAAACTTGAACCTGCGGCGGAACGCATCATCACCAGGCAGTTGCCCATCAAGAACAATGTGAGTAGGATTGCAGGTTATTGCACAGTAACTTAGGCACAGGAGAATGTCTTGCAAGGCACAGTTTTTGGTTTTACCGAAGCGCAGATTACCGAATTTGGCATGACCTATGGTGTAAGTGGGTTGATGCTGCTCATGCTGTTCATTGTCGGTCACTTGGCCTGGGAATCAAAAGCAGGGAAATTCGGCACCTTTGCCTTATTTATCGGCCTTGCTTTTGGCTTGCTAGGCTATGTGGCAAAATACGTTATTAAATTAAAACTCGGTATCCAATAGCGCACTATAAAACCAGTTTTACCGCTGCCAGCCTCGCCTCATAGACCGCAATTCTGATTCCTTCCGGCTCACTGAATGCGCTGGCAACCGCGCCCGCATCTACACGCAATGCTGCATCCAGTGCCTTTAGCATTAAATCTGCCTCGGGTATCGCGCAATTTTCGAAACCGGTTCTACCGCGAGAATCGGCCTCACAGGCCTTTAGAAAATCATTAAACCTGGCTGGCTGGCGAATCGCATCCAACTCGATCAAAAACTCCAGCAAGGTGTTTGGCCGCATTTTGCCCACCTGATGCAATTTGCCATGAAACTTGGCCACGATATGTGCCAGTTCTTTGCAATCGTTTGGCACGCGCAAGCGTTTGCAAACATCTTTCAGCAAGTCCACGCTGCGCACTTCGTGACCGATATGCCGAGGCAGAATGTCAACGGGCGTGGTACCTTTGCCCAGATCATGCATCAGCGCGGCAAAGCGTACCGGCAGGCTAAAATTCTGCTTAGCGGCGTAATCAATCACCATCATCATATGTACACCGGTATCCACTTCCGGGTGATGCTGCGCCGGCTGCGGCACGCCCCATAGCATATCAAGCTCGGGCAATATCTTTTGCAGCGCACCGCAAGCGCGCAACACCTCAAACATGCGGCTTGGCTTTTGTTCCATCAAGCCTTGCGATAGCTCCTGCCATACACGCTCCGGCACCAGCGCGTCCACCTCACCCGCAGCCACCATTTGCAGCATCAAAGCAAGCGTTTCCGGCGCTAAACTAAACTCTGTTAGCCGCGCCGCAAAGCGCGCCGCGCGCAGAATACGCACCGGGTCTTCTGCAAAGGCGCTGCTGACATGGCGCAAGATTTTAGATTGAATATCTGCTTGCCCATTGAAAGGATCAATGAGTTTGCCGTCGGCATCTTTGGCGATGGCGTTGATAGTCAAATCGCGGCGCGCCAGATCTTCTTCTAGCGTAACGTCGGGTGAGGCATGTACGGTAAACCCCTTGTACCCTTTAGCGGTTTTACGTTCAGTGCGTGCCAGCGCATATTCATCATGCGTTTTGGGGTGGAGAAAAACAGGGAAGTCTTTACCGACCGGCCTATAACCCGCATCCAGCATGGCTTGTGGCGTAGCGCCCACAACAACAAAATCTTTATCTTTTATCGGAAATCCCAGCAACTCATCACGCACCGCACCGCCTACGCAATACGTCTTCATGCGTTACCTTCTGGCACGAATGGCACGACCTGCCGCGCTGCGAAAACCGTCATAAGCTGCGCGCTGCGAAATATTGAGCAAATATTCCGGCACTACTACATCCAGTGTGGCAGGCGTGACATCAAGTTCGGCTGCAAGTGGTACATTGCACACACTATCTACCTGCATCGAGCGCACATTGTCGCGCGACATCAGCTTGATGGGCAGGCATTCCATCATGAACGCCTGCGCATAGGAAAGAGCATCATTCAGGCCAACTATAGGCCGTTGTTTACCCAGAATTGTCATTACCTTTTGCAACAATTCTCGCAAAGAGTAAATATCCGGGCCACCCAGCTCATAGCTCTTTCCATAAGTGGCGGTGTTCTCTATCGAATTTACAAAGCACTGCGCGACATCCTCCACCCAGATCGGCTGGAACTTTGCATCAGGTTTTGCCAAAAAAATAACCGGCAGAAACTTAACCAAACGTGCAAACAGATTTAAGAAATGATCGTCTCGACCAAAGACCACCGACGGTCTAAAAATGGTGATGTCCAGCTTTTTATTAAACTCATTCATGGCCGCCTCACCAGCAGCCTTGCTGCGCAAATATTGGCTTGGCCCATGGGTGCTGGCTTGCAGGGCGCTCATGTGCAAAAGCCGATGAATACCCAGCTCTTCGCAACATTGTGCCACGCGGCGCGGTAATTGATGGTGAATAAGCTCAAACGTATTCTTGCCGCTTTCATGCAGAATACCAATTAGGTTAATCACCGCATCGCTACCTTTAAGCGCCTCTTTTAACGCGTGATTATCCATTACATTACATTCCTGCACCTGCACATTCGGCAGTATAATCAAGTGCTTGGCAGCCTCACGACGGCGTGACAGCACTTTAACCTTGTAACCTGCCTGGTCTAATTTGGCTACCAGGCAACGACCTACAAACCCCGCCCCACCCAACACTGTGATTGTTTTAATTGTCATTTTTTCTTATCCTGCTTATTCAATTGATCCAACCTGTCCGATTGGCAAAGTTTGCTCAGACTGCAGTTGAGATTCCAGATTATCCTCAGTTTGGTCGTTAAGCGCACTATAGCTACCGGGAACAACACCCAATCTCTGCTTGAGTGGCATGGTTTTCAGACCCAAACGTGGCGCATATAAATGCGCGTTTGCCATTACTTTTTGTACATAACTGCGGGTTTCGCTAAACGGAATGGTCTCCGCATAAATAGCACCCTCCAGCGGCACTGCCGCAACCCATTTTTTAGCGCGGCTAGGGCCTGCATTATACGCTGCTGTCGCCATGATTTCCTGACCGTTCATTAATTCAAGCGTGTAGCGCATATAGTAAGTGCCCAGCGCGATATTAGTATCCAGCTCATGGATCATGCCCTGATGATAATTATCGATACCAACGCGCCGGGCCGCCCATTTGGCTGTGGCGGGCATCAGCTGCATGAGGCCGGAAGCGCCTACCCCGGATTTGGCATAATGCATAAACCGGCTTTCCTGCCGTGTGATGCCATATACCCAGGCCTCATCAACAGCCTGTTCCTGCGCTGCCGACTTCATTAAATTGCGATAAGGGGTCGGATATCGCAGTGCGAAATCGTGCATTTCAGTGGTTTTGTCCGCCGTAATAACCGCAAGATCGTGCCAACTTCTGTCCGCAGCAAACGCAGCGGCAGCTAGCAGTTGTTTGTCGTCGAAGTCTTTGGTAGCCTGCGCCCATTCCGATTTTGCTTCCCATCTGAGCCCCAGCCTTTGCAGCGCCTCAGCACGCTGGAACGCAGGCACATTCGCGATTTCTTCCACCTCTGAATCTGCCACCTTGTATTCACTCAGTGGAGCCGATATGAAACCATCCAACTCATCCTGTGCAAGCCAACCATAGTAGTGACGCTCGGTGGAAAGTTTGGCCAACAGGGTATTCGCCTCCAGCGTTTGATTCTGCGCCTTCAATGCACGCGCTTTCCAGTAGCGCCAGACGCCTTCTTCAGATTGCTCTGGCGGCATTCTGGAAACAACACTTAGCACCACAGGCCAGCTTTTTTCACGTAACGCTGCGCGCGCATACCAAGCCAACTGCTCCTTATTCAGCGGGGTATTTTCTGCCAGCTTAAACCACTGCAGCGCTTGCGGCTCATGCCGCAACGCAGCCTGTAGCGCCAGTCTGCCATAAAAATATGCCCGATCTTCCGCACGGAACAAATCCTCTACTTTTTTGAACGCGCTTAACGCCTGTTGCGAATCAGTTTTTGCTATTCGATTTAGCGCGAACAGATTCAGCTCACGGCCAAACCGGCTCTTAAACGAAATGAGCTTTTTACTCAGCACCAGTTGTGGCGATGCATAAGCCTTGTCTATTAACTTATAGTAACTGGGGTCAAATGTATTCGATCGCTTGCTGATGGCTTTAGCAAGGTTAATGCGGCTATCAGCAAGCGCCAGGCGAAAACGCGCCCAGATATCTTCCTCTGTCAGCACGCCTGCCACCTGCATGCGGTCGTACAAATCAGCGCAATTGCTGGGTTGTTCTTTCGCCTGCATCCATAGCGGTTTTGCGGCTTCCAGCGTAGAAACGTCACCCGCAACCGAGTTTGCCTCTGCCGCATAGCAGGCAACGGCCACATCTTCCAACTGGTAATTCACAATCTCATTCGAAAAACTCAGCCAGTCCAGATTTTTAGCCAATTTTTTTAGATATTCACCACGCAATCGATCCGCAAAAGGATATTCACTGTACTTGTTAAGGAAGTTCTCTACCGTCTGATTATCTGCATCTTTCAGATTAAGCAGCGTCAGCCAATAGTCAGCATAAGGTGCCAGAATATAATTCTGGCTTTGTAATTGTTCAACGTAATCGGACAAAGCAATGACATTTTTTTTATCGTAAGCGGCACGCGCCTGTAAAAACTCGTCATCACCAGAGGCTGCAAAACCGCTCTTTATTGCAAAAAACACAATAAAAAAGCCAGAGAAAACTAACTGTTTGATGAATGTAGTGGCCATATCCATACCGTTATAAACGAATGACCCGCGCAATTAAATAGAGCACAACGACCACAAGCAAACCCCCAGCCCGTGTATTTAAGTAATTGTTTAATATAGGCCAAATACTTTCGATTGCGCGTAACAACAAAAGTTGCCAATAACACCAAACTTGCGATAAACACCAATATGATCGTTAAGCGGATGATTGGCATTTCGGATGACCGATAACTTAACTAAAATGCGGCATGAGATCGGGCGTAAAAAACGCAGTTTGCTCCTGAAAGCCAACCGGTGCTTCTTCAATACGTTCAAATGTCGCATACTCCCAGGCTGACGCATCAGCCAGGAGCGCTCGTAGCAGTGCATTATTTAGCGCATGGCCTGATTTGTACGCAGTAAATGCGCCTAGCAAAGGATGGCCCAGCATATATAAATCGCCAATTGCATCCAGCACTTTGTGTTTGGCAAACTCATCCTGGTAGCGTAAACCGTCGCTGTTCAACACACGGTATTCGTCCAGCACAATTGCATTGTCTAGGCTGCCGCCACGCGCCAAACCATTGGCGCGCAGGTATTCCACTTCGTGCATGAAGCCGAATGTGCGCGCGCGGCTGATTTCTTTAATATAAGAATTATCAGCAAAATCAATTTTGACATTATTGCCGGAGTGCTCGAAAACGGGATGAGCAAAATCAATGGTGAAATCCATTTTAAAGCCGTGGTAAGGCTCGAACTTCACCCACTTATCACCTTCTTTTACTTCAATTAACTTTTTGATTTTTATAAATTTTTTGGCAGAATTCTGCTCAACGATGCCAGCCGATTGCAACAGAAAGATAAATGGCCCGGAACTGCCATCCATGATGGGGATTTCCGATGCCGTGACTTCGATAATAATATTATCAACGCCTAGGCCGGCCAGTGCGGACATCAGGTGCTCAACAGTGGCGACACGCACACCATCGTGTTCTAGGGCAGAACACATGCGCGTGTCACGCACCGCCTCAGGCTGTGCTTGTATTTCAGGCGCGCCGGGCAAATCGGTACGCCTGAATACGATGCCGGTATCGATCGCAGCCGGCTTTAAAGTCAACGTGACCTTCTCGCCATTATGCAAACCAACCCCGGTAGCACTCACCTGCTTTTTCAAAGTTCTCTGTTTTAACATTTTATAGGTCTAGCACCTAATTCCTTTTACTGTTCAACCAATATCTATCCTGTTGATATTCTAGCAAATTAGCCGCAGGTTAATCCGCTTGTTTGCGCAAAAACGCAGGAATGTCATATTCCTCGACACCTGACATTTTCATCGCCTCTACCTGTGCACGACGGTTGTTCTGACTAAACACGGCAGGTGCTTCGTCTTCCACTTCACCGCCCACAAACATCGGCTGATTAGTCGTTCCATTCATGACCGTAGTCATCACGCGTAGTTCCGGTTTTTGCTGGCGGCGTGCAATCGCGCCATTTAAACCGGTCGCTACCATGGTCACACGCAATTTGTCACCCATTGTCTCGTCCATCACATTACCCACAATCACGGTCGCATCATCAGCAGTGAACTCTTTAATGGTGTTCATCACATCATAATACTCTTTCATTTTAAAGCTGGCGCTTGCGGTAATGTTGATCAGAACGCCGCGTGCGTTAGCTAAGTTGACGTCTTCCAGCAATGGACTAGCCACTGCCTGCTCTGCCGCAATACGTGCACGCTCCGGACCGCTCGCCTCAGCTGAACCCATCATTGCCATACCCATTTCACTCATCACCGTGCGCACATCAGCAAAGTCCACATTCACCAAACCCGGGCAATTAATGATCTCTGCAATACCTGAGACAGCATTATGCAGCACGTCGTTCGCAGCGCGGAAAGCTTCCAGGAACGGTACATCTTCACCGAGCACTTCCATGAGTTTTTCATTCGGAATCACAATCAAGGAATCCACGTGCTGTGAAAGCTCTTCCAAGCCCTCTGTCGCCACTTTGGTACGCTTGCCTTCAAACGCGAACGGCTTGGTAACCACCGCTACCGTCAAAATGCCCATTTCCTTAGCCACTTCGGCAATGATAGGCGCAGCGCCAGTACCCGTGCCGCCACCCATGCCAGCAGTGATGAATAGCATATCGGCGCCATCAATGATTTCAGCGATACGATCACGGTCCTCCAGCGCGGCATCACGGCCAATTTCAGGTTTCGCGCCAGCGCCCAGGCCTTTGGTAATCTCTGAACCGATTTGCAATACTGTTTTTGCCTGGCTCTTCTTAAGCGCTTGCATATCGGTATTGGTGCAAATGAACTCGACGCCGCTCAAGTTCTTGGTAATCATGTGCTCGATTGCGTTACCACCGCAACCGCCCACGCCGATGACTTTAATCACGGCTTCTTGTGAATCTTTTTCCATAATTTCAAACATCTTTACTCTCCTTTTTTTGCCTTAATTTTTGAGCTTAATTGCATAAGCTCTGCCCTGTTTTTTAAACTAAACGCCTACTGCTCTACTACAACCTCTTACTGCTAAAAATTCTTTAAAAGTTTCCTTGGAACCAGCTTTTCATTTTCTCAAACATGCGCCCAATCGAACTGGACTCCAACTGCCCACTCAAATGACGCTCCAGTTGCTGTTTACCCATTAAAATCAGGCCCACCGCCGTGGCATACCGTGGATTACCGACCACTTCAGACAAGCCGCCAACATAGCGCGGCATACCCATGCGTACCGGCATGTGGAAAATCTCTTCGCCCAGTTCCATCATGCCGCGCATCATCGCCGAACCGCCCGTAATCACGATGCCCGAAGCGATCATCTCCTCCATGCCGCTGCGGCGCAGTTCTTGCAGCACCAGCTCATAGAGCTCTACCACGCGCGGCTCAATCACTTCTGCCAGCGTTTGTATCGACAACTGACGCGCCTCGCGGCCATCCACGCCTGGCACTTCCACCACTTCACGCGCATCTGCAAGCTGTCTAAGCGCACAGCCATATTTGATTTTGATGTCTTCGGCAGATTGTGTAGGCGTGCGGAAAGCGACGGCAACATCATTAGTGATCTGGTCGCCCGCGATTGGAATTACCGCGGTATGGCGAATCGCGCCATTCTTGAAAACGGCTATATCTGTGGTACCGCCGCCGATATCCACTAGGCACACGCCTAGCTCTTTCTCGTCCTCGGTCAGCACCGCAATGCTTGAGGCAAGCGGCTGCAAGATCAAGTCGCTCACTTCCAGGCCGCAGCGTTTGATACATTTCACAATGTTTTGCGCAGCCGCGACTGCGCCAGTCACGATATGTACTTTCACCTCCAGCTTCATCCCGCTCATGCCCAGCGGTTCGCGCACATCGTCCTGCCCGTCGATAATGAATTCCTGCGTCAAAATATGCAGAATCTGCTGATCTGCCGGCAAAGCAACAGCCCGCGCGGTTTCAACCACGCGGTCCACATCCATTTGCGAGACTTCCGCATCTTTAATTTTCACCATGCCATGTGAATTCAGGCTTTTTACGTGGCTGCCGGCGATGCCGGTGAATACTGTTTTAATTTTGCAATCAGCCATCAGTTCGGCTTCTTCCAGCGAGCGTTGAATTGCCTGCATGGTCGAGTCGATATTGATTACCACCCCTTTTTTCAAGCCACGCGAGGTGTGCTGGCCAAGGCCGATTACCTTCAAAGTGCCTTCCGGCAGCAGCTCGGCCACGATGGTCACAATTTTAGATGTGCCGATATCTAACCCGACAATCAGGTTTTTATCTTCACGAACTTTACTCATGTCTTACTCCCTTTTTCATTCTTTAAGTCATGCCTTGACAGGCACCGCTGGTATTGCTTTTACTGGTAATGGCTTACCTGTGGCAGGCTTCAATCCAATCGGCTTGCGCACCGCAAAACCATTCGGATAGCGCAAATCTGCATACACCACTTTCACATTCAACTGGCCGAGCGTGGATTTATATGCGCCCGCAAATTTATTCAATCTAGCTTCCATGTCCACACGTCCCAGCGCGATTAGCAGCCCTTTATCCGTTTTAATCTCCCAGGCACGGCGCGGCGATAATGTCACCTGTGCGATTCTGATATCCGCTTTATTCAGAATCTGGCTGTAGCTGCCATAGCTTTTAGTGACTTCCATCACGCCATCGCCCGGGCCATAAAACACCGGCAAATCTGCATCGGTGGCTGCCTGGAACAGTTCACCATGCGTATTGACCAGCCCGATATTGCCCCAGCGCGCCAATGCCTGATGCTCCTCAATCGCGACATCCAGCTTATCCGGCCAGCGGCGGCGCACGCTTACATTACGCGCCCACGGCAGTTTTTCGAACGCATCGCGTGTTTTAATTAAATCCAATGTAAAAAAATTACCCTTCAAATGTTTGGCTACAATCAACTTGATTTGCTCGCGATTCACATGCGTTAGCTGCCCATCCACCTTCACTTCGTGGATCGGAAAAATCGGCAGATGCACCACCACAAACAGCACTGCATACAGCATCAACACAACGGCCAGTGCAAACAGAAAATTTGCAATCCAGTTGAGCAGTCTTGGCTTATCCCACATGGCTTTCTTCCAGGGTCATACGCAAAATTTTTATCACCAGTTCATCAAAACTCATGCCAGCCGCTTTGGCCGCCATCGGCACCAAGCTGTGGTCGGTCATGCCTGGGCTGGTGTTTAGCTCAAGAAAGTAGTGATTGCCCGCTTCATCCATTAAAAAATCCACCCGTCCCCAACCCCGGCAGCCCACGGCTCGAAAGGCTTGTAATGCCTCTTGCTGGATTTGGGCTTCTTTTTCTGCACTCAAGCCGCATGGGCACAGGTATTCGGTGTCGTCACGTAAATACTTGGCTTCGTAATCGTAAAACTCATTTTTCGGCACAATGCGCACGATAGGCAATGGCATTAGCCCTAGCTTGGAATCTTCCAGAATGCCCACGGTGTATTCGCCACCGCCCACAAATTTCTCTGCAATCACCAAAGGATCCGCCTTTGAAGCCAATAGATATGCGGCTTGCAGAGTGCCTTTTTGTTTCACTTTTGTAATGCCGATGCTTGAGCCCTCATTAGCAGGCTTCACAAACAGCGGCAAGCCTAATTTCTGCTCGATCGCAGCATAATCGCTTTGCGCATCGACCAATTCGAAATCTGGTGTTTTAATATTCAATACGCGCCATAATAGTTTTGTGCGCCATTTATCCATGCCCAGACTAGAAGCCATCACGCCGCTGCCGGTATACGGGATACCCATCAGCTCCAACGCGCCTTGAATCGTGCCATCTTCGCCGTAACGGCCGTGCAGCGAAATGAATGCGCGATCAAACCCCTCCAACTCATGCAGCGGATGTTCCGCCGGATCGAATGCGTATGCATCTACGCCCTGACGCAGCAAAGCCGCCAATACTGCAGCGCCGCTTTTAAGCGAAACTTCACGCTCGTCTGATTTGCCACCGAACAGTACAGCTACTTTTCCAAATTTATTTATTTCTTTATGCATATTCGCCTATTACCCTTACCTCTTGCTGCAACGCCACACCTTGCTTCTCTAATACCGTGTCCTTCATATGCCGAATCAGCAGTTCAATATCCAGCGCAGTAGCATTACCCAGATTCACTATAAAATTAGCATGCTTAGGTGACACCTGCGCCCCGCCAATCTGGTAGCCTTTTAAGCCGCTGGCTTCGATTAACCTTGCCGCAAAATCGCCATGCGGATTTCTGAAGGTAGACCCTGCGCTTGGAAAATTAAGCGGCTGGCTGGCCAACCGGGTTGCTAACAAGTTTTTGATTTTCTGCAGTGATTCGCCAGCGTTTCCAGGCTCCAGCTTGAACCAGGCACCCAAAAACCACTCGTCAGGCACGGGCATTTCCACATGGCGGTAGCTGGGGATGAACTCTGAGGCATTACGCACATGTGCGTTTCCATGTCGATCGATGGTCAATACCTGGTGTACGATGTTCCAGGTCTCAGAGCCATAACACCCCGCATTCATGGCCAAAGCACCGCCCACCGTGCCGGGGATGCCCGCCATAAACTCTGAGCCTTGCCTGAACTGGCCTGCGCAGAATCTGGCTAACTTTCCACACGTCACACCCGCTTCGGCATAAATATATTTACCATCCACTCTCAAATCACTCAGTGCCTGGTGCATCACGATCACGGTACCGCGCACGCCGCCGTCGCGTACCAGCAGATTACTGCCTAAACCCATAAAATAAACAGGTTCAGCCTGATCCAGCGTTTGCATGAAGGCCTGCAATTCCTTCAGGTTTTCTGCTATGAACAAGCGATCTGCACTACCTCCCACGCGCCAGCTGGTATAACGGGCAAGCGGCTCGTTCTTAAGCAACTGTGACTGTGTTTCCGGTTGCGCTATCAATTTGCCAACTCCCTGGTTTTAGCGGCCACGTGCCCGATGGAGCCAGCGCCCATCACAACCACCACATCGCCGGCTCGCGCTGTATTCAGAATGGCCTCTGGTAGCGCGTCCGTCGTTTCCACAAATAGCGGCTCTACCTTGCCTGCCACGCGAATCGCACGGATCAGGGCACGTGTATCTGCCGCGACAATCGGCGCTTCGCCTGCGGAATACACCTCGGTCAACAACACTGCATCGGCGGTGGAGAGCACATGCACAAAATCTTCGAAGCAATCCCGCGTTCTGGTAAAACGATGTGGCTGAAACGCCATAACTAATCTGCGATCAGGAAACGCACCACGCGCTGCGGCAATCACCGCTTGCATCTCAACCGGATGATGTCCGTAGTCATCAATCAAGGTAAACGTACCGCCCGTTCTTGCCGCAATTTCGCCATAACGCTCAAAGCGGCGACCTACGCCTTTAAAGTCTGCGAGCGCCTTGATAATAAATTTATCCTCAATATTCAATTCGCTGGCAATGGCAATCGCGGCTAAAGCGTTCAACACATAGTGGTTGCCTGGCAGGTTCAAAGTCACGTCAAATGTCGTGGTCACGCCGTTAATACGGTCTACTGTGAAGTGCATCTTGCCGTGATCTGCGCGCACATTTCTGGCGCGAATACGCGCATTCTCAGAAAAGCCATACGTCATGACGGGCTTGGTTACGCGCGGCAAAATTTCGCGGATATTGGCGTCATCCACACACATCACCGCCATGCCCCAGAACGGCAGCTGCTGCAAAAACTCCACAAACGCACTTTTGAGCTTGTCAAAACTGTGCTCGTAGGTATCCATATGATCCTGGTCAATATTGGTCACCACCGCCATCACCGGTGTCAAATGCAGGAACGAAGCATCTGATTCATCTGCCTCGGCGACAATATATTCACCGCTGCCAAGACGCGCATTGGCGCTGGCAGCTTCGAGCTTTCCGCCAATCACAAAGGTGGGGTCCATGCCCGCTTCCGCCAGGATACTGGCAATCAGGCTGGTCGTAGTCGTTTTACCATGCGTCCCTGCTACCGCAATACCTTGTTTAAAGCGCATCAGTTCTGCCAGCATGAGCGCGCGCGGTACAACGGGAATATTTTTGGCGCGTGCAGCGATAATTTCAGGGTTTTTCTCATTCACTGCAGAAGACACCACGACCACATCTGCGGCACTTAGGTTTTCAGTAGCATGGCCCTGATAAATTCTGGCGCCAAAACCCGCCAAGCGCTGCGTAGTAGCATTGCTGGTCAGATCAGAACCCGAAACCTCAAAGCCTAAATTAATCAGCACCTCGGCAATACCGCTCATGCCGGCGCCGCCAATGCCAACAAAATGTACGTTCTTTACTTTATGCTTCATGCGGCCACCTCCATACATATTTTTGCAACTGTTTGCGTGGCTTCTGGCGTGGCAAGGGCTCTGGCTTTGATTGCCATCTCCAGACAAACCTCACGGGATAAACTGCGCAAAATTTCTGTCGCTTTCTGTACATTAAATTCCGTTTGTTGAATCAACTTGGCTGCGCCTGCATCACTTAAATATTTTGCGTTATAGGTTTGATGGTCATCCACCGCATACGGAAAAGGCACCAGAACGCTTGCCACACCTACGCAGGCCAGTTCAGCAACCGTGAGCGCACCAGCGCGGCAAATCACCACATCTGCCCAGGCGTACATTTCGGCCATATTGTTAATAAAAGCTTTGATTTCTGCCTGCACGCCAGCTGCTTGGTAATTGGCCTGCAAGGCAGCAATATGTTTTTCACCCGCTTGATGCACTATTTCTGGTCTTTCTTGTTCTGGCAATTCAGCCAGTGCTTTTGGCAGCACTTCATTCAAAGCCGCTGCGCCTAAGCTGCCACCGACCACTAACAACTTGAGCTTGCCAGAGCGCGTGGCATACCGTTGCTCTGGCGACGCCACTTGGGCGATGTCGTGCCGCACCGGATTGCCAACCAACTCTGCTTTGTTACCGAATGCAGATGGAAACGCTGCCAGCACTTTATTGGCGATTACACTTAAAGTTTTATTGGTTAACCCAGCAATGGAGTTTTGCTCGTGAATCACTAGAGGCCTGCCTAGCAATTTCGCCATCAATCCACCCGGAAAGGCTGCAAAGCCACCCATTCCCAGCACTACATTGGGCCTATGTTTACGAATGGCAGCAAAACTTTGTTTAAAAGCAACGGCCAATTTAACCGGCAACAACACCCACCCCAGCAAGCCTTTGCCGCGTACGCCGCGCATCGTTATCATGGCCTTGCTGTAACTTTTGCCTTCAATCAACCTATTCTCCATACCGCCCTCTGTGGCCAGCCAGACAACGTTCCAACCATGCTCTTTCATATAATCCGCCACTGCCATGGCGGGATAAACGTGGCCGCCCGTGCCGCCCGCCATCACCATCAGCGTACCCGAGCCGTATTGCGTGATTGGCGATGAAAACATCATGCTGGCAACCCCTTCTGCAGCCTTGTATTTTGGCTATGGCCGCTACGCTTAACTTTTAAACCCAAAAAGTTAGCCTGCGCCGAAATCGCCTCATTGCTCCTCACAGCCAAACTCAAAATCGTGATTACGCTCATGCTGGCAACCCCTTCTGTAGCCGGCGATTTTCATAATCAATTCTTAGCAGTACCGCCATCGCGATGCAATTAGCCAGAATACCGCTGCCGCCAAACGAGAGTAGCGGTAGCGTCAGGCCTTTGGTTGGCAGCACTCCCATGTTCACACCGATATTGATAATGCCTTGCACGCCAATCCATACGCCCAGGCCTTGGGCCAGCAACGCAGCAAAATAACGCTCATTCGCAACGGCCTCTTTGCCGATGCCAAAGGCGCGGATCACAATCCAGACGAACAGGCCCAGTACTGTCAGCACACCAACAAAGCCAAGCTCTTCGGCGATCACCGCCAGCAGAAAATCAGTATGCGCCTCTGGCAGATACAGCAATTTTTCAACACTCGCCCCCAAACCCACACCGAACCATTCACCACGCCCAAAGGCAATTAACGCATGCGAAAGTTGATAACCTTTTCCGAACGGGTCTGCCCACGGATCCAGAAACCCAATCACGCGCTGTAAGCGATAAGGCGAACTCCAGATCAACACATAAATGGCCACAGGCAATAAAGCCAGCAAGCCAGCAAAGATTTTGGCATTGATGCCTCCCAGCCAAAGGATGGAGATAGAAATCGCCGCAATCACCGCGAATGCCCCAAAATCAGGCTCGCGCAACAGTAAAAATCCGACCAGCACCATCACTGCTACCATCGGTAAAAAGCCGCGCACGATGCTATCCATTTGCGAGGCTTTGCGTACCGCATAATCCGCGACATACATGGCAGCAAACAGCTTCATCAATTCAGAAGGCTGCAAATTGATGACAAACAGCGAAAGCCAGCGCTGGCTGCCATTTACATTACGCCCGATACCTGGAATTAATACCAGCACCAGCAGCGCCAACCCGGCCAAGAACAGATAAGGTGCTGCTTTTTGCCAGATCGCGATGGGGATTTGAAACGAAACAAAAGCCGCCGCCAAGCCAATGATGATAAAAATGGTCTGCCGAACAAGAAAATAGGTGCTTTGATGCCCAACCGCCTTATCCGCCTCGGCGATAGCGATTGAGGCGGAATACACCATGACCAGACCCAATCCCAATAGAATGAAAACGACCCAAAGCAGCATCTGGTCATAATTTGGCGCATTGAGGCGCTCGCGACTATTCATGACGGGCGCTAGCATGCGGCCACCTTTTTACTTTGCAGTGCCAACTGCTTCACCGCATCCACAAACACCTCTGCGCGATGTACATAATTTCTGAACATATCAAAACTGGCGCAGGCAGGGGACAGCAATACTGCATCACCCGCACTGGCAATTCTTTTAGCGATATTGACTGCTTCCGGCAAATCAGCCGCCCGGTATAAAGGCACTTGTTTTTCTACTGAAGGGGTTGTCAATAACACTGCTTCAATCAATGCGGCATCACGGCCAAACAGCACCACGGCACGCGCATTGGCCTGCACGGCGGGAGCTAAGGGCGAAAAATCCTGCCCTTTGCCATCACCGCCTGCGATCAGCACTACTTTTTGCGGTTTGTCGTTTTTAGTCATGCCCGCAATCGCTGCGCAAGTCGCGCCCACATTGGTGCCTTTTGAGTCATCGTAAAAATCAACCCCATCAATATTGGCAACCCATTCCACGCGGTGCGGCAGCCCTTTAAAATGGCGCAGCGCCTGAACAATCGATGTCTTATCAATGCCGATTGCGCTGCATAACGCGGCCGCGGCAAGCGCATTGGCCACATTATGCTGACCCGCGATTTTGAGTTCGCTCGCTTTGCATAATTTGCGCTGCCCACTCGCCAGGTAATGCTCTTCTTTGCACTCAGTCAAGCCGAAATCACTCATCGTAGGCGCAGCGTTCAATCCAAAAGTCACTGTATGTTTGTGATGCATGGCCAGCGTTACGGCATCGTCACGATTCAAAACGCTTGTTTTTGCATGCGCCAAAATGCGAGCTTTGGCGGCCGCATAATCAGCAATGCTGGTATATCTGTCCATGTGGTCTTCACACACATTCAATACCGTTGCGGCATCCAGGTTTAAGCCATGCGTAGTTTCCAGCTGAAAACTGGAAAGTTCCAGCACATACACATCCGGCGTTTCCATCTGTAGTGCATCTAACACTGGCAAGCCGATATTGCCTGCAACAATCGTTTTTAGACCTGCTTCCTTGCAGATCGCACCCACCAGAGTTGTCACAGTGGTTTTGCCGTTTGAGCCGGTAATGCCAATGACTTTGGCGTTTTTCGGCCGGTGCTGCGCGAACAACTCGATATCGCCAATCACCGGAGTACCCTGCTTAACCGCAGCCTGCACGGCAGGCTCACTCAAAGCCACGCCCGGGCTAATCACGATCAAATCGGCCTGCAATAACACTTCCGGCTGAAACGCCCCTGTATGAATTTCTACCTGCGGCATGCGTCTGATCACGTCATCTACGCCGGGCGGATTCTCACGCGAATCAGCCACCGACAGAATAGCGCCTTTGGAGGCAAGCCAGCGCAATGCCGACCGCCCTGTTTCACCAAGACCCAGCACTAAGACACGTTTATTTTTAAGTTCAACTTTCATTTTTTGTATTGGTCATCTCAGTTTCAGCGTTGAAAGCCCTACCAGCACCAGCATCATGGTAATAATCCAGAACCGCACCACGACCTGTGTCTCCTTCCAGCCCTTTTGCTCGTAGTGATGATGCAGCGGTGCCATCAGGAAGATACGCTGCCCTACTCCCGTTTTATGTTTGGTGTACTTGAAATACATGACCTGCAGCGCGACCGAGAAGGTTTCCACCACAAATACGCCGCCCATAATAAACAGCACGATTTCCTGCCGGACAATGACGGCCACCACGCCCAGCGCGGCGCCCAAGGCCAGCGCACCCACATCGCCCATGAACACTTCTGCCGGATAGGCGTTAAACCACAGAAAACCCAGGCCAGCACCCGCCATGGCGGCACAGAACACCATCAATTCACCGGAGCCCGCAACGTATGGAACGCCCAAATATTTCGAAAAATACAAGTGCCCTGCCACATAAGCAAATATGGCAAGCGCGCTGCCTACCATCACGGTGGGCATAATCGCCAGTCCGTCCAGCCCGTCGGTAAGATTCACCGCATTGCTGCTGCCGACGATCACCAGATAGGTCAGCACAATAAAGCCGACAGCGCTTAAAGGCAGCACCAGATGTTTGAAAAAGGGAAAAATCAACGTAGTTTCTACCGGCGTTACGGAAGTTTTGAACAAAAAGATCGCCACGCCAAAACCGATTACGCTTTGCCAGAAATATTTGGCCTTGGCCGATAAGCCTTTAGGGTTTTTATGAACCACTTTGCGGTAATCATCCACCCAGCCTACCGCGCCGAAACCTAGCGTGGTTACCAGCACCACCCAGATATACTTGTTATGCAAATCACCCCATAACAAGGTGGCAATCGCTATCGCCACCAGTATCAGCGCACCGCCCATCGTCGGCGTTCCAGCCTTGATTAAATGCGTTTGCGGGCCATCGTCACGTACAGCCTGGCCAACCTTGTACTCAGTCAGCTTGCGAATCATTTTCGGACCCACCATGAATGAAATGATAAGCGCTGTCAGCGTTGCCAGAACCGCGCGCAACGTGATGTAATTAAACACATTGAAGCCGCGAATATCGTGTGCCAACCAGCGAGCGAGTTCTAGCAGCATGACTTTTTCTCCATTTCATTTTTTTCTATCAGTTGATTTACAACGCGCTCCATCTGCATAAAACGTGAGCCTTTTACCAGTACCGTTACGTCTTTTTGCATGAGAGGTTTTAAGCTGGCAACCAATGCTTCTAAAGTAGAACAATGCTGTGCATTTGCGCCAAACGCCTTGGCCGCCAGTTGACCCAGTTCACCAAAAGCAAACAATTGATCGATGCCTTTTTGTTTGGCGTACAAACCAATGTCGGCGTGCATTTGCGGCGCATCCTCGCCCAGTTCCGCCATATCACCCATCACAAAAATTTGTGTGGCTTTCTGACTTGCGAGCACGTCAATCGCCGCCTTCATCGAATCCGGATTTGCGTTGTAAGTATCGTCAATCAGCACAGCGTCATTGCAGCCTTGCAGCCAATTGAGGCGGCCTTTAACCGCATGGAACCCGGCCAGCCCTGTGGCGATGTCCGCATTGGAAATTCCCAGCGCAACCGAGACTGCGCTTGCCGCCAACGCATTATGAACATTGTGCATACCCAGCACATGCAACTCGAAAGGGGTTTCCCCGTTAGGTGTTTTCAGGTGGATTTGCGTCAGATTCCCGCGTGCCTGGTAACTTGCGCTGACATCCGCAATATCTGTCAACCCGAATGTGATGATTTTTCTGTTTTTATTGAGCGACTTCCAATAATCTGCAAAGACATCATCTGCATTGATAATGGCTATGCCATCTTGAGCCAAACCCTCATAAATTTCGCCTTTGGCACGCGCTATCCCCTCGCGTGAGCCTACTTCGCCAATATGTGCAGTACCGGCGTTGTTAACAACAGCAACATCCGGCTGTGCCAGCTTTGTCAGATAGCGGATTTCGCCTTCGTGGTTCATGCCCATTTCAATCACCGCAAAAGTATGTTCCTGGCGCAATTTCAGCAAAGTCATCGGCATGCCGATGTCGTTATTAAGATTGCCCTGTGTGGCCAATACGCTTTGATTCGTGGCTGCCAGAATCGCAGCGATCATTTCTTTGACTGTAGTTTTGCCATTGCTGCCAGTCACCGCCACTAGCGGCAGGTTGAATTTACTGCGCCAGTATTTTGCCAACTGTCCCAATGCCAAACGCGTGTCCGACACGATAACTGCCGGGCTGGCTTGCGTGTTAGCATCTGACACCAGCACCGCGGCAGCGCCTTGTTTGATGGCCTCTGCCGCGTAGGTATTGCCATCAAAGCGCTCGCCCTTGATGCCAACAAACAATTGATTTATCGCAATATGACGGCTGTCAGAACCCACGCTTTCGCATAGCACATCTGCGCCTGTCATGCGTCCAGCCACCGCGTTGGCAATCTCGGAGAGCATCATCATACAAATGCCCTTTCATATATCTTGAGCACGTCTTTCGCTTGCTCAACATCGCTGAAATAGAGTTTTTTACCTGCTATTTCCTGATAGTCTTCATGGCCTTTGCCGGCAATGAGCACGATATCGCCCGGTTTGGCTGACAGTATGCCCACCGAGATGGCCTTGGCACGGTCTTCTTCTATTGCAAAATTACCGTGCATCCCGCTGACAATATCCTGAATGATTTTTTCAGGCGCTTCGTCACGCGGATTATCCGAGGTCACCACCACCGCATCGGCAAATTCGCTGGCAATCCTGCCCATCAATTCGCGCTTGCCTGCATCGCGATTACCGCCACAGCCGAACACACAAATTAATTTGGAGCCTGCCTGCGCCTTTAATGTAGACAACACCTTCTCAAGCGCATCCGGTGTATGTGCGTAATCCACCACCACCAAAGGCAGGCTGCCGCCTCCAATCTGCTGCATACGGCCACTGGCGGACTGGATATGCGAAATCGCGTCTATCGCTTCATCCAGACTTACTTTTGAAACCAGCAAAGTCGCCAGTACCGCCAGCACGTTATAGACGTTAAAACGCCCAATCAGATTAGCCTTCACCGGCGCATTGCCAAACGGCGTGATGACGTAAAATGCAAAATGCGTGTTCTCAAAATGCAATTCGGTCGCCCTCACATCGCCACGCTCAATACCATAAGTCATCACCGGTGTACCGACAGCCGTCAAATCTTTTTCGATTTCCCGTCCGAACGCATCATCAGCATTAAGCACTGCATATTTCAGGTCACTCGCATCAAATAAGCGACGCTTCGCAGCGGCATAATCTTCAAAAGTCTCGTGATAATCCAGATGATCGCGCGATAAATTGCTAAGCACTGCCACATCAAAATGCACCGCCCTGACGCGACCCTGATGCAAGCCATGCGATGACACTTCCATCGCAACGGTTGTGACTTCCTGTTTGACATAATCTGCCAACATCTCCTGCAACGACACCGCATCCGGTGTGGTGTTTGAAGTTGGGCTCAATTGGTTTGGCAACCCGTTTCCCAGGGTACCGATCACCGCTGTTTTGTGCCCCAAAAAATTGAAACATTGGCTCAGCCATTGCGTAATCGAGGTTTTGCCGTTGGTGCCAGTCACGCCTATCATCCACATTTTTGTCGATGGTTTTTTGTAAAACTGGCTTGCAATATCACCGGCTTGCAGCCGCAGCTGCTTAACCGGTTTATTTTCAATATTCCAGTCCACATTCCAGTCAAACTCTTCCGGATCCCAAAGTACTGCGCTGGCACCATTTTTAATGGCGTCCGCAATATAGCGGCGACCATCCGACTTCTCGCCTGGATACGCCAGAAACAGGCTGCCTGGCAGCACTTTTCGGCTATCTACGGTGATATTCTTTACCGAGGTTTTGATTTGATAGTTTGTCATACCACCTCTTTTACATCTTCGGTCGCGTCAGGTGGAATCACGACATTGTCATTTGGTGAATCCTGCGGCACCGCCAGCATGCGCAACGCATCAGCCATCACGGCACTAAATACCGGGGCGGCAACGACACCACCGTAATATTGGTCTTTTTCTATATTGGGCTCGTCTATCATTACAGCCATAATCAGGCGCGGATTGGATGCAGGCGCGAATCCCACAAAAGAGCCCACGTATTTATCCGGCTCATATCCAGCTGGCCCCAGTTTGTGCGCCGTACCGGTTTTGCCTGCCACACGATAGCCTGCCACCTGCGCCCTGAGTGCCGTGCCACCCGGCTGCACGACCATCTCCAGCATATCCTTCACATCATTCGCGACCTGTGCAGAAAAGACCTGATGCCCTACTGGTGCTTCTTTTAATTTTGCAAGAGAAACAGGCTTGAGTTCGCCCTCGTTACAAAAAACCGTATAGGCACGCGCCAATTGCAGCAAGGTCACACTGATGCCATGTCCATACGACATCGTGGCCTGCTCAATCGGACGCCAGGTTTTATAGGGCCGCACCTTGCCTGAGGCTTCGCCTGGAAAGCCTATACGGGTAGATGCGCCGAAACCCAGCTGATTAAACGTACTCCAGAGCTCTTCTTTTTTTAGGCTAAGCGCCATTTTAGCTGCTCCAACGTTGGAAGATTTCTGTATCACTTCCGCCACCGTCAGCACACCATGTGGATGGGCATCACGTATCATTGCGGGGCCAATGGACATCATGCCCGGAGCAGTCTGAATGGCAGTGGCAGGAGTATAATCACCAAACTGCAAAGCGGCGGCTGCGGTTATTGACTTCATTGTTGAGCCTGGCTCAAAAATATCCGTTATCGCGCGATTACGCGTTTTACCTTTAATATTGACGGGGTTGTTTGGATTGTAGGTAGGCAAATTCACCATCGCCAGCACTTCACCCGTTTTGGCATCCAAAATCACTGCAGCTCCTGCAGCAGCCTTATGCTTCTCAACCGCTTTAGCAAGCTCTCTAAAGGCCAAATACTGAATTCGCCGGTCTATACTCAATACCAGGTCACGGCCATCCTGCGGCACTTTGACCGCTTCCAGATCCTCAACGATATGCCCTTTTCTATCCTGAATCACGCGGCGACTGCCAGGCTTTCCCGAAAGCACGCTATTTTGTGCCAGCTCAAAGCCTTCCTGACCGTTGTCATCAATACCAGTAAATCCCACCAAATGCGCGGTCACGTCGCCTGCGGGATAAAAACGCTTATATTCGCGCTGCAAAAACACGCCCGGGATTTCCAGACTCATCACCTTGGCTGCCAAATCCGGGGAAATGCGCCGTTTCAAATAAACGAACTCGCGCTCTCTGTTGGCAATCTTTTTGTCAATATCCTTGGTTTTAATCGTCAGCAATTTCGCCAGCGCGATTTTTTGCTGTTTATTCATCTCAACATCTGGCGGACTTGCCCATACCGATTCAACCGGACTGCTAATTGCTAGCAGCTCGCCGTTTCTATCGGTAATCTTGCCGCGATGCGCCTGCAGCACGAGCGTACGGCTATAGCGTGCGTCGCCCTTTTGCTGCAGAAAGGTTTTATGTAAGCTTTGCAAATAAATGCCGCGCGCCAGAAGAGCGGCAAAGCCAAGCAATACAAGAATGAGCAGCACGCGCCTGCGCCATGCTGGCAACTTGACGATATGATGTTGTGCTTGACTATATGCCATGTTCATTGAGCCATGTCTTCTAGTGAAATCACCTGAATGCGTTTTGCATCAGGCACTTGCATTTGCAATTTCTTTGTGGCGAGCTCTTCGATTCGCGAGTGCATTGCCCATGTGCTCTGCTCAAGCTGCAACTGACCATATTCGGTTTCATATTTTTTAGTCTGGTCTTGCTGTTGTTCCAACTCGAAATACAATTTGCGCGCCTTATGCTGCGAAGTCACCACGCCCAGACTCACGGCGATAAGCACAAAGAATAGAATCAGGTTTAAGCGCGTCATGCTATCGCCGTTCTTTCTGCCACGCGCATTACAGCGCTTCTGGCACGCACATTCAGCTTGATTTCATTGGCGCCCGGCTTGATGGCGCGGCCAATTGAAACCAGCCGCGCTTGAGGCAGATCTTTGGCTTTGATAGGGAAATCGGATGGCAGATCATCGCGATTTTCTTCGCTTTGTATAAACCGCTTCACTATCCTGTCTTCCAGCGAATGAAAGCTGATCACTGCCAGCCTGCCGCCTGCATTTAACAGATTCAGGCATTGCGGCAATATCAGCGATAACTCCTCAAGCTCCTGATTGACGAAAATCCGTAAAGCCTGAAAGGTGCGCGTTGCAGGGTTCTGCCCCGGTTCGACCTTGGGGATTGCACTTGCCACGACCTTGGCAAGTTGTCCGGTAGTGGTGATGGCGCGCCCGTCTGTGCGCTCCTTAATAATCGCCCTTGCAACCTGCTTAGCAAACCGTTCTTCACCATAGTCTTTTATCACCTTCCCTAGTTGTTGTTCTGAAATCGTGGCTAACAGTTCTGCCACTGTTTTGCCACGCGTTTGATCCATGCGCATATCAAGCGGACCGTCATGCCTGAAACTGAAGCCGCGCTCGCCTTCATCAATTTGCGGCGACGAAATCCCCAAATCCAGCAATATGCCGTCTACGCCCGTCAAATGATTTTCTGCTGCCAATTGATTGATTTCTGAAAAGTGCCGATGCTCGATTTTGAATCGCGCATCGCGTATTTGTTTACCAACTTCCAAAGCCGCCAAATCCCTGTCCATAGCGAACAGGCGGCCTTGTTCATTTAATCTGGATAATATTTTTCGGCTGTGTCCCCCGCGCCCGAATGTACCGTCAATGTAAGTGCCGCCCGGCTTGATGTTGAGCGCATCGACTGCCTCGTTTAGTAAAACCGTGATATGCGAAGAAACTGGAGGCATAGCTGCTGCTGACACTTTTTCTGAAGACGCTGGGGCTGCTGCGGGCGCCGACGTCGCGCCCATTATCATAGTGAGAAACCTTCTAACTCTGCGGGCATTTCAATGCCATCGCCGCTCATTACATTTTCAAGCTGCTTGCGCCATGCTTCCATATTCCACATTTCAAAATGGCTGCCCTGGCCCACCAGCATGACTTCTTTCTCCAGCCCGGCAAATTCGCGCAGAACCGGCGAAACCAGCATGCGCCCTGCGCTATCAAGCGCGATGTCTTCCGCATACCCCACCAACAAACGCTGCAAGCTGGAAGACTGCCTGTCAAAACTGGAAAGCGCCATCATTTTGGCCTGAATCGGCTCCCACGCGGGCTGAGGATACAACAACAGACAGCGATGCGGATGTGCTGTCAACACCACATTGCCCGCAGATTGCGTCAAAAGCGCTTCACGATGTCTGGCCGGCACCGCCAGTCTGCCTTTTGCATCCATACTCAAATTTGTTGCACCGCGAAACATGTTTGATTAAAAACCTTATAATTTTCAATGTCGGTTTATTAAAAAGTGAGGAATTACCAACCACCCTTAGTAAAGCAATAAATTCCCCACAAAAACCCACTTTTCTCCACTAAATTGCACTATAGATAAAAAAAAAGCGCTTTGCAAGCACTTTATTAAGATTTTTTCTTTATAAGACAAAGACTTAGCGCGTTTTTGTGTTAAAAACAAACATGTTAATAATCAACATGTTATAAAATTAAGTGAATGTAAGTTATGAGCGCTATTGACTATGTGTTTGAATTGCATCGAAGGGAAAGAAGCTAGCCGATAAGCCGGGTTCTGTCGTGCATTGCTGCACGCAACAGTCATTCATCTAGGCGCACAATTACTCGTGCGCTCAAGCAACCTACCCGCTGGCAGCGCGAGCCACGCCAATGCCAGCCTATTTGGTCTTGCTGCGGATGGAGGTTACCGCGTTTCACCGTAACTGAATACGCTCGTCTCTGTGGCCCTGTTCCTCGCCTCACGGCGGACGGCCGTTAACCGTCATCCTGCTCTATGGAGCCCGGACTTTCCTCCCCCTGCGTTCAAAAAGAACGACAGGCGGCGACTGTCTGGCCAGCTTCGGTGGTTATTCTATCACTAGCCGCATTGGCCGTTGGAAGATTGTCCGTTACTTGATCAGCATGGCGTTAATTTGTATTAACGCATCTTCGTCCAATTCACCGGCTTCCGCGCTCAGGCGTAAGCGGGACATCAGGTAGCTGTGGTAGGCCTTGGCCAGGTCGCGCTTGGCGGCATACAGTTGCTGCTGGGCATTGAGCACGTCGACTTCGGTTCTAACCCCGACTTGCTGGCCGAGAATGGTCGAATCCAATTGGCTTTGGCTGGAAACCAAGGCTTGCTTGAGCGCTTTGACCTGTGCAATGCCATTGGTTACGTTCAGATACTGCTGACGCGTTTGTATCGTAATGTTGCGCCGGGTGTTTTCCAGATCGTGCAAGGCTTTATTTTGCAGCGCCATCGCCTCGCGCACCTGGGACTGTACCGAAAAGCCCTGGAATAAAGGCACGTTGAGCTGTAAACCGATGGATTGCGAAGTGAGATCGATCCCGCGCCCGGTAATCGCCGCGCCGACACCGATTTGATTGCTGTATTGCGCCACCAGATCCAAGGTTGGGTAGTGTTGCGCCCAGATTCTTTTTACGTTTTGATGCGCCGATTCATACGCAGCCTGTTGTGCTTTCAAGGTAAAGTTTTTTTCTTCCGCGGTGCGCACCCATTCATCCATGCTGCCGTATTTCAAAGTGGCCAGGTTGTTGGCGATTTCCCTGGCGCCGGAGAGATTCTCCGGGAGACGGTCGATAATGCCTTGCAACGCGCGCTTTTTGATTTCCAATGCGTTGCGCGCGGCGATTTCCTGCGACAGCGTCAGGTCATAACGCGCTTGCGCTTCATTGGTATCGACGATGGTCGAAACGCCCACTTCAAAATTACGCCTGGCTTGTTCGAGTTGTCTCAGGATGGCATTTTTCTGCGTTTCGATGACTTCGACATCGATTTGCGCATCCAGTACGTCGAAATACGCTTGCGCTACGCGCAAAATGAGGTCTTGCCCGGCAGTGATGAATTGTGACTCCGCTTTGCTGACTTCGATTTTTGCCTGCTGGTAAATGACGATATTTTGCATGCGGAAAATCGGCTGCGTTGCGGAGATCGTAATCCCGCCGCTTTGAACGATATTGGCGCCGGGATTGGTGGCCAGCCCGGTTGTCGAACTGACAATTTTGCCGGCATCAACTTCCTGCACTTGGCGTGTGCCCGACAAGGTGATATTCGGTAAAAAACCGGCCCTGCCTTGCGGTATCTTTTCCTGAGCCGCTTCATAGGCGGCCCGCGCAGACTTGAACTGGGCGTCTTGTGTTAATGCTTCCTGATAAATATTCATCAAGTCGGCGGCTTGCAGCGTGGCATGCGATAGCATCCCGATGCAGGCAACCCAAACGAATGGCATAAATTTCATAGCGATTTCCGGCAATTGCCCGGAGCCGGTGATACTTCAGCTATAGGTTGATTGCTGTGGCAAATGACGCGCGTCAATGCTTTGATACTCAAAAGCTGAACCTTGCGGGTTGCTGGGCATTCACGAGTGCTGCCGTGCTGGTTTCAAATAATTGGGTGGTGGTGAATTCACCGGGAGCCACGCAGGTAATCAATAATGCTTCCATGACGGGATCTTCGCCGACAATCGCAAACAAACGCCCGCCGGGATTCAGGCTGTTTTGAAAAGCAGCCGGTAACACCGGGGTCGATGCGGTTAACACAATTACATCGTACGGTTCATGCTTGGACCAGCCGCGCGCGGCATCGCCTTGCTCGACGGTGACATTGGTGAT
>JAKQTN010000051.1 GCA_029563075.1 Pseudomonadota bacterium
TGGGTACTTCGTGATAGCCTGGGCCTTGTAGGCACCAAGTACGGTTGTGGTATTGCCCAATGCGGTGCGTGCACGGTCCATGTAAACGGCACGGCTGTCCGCTCTTGTTCATTGCCGGTTTCTGCCGTTGGAAGCAGTAAGATCACAACCATCGAAGGACTTTCGAAGGATGGAAGTCATCCTGTGCAGCAGGCATGGCAGGAAGTGGATGTACCTCAATGCGGGTATTGCCAGGCAGGCCAGATCATGCAAGCCAGTGCCTTGTTGGCTAAAACCCCAAAGCCTACGGATGAGCAAATCGAAACCGCTATGAATGGAAACATTTGCCGGTGTGGTACTTACCATCGCATCAAAGAAGCAGTTGTATTGGCCTCATCGAAAATGAAATAAGTAATGGAAACAATTAGCAAAACAAACAGGCGCGATTTTTTAAAACTGGGGTTGACAGCAAGCGGTGGCCTGGTGCTTGGATTTCACTGGAGCAATTCTTCGGCTTTGGCCATGGGTGTATTAAATGAAGCAGCCTTACCTGCCGGAGACATAAATTTCAATAGCTACCTATCAATTTCTTCAGATGATGTGATCACCATCTTCTCACCTAATCCTGAATTAGGTCAGAACATCAAAACTTCTTTTCCTATGATCGTGGCTGAAGAGCTCGATGCCGATTGGAAGAAAGTGAAAGTGATGCAGGCTGCGCTCGATACAAAAAAATATGAACGCCAGCTCACCGGTGGTAGTGGTGCAATTCCTCATAGCTGGGAACGCCTGCGCAAAGCGGGTGCAACCGCTCGCCAGATGTTGATGGAAGCAGCCGCGAAACGGTGGAACACATCGGCCAGCACGTTAAAAACAGATACTGGGTATGTAATTCACCCTGATGATCGCAAGTTAACCTATGGAGAACTCGCAACAGAGGCTTCAACTATTCCCGTTCCCACGGAAGTGAAGTTGAAAGACAAAAAAGATTTTAAGATTATCGGTCAGCCAATTCACAACGTGGACAACCTGGAGATGATTACCGGGAAGCCCTTGTTTGGATTGGATTTTTATCGTGAAGGAATGTTGTTTGCCATGATTCAACGGCCAGCTTCCTTTGGCATGAAAATAAAATCAGTGGATGCAACCGCTGCCAAAGCTTTGCCGGGCATTGTGGATGTCGTGACCTTTAAAAATAATGTTGCTATTGTAGGCAAGTCTACCTGGGAAGTAAACAAGGCTCGTAAAGTGCTGAAGGTAGAATATGAAAAGGAAGGTAACATCGAAAGCACTTCCGATCACGATCGCATGTTCAAGGAATTACTCGCCAAACCGGAGGCAACTGTTAAGCGCAAAGATGGAGATGTCGATGCTGCCTTTAAATCAGCAGCGAAAGTAATTACACGCGAGTACCAGTGTCCGTTCTTGTCGCATGCACCTATGGAGCCTATGAACTTCTTTGCGCATGTACGACCCGATGGTGTAGAACTGGTTGGCCCTTCGCAAACACCCGATATGGCTCGCAATGCTACGGCAACCTTGTTAGGTATAGCACCAGAAAAAATTACCCTTGAACTAACCCGCTTAGGTGGAGGCTTCGGCCGCAGGCTCAAGGCCGATTACGTGTTGGAGGCTGCCGAACTATCGAGCATCATTAAAGCTCCTGTGAAAGTAATCTGGACGCGCGAAGATGATATGATGGGCGGTAGTTATCGCCCGGCAGTGCGCTATCGTTTCGATGCTGCATTAGATGCCAACGGAAAATTGATTGGTTATAAGTTGCGCGGAGTAGGGATTAACTCAGGCAACCCGACCCGCGAAGACAATTTCCCATCGGGTGCAGTAGATAATCTTTTAATCGAATCAGTCGAACATCAGTCACCGATTACTACAGGAGCGTGGCGTGCACCGATTACAAATTTCCTTGCCTTTGCGGAGCAGGCGTTTTTGGATGAGGTTGCGTTGGCTGCCAAGAAAGACCCGGTTCAGTTTCGTCTTGAGTTGTTAGACAAAGCGAAGCAATCGCCAGCAGGCGCGATTAAGTATGACATTGACCG
>JAKQTN010000057.1 GCA_029563075.1 Pseudomonadota bacterium
CCTCAAAAACCAGTTGGTGCTTTATCGGCCCGGCTTTGCGGCTAAAGCCGCCGGGCAAAAACCATTGCGCGGTGCAGGCCGCCCCGGCTCCCGCCGGGGGCTCCCTCCTGGTGTCACGGTTTTTGCCAACGCGAGAATAAACAAATAACCGCTTATCCCTGCATCGCACCACGAGTGCAAAAACACGCGCCACCGCGACTCTGCGCCAACTGCACATACCGCCGAACGTTAGGTACAATAGCGGCCACATGATATTTAAAGGGTTGGGTGCTCTAATCACAAAATTGGGGGGCCAGCATTCCCTCTCGCTGCGAAGAGACTCGCCAACCCGCCGTAACCTAGCTTGTTAGGTACTAAGAAAACATTAAGAACCAGTCTAGCACGACTCGCGAATCACCCCAACTCAGCTACACTCCTCCGCTTCAACGGATGTGTAGCGGCTAGGTGAGTAAATTATGGAGCCTGTTCAACCATACTCAAGTGAGATCTCTTCTGTTTCAACTCAACTTAAAAAGCCGCTACAGTACCTAACAAGTCGGTATATGCCATTGCCGCTCCGTACCGCGAGAGTCTTCTGGCTAAAGATGATCGCTGGGTGGACGGCGGTTCGGCCCGCCCCGGCTGACGCCGGGGACCCCCCGCTGGTGTCATGGTTTTTGCATTCTCTCCTATCCGCCAGCGACTCAGATGATAAGTGCTCTAATGTTTGATCCTGCTCGCCGCGCCAGGCTACATCTTGTGTCAAAATGAAAAATTTGAGCCTTTTACTTTATAGCAAAAACTCATGCCACCGCGACTCCGCGGCAACGTCACATACCGCTGAACGTTAGCTGCAAGCGGAAGTCACGTAATATTATTCACAATATGTTACGTATATTGAAATAATTACGTATATTTGCAGTAATTAAATTACGTAGAGATGGACACAAAACTTACACTCAATGTAGACAGCGAGTTAGTCCGGAAGGCTAAATCGTACGCAAAAGATAAAGGGCGGAGCCTTTCTGACCTGGTTGAAACCTATTTCAAAGCTTTAACACATAGAAAAGCTATCACTGATAATGAGTTGACTCCAAAAGTAAGATCATTACACGGCTCTTTTAAAGTGCCTC
>JAKQTN010000061.1 GCA_029563075.1 Pseudomonadota bacterium
CACCGCCATCCCTGAACTCCAGCCGGTAATGCGGGCAGTTCTGCATCACATCACATAGATCTTTTAACGCTTTTGCAATGCTGCCCTTGCGTTCAGTCGCGGGTCTGCTCGGCGTGATATAGCCCTTCTGATGGTCCATGCCTTTCAGCACCTGCTCGCCTAATTCCACCTCCATCGCCGGCGGGGTGGCGTTTGCGACATATTCTGCCAGCTTTGGCACGCCGAATTGCAGAAACAGCCAGCCTGCAAACACGGTGGCTAATAGCGAAGCGAGCACCCAGCCCAGATGATTTTCCAGATAATGCAAAGCAGACCAGAATGCACTTGATTTAGAAGGCATTGCCGCTTCCAGTTCACTGATGTCCAGCGCCTCCAGCCTGCCGCCATTGGGCAGATCGATCAAACGTTTGGCACCACCCAGCCTGGCCTGCACATCCAGATCGGCCAAAGCAAAAACAAGGGTTTCGCCATTTATCTCAAAAGCGATGTTTTTGGCATGCCCTGCAACCCGCACCAATACTGGCTTGTGGCGGGCATTCACACCATCGAAATAATCTGCCTGGAATGTCATACCTTAACCAAATGACAAGTCCACGTCGAACATATCGGCGAGCTCTTCGCCCGTAGCTTTCACTTCCGCCTTTTTATCACCGATAAACCGGTCAAAATCCACGTCACCCACAATCTGCAATTTTGAAATGCGATATTTCGCCATGCGCACTTGCGCCCATGGCGTGGCCAAGCCAAAAGTCAGCATAATCGCCAGAATATTGGTGAAATACAGCCAGATGAAGTCGCGCGCGCGCAAACTGCTTTTAAATGACAGCTTGTCCAGCGTTGTGTTATTCCACACCAGATTGCCGATACGCGCCTGTAGATAGCCATAAAAGCTGAAAATGACCAGCGCATACAATGCAAATACAGGCACCATATACAGCAACATGCCTGGGTGCTCGAACATGTCGCGCATTTTGTCCTGTTTGCGCCGCTCGCGCTCCTGCCTCATTTCTTCCATGGTTTTTTCTTGAGCAACCGCTTCCTCCTGCGCTGCCGGCGCTGCCTGTGTTTCTTCTGCGCTCTGTTCAATTTGCGCTTCCGGCTGCGGCATCTCAGCTGCTTGCTTGATTGGCGGCGGTTCAATTTTAACCAGGCTTGCCGCGCCAGGTGTCGCATGAGCCGCGGCCTTTTTAACATAGTGCTGATATGCTGGAATAGCTATTGCCGCAAGAATGGCGATGATTAAAATCGGTATCAGCATTAATTTCAGGTAAACCTTATAGAATTCCTTCACCCTCGGCTGCATCACAAATGGGCTCAAGCCAAACTTGTGGTTGTTTACCGAAAACTGTTTTCGCTCATGTGCCGCATAGGGCGCGCCCAAGCCAAACGTCAACAGAGTGACCAGCGGCAAAACAATATAGACACGGGTTGCGCCCCGCAGCGTTCCTACAAAATCAAAGCGCAGGCCGCGATGGCTGGTGTTGTGGGCATTAAACAGCGAGCCGCGCACTACCAGCCAGGGCAATGCGGTAAACAGTATCAGCATAAATAAAGCGGGCAGGATCGGATGGACATTGGCGCTCATGCTGTAACCCACAAAAAATACAAAGGCAATGATGCGCCCTTTCAGAATCGCGGTTGGTTTGGCGTGATAGTCGAAACCGACGTTTTGAATCAAGGTGTTGTTATAGAAATACTTTTTGCGGCGGACTTTCGCCCAGGCGGAATAGATGCCCAGGGTAAGGAGCGTAAGCAGCAGATTGACGATCCAGATGCCAAAATATTCTGATGCCTTGCCTTGAAAAACAATCGGCGTGAGTGTTTGGTTCGAGTTTTCCACCCTAATTCTTCCCAGATTTTTTTATAATTGGAGATTGGAGTGTAGCCGATTTCATGCATTTGGTATATTTGGCTTTTTATTCCTCTGCCACGCTTTTTTATTTATTTTTTGTGCATTTTATCTAGGCATTTCAACAGGTTTAGGGCAAAATTCACTTTTTTTGAATCCCGAAAAAATTTACGTTTTTTATGTCTTCTGTCGCATTCTTCCCTAGAAGAGAAAACCCGCATTTGCAAACGCAGCTTCCCGTTGAGTGGTACACCAGCGCCGATATTTACGCCATTGAACAGGCACATTTATTTGCAAAAGCGCCCAAATATATCGGCCACAGTTGCATGGTGCCTAATGCAGGTGATTTCTATACGCTTGGCTGGAAGCGCAATGCCAAAACACTGGTGAACCAGAAGGGCGAAGTTTCACTTATCAGCAATGTCTGCCGGCATCGCCAGGCAATCATGCTGGATGGTAAAGGCAATACCAGCAATATCGTGTGCCCATTGCACCGCTGGACCTACGACCTGGACGGCAAACTGCTGGGTGCGCCGCATTTTGAGCAGAATCCTTGCCTGCATTTGAACAAGACGCCGCTTGAAAACTGGCAGGGCATGTTGTTTGAAGCGCCACATCACATTGCGCATGAACTTGAACAGCTAAGCTGCAAGCAGGATTTCGATTTCTCCAACTACCATTTTGACCATGCGCATATAGACCATTATCAATTCAACTGGAAAACCTTTATCGAGACGTATTTAGAGGATTACCACGTGGGGCCATTTCACCCGGGACTGAACCAGTTTGTAGACTGCGGTGACCTGCACTGGGAGTTCGGCGAGAATTTCAGCGTACAGACCGTCGGCTACAAGCCCATGCAGGATCGGCAGCTGTCGCCGGTCTATCAGCGCTGGCAACAGACTGTCACGCAATATCATGGCGACAAGCCGCCCAAACTGGGCGCCATCTGGTTTGCCTATTACCCATTCCTGATGATTGAATGGTATCCCAACGTACTCGTCATCTCGCACATCATTCCCACCGGGCTAGATACCTGCAGCAACGTCGTGGAATTTTATTATCCGGAAGACATCGCCTTGTTTGAGCGCGACTACATTGCAGCGCAGCAGGCCGCCTATATGGAAACCGCAGTGGAAGACAATGAAATTTGCGAACGCATGCACAAAGGCCGCCAGGCGCTTTACGCACAGGGCGTTGATGAACGCGGCCCTTATCAACACCCGATGGAAACGGGTCTGGAACATTTTCATCTTTGGTATCGCAAGCAGATTGAGCCGCATTTGTCGCCAGACAGCGCACGATGAAATTTCCTGATTCGCTGCCAAACCTGCGCAGCTTGTGGATGCTGGTAGCCGCGCTGGGTTTTGCCATTATGGGCACGCTGGTGAAAATCGGAGCGGCTAAATTCAGCAGTGCAGAACTGGTGTTTTATCGTTCAGCCTTTGGGCTACTGGTAATTTACGCTTATATTCTCACCAGGCAATTGCCGCTTAGCACGCCCGTGATGGCAAAACACATGTCACGCGCTTTGGTAGGCTTTGCGTCGCTGGTTTTATTTTTCTATGCCATTGCGCATTTACCGCTCGCCACAGCGATCACGCTGAACTATACCTCGCCTTTGTTTCTGGCGCTGTTTATGCCGTTTTTACTGCAAAGTGAGCATCAGACGAGTTTGGCTAAAAAAGGGTTATATTTGGCAATAATGCTAGGGTTTGTCGGCGTGGTACTGTTGCTACAACCCACATTTCATCGTGAAGACAGCCTGGCAGGCGCGATGGGGCTGCTTTCCGGCGCCGGCGCGGCCCTGGCCTATGTACATGTAAAGCAGCTGGCAAACGCGAATGAGCCGGATTGGCGCACCGTATTTTATTTCACCCTGATCTCTACCATAGGCGGTGGCCTCTGGATGCTGTTACAGCATTTCACGCCGATTGGCTGGCAGGATATGCCGCTTTTATTGGGTTTGGGTGTTTCTGCCACAATTGCGCAGTTGGCGCTGACGCGTGCCTATCGTACTGGCAATACGCTCACCGTGGCGAGTTTGGCCTATGTGACGGTGGTGCTGGCCAGTTTAATCGGCATTTTGTTATGGCAAGAACAGCTTTCATTTTCGGAATGGCTGGCTATCGGTTTAATCATCCTGAGCGGCATTATTAGCGTACATGCAACACATACCACAAAATAATGTGGTCAGCCGCTTTCATCACCACAAAGCTCTAGACATTTCAATGAGTTAGCAGTAATCTGAACTTTCCCCGTTAAAAACGCAGGCTTAGTTTTAATGGTTAACCCCTTTATAATTTTTAGAACTATTGCATTGCTTGCAGCCTTTTGTCTGCTCAGCGGTTGCCTGGGCGGTACAGTTGCGCAGCAAATCGCGCGCTCCATCGCCACCAGCGTTGCGGATAAGGCCGTGGCCAAGGCGATGGATGTTGACGAAGGAAGCAGCAACCGCGAACCCAAGAGCATAAAGCTTAAAGACACACAACCTGATGATGTCTGGGTTGCGATGGCCACTTCCGGGTTTCAGGAAGTCAAACCGATAGCAGAACCTTTGCCGGAACAAGCTGAAGAAACCGAAACGCCGATTCAGGTGATACAAAGCAGCAAGCTGGTACGTGTCGAACTATTCAACCTGCTCATCGGAGAAGAAAAAGCAGCCGTATACGAAAAAGCGCGTTTGATGGGTGCTACCAGCCTGCCAAAACAGCAAGAGTGGCAACGCTGGGCGGTAGCCACAGGCGCGATAAAATCTAGCGCTGAGAACGAGAACGGCAAAAAAATAATCACTTTTCTGATCCCGCCGGATTTTGGTAAATTGCCCAGCGGCGCAATCGCTGTAGTGGAACTGGCAACCCCAGGCGAACTCAATGTTGCGCGCTACAAGACCAACGAAGACAAAGCAATACTTAAGGCTCCAGCAAACCGCTTCGCATCGCAATCAGCGCGATTTCAGCTGAATTATTAGCGTTCAGTTTCTGTTTGATGTTGTATAAATGCGTGCCCACCGTGCGCGGGCTTAGAAACAGCGCTTCTGCAATCTCGTTGGTGGTTTTGCCTTTTGCCAGTGACATAAATACTTCAAATTCGCGCTCGCTCAGTACATCCACCGGGCTTTGCTCGCCGGATAACTGCTGAATCGCCATTTGCTGCGCCACGCTGGCTTCGAGATATTTTTTGCCGCTTGCAACAACGCGAATCGCCTTAATCAACTCCTCGGCAGCCGACCTTTTCGTTAAATAGCCCACCGCGCCAGCATTCAATACACGCTTGGGATGCACGGAATCTTCATGCGCAGAGAGCACCAGAATTTTGGCATGGCTTTCTTTTGCTAAAATGCGCTCTATCGCCTCCAGACCGCCCATGCCAGGCATGGTGATATCCATCACCACCACGTCCGGCTTGTGCTCCATATAAGCCTTAATCGCAGTTTCGCCATTTTCCGCTTCGGCGACCACTTTTATATCCGAAGCGGTTTCCAGCAGCATCTTAAAGCCCATGCGTACCACCGCGTGGTCATCAACCAGCATCACGTTAATTTGGCTCATGCCGACTCACCCTCTGTTTTGATCGCCTGTGGAATATTAATACGAATTACCGTGCCGCGCTGTGTCGACGCCGGATCAGTTTCAGAATCCACGCTAAAACTGCCATGCAACCCCTGCACACGCTCACGCATACCAATTAACCCGAAATGATTGGCAAAATGATTGTTTCGTTCAAGCTCATCCATATCCATACCCGAACCATTATCTTTAATCGTAAGCTGCAACGCCCCTGTTTCGGTAGCCGCCAGATCAATATCAATCATCGTGGCTTCGGCATGCTTAATCACATTATTGATCGCCTCCTGCACTATTCGATAAATATTGATGTTCAAAGTTTCGCCGAGTGCATCCAAGTTGCCAGACAAGCTTAAATTGATCGTCAACTCAGGATATTGATTCTGATAGAAATTAACCGCATCGCGCAGCGTTTCACTCAAGCCCAGGTTGTCCAGCGCTCCAGGACGCAACTGGCGGATAATATTGTGCATGCCATCATAGATATGATTGGCGGCGGCCACAATGGTTTGCGCGCTTGCTTCCACTTCAGGCACTTTGCCCCTGGTTTTATTGGCAATCGCCACGGCAAAGGTTTTAATCGCCGTCACATACTGGCCCAGTTCGTCGTGCAACTCGCGCGCGAGGCTTCTGCGTTCATCTTCAATATGGCTTTGTATCAGCTGCGTAAGCTGGCGGTTTTCTTCCAGCTGCCGCTCTATCGCCAGCGATTCCGCCATGCGGTTCAAACTATGCCCGATGCGATCGAATTCCGGTAATTTAAAGGCTGGCAAGCGCGTGGTTAAATCACCCTGCTCTATACGGTTGATGGAGGCCAGAATGCGATTTACCGGCCTGAGCGAATGGCTTAGCAGCGCGTATACCATGCTGTTGAGCAATATAAAAAAACCTAAGCCGATCCACATCAACTGGCTAAACCCAGCCCACGCCTCACGTATCGAACCTGCCGCGCTGGATGAAACCACCAAGGTGCCGTAGCGGATTTTCCGCTCTACGGTTTCTGTCGCGGGCGCTACCAGTTTCACAAACCAGTCCGGCGGATGCACTTCAGTGCGATAGGTGGATTCCGGCGATTGATATATGACATTGCCGCGTATATCGTACAGCACGATATTGCTGCTGCGCACATAGCCCAGCGACTGTAAAAATTGCTGCAGCACCACATGTGTAGGTCCCATATCCGGGTTCATTGCGGAGCTGATAATGATGGTATCCAGCAACTGCACCGTGACGCGGCTGGCGGCCTCTACCCGCTCGCGAATCGAAATGCGTGTATCGTTCACCAGTATCGTGCCCACCACCAGTATAAAAGCCAGCGACAGCAAGGTAATCAGCAGATTTAAGCGGAACCTTAAACTCATATCCTACCCGAAAAATAAACATGCAAGTTTGAGGCAATATGTGCAAAAACAGCAAGCGTAAAAATCATTAAATCTGTTATTTCCCAAATCTACTAATCTTTAATCTCGATATTCTTGTACTCGGCGGGCACAGGCGGATATGCCAGTTTCAACCCTTTAAGCGCATTTAGCAAAAGCCTGGAAATAAGTAAATTGCGGTTGGTTTTGGAATCTGCCGGTACCACATACCAGGGCGCATAATCGGTCGAAGTCGCGCGCATCGCGCTCTCGTAAGCCTGCATGTATTTATCCCACAAATCGCGCTCTTTCAGATCGTTCGTGTTAAATTTCCAGGTTTTGGTTGGGTCATTCAGGCGCTCCAGCATGCGCTGTTTTTGCTCCTGTTTCGAGATATGCAAATAACACTTGATGATCACCGTGCCGGTTTCGGTAAGCATGCGCTCAAAATCGTTAATCTGTGCATAACGGCGCTCGCACTCCGCAGCATCAATCCAGTCGTGCACTTTCACAATCAGCACATCTTCATAATGGCTGCGGTTAAAAATCACAATCTCACCCTTTTGCGGCACCTGGGCATGCACCCGCCACAAGTAATCGTGCGCCAATTCTTCCGGTGTTGGCGCTTTAAAACTCGCCAAACGTATACCTAAAGGATCGCACTCGCTAAACACATGCTTTATCGTGCCATCCTTGCCGCTGGCATCCATGCCCTGAATCAGCAGCAATACCTTATGTTTGGCCTGCGCGTGCAGAATATCCTGCAGAGCATTGATCTCAGTCGCCAGCTTTTCAAGCTCCATCGCATCTTGTGCTTTATCGCCAGTGCGTTCAGATTTATCGTCGGATTTATAATTTTTCAACGAAAACTTTTTAGGGTTAACGCGATATTGGTCTAAATTGGCCATATTTGACTTTCTAACAATTACTGCTAATTTAACACATCCAACGGGCTGCTCACGCCTTTGCCACCTTTGTTCAATACATGCGTATAAATCATGGTAGTCGCCACATTTTCATGCCCCAGCAGCTCTTGCACGGTGCGGATATCATAACCACCCTGCAGCAGATGCGTGGCAAAGCTGTGCCGTAAAGTATGCGGCGTGGCAGGTTTGGTAATGCCCGCGCGGCGGCATGCCGCCTTAATAGCGCGCTGTATCGTCTCATCGGCCAGATGATGGCGCCGCACCTTACCGGAACGCGGGTCTGTTGAAAGCGTTGTAGAGGGGAACACATACTGCCAGCCCCACTCCTTGCCTGCGTTCGGGTATTTTCGCTCTAAGGCATAAGGCAAAAACACCTCTCCCCCGCCGCTCGCCAAATCTTGTTCATGCAAATGTTTTACTTGCAGCAAATGTCCGCGCAGCGGCTCTATCGCCATCTTTGGCAACATGGTCACACGGTCTTTAAAGCCTTTGCCCTCGCGCACCAGAATCTCGCCACGCTTCAAATCCACATCCTTCACCCGCATGCGCAATACTTCCATCAAACGCAAGCCGGAGCCATACAACAAACTAGCCGCCAGCCAATGCACGCCTTGCAACTGGCCTAACAATGCGCGCACTTCATCGTTATCCAGCACCGTTGGCAATCTGCGCGGCTTTTGCGCCTGCTCTACGTTATCCAGCCAAGGCAGCTCCTGCCCCAGCACATACTTATACAAAAACAGCAAAGCACTACGCGCCTGGTTTTGCGTGCTGGCAGAAACATGGCCATCCACCGCCAGATGCGTTAAAAACGCCTCAACCTCCGGCGCGCCCAATTCGCCGGGGTGCCGCTTGCCGTGAAACAAAATGAAGCGCTTAACCCACTGCACATAGGCCTCTTCCGTTCTTATGCTATAGTGCTTTAAACGGATTTTGTTGCGGACAGAATCTAAAAACGGGGATTGCGATGCCATATGGTATTGACTATAGTTTAAAGGCTCCCTATTATTGACCTAATTTGATGATATGACAAGAAAAATGAAAAATAATACGCTCGTTTACACACCGTCATTGGGACGGTTACTTAATAGTTAGAGAAAGCTAATCATGATCACACATTCGCTGAAACTTCTTATCAAGTCTTCGCAACTCCCAGTTCGTGAATACGTTAGAAATCTGGAAGCGGAAAATACGAAACTGCAAAAGCAAATTGCTAAACTTGAGTGTAATAATATTTCTCAAAAGCATGAAGTTTCCGCCCTCAAACAAAAGTTGAACGCATATCTTAAAAAAGGTCATGTCACAGTTGTCCTTAATAAATTTGATGCAAATCTCTAACCCCTCATTCAAGCGGGACGCTTAACAGCGCCCCTTAATTTAACGTTATGCATTTACCAACTAAACCCCATCCCATTCTTGCAAGTTTCATGGCAAGCGCTGTAGCACTATTGCCTCTGCTGGCAATGATGGCACTCGAAATCGCATACCCCGACGAAACGGATGATTCTGGTTTCCGTGGTGCTGCCATTGCCATTGGCATAATGCCTTTTCTCTATATCATTGTGGTGCCTGTTTGTTACGTTATCGGCACTGCTCTCGCGTCGTTTGGCATGCATCGTCTTGGCCGGTTCATGCTAGGGTCTGCCGCAATCGCGAGTCTTCTTGGGGTTCTTGCGGGGGTTCTGCTCAGCTTCCCGTCACGCTTCGGCTTTAATGATGTAGTGCTATCCAGTCTAATAGCGGTCACATTGTTTCTTATATCTGCTCTGCCAGCTGCTCTTTGCTGGTGGTTTCTCGCGGTTCGTCCGCATAACCCATCATTCAAGCGGGACGCCTAACGGCGCCCCTTAATTCAAACGTTAGGGTTTATGAATCCATCTGAGCACATTATGGGAAGTGAGAAGCTGATTGCCGCCCTCGGCGAGTGGCCATCATTTCATGACGCAGAGGTTGTTCTTTTTTCTGTTGAAAGAGCTCTTCCTGTTAAAGTTGGTTACAACATTGCACGGCTTGTAATTCATCTACGCCGTTATGCTTCTACAGGCGAAGGTACTGCAAATTATCAAATGGTTTTAGCCAAAAGCGTTCTTGCTAAATTTGTTTTTTCATTAGCATGCAATCTTGAGTTATTTGATTTTAACCATCAAAACGTCATTGATTCTTTTACTGTTTCGCCCATCCAAACAGATGAGCTAGCCAATTTATCCGTTAATATTGAATCTATCTGGGGTTTTGGTGGTTCTTTCCATTGCTCTGCTGTGGAGCTTGAATCAGTTGAGGTTTTGCCAATTGTTTAACCCTAACTCATCATTCAAGCGGGACGCCTAACGGCGCCCCTTAATTCAAACGTTAGGGTTTTCATTATGGGATTGCTCGATGGACTCGAAAAACTGATTAACGAGCACGGTTCGGCTACGATATTGAAGGAGCGCATTGCGCTTCTTAACGACCAGCATGCGCTTGTCGAAAAGCAAGCCGCTGCGCTTAAGGAGCAAATAACGCACCTTCAAGGCGAGAATGAGCGTCTTAAGCTCGATAAACAGCAGCTGCAACAACAGATAAAAACACTGGAATCTTCTCATAACATAAACCCTCACAATTACGTCTGCGACCACTGTGGCAGCGATAATCTAAATAGAGCTGGCAGCAGACCAGACCCAACATTCGGCGATTTAGGCATAAAGCAATCTTTATTTAACTGCTTATCATGCGGCAAGCAAAGTGCATTTACACAAAATCCCTAACCTATCATTCAACCCCGACCGCGCCTACAGCGCGGCGGGTTAATTCAAACGTTAGGCGTCTAAAAAAGAAAGAAATCAACATGAAGTTGCTTCCGATTCTTGCCGCTGGCTTTGCATATTTTGCGCTTGGGGGCCTTTGGTTTACGCCGTTATTTGGCAGGCAGTGGGACAAAGCCGTTGGCTTTGAACGCCCGCCAAAATGGCGGCCTAGCACCATTTACTACGTTGGCCCACTATTGGGTTGCCTGGTGGCGGCATTTGCAACCGCTTACCTTGCACAGCTTGCTCAAGCGCAGTCGCTCGAGGACTACTTAAGAATTGGGTTTCTGGCTGGCATAGGGTACGGTACACCGATTACTGCGGTAAATGCCATCGCCCCGAACATGCGGCATCCTGGGCTGTATGCTGCCGTTGTAGGTTCTTACCACTTAGCAGGCCTGGTGCTTTGCTCCGCGGTTTTACATTGGCTCTCGTAGCAAAGCCTCAAGCAAGCCACGCATAACTTGCTGCTCAAGCTGCAAAATGCCGCGCATTAGAGCACATCCTCAATACTTGATTTTTGTATGAAAAAGGTATATTTTATATACCATGATAGTATTTGAATTTGACGAAGCAAAAAGTCAGGCGAATCTTCTTAAGCATGGTATCAATTTCATTGATGCTCAGGATTTATGGAATGATCCAAGGTTATTGGAAATCCCCGCTAAAACCGAAGATGAACCAAGATATCTGATGATAGGGCTGATTAACAAGAAACACTGGTCAGCAGTTATCACCTATAGAGGCACAAATATTCGACTTATTTCTGTTCGTCGCTCACGCACCGAGGAGGTTGCATTATATGAAAGCTAAAGATTTTGAACAGCAGTTTGACGAGAATGTTGACATTACAGCCTCGCTGGATTTGTCAAAGGCAAAACGCGTATTGCAAGAGCAAAAGCGCGTGAATGTTGATTTTCCAACATGGATGATTGAATCCCTGGATCGGGAGGCTGAAAAACTTGGGGTTACGAGGCAGTCCATTATTAAAGTGTGGCTTGCCGAGCGTTTGGAAAAATCTACTCTAACGCCTCCATCAAGCGGCACGCGCTAAACGCGCCCCTTAATCAGACGTTTTTTCTTCAAAACCATCGCCCTGCAGCCCGCATGGATATTGCCTTGCAGGGCATCTAATTTTTCTTGGCTTTTGTGTCTTTTTGGGCTTGCGCCCTCTCGCAATTAAGCCTATGCTGGATTTATGCCAGTTATAAACGGTGGTGTTCAGTTCGCCGCCATGTTTGTATATTCTCGCAAGGAGCTAACATGAAAATTGAAATCAGTGAAGATATCAAAGCATTAGCGGTTCTTTGCAAGCATGATTTTGCCTGCCTGAAATCAGAAAACTATCAGTTATGCAAAGTGCAGGACTGCATCAATGGCAAAGTGCATTTTATTGAGTGCAAAGACCATAATCCTTGCGTGTATAAAACATCGTTTGGATACGGGCATGTTTGCGGCTGCCCGGTAAGAAAGGAAATCTACAACAAATATAAAATATAACGCCCGCAAGCGTTGCTTCGCCCACTCTGTCGAGCTTCATAGAACAGCAACATGACGCGCATTCACAGCTTTGAGCCCATTGCGGATGAAAACGCAGAGATACTGATTCTTGGCAGCATGCCGGGACGCGCATCGCTGGCCGCCGGACAATATTATGCGCATGGCCAGAATGCTTTCTGGCGCATCATTTGCCATCTGCTTCAGCTTGATATTGCATCCCCCTATGAGGCAAGAACTCAGGCACTAAAGTCAGCCAGAATTGCGCTTTGGGATGTGCTGCACTCATGCAGGCGGGAAGGCAGCCTGGATGCGATGATTGAGCGCGATACGCAGATTGCAAACGATTTTCAGACATTCTTCCAAACGCACAATAAAATCACGCATGTATTTTTTAACGGCGCCAAGGCCGAGGAATATTTCTTGCGCCATGTGCTGAAAAATATCAACAATAACTCCATCAGTTTTGCGCGTTTGCCTTCAACAAGCCCGGCACATGCCGCGATGTCGTTTGAGCAAAAACTCAGCGCCTGGAGGGCTATTGAGGCCATTGTGCAAAACTTTGATCATCGCCCGCTAAGTTTGGCAGTTGGCACGTAGAGAATAAACAGCTGACGAAAAGAGCCGTACAAACGCTGCAAATAATTCAACCTTCCAGTTCTATTTTCACCGGTTTAGTTTTAAACTAGCCGCATGAAAACTCCTTTTATTTTATCTTCCGCCCTGGCCATACACGCCGCAATTGTGGCGCATGAGGCCGATATTGAATCGCTAGACCGCGCGATTGGCGATGGCGACCATTACATCAACATGAAACGCGGCAGCGAGATGATTGCGGGCATGTATAACGAACTGCTGCCGCTGCCGCCGGAAGAGGCGCTGCAAAAAATCAGCATGAAGCTGCTCAGCACTATCGGCGGGGCTTCCGGGCCATTGTTTGCGAGCTTTTTCATGGGCATGTCCAAATACCTGAAAGAGCACCACGCCAAAATCAACGAAACCAATATGCACCTAGAAACTGCAGCCGCTTTTGCCTATGGGGTGCAGAGCATGATGATGCGCGGCAAATCCAACGTGGGTGAAAAAACCATGCTGGATGTGCTGGTGCCTGTTTCTACCACATTCACCACGATGGCAGCACAAGGCAAATCGGTTGCCGAGATATGCGCCGCAGTGAAAAACGCTGCCGATAAAGGGCTGGAATATACGCGCGACCTGCTTGCCACCAAAGGCCGTGCTGCGGGCTTGGGTGAACGTGCGATTGGCCATTTAGACCCCGGCGCGAAAAGCTGCCAGGTGATGACACATACGGTCTGCGATTTGGTTTTGAAAGAGATGAAACAATGAAAAAATTTATCAACTCGACTGACGCTTTGTTAAAAGAAAGCCTCACCGGCTTTGGTCAAGCGCATGCCGATTTAGTCCAGGTACATTTCGAACCCGCCTACGTTACCCGTGCCAAACCGGCGCAAAATAAAGTCGCCATTGTTTCCGGCGGCGGCTCAGGGCACGAGCCGTTACATGCGGGCTACATCGGCTATGGCATGCTCGATGCCGCCTGCCCCGGCCAGGTGTTCACCTCGCCCACGCCAGACCAGATGCTGGCAGCTGCCGAAGTGGTGCATGCAGGAAAGGGCATTTTGTTTATTGTGAAGAACTATGCCGGCGATGTGATGAATTTTGAAATGGCTGCGGAAATGCTGCCATTTGACCATGCCACCGTGCTCACCAGCGACGACTGCGCCGTAATCAACAGCACCTACACGACCGGCCGCCGTGGCGTTGCAGGCACAGTGATTGTTGAAAAGTGCGTCGGCAGCCTGGCAGAAACCGGCGCCAGCCTGCACGCCTGCCAGTTACTTGGCAACAAAGTGAATGCCCGCACCGCCAGCATTGGTGTGGCTTTGACCAGCTGCACCGTACCTGCCGCAGGCCGCCCGACTTTTGACATCAGCGACAGCGAGCTGGAAATGGGCGTGGGCATTCATGGCGAGCCGGGACGCAGGCGCGAAGCCATGCGCGAGGCGGATTCGATCGTGGGTGACTGCGTTGCCGCCATTCTGGCAGATCTGAAAACAACCCTGGAAAACGATACTTCAAAGGACATCCTGCTGCTCGTCAACGGTCTCGGTGCGACCCCGCTCATGGAACTCTATCTCATCTACAACACCGCGGCGAAGCTGCTAGGCGATGCAGGGTTGAATATATCGCGTAGCCTGGTCGGCAACTACACCACGGCCATCGACATGGCGGGCGCTTCTATCACGGTTTGCCTGCTGGATGATGAAATCAGGCAGCATTGGGATAGCCCCGTGCATACGCCGGCGCTACGCTGGGGGCGATAAGGGCAACTTCTATAAATTCACTTTTTGGGCGCATTACTTTGTTGCGCGGTTTTTTGGTTTCGGCCGCTACGCTTAACATTGGCTTCGCCAATGTTAGCCTGCACCGCAACTGGCGTTGTCGCAACCTCGCTGTATACCCCATACTATCTCGGCTCCTGCGTTCCGTGCGCCTCGTACTACATCCCAAACCCTGTATTTATAGAAGTGCCATTAAATCTTTACTAAAAACAGCCTTCCAAAGCGCTAATACAGTTGCCTGCTGTTTTTCAAGTTCAACCGATTTTACCTTTGCCGCTTGTGCCTGCAGTTTTGTGGCGTGAATCAGTTTGCGGTATTCCCTGTAGGCATCCGCTACTTCTTTCGCCAGGTTTTTATCAATAACACCCAATTCACCCAGCACTTTTAATAAGCCAATATTGCCTATATTTTCAGTGAGCTGCGGATATTGTCTTGCGTACGCCAGCACCAGATACTGCACTAGAAACTCCACATCAATAATACCGCCCGCGCTGTGCTTTACATCAAACCAGTCTTTTTCAAAACGCTGTGCCGCACGCATTTTCTCGCGCATGGCCATGACGTCGGCTTTCAATTTCTCGATATCGCGGGTTTGCGTCATCACTTCAAAACGAATGGCATCGAACGCCTTGCCAATACTGACATCCCCTGCCACAAAGCGGGCACGAGTAATGGCCTGATGCTCCCAAACCCAGGCCTTATGGAGTTGATAATCGCGAAATGCTTCTATGCTGCTTACCAGCAAGCCGCTATTGCCATCCGGACGCAACTGCAAATCGGTTTCATACAGCAGCCCCGCATTGGTCACACTGTTAAACCAGCTGTTGATGCGCTGCGCAAAGCGCGCATAGTTTTCTGAAGCATCGGGATGATCATCATCCTTAGCATTTTCATGCGCGGCATCATAAAGAAAAATTATATCCAGATCAGACAGATAGCCCAGCTCTTTGCCGCCCAGCTTGCCGTAGCCAATCACCGCGAACCTGGGCGTTTCGCAATGCCTGAACTTGAGCGATTGCCAGATCGTTTGCAGACTCACTTGCAGAATGAGGTCAGCCAGCGCGCTCAAATAGTCCGACAACGTTTCCAGAGTTAGCCTGCCCGCCACATCCTGCGCCGCCAGGCGCAAGATTGCAGCCTGCTTGAAATGGCGCATGGCGTCCATTTGCGCTTCGGTATCCCCTTGCAATTGCTGCATGCTCTCGTTGAGCTCTTCCTGCATTCTGGCGAAATCAGGCGGTGCATATAAGTTTCGCGTATCCAGCAGTTCATCCAGCAAAATGGGATGCGCCGCTAAATACTGCGCCAGCCAGGGGCTGGCCGCGCATAGCTTGATCACCAGATGCAGCGCCTCCGGATACTCGGCCAGCAGGGCCAGATAACTCGCACGGCGGCAGATATTCTCCAGCAGATTGATCGTGCGCAACAGTGCGATATCTGCATTTTTCTCCTGCCCGGATTGCTTAATCACCAGTGGCATCAGGCAATCAAAGCGCTGGCGGCTTAATTCTGGTAGCTGTTGATAGCGGCTGCTGGCCCTGAGCAATTGCAGCTGCTGCAGAACTTGTGACGCATCGCCAAACCCCGCATGCGTCAAGGCCTGCAGGGCAGCATCATTCTCTAGCGCGCCTTGCCACACAGCCGTTTCCTGTGCAGTTTGTTGCTGGCTATGTTCGCTATCGCTGTCATCGTTAAACGTTGCGTCAAAATGCTGCTGCACCAAGCCACGGTGGCGGTTGAGCGCCACGAGAAACTCTGCCCAGCTGGTGTAGTTCATGGCGTGGGCGATGCGCGCTTTTGCCTCGTCGGTTTTAGGCAAATCCTGCGTTTGCCGGTCTTCCACATACATCAGGCGATGTTCCAGATTGCGCAAAAACACGTAGGCTTCAGTCAGTTCCGCTACCGTTTTTTCGGACAATAGTTTTTTGTTTTGCAACAGATTCAACACCGCCAATGTAGGCCGAATCTGCAGGCTCACGTCACGCCCACCGCGAATCAGCTGGAACACTTGCGCGATAAATTCTATCTCGCGGATGCCGCCCCGTCCCAGCTTGATATTGTCCTGCAGCCCTTTTTGCGTCACATCGCGATGAATCTGCAGTTTCAGGTCGCGCATGCTCGCAAGCGCGTTGTAATCGAGATACTTTCTAAAAACAAATGGCCTGAGAAGCGCATGGATATTGGTCTGCGGCCCGGCAACCACACGGCCTTTAATCCATGCGTAACGCTCCCATTCGCGGCCGTTATTCTGGTAATACTCTTCCAGCGCGTCCAGATTTGAAACCAGCGCACCCTCGCTGCCAAACGGCCGCAACCGCATATCCACACGAAACACAAAGCCGTCTTCGGTAATTTCATCCAGCGCCGCAATGAGTTTTTTGCTAAGTCGCGCAAAAAAATCCTGATTGCTGATAGATTTTTCACCCTGAGTTGAACCCTCACTTTCATAGGCAAAAATCAAATCGATGTCGGACGACACATTGAGCTCACCACCGCCCAGCTTGCCCATGCCGATTACGATCAAGCCTTGCGGATGCCCCTGCGCATCCACAGGCTGACCATGGGCTTCTACCTGCCAGGCATTCAGGTAATCGATTGCCGTGCTAATCGCGCATTCCGCGAGTTGGGAAGTCGTATTCATCACCTCCTGTAAATCAGCCAAGCCATTTAAGTCGCGACAGATTGTGCGCAGCAATACACGCTGCCTGAGCTTTCTTAATGCCTTTTTTAAGGTGTTTTCATCACTTATTTTTTGGTTTGCCAGAAATTGTTGCATTTCTGCCAACCCACATGAAACCTCCAGATTGTCTAGCAGATCTTCGAGCAGGCCGGCATCGTTAGCAAGCGATCTGCGTGCAAATGGGCTGCAAACTTCCAGCCTGTGCAGACAAGAAGTCTGCAATGGTGTTAATGCACGGTTTTTGGCGATTTCAGACAGTGTTTGCATCATTTTTTTAAGGTAATATAGGCGTTGGCAATTTAGTTACATCTTACATTATTCATCAATATTAATAGCGTTTTGGGGAGTGCAGCAGCATGTCAATTGAATCGGTTCTTCATGAAAATCGCGTTTTTGAACCCAGCGATGCTTTTAAACAACAAGCCATCGTATCTGGCATGGCAGCCTATAACGCTTTATGCGAAGAGGCCGCAGCCGATTATGAAGGATTTTGGGCTAAACTGGCACGCGAGTTATTGATTTGGCACAAACCCTTTACAAAAACCCTTAACGAAAGTAACGCGCCTTTTTACAAATGGTTTGAAGATGGCGAACTGAATGTTTCAGCCAACTGCCTCGATAGGCACTTGAACACCATCCCCAATAAAACCGCGATTATTTTTGAGGCTGACAATGGCGACAGCAAAAAAGTAAGCTATAAAGAGCTATATCACCAAGTCTGCCAGTTCGCAAATGGCCTTAAAAAACTGAATCTCAATCTCGGCGACCGCGTCATCATCTACCTGCCGATGGGCATCGAGGCTGTCGTAGCAATGCAGGCCTGCGCGCGTATCGGGCTTACCCATAGCGTGGTATTTGGCGGCTTTTCAGCCAAAAGTCTCAACGAGCGTATTATCGATGCAGGCGCAAAGGCCGTCATAACTGCCGACGGTCAATTCCGTGGCGGCAAAACCTTACCGCTGAAACAGGCGGTCGATGAGGGTATCGCCATGGGCGGTTGCAACAGCATTCAACAAGTCGTGGTGCTGAAAAAAACCGGCCAGGAAGTTACCTGGAATGCACACAACATCTGGTGGCATGACCTGATTGACGGCTGCGCAGACAGCTGCGAGCCTGTGATCGTGAATGCAGAACATCCATTGTTTTTGCTTTACACATCAGGCTCCACAGGCAAGCCCAAGGGCGTACAGCATTCATCGGCAGGCTATTTGCTGCATGCCATGAACACCATGCGCTGGACATTCGACATTCATGCCGATGATATATTTTGGTGTACCGCCGACGTAGGCTGGATCACCGGCCACACTTACGTGGCCTACGGGCCATTGGCGATGGGCGCGACGCAGGTAGTGTTTGAGGGAATCCCCACCTACCCTAACGCCGGGCGCTTCTGGCAGACGATAGAAAAGCATCAAGTATCGATTTTCTACACCGCGCCTACTGCAATCAGGTCCCTAATTAAAGCCTCGGAAACCACGCCGGAAGTGCATCCTAAAAATTACAATCTAAGCAGCCTGCGTTTATTGGGCTCGGTAGGCGAACCGATTAACCCCGAAGCATGGATGTGGTACTTTGAGAACGTAGGTGGTAGCCGCTGCCCGATCGCTGATACTTTCTGGCAAACCGAAACCGGCGGCCATGTGATTACCCCGCTGCCGGGCGCTACCGCGCTGGTGCCCGGCTCATGCACGCTGCCTTTCCCGGGCATTGATATTGATGTGGTGGACGAAACAGGCAAGGACGTGCCCTGGGGCACCGGTGGTTTGCTTGTCATTAAAAAACCGTGGCCAGCCATGATACGCACCATCTGGAATGATCCTGGGCGCTTTGTTAAAAGCTATTATCCGGCTGATTTAGGCGGCAAGATATATCTGGCGGGCGATGGCGCCGTACGCGATGCGAAAACCGGCAACTTCACCATTATGGGACGTATTGATGATGTGCTGAATGTGTCAGGCCACCGTTTGGGCACGATGGAAATTGAATCTGCACTTGTAGCGAACCACTTGGTGGCAGAAGCTGCTGTCGTCGGTAAACCGCATGATATTAAAGGCGAATCAGTCGTGGCTTATGTGGTGCTAAAAGGTGCCCGACCACAAGGCGAAGAAGCCAAAAAAATCGTCGCCGAACTGCGGGACTGGGTCGGCAAAGAAATCGGCCCGATCGCCAAGCCGGACGAAATCCGCTTTGGCGACAACTTGCCCAAAACCCGCTCCGGCAAGATTATGCGCAGGCTGTTACGCAGCCTGGCCAAAGGCGAAGAAATCACTTCGGACATTTCTACACTGGACAACCCCGCCATACTTGAACAACTAAAAGAAGTAGTGAAATAGCGAATGTAAGGCCTGCCGCCATTCATAGCACGAATACCGGCAGCTTTTCTTTTAGCGCGTGGAAAGAATACGCAAAATGTGCAATTCGATTTGCACTTGCGCACCGCCCAGCTAAACTCTAATCAAGCTGCCGCAAATTCTTGCGTCATTGGCCTGACAATAATCCGCAGACAGTGTCTGCCGAAGTTTTCCACTTCGTTAAAAAATAGCGCGCAAACAAAGTGTACACCGCCAAATCCAATCATCTCGAAACCGTAACCAATACGCGAAAGAAATCGCAAATTAGGGTTAATCTTTTCGCCCAGCATCAATGCGTTCTCTGTGAGTTGAGGCAAGAATGTGGAGATATGTTGCCAGGTCAGCTTGCTCGGTGAGCAGCCTAGCAATTCTCCCGCCGCCTGGTTGCATTCACAAATCGTGCCATTGTCGTAAAGAGTTATTACCGCTGTAATCTCTTCGCTGTGGCAGATACAGGCACTGGCGGTACTTTTAGCATTATCACTGGTTGTTACTGCATTGGGGTCAACCCGGTATTCAATTAGCGCGGTGTTCATTGGCCTGCCACCTCCGCTTCAGCAGCTAGCCAGTCCTCCATCTCATGGCCGGGTTCAAAACCTCTTGCTTCTGCCTTGCAGTAAGCACGCACCGCTATAAGATCGCGTTTATCTCCAACGTTCAATGTCTGTCTGGATTCATTGCTAGACTTAACTTTTGACTCAATGCCAATAACTGGAATAGGGTTCTTCGTAATCATCGGGGTTGTTTTTGCAAGTTCCATAATACCTCCTGTCAAACATAGCAAAAAAGTCGACGGTACAGAGAGGGATAAATAATGTAACGAGTAGTTACTGGGACGTACCGCTAAACTTTGTATATTACTGAACCAGTCTACCAAGAGTAAATAAGTGCTAGCACGTATAAGCGGCCCCTGACACACATGCACAAATGTAACCTGACCATCTCTCCGGATTCCCGCCTACGCGAGAATGCCGAGCATGCGCGTATTTCGGGTAAAATAGCGTTTTTCCTATTTCAAACCCGCCATGTCATTGCAACAAGAAATCACCCGTCGCCGTACTTTTGCCATTATTTCCCACCCGGATGCGGGTAAAACCACGCTGACCGAAAAACTGTTATGGTTTGGCGGTGCGATTCAGGTGGCTGGTGAAGTGCGTGGGCGCAAAGCGGCGCGCCACGCGACAAGTGACTGGATGGAACTGGAAAAGCAGCGCGGCATTTCGGTCACATCAAGCGTGATGCAGTTCCCGTACCGTGAGCACATGATTAATCTGCTGGATACACCGGGCCATGACGACTTCTCGGAAGATACCTATCGCACGTTGACTGCTGTGGACTCTGCCGTGATGGTGATTGACTCGGTAAACGGTGTGGAAGCGCAGACCATCAAGCTGCTCAACGTCTGCCGCATGCGCGATACGCCGATCATCACATTCATTAACAAACTTGACCGCGAAAGCCGCGCGCCGATTGAATTGCTGGATGAGATTGAATCTACTCTCGGCATGGAATGCGCGCCGATGACCTGGCCGATCGGTATGGGTAAAGGCTTCCGCGGTGTTTACCATTTATATAATGACGAGATTTCGTTCTTTGATCCGCGTGCGGAAAAAGGCACGTCCGAGACGATCAAAGGGCTGAATAACCCACGTCTGGATGAACTACTGGGCCATGTTGCAGATGACTTGCGCGTGGATATCGAACTGGTGCGCGGTGCGTCACACACATTTGATAAAACGCGCTATTTAAGCGGCAAACAAACACCGGTGTTTTTCGGCTCAGCCATTAACAACTTTGGCGTGCAATCCCTGCTGGACGCGGTAGTTGACCTTTCCCCGCCCCCGCAGGCGCGCAACACGGCAAGCCGCAAAGTTGCGCCAGACGAAAACAAATTTTCAGGCTTCGTGTTCAAAATCCAGGCTAATATGGATCCGAAACACCGCGACCGCATTGCATTTCTGCGCGTGTGTTCAGGCCGTTTTGAGCGCGGCATGAAAATCAAGCAGGTCGCCACAGGCAAAACATTAAGCGTAAACAACGCCATCACCTTTATGGCGCGAGACCGCACCACCATGGATGAAGCCTATTCCGGCGACATCATCGGCATCCCCAACCACGGCACAGTGAAACTGGGCGATACATTCAGCGAAGGCGAAAACCTCAAATTCATCGGCATTCCATCTTTTGCGCCCGAGTATTTCCGCCGCGCCCGTATCAAAAACCCGATGAAAATGAAACAACTGCAAATCGGCCTGAAACAGCTGGCGGAAGAAGGCGCTGCGCAACTGTTCCGCCCGCTGCTTTCCAACGACCTGATTCTGGGCGCCGTCGGCATGCTGCAGTTTGATGTGGTCGCACACCGCCTGGAACACGAATACGGCGTAGATATGGTGTTTGAGCCTTACGATTGCTACACCGCCCGCTGGCTGAAAGGCAGTGACGCCGACCTGAAAGCGATTGCTGATAAATACGGATTTAACGTGGGCCTAGATGGCGCGGATGACTATGTGTACCTCGCTCCGAATCGCGTGAACCTGCAAATGGCACAGGAACGGTATCCGGAGCTACAATTTGCGGAGACGAGGGAGATTGCATAGAATGGAAAACTCTACATTCACTTACATGCCACCACTGGGGTAGCTACTTAATAGTTAGAACTCTTATGGAACTCTCGCTGGGCGTACCAACAATCACAGATCTCTCATGGGGTCATGTTGTAGCTATTGTGATTCTCATACTTATAACCACCTTGGTCACAAGAAGTGCCAACGCCATTCTTGATCTAGCAATCAAATCATTAAAGAAAGTCGGCATTTTCTATAAGAGTGCCCCTCGTTCAAGACTTCGCTCACTCATACTAGATTCACTGATGTTTGCACTGTACTCATGGTTAATTTACATTGAGATAAGCAGTAACAAACCACCAACAAATGGCTCAATCATCTGGCTAATATTTTTATGTCTTTTCTGCCTATTCATGGCTCTGAATGTCTTATGGGATATTACGATGATCGTGGTTAAAAAAGAACATAAGTAATGAATCCACGTGGGGCGCAATAACTGAAAGGCGTACCGACGCATGGGTTTTAATCCCCTTTGCCGCGCCTTGGGCTTGAGCGGCAGATGGCAGGAGGCGAGGACTGTTTGAGTGCTGAAAGCGCGAGTTCCGCAGCCGCCCCAGATGCGGCGCTAAGACCGAAGGATGAAGCGGCAGCGGGGTGCATTTTGGCTTCGGCCGTTCGTTTCACTCACTTAACCTAAAGGTTAGCCTACGCCGCAACTTCGTTGTCTTGGGTTACTTTCTTTTTAGGCAGTTAAAAGAAAGTGACTAGCTGTCGGGCTACCCCCGACAACACTCTATGAGCTACTGGATTCTTCGTTTCACTCAGAATGACGGCACAAAACAGATACTCTGCAGCCCAATATCCATGCGCCTTCCAGAGCATCTATTTTAAATCAAGCCGCTTCAAACGCCTCGCACAACTGGCTGAGCAACTGCCCAAATATCGGCAGCACTTCTTCTTTGCTGTGCGGGCTGTCGTCATCGGTACCGGCGATCACAAAACTCACCGTAAGTTTGTCCAGGTTCTCACGGAACTCCATCCAGTGCTCTGCCTCAGCCTCGCCTATCAGCTTGAATTTATTGAAACCTGATTCGATGATTTCCACCAGCTCAGCCTCCGGCAAACCTGCGAACAAGGTTTTAGCAATGATGATTTGTGCTGCAGTGATATCCGGCGTGATGTTTTCTTGAGCCAATGGCGCAGTAAAAAACGCGAATGCCAACAACGCATAGGCCTGATACACACTTAGCATATCAAAGTTGTTTTTATGCTCGAATGCGGGCTGCCTATCCGCCGCCTGAATCGCCTTGAATGTCACGTAACTGGACAGATAATGCGCAGAATCCAGCGCATCGTATTCATTTAAATTGATATTAGGTTTAGCGCCATCATCTAAGGTTTCCGCTAGACATAAAGCGTGCAGTAAGGTGAGTCGTTTTGAGTAATCCATCGTATATGTTCTCTAGTTAGTTAATTAATTTCTGGGTATGCTTCGAGCTGTTCATGTAACTCCAGCCAGCGCATTTCAGCTTCATCTATTTGGCCGCCAAGCTCTGCCTGACGCTTTAATAAGGTTTGCAGCTCACCTTTGTTTTCAGCATCATACAGGGTGGACTCACCAGCGCGCGCATCCAACGCAGCTTTTTCCTGCTGCCATTTTTCGAGTTGTTTTTCGATTTGTTCGGTTTCTTTCAGCAATGGTCGGCGCAACACGATGCGTGTCTGCCGCTCTGCTTTATTTTGTGCATACGCATTCAAACCTGATGCTCTGGAAGCCAATATCGGCGCGGCTTCTGGCGATGCACTTTGCTCGCTTTTTTGTGATGCCAGCCAGACTTTGTAATCATCCAGATCACCATCAAACGCTTCCGCTTTGCCGTTCGCCACCAACACAAACTGGTCGCAAGTGGCGCGTAGCAAGGCTCTGTCATGCGACACCAGAATCACGCCACCTTCATAATCCTGCAATGCCAAGGTTAGGGCGTGACGCATCTCCAAATCCAGATGGTTGGTAGGTTCATCCAGCAAAAGCAGATTCGGACGCGTCCAGATCAGCAGCGCCAACGCCAGTCTTGATTTTTCGCCACCGGAAAAATTTTCACAAGGGCTGCGCGCCATGTCACCTTTAAAATCGAAACCACCAAGATAATTCAGATGCTCCTGCTCGCGTGTAGCCGGGGCTTTTAATTCAAGTTCTAGCCTCATCATATGCTGTAACGGCGATTCATGTGGGCGAAGCTGCTCAAGCTGGTGTTGCGCAAAATAGCCGATTTTTAAGTCTTTGCCTTCCACACGCTTGCCGCATAACGGCTTAAGTTCTGCAGCCAGCAGTTTAATGAGCGTTGATTTGCCCGCACCATTCTTGCCTAGCAAGCCAATGCGCTCCCCTGGGCGAATGGTGAGCTTGATTTGATTTAATATTTTTTTATCTGCGTAGCCCGCATCCACGTCATCCAGCACCAGCAATGGATCCGGCGCACTAACAGGCTTGCGAAACTCGAAGTTAAACTGCGAATCGACATGCGCAGCTGAAATCATTTCCATGCGCTCGAGCGCTTTAATACGGCTCTGTGCCTGCCGCGCTTTGGTGGCCTGCACGCGAAAACGGTCGATGTAGCTGTGCAAATGCGCGACCTTGCGTTGCTGCTTTTCATACATCGCCTGCTGCAACGCCAGCTTTTCTGCACGCTGCCGTTCAAAATCAGTGTAACCACCTCGATACAGCGTAATGCGCTGCTGCTCAATGTGCAGCACATTATCAATCACGTTATCCAGAAAATCCCTATCATGCGAAATCAATAGCAACGTACCGCGATAATCGCGCAGCCAGCCCTCCAGCCAGATGACTGCATCCAAATCCAGGTGATTGGTCGGCTCATCCAGCAGCAGCAAATCTGAGCGGCACATCAGCGCGCGTGCCAGATTCAAGCGCACACGCCAGCCGCCCGAGAAATCACTGACAGGCCGTGCTAAATCGGCTTGGCTGAAGCCCAGGCCATCCAATAAGGCCGACGCACGCGCTTTGGCGCTGTAGCCATCAATATCACTTAAGCGATGGTGCAGCTCAGCAATTTTTTCACCTTCATGATTGGCTTCTGCCGAGATGAGGGCTGCCTCTATCTCACGCAACTCAACATCGCCATCCAGTGTGAATTCAAGCGCCGGCTGATCCAGTGCGGGCGTTTCCTGCGCCACATGTGCAATCACCCAGTTTGGCGGCATTTCCAGATCGCCAACCTCGGGCTGCAACTCACCGCGTAATAGGGCAAACAGGCTGGATTTGCCCGCACCATTGGCGCCGATCAGGCCGACTTTATGGCCTGGATGCAACTGAAAGGACGCCGCCTCCAGCAGCACTTTTACACCGCGCGTGAGTGTTAAATTTCTAAATTGAATCAATGTGCGCCTTAACCAAACTTGAACTTTTGGGCCGAACGTCAGCCAAATTTGCCAAAAGGCGTTATTCTAAAGCAATCCAGCGTGATTTCTAACCAGATGTTTACGTTTTATTAACAAGTTAGTCACATAAATTAAAGTAAAATAAACAATGATTTCAATGCGCCCTATTACCAAAACAAGCCCGTTATTAACGCAAGAATAAAAAACATAATGATGATTCACCTAAAAAGACTATACCGCTGGGTGCTATACGTATTCTTGTTGTTGCTAATCATCTTCATATTGGCAGCGCTTGCCGTGCGCTTTATCGTGTTCCCCAATATCGACCAGTACAAGGACGACATTGCCGCTTATGCTTCAGAAAAGATAGGCCAGAAAATCACCATTGGTGACATTGAAACAGGCTGGGATGGCATTTCGCCGCATTTTTCGCTTAAGGATATTGAATTATTCGATGCAGAGAACCGCTCGGCATTCCATTTAAATAATGCGGAAGCCAATATTTCGTGGTTAAGCATCCCGTTACTGCATCCGCATCTATCTAATCTAGTCATCAATCAGCCTGAAATTACGATTCGCCGCAAAGCAGATGGCAGTATCTATTTGGCCGGAATCGATTTATCGGGACCGAGCAACCCAGACTTTACCAACTGGCTGCTTAGCCAGCGTGAAGTGAGCATTAAAAATGCTCAGGTGGTTTGGCTGGACGAATTGCGCAAAGCACCGCCATTATCGCTCAAACAATTAAACCTGACGCTTGCCAATCCCACTTGGCGAAGTCTGTTTGGCCAGCACAAGTTTGAATTGTCTGCATTACCCTCAACAGGCACCAGTCATGTCGTTACGGCCAATGGGCACTTTGTTGGGCGCGACATCAGCAAGCTTGACACTTGGCATGGCGAATTGTCCGCACAGCTCAAACAGGCTGATTTGGCTGTATGGCGGCCCTGGCTGGATTATCCGGTAAACATACAAACAGGCACTGGGGATGCGCAGATATCAGTTGGTTTTGCTGATGCTAAAATCGAGCGCATCAAAACACATGCCGCATTAAATAACCTATCTCTCGTAGTGAACAAACAAACAACACCATTTGTCGCCAAGCAATTCACCGGCGACATCAGCTGGAGTGACCTCAAAAACACAAAGACCATCCTTGCAGACAATATCAAGCTTCGCACCAATACTGGCCTGAATATCAATAATGGCCGTGGCTATTACTCGACCAGCACCAAAAAAGGCAAATCCTGGGTAAAGACGGATATTAAGCTGGATCAATTTAATTTGGCTGCCATCAAACAGCTGGCGCCGTACCTTCAGTTGCCGGAAAACATGACTGCGAAACTGAACGGACTCTCGCCCGTGGGTGAGCTGCAAGCGCTTAGTTTAGGATATGAAAGCGAAGCAGGTAAAACCATTGCGTATAAAGTCAACTCCGCTTTTAAGCATCTGGGCTTAACCGCATACCAGAAAATACCCGGGTTCAGCAATTTGACAGGCAAAATCGAAGCTGATGAAGATGGCGGCGAGGTCACGCTGCAGTCACAAAAAGCAATGCTTGATTTAAAAGATATTTTACGCTGGCCGATTCCCGCAGATAGACTAGACGGCCACATCAGCTGGAAAATCAATGATGATCAAGCCAAAATAAAGGCCGAAGACGTTTTTATCAGCAGCCCGCACATTACCGGCACTGTAAACGCCAGCTACGATATGAGTGGTGTAAAAAGCGGGAACTTTAAAAAAGGGTTCCTGGATTTAAGCGGAAAATTCGGTAAAGGCGATGCCAAATACGCGCTTTTTTACTACCCTATTATGCTAGGAAAGCCAACCCTGCATTGGCTGGACACGTCGATCCTGGCGGGTCGCGCAGAAGACGTGAATGTGACGGTTAAGGGCAATCTGGCCGATTTTCCTTACGTTAATACCAATAACCAGCTTGATAAAAAACTTGGGGTTTTTAGAGTCACCGCTAAAATCAGCGATGTCTTACTGGAATATGGCACAGGCTGGCCCGTGATTGAAGGTTTAGGATTGGACATGCTTTTTGAAGGCAAGCGCATGGTGCTTAACGCCAACAAAGGCCATATTTTTGGTAATAAAATCATCAAAAGCAAAGCCGAGATCGCGCAACTGGATGCAGATTTCCCCATGCTGCACATTGTGAGTGATGTTGAAGGCCCGGTTGTGGATGGCGTGAAATTTGTGAATGAAAGCCCGGTAAAATTAGTTACGCAAGGCTTTACTGACCAACTAAAAACTGCCGGCCAGGGCAAGCTCTCTCTTGAGCTCAATATCCCCATGCAAGATCTGGAAGCCGCGAAATACAAAGGTGTCTACAAAATCAGCAATGGCACCATTTATGCCGATGCGAATGCTGGCTTGCCTGAGCTTGGTAAACTGAATGGCGTGCTGAACTTTACCGAGAACAGCCTGACTGCGCAAAATGTCAGCACTGAGATTTTAGGTGGCCCCGCACAATTTAGCTTGCGTACAGGCAGCGATAAAATCCTACGCGTAAGTGCGAATGGCCGCGTGACCGATGCCGGCATCAAAAAACTGGTCTCGAACCGGTTGATAGATAGCATGCAGGGAAGCACGGACTGGGCCGGCGAAATTACCATCAAAAAGCCGCTGACAGATGTTAGTTTGCGTTCAAACTTGTTGGGCATGGCTATTCAGCTGCCGCCGCCTTTTGGAAAAACGGCCAACCAGCCACTGGCTTTCAATATCGAGAAAAAACAACTGAGTGCGGATAGCGACAGCATCAATATCAGTTATGGCAACGCCGTTTCAGCAAAAATATTACGCACCGAACAGGCTGGAAAACTTGCGCTTGAGCGCGGCGATATCGGCATCAATGTCGCCGCTGAACTCCCTGCCCAAGCCGGTTTGTCGCTGCACGGAAAAATGGATTATGTTAACGCTGACGACTGGCTTGCACTCTTTAGCAAACCTGACAGCAATGCAGATCCTCGCGGCTTGACGATTGGTAAAGCTGACATTGCGATACAAAAACTGGATATTTTTGGCCGCAGCTTAAATGCGCTCAAATTATCCGCCCAACCCGGCACAACCGGCTTGCTATTGACTGTTGACAGTCAGGAAATCACTGGCAACGCCGAATGGCAAGACGATGGCAATGGGAAAATTATCGCCCGACTGAAAAATTTAACCATTCCCGCTAGCGGCGAAACTGCCAGCAAACCTGCTGCAAAAAAGGAGATTAAAAAACTGGCCAAGGGCTATCCGGCGCTTGATGTCATTGCAGAAAATTTTCAATTGGGCAATAAGAAACTGGGCAGTCTGGAGCTTAACGCATTTGAAAGCAATGATGTCTGGGTGATCCAAAAACTGAAAATCAGTAATCCGGACAGCACCTTGGCAGCTGACGGCAACTGGTATAACTGGACACGTAACCCCAACACAAGCTTGAAATTCTCTTTAAGCGTGAGCAATATAGGCAATACGCTCAAACGCTTTGGCCAGCCCGATGCGGTCAAAGGCGGTGAAGCCGAGATTGCCGGTCAATTGCAATGGTCGGGCAGCCCGCATGAGTTTGAAACCAGCAGCTTGAATGGCAGTTTCAAGCTGGATGCCGCCAAGGGACAGTTCTTAAAAGTGCAACCCGGGGTTGGTCGCTTGTTCGGCCTGCTGAGCCTGCAAAGCCTGCCGCGCCGCTTAAGCCTTGATTTCAGGGATTTGTTCAGTGACGGCTTTGCCTTTGACAAAATCAGCGCAAATGCAAAAATTGACAATGGTATTATGCGCAGCGATGATTTCTTTATGACCGGTCCCGCCGCAGAAACCAGAATAAAAGGTGAAACCAATCTGGTAACCGAAACACAAAGGCTAAAAGTGAAAGTCACGCCGCATGTGAGCGACAGCCTGTCACTGGCAGCCTTGGCGGGCGGCCCAATCGCCGGCGCTGCAGCTTTTGTTGCGCAAAAGATACTAAAAGATCCGTTCAACAAAATTGCCTCCAGCGAATACATCATTATTGGTACATGGGATAAGCCACAAGAGGTAGAATCTGATAAAAGTGAATCGCAAAAAACAAACAGTGTTTCGCCATTGCATCCATAAATCGGGCTAACTTGTTAGCACAGGATTAAAAACAAGAAAGTATCTTAATCATGCCTATTACATCGCGCAATAAAACCGCAAAACCTGCCAAGGCCGCAGCCGGAGTGATTAAGGTAGCGGGGATTCAAATGGCCTCCAGCCCGCATGTATCCTCCAACCTCATCGAGGCGGAGCGTCTGATTACGATTGCAGCTAACCAGGGTGCAAAAATTGTGGTGTTGCCAGAATATTTTTGTATTATGGGCGCAAAAGAAAATGACAAAGTCCTTGCCAGAGAAAAGCCAAACGACGGACCGATTCAGCGCTTTTTATCCAGAATGGCGCGCGAGCATAAAATCTGGCTCATCGGCGGCACAGTTCCTCTGGTAAGCAACTATCCCAATAAAATACGCAACAGCTGCCTGGTTTACAACGACAAAGGTGAGCAAGTCGCACGCTACGATAAAATCCATCTGTTCGGGCTGGATTTAGGGACGGAACATTATCACGAAGAAAATACCATCGAATCTGGCGACACAGTGGTCACAGTGAATACGCCTTACGGAAAAATCGGCCTTTCGATTTGCTATGACTTACGCTTTCCGGAACTGTATCGCGCCATGGGCGAGGTCGATATGATCGTGGTGCCGTCTGCCTTCACCGAAACCACCGGCAAGGCACATTGGGAAAGCTTAATCCGCGCACGCGCGATTGAGAACCTATGCTACGTGATTGCCCCGGCACAAGGCGGCTACCATTTATCCGGCCGCGAAACGCATGGCAACAGCATGATTGTTGATCCCTGGGGCGTCATCCTGGACAGGCTGCCGCGCGGCTCCGGCGTAGTCATTGCGTCGATGAATCGGGATTATCAGGCCAGCCTGCGTAAAAGCCTGCCTGCGTTGAAACATAAAACCATCAAAGCAATCTAAATTAAATCAGTTTATTTCACGAATATGCCTGGCACCGCCTGTGTGCGATGCTGGTATAGTGTTTCTCAACTATTAAAGTTAACTAAATATTGAATGAATACCTCAGTAAAAACAAACCACTTTGATACAGCGCATGATGTGCTGCTAAAACCCACAGGGCTTGATACACAAGCCTTGCAAGGGGTGCTGGGCAGCATTATGTCGCATCAAGTGGATTATGCTGATTTGTATTTTCAGTATAGCCGCAGCGAATCCTGGAGCCTGGAAGAGGGCCAGGTAAAGTCAGGCAATTTCAGCATAGACCAGGGCGTGGGCGTGCGCGCCGTGAGTGGAGAAAAAACCGCCTTTGCCTATTCCGATGACATCAATCTGCCCGCCTTGCAGCAAGCCGCTAGTGCGACCAAGTCTATAGCCGCTTTGGGTGCAGAGCAAACAGGGAAAAATATTCTAACGCGCCAAGCGCAAGCACTTTATTTGCCGCAGGATCCCATCGCCTCACTTTCTGCAGATGCAAAAGTCAAATTACTGGAACGGCTGGAGCAGTTTGCCCGCAAAATTGACCCACGCGTCAGTCAAGTCATGGCCTCTATCGCAGGCGAATATGAAGTAGTGATGGTGGCGCGCAGTGACGGCGTGATGGCAGCGGACGTGCGCCCGCTGGTACGCATTTCGATACAGGTCATTGCCGAGCATCATGGTCGCCGCGAGCAAGGCTCCAGCGGCGGCGGTGGACGTTTCGACTACAGCTACTTCAGCGATGCAGTCTTGCAGGATTACGCGCAAAAAGCCGTACACCAGGCGCTGGTGAATCTGGATGCGCGCCCTGCCCCTGCCGGCAGCATGACCGTAGTGCTAGGCGCCGGCTGGCCAGGTATCTTGCTACACGAAGCCATTGGACACGGCCTGGAAGGTGACTTCAACCGCAAAGGCAGCTCTGCCTTTGCCAACAGGATGGGCAAACGCGTAGCGGCCAAGGGTATCACCATTGTCGATGACGGCACCCTCACGAACCGCCGTGGCTCACTCAGCATGGATGATGAGGGCAACCCGACCAATAGGACCATCCTCATTGAAGACGGCATTCTACGCGGCTACATCCAGGACAGCCTCAATGCGCGCCTGATGGGCATGCCGCTCACCGGTAATGCGCGCCGCGAAAGCTACGCCCATATGCCCATGCCGCGCATGACCAACACCTATATGCTCAATGGTGACAAAGACCCAGCCGAAATTATCAAATCGGTTAAGAAAGGCCTGTACGCTGCCAATTTTGGCGGCGGGCAGGTGGATATCACCAGCGGTAAATTCGTATTCAGCGCGGCTGAAGCCTACATGATTGAAGACGGCAAAATCACCTACCCAGTAAAAGGCGCCACCCTGATTGGCAACGGGCCAGATGTACTCACGCGCGTTTCGATGATAGGCAATGACATGGCGCTGGACAGCGGCGTGGGCACCTGCGGCAAAGAAGGCCAGAGCGTACCTGTCGGCGTTGGCCAGCCCACCCTGAAAATCGAAGGCTTGACAGTAGGCGGCACGGTTTAATACTATAATAGTGCATCAGCTAGCGGGTACAAGAAGCTTTTGTAAGCTAATTTTAAGCATTTTTAGAAAAGGAACTCATCATGGCAACCGCAAAAACGACTGCTGATAAAAAACCAACAGCAGCCAAGAAGGCGACAGCAAGCAAAGCTAAATCTACAGAAGAAAAAAAAGTGGCTGTAAAAAAAGCACCGGCCAAAAAAGCCGGTACGTCAAAAGCCAAAAACATTGATCCCGGAGAGCGCTATAGAATGACCGAGATAGCGGCTTATTATATGGCCGAACGCAATAATTTTGCTGGTTGTGCAGTGGATTACTGGATTGCAGCTGAAGCGGAAATTGCCAAAAAACTAGCCGGATAAGTTTTCAATTCTTGCACACACACAAAAAAGGGCGCAATCTGCGCCCTTTTTCATTTTCAACATCCGCTTACTTCATCACGCGGTTACGATATTCACCCGTGCGTGTATCAATCTCGATTTTGTCACCCTGGTTACAGAACAATGGCACTGGCACTTCATAACCTGAAGCGATCTTGGCAGGCTTCATCACCTTGCCGGAAGTATCACCCTTTACGGCAGGCTCAGTATAAGTGATTTCACGCACCACGGTTGTTGGCAATTCAACTGAGATGGCTTTGCCTTCGTAAAAGCGCACATCGCAGGGCATGCCATCTTCCAGATATGGCAATGCGTCTTCCATAAACTCGGCATCTACATCGTACTGGTTGTAATCCCCATCCATAAACACATAGGTCGGGTCGGCAAAATAGGAGAAAGTCACTTCTTTTTTCTCGAGCACAATCACGTCAAATTTATCGCCTGCATTGTATACAGTTTCGCTTGGCGCTTCGGTAAGCAGGTTCTTAAATTTCATTTTAACCACGGCGGAATTGCGGCCCGATTTGTTGTATTCGGCTTTTACCACCACCAATGGTGCGCCATCCACCATAATCACGTTACCGGCGCGAAGTTCTTGTGCTGTTTTCATAATTTGCCTTGCAGATTAATTGCGTTGAATATTGAAGCCGCGCATTATACCT
>JAKQTN010000066.1 GCA_029563075.1 Pseudomonadota bacterium
GCTGGTCGACGTGGTAGTCGACAACGATCTTGGCCTGCTGGTCGACGTGGGAAACGGCACCCAAAATTGGCCTGTTTTCGACCCTAAAGTGGGAGACGTTTTGCTAAGTCTTTGATTTTATTGAGAAAACTGCTAAAACTGCTAAAACTCAAAAATCAAAATTTTCGGCAGGATTTTTGAACTTCCACATTATGTAAAGTCCATGCCAATGGCTTGGCCCCTGCCTGCTGGCTGAAGTGGGAAACGGCACCCAAAATTGGCCTGTTTTTGGGGCCAAAGTGGGAAATGGCACCAAGGGACTGGGCGAGAAACGACCCACCATGCAACCTTGCTGGAAGTCACATAGCAAAAAGCCCGCTTTCGCGGGCTTTGGTGCGGGCAATCAACCCGCTTTAGGTTTGGTGCGACTCCGTACCCGCCTGCGCACATCGGCATAACCGACGCTGCACGACTTGGATGAGAACTTCGCGCACCAGCCACACTTGCGCATGGCCAGGGCTTGCTTGACGCAAGCCAGAGATACAGTGTGCATCTCTCCTCCTGTTAATTGTTGCGCGACCCTCTGCGGCGCGTTGCAGTAGCCTCACCTATGAGGTTACTCATAGGTGAGGCCAGTCGAAAGACTGGCCTCAGTGATTCTGTGCATGTTTTATGTCGCGTGCTATCTCCCGATAGTACTTATCTGCTGACAATCATATTTAAAGCCATGTCAGGCTAGACTTTTTGGCTCGTGATCTGATGCAGTGATCACTTTACGCTTGCCGACAACTATAACAGTTGCCTGTTTAACCGCCCCTACGTGGTTTTAATCGGACTCAGACTAAGATGACTGTATTGCACCTATACCCGCGAGTACCTGATAAAGCTTGTGCGCCAATATATTCCAGCTACACACTGCAACAAGGTCGTGCACGACAAGCGCAACAACCAAGTATCAAGCAAACACGGTGAACCAGGCTTTTCACCTATCCACCAGCGTATGACGATAAGCTATCTCTCAACGGGGAATCCACACACACCGGGCAAAGTTCGCCCCTATCCACTAAATGATATGATTTTGGAATTGGCATTGATTGATAGCCAACAGTAGAGCAAACCTTTGTCGTCACTGGCCGTTGGCTACGCCGTTGGCTACGCCGTTGGCTACGCCGTTGGCTACGCCGTTGGCTACGCCGTTGGCTACGCCGTTGGCTACGCCGTTGGCTACGCCGTTGGCTACGCCGTTGGCTACGCCGTTGGCTACGCCG
>JAKQTN010000075.1 GCA_029563075.1 Pseudomonadota bacterium
TGCTGAGGCATCTCTTACTGCGCTAGAAACCCGCATGAAGAACCTTGGGGTTACTCAGGTTCCTAGCGAAGGTGTCACTAAGCTTGGTTCAGAAGCGAAGCTCGCTGAGCAGAAACTAAAAACCATGACCGCCGCAGTGGAGGCTATGCAGGCGAAGTTAGACGCTCTGGCGGCATCAGGCAAAACAGACATTTTTGGCAATGTCACCAAAAAGGGTTATGAGCTTCAAGGGTTGTTTGGTCAGGTGGATCACAGTATCCAAAGAACTGATAGCAACTTGAAGGTCATGCTGAAAAGTGCTGAGATGGCTGGGGCTGCGGCGGTGAAGCAAGCACAAGACCTCGCCCGTGCCAAAAACCAGGCCAACTCTCTCGAACTGCGAGTAATCGCGGCAGAAGAAGCAGCCAAGGCGGCTGCGGCTGCAAAAGCTGTACAAGAGCTTGGTCGTGCCAAAAACCAGGCCAACTCTCTCGAACTGCGAGTAATAGCGGCAGAAGAAGCAGCTAAAGTCAAGAAATCGGAACAAGATTTAAAAGACTTATGGAGGGCTAAGAATCTAGCCAACTCCCTTGAACTGCGAGTAATCGCTGCAGAAGAAGCAGCGCGACTGAAGGCGGCAGTAAAGGACGCGCAAGACCTCGCAAAGTGGCTCACTCTTACAGAAAAGCAGCGAGCAATGGCTGCTCTGCAGGCTGGAAAAGCTTTTTACGGTGGTGGGCAACAACACCTGCTTCCAGGCGCTGCAGGTTCATCACAGGCTCTCGCTGCTGCCCAGAATGCTGGCAGTGTTGCTGCACTTGAGTCTCAGCTAAAATCTCTGATCGTAACTCAAGGTAGCCTAGGCAAAGCTACAAGGCAAAGTGCTGAGCATCAAATGCACTGGAACACAATTGCCAATGAAGCTCACGGCGCTGCTAGAGGCTTGTCTGGTGCTTTAGGTGGACTATGGCTAACTTATGGTTCATTAGCTCCATTGCTGGGTGCAGCAGTCATTGCTGGTTCCATGAAGAGTATGGTGGAAACAGGCAAGGAACTTGAGTTTCAGTTCACTATGATTAGTGCCATCTCTAGTGGCGCTACAGTGGACATGCAGAAGTTCAATGACGCTGTTTCGGGTACGATGTCAACACCACTAGAAGCAGCAAAAGGATTAAGAGTCCTTGCCCAGGCCGGCCTATCCGTAGAGGATGCGACTACTGCCCTTCCTTCTGTCTTAAAACTAGCTGCTGTTGGTGAGACGGATATGGCGAATGCGGCGTTATCCGCCACAGCCATTATGCACTCATTTGGTCTGTCTGTGAATGATTTTGGCCATATTGGAGATGTGTTCGCAAAAGCAGCGGCTATTTCAGCTACATCCGTAAAAGAAATGATGGAGGCCATGAAGCAGGCATCTGCTATCTCTAATATGTTTGGCGTCTCTATGGAAGAGACTGCGGCATCTCTTGCTACACTGGCTAACAGAGGAATTGAGGGATCAGCAGCAGGAACAGCTATCACCAATATGGTGAGGGAACTGTCTGCTCCTACTACAGCTAAAGCAACAGCCGCTATGAAGCAACTGGGCATTGAAATATATAATGCCGATGGGTCATTGAAGCCCTTTACTGAGCGTCTTCAGCAACTATCAGAAGCTACTAACAGCATGACTGAGCAGGGCAAGACGCGGTTCCTTGAGGATATTTTCAACAATAGGGCAGTCAAGGCAGCTAACATTCTACTTACTGACTTGACAAAGATGAAGCAGTCTTTGGAGGATACTCAACTAGCCTCTGAGGGTCTAGGGTTCATGACTGAGGCCCAGATCAAATTGAGCCAGTCTACTGAAGGCTTGTTGAAAACTCTCCAAGGGGATTTTCAACGGGTACTGGCTGATGTATTTTCTGGGGTGCAACCGCAGATTGCCAGTATTATAAACAGTCTATCTGGGGTAGTAAACTCTTCTGGGATGAAGGAGTTTCTTACGACTACAGCAGACGTAGTCGCAAAGCTGACACAAGCGTTGCTGGATAACCTAGATGCAGTAAAGACCTTTGCCGCTGCTTACTTGACTTTTAAAGGTATTGAAGTGGCGTCGGCAGCTTTCATTATCTTAGGTAGAAATATAAAGCTAGTTACGGATGGGTTAAAAGCTCTTGCTCTTGTTGATCTGGCCGCCACAGCAGCTAATACAGCCGCCGCAGCACAGGCAGCAGCCGCAGCACAGGCAGCAGCAGTCACTGCATCATCTACTGTGGTAGCTTCTAGGGCTGGCATTGTTGCTACTGTACTGTCAAATATTGGACATATAGCCAGTAGCTTAGCCACACCGTTGGCTGTTGTTGCTACTGGGCTAGGAGCGTTGGTAGCGATTGGTGTTAACTGGTATAAAACCCTACACAGCATCAGCGAAGAAGGCAGAACCAGTATCAAAGTTTTGGACGACTATGCAACTTCTACAGCTAAGGTATCCGCAGAGGTTAGTAAAGGTGT
>JAKQTN010000003.1 GCA_029563075.1 Pseudomonadota bacterium
TAACAAACAACGACTGGCTGAAAAAATCAAATCACGCACTAATATTACCGTGAACCCAAACAGCTTGTTTGATGTGCAGATTAAACGTATTCATGAATATAAGCGCCAACTGTTGAACGTGCTGCACGTGATTACACTGTACAACCGTATTCGCAGAGGCGAGACAGGTATTACACCACGTACGGTGATATTTGGCGGTAAGGCGGCACCTGGTTACTGGATGGCCAAACTCATCATTCGCTTAATTAACGATGTGGCGTTGATTGTGAACGAGGATCCTGCCATCGGCGACAAGCTCAAAGTGGTGTTTTATCCGAATTACGAGGTTTCGGCCGCTGAGATTTTATTCCCCGGAAGCGACCTGTCCGAGCAGATTTCGACTGCAGGCACAGAAGCCAGCGGCACTGGTAATATGAAGATGGCGCTGAACGGCGCATTAACCATTGGCACGCTGGATGGCGCCAACGTGGAGATTAAGGAGGAAGTGGGTGATGCTAATATCTTTATATTCGGCTTGACTACGCAACAGGTAGCTGATCTTAAGGCTAGCGCATACAATCCGCGTCATCATTACAATCAAAACTCAGAGCTGAAAGAAGTGCTGGATATGATTGCAACCGGGTTCTTCTCTGTTGAAGAGCCTAACCGTTACCAGGCGATTGTCGACAATTTGCTTAATAATGGTGACAATTATCTGCTGTTGGCCGATTATGAGAGTTATATCGCCATGCAAGATGAAGTTGGCCGCGTGTATCAGGACCAAGAGGAATGGTCGAGAAGGGCCATATTGAACGTGGCGCGCATGGCTAAATTCTCAAGCGATAGAACGGTAGGTGAATATGCCAAAAACATCTGGCAGGTAGAGTCCCTAAAAGCTAAAAAATAACGTAAACTTATTGAGGTGTAACTCGTTGTACTAATCGCATGCTCACTATACAACTTAAAGGACATCTCAATATGAAACGTTTCTTATCAATGGCGTTGCTCGCCCTATTTGTCACGCATGCCAACGCGCTCAGCGTAAGCGATTTAAGCAATGCCGAAGCCAGTGGCGGCTTAAAAGAGGCGCTAACGCAAGGCATCGGCAAAGCCATTTCCAGCTTGGGCGCGCCCGATGGTTTTTTGGGCAACAAAGAAGTCAAGATTCCTTTGCCGAAATCTCTGAAAAAGATTGAAAAAGGCATGAAGCTGATGGGCATGGGCAAGCAATCGGACGAGCTGGTCTTAAAAATGAACCGCGCGGCTGAAGCGGCAGTGCCAGAAGCCAAGGCTTTGCTGGTGGATTCGGTGAAGAAAATGACGCTGGCAGATGCTAAAGCAATACTTACTGGCCCCGATGATGCCGCTACGCAATACTTTAAAAGGACCACCTCTGCGCAAATGGCCGAGAAATTTTTGCCCATTGTGAAAAAGGCGACTGAAAATGTTCAGTTGGCTGAGAGTTATAACAAGTATGCAGAAATGGGCAGTAAATTTGGCGTAGTGAAAAAAGAAGACGCTAAAATCGAGCAGTACGTGACGAATAAGGCTCTGGATGGCGTGTATCTGATGATTGCCAAAGAAGAGGCCGCGATTCGTAAAGACCCGGTTGGCCAGGCCAGCAGCTTGATCAAAAAGGTGTTTGGCGCGATAGGCAAATAATTCAGGAATTGCTGGTAGGTAAGCTAGGTTCTAGGCCCATAAGTTTATGGGCTTATTTTTTTATTAGCGATTCCTAATAAAAATTTCTGAATACTGTTTGACATAAATGACTATAGTTTGCTATAGTCTCATCTCTCGGCGGCATGTACGTCGAATCGGACGCGGGATGGAGCAGTCTGGCAGCTCGTCGGGCTCATAACCCGAAGGTCACAGGTTCAAATCCTGTTCCCGCAACCAAGATTCTGGAGCGAATAAATTCGAAAATTAACATTTTGGAATTTATTCTTTTTAAGAATGCGCTCTTTAACAAACTGAACGACTGATAAGTGTGGGTGTTTGTAGTTAAGACACTTGCTTAGACGCAACGAATGCTTGGCCTTGTAAAAGGTTAAGAATGTTTTGTTGTATGGTTTAAGCAAGACTCAAGATACAAATGCTT
>JAKQTN010000013.1 GCA_029563075.1 Pseudomonadota bacterium
TGGCATCCGCTATCGAGGGTGGTACGCCAACAACCACGCCGGACGACACAGACAAACTGCCCGGCGTCAAGAGCGACCACAGCCGGCTGTACTATACATGGGCGAATATTAAGACCGCTCTCGGCTCGGTCTTTGCCTCGCTTACACACGCCTCAAGCCATCAGCACGGCGGAGCGGATGAGATAGCTACCGCCACACCGGCGGCAAACGCAATTCCAAAAACAGATGGCAGTGGCAAGCTCGACTCATGGATATCTGACGCTTCGGCGAGCGCCAAAGGCAAGGTGCAATTGGCTCCAGATGGTGGAACTACTAGTGAAACAGTGGTACAGGCAAATGATACCCGGCTTACCACCTATGGGACGTGGACGCCTGTTCTTGGCGGTGATTCTGAAAGCGGGCAAACTTATAAAATTCAAGCCGGGTGGTATGTCAAAAACAACAAATTTGCAGTCTTAACTTACCGAATAAAAATGTCTGCAAAAGGCACCATTACTGGGACACTCGCAAAAATTAAAGGTCTACCCTTTATTGGTATTGGCGGCGGCGGTGGATACAGTCTCAATTGCGGTGGGCATATAGGGCTATATGTCCCTGGCGCAAATTACGCTTATGGCTCAATAGGTGGGACGGCTGATTTTCGGGTAACCGACATCACAGACAACAGCGAATTGCATGGCTCTATTATCTTAACACTGTAAAAGGAGGAAATTATGGAAACAAAATTGTCAATCAGAATAGAAGTTTTGAAAGATGGCTTTGTACATGTCGAAATTGACAGACAGTTTGTTATTGGCACAACCGTGACGCCAGCGCAGACATGGGGTATTGCTCTCGGCCCAGACAGTAACCTTGACGAGCCGTTGCCGTGTTTGTGGGATGGTGACACCGAGCAGACACCGATTCTGCTGGCGGAAAAATTCCCTGCAGAATATGCCTACCTGAAAGCGAAATTCGGCAGGGTGTAATCGTGGAAACCGTCATCGACACTGCCATTGCGCTGGTAACAACCGCGATACTCACAGGCACATGGGCGATTGCGCGCAAGCGGTATAAGCTACTCAACCAGCGGGATGCGTTGCTTGCCGAGGTGCAGCAGACGCTGGTGGCGATGCGCGAGGATAATCGTTGCCAGTATACCGCGCTTTTGGCGGTCATTGATGCGCAGGAGCTGCAACTCCATGCCCTCAAAGGCAAAAAAATAAACGGCAATGTCGATGACGCGCTGGCAAAGATTGGCAAGGCGCGAGAGGAAATCCAGAGACACCTCGTCGAGGCGGGATGCAAATGAGTAGGAAACTTGAGGATTTAGACCAGCGCTGTCAAGACGCCGCGCGCAAGACGCTCAATGCACTCAATGCCGATGATGAGCTAAAAAACTCCGGCGTTGCGGGCTGGCTGATTGTCGAGACGCGGCGCGAGCTGGCAGTGCAAATGGCATACTTTTCCCGCGGGCGCATGGCTCCGGAACACGTACGCATGATGTATGACGCCGCTGGGCTAAAACAAAAACTCACCGACAAAGAGACACAAACCGCTATCACAACGACACTCAAAAGCAGGCATTTATCAGGGCTGGCGATGGATATCGTGCCTATCAAGGCTGACGGCAAGGCGTGGTGGGATGCCCCAACGCGAGTCTGGATGCGCATGGCAACCATCGCGGAGGGATTCGGGTGGGAGTCTGGCGTGCGCTGGAAAGACTTCCCGGACTACCCGCACCTGCAATGGAGGGGCGC
>JAKQTN010000016.1 GCA_029563075.1 Pseudomonadota bacterium
TGAATTGCCCCGGATGCAGTAGACACTTTTAAGCCTCATAATTACGCTTAAAAGGAGCATTAAGTGGTTAGCAAGAGATTTACAGAAGAATTCAAATTAGAAGCCATCAAACAAATTACGGAGAGGCATTATACAGTCGCAGAAGTATCTGCAAGGCTCGGTGTCTCAACGCATAGTCTTTATGCCTGGGTCAAGAAATACGATCAGCTGGAAACAGTGAGAGTGGCTGCTGAAGATCAGCAGGCGATGATTAAGCGCCTGCAATCCGAGCTCAAGCGGGTCACTGAAGAGCGTGACATCTTAAAAAAGGCCGCCGCGTACTTTGCCAGAGAGTCCCAGTAAGGTACGCATTTATCCGCAAACACGAATCTGAGCATTCGGTGCGACGCATGTGCAATGTGATGAATGTACACCCCAGCGGTTACTATGCATGGCGTACATCACCGACATCGGCGCGTCAGCGTGAAGATGTCAGGTTGTTAGGTTTAATCAAACAGTTCTGGTTGGAAAGCGGTGGTGTGTATGGCTACCGCAAGGTCACCGATGACATGCGCGATGTGGGAGAACGCTGCGGCAAGCACCGTGTTTATCGATTGATGAAACAAGAAGGGTTAAGTACTCAGATCGGCTATCGTCGCCGTCCTGGCACGCGCTACAGTCGCCCATCTATCGCAGTACCTATTCATGTTGCCCAGCAATTTAACGTTACCGAGCCGAACAAGATATGGGTCACAGATATTACTTATATTCGTACCCACGAGGGTTGGCTCTACCTCGCCGTCGTATTGGATTTGTTCTCACGGCAAGTGATCGGCTGGTCGATGCAACCGCGCATGGAAAGTGAACTTGCAATCAATGCGTTACTCATGGCCATCTGGCGAAGGCAGCCTGATGAACAAGTCATTATTCATTCAGATCAAGGCGGTCAGTTCAATAGTTACGAGTGGCAGGATTTTTTAAAAGCGCACAATCTATGCGCCAGCCAAAGCCGCCGTGGCAATTGTCATGATAACGCAGTAGCCGAGAGCTTTTTTCAGCTACTTAAACGTGAACGCATCCGTCGTAAAACGTATTTAACACGGGAGGATGCAAGGCAGGATATATTTGATTACATCGAAATGTTTTATAACCCGAGACGCCGACATAGTTACACTAATCGGCTTTCTCCAGTAGAATTTGAAAGGCAATACTTCAGTAGGCAGGAAAGTGTCTAGTGTACACGGGGCAATTCA
>JAKQTN010000037.1 GCA_029563075.1 Pseudomonadota bacterium
CGCCTGATTACACTTAATATCGCCACGTCGATCACTCCTATTCTCCTGCTCAGGTTGTGAGCAGAATAGTATCGCTACGTGGGTCAAATTTAGATGCATATTTCTATGCTAGATGGGTCAATATTCGATGCAATTTAACAACCGAAGCGCGTTGAGTTGAAATTTATTGTTTCAGCATTCCACTCAATATCTACAGAAAAGTATTCTAGAAAGATTTTGTTTAACTCTCTTGGGTCAAATTTATCAAACCTATCATCCAGCAGTCCTATAGGTTCATGAGGTTTGTCTTTTATGCCAAAAACTATCATGCCCCCTTGGTTATTAGCCATTCCAACAAGTGAACGAGCATACTCGACAAGACTTTCACCAAAACGAAAAGTTTCTTTAAATTCTAGAACTTGCGACTCGCGTTGTTTTACGTAACCACTTTCGTTTAAAGTCAGCATGCCTTTTGATTTCACCTATTTTTAGATTAGTTGATTGCATTAGTCTACCTTAAATTCAATGCTTTCACTTTTCCTAATAGTTAGCCAATTTGACGGAAATAATACGGGAATATTTTTTGATAATAAATTGAATTGTATGCCACACAGTATTTGATATTGGAAATCATTCGCCAATATTTACAACAACAAAAATCATAACAACTGGATCAACAAATGAAAATTAAAGAATTATTTCGCCGCGATAAAAATGTTTGCGAAATCGAAAAACCTAAAACTAATATGAAGCTGAGGGATTTTCTGAAAGTGGCTGGCTTCATTCCAGCCACCAATAAAGATGGTAAACCAGTAAGTAACTAATTTACGGTAAAGCTGAGATTTGTAGCTTTAAATAATGCCAAGTTTAGTTTTTAGTTCAGGACTGTCCAACACAATTTGAAGGTGATTGTCTTGCCTGTGATAATGATTTGTGTGTTTATAGCAGTTACCTTTTGGCGAGAATTCTGGGTTGTGAACGATTCTTACATCGCTGATAGTTCCATCGTCTATCCATTCCACCATTCCCTCTGATACTAGGTTTATAGGTGTTTTACAATCATCACAAAGCAATGGGTGACTAATAATTGTCATATTTAAAGCTGTCCTTAAGTTTAAGTGATAATGGGTGCAGAACTATGCCTCATTATGCTGCATTTCCTCTACGCAATGCCTTTTTTAGTTTGCTGGTTTGCCCTCATTGAAATACCAGCACCTAACATCACATTTCTGATTGCCCCAGTTTTGTATTTTATTTTGATAGTGCGCTGATATTTTTTACAAAACTTTGCAAAATCCTTGGTTATCACAATTTCTGCTACTGTTTTAGCTTTAGATGATATTTGCCTAAAAGCTTTTATTTCTTCACTGTCATCATCATATTCCCAAGGCATATAAGCAACATCTTGCTCTATGAGCTGAATATTCTCAATTTGCCTAGCTAACAACTGATTCACTGACGACCTAAACATATAATCATCATGGTGATCTTGGATTTTTTCAATTAGCTCCTTTAGCTCGGTAGAACCAAGTGCTTTTCTAGCGTCATTTTCTTCAATTAGCTGCTTTTCAACATTTTCAATCTGGCTTTTCAAGATTATTATTTCAGCTTCTAAGCTATTGAGCTGTTCAAAAATCCTCTTCTTTGAAGCCTCTGGCAAATCGCTACCTACCAGATAGCTGGTCGCTCGATTAGCATCATCAACTTTATTTTTTAGTTTAGTCTGGAGAATTTCCGACTCACTCAGAAGACTTAATTTCTTGTCTTCAATATTATCTATTAGCTCATCAAAATTAATTTCCCTAAAGTGGCTGAAAAGACTATTTTCTAGGTCACTTAATTTCCATTCACCCATTTTGCACGCACCACCTTGAAGGGTATTGTAGCAGCAAAGTGTTTTCCCACCTTTGGGTGTATCGCCACGATTTCTTAGAGCCATTCTAAATCCACATGAGCCGCAATAAGTAAAACCACTAAAGATGTTTGAAAATGAAACCCCTTTTCTGCCTCTATCGTTTACGTTTCTGCGCTGGATTGCTGCGTTTGCAAGATGGTAGGTGTTGTCATCAACACACTTTGGGTAATAATCCAGAATTGGATCACCTGTTTTTTCACGCTTGCCTTCTTTTTTCGTGTAAGTTTGCAACTCTCCAATTACGGTTCTACTGCTCAATATTTTTTTGATATACGAGCGATGCCATAATGTTGCACCGCCAAATACAGGAAAATGACGCTCATTCAGATATCTTGCAATTCCGTATTGTCCGCAAGTGTTAATGCATAGGTCAAATATTAATCTTACAACTTTTGCCTTCTCTTCTATAAGGTCAAATTTTTGTGTTGTTTCATTATATTTAAGCCACGCTGGACAAGCTCTTGTGATTATCTTTGTTGATGCTTTTGTGCGCTTATTTTCCCATGATGCACGTAGGCGCCTAGACTTCATTTCAGATTCTTCATTAGCTCTAAACATGACGCTTAAGCCAATGAATAGAGAGGAAGGATTGGAACTAACAATTTCTCTCGTGTAACGCTGATTATCAGATAACGTTACAATTTCAATTCCTGAAGTTAGGATGTTCATGAATTGTTTTAACGCTTCTGCCAATCTGTCGCGCGATAACCTATCAAGACTTTCAACTAACAACACGCTATTCTGGGGAATTTTTTTAGCTTGAAGTGCGGCTAGAAAAACCGCAAGAACACCATTTTGTGTATTATTGCCATTGAAAGCAGAAACGCCTATGTCTTTTAATGGAATACCATCAATTTCATCAACCAACTCAAGATCATTGGTTTTTGCATAGGCTTCTGATGCTTCAAGTTGACGTCGTAGACTATCACCCTTTAATTGGGTTTCAGTGGACATCCGAATATAGGAATATGCTTTGCGCATGATATGAATTTCATTATAGCTCTACTACATTTAATTGTACACAACGTCATCACGCTGTGGCCGCCCGCTGCGGCAATTTCTAACGCGCGTTTGGCCTGAGATTGGCCTTTAACTTCGTTGAAATCGGGGTAACTGATATTTTGAATTTGTGCATTCGATTCATGCTGATTTAATGAAGTATGGCCGCTTAAATGAGCGCATACCTCGAGCAAGGAATTGGCGGGATAGATAATCGCGTCCTTCACCAAGCTGGCTTCTTGTGCACTCATTTGGGGCAGAATAAACGCACGCTTATTTTTTGCACCTTTATGTGCTGTTTGATTTTGAACCATATGATAAGTCATCGCCAGCGCGCCGCGGATTGGGCGTAGCTCGCCAGTGAGCGCCAATTCACCCGCAATTTCATAGCGGATAAGCGGCTCGCTAGGTATTTGGCCGCTGGCAGCCAATATCCCCAGCGCGATGGGTAAATCGTAACGACCACTTTCTTTAGGCAAATCGGCTGGTGCGAGGTTGACGGTGATACGTTTTGCGGGAAACTCAAACTGCGCGGTAAGGATGGCGGCGCGCACACGATCTTTACTTTCTTTCACTTCGGCCTCGGGCAAGCCGACGATAGCAAATTGCGGCAAACCATTGGCTAGATGCACCTCTACCACCACCTCTGGGGCATCCATGCCGCTCAAAGCGCGGCTGTAGAGGACAGCTAAAGACATATTTACTTGGCTTTTTCTTCTAATTCGGCCAATTTTGCTTCCAACATATTCAGCTTTTCTCGCGTGTTGCGCAGCACTTCTGCTTGCACATCAAACTCTTCGCGTGAAATAAGCTCCATTTTGGTGAACGCGCCCTGAATTAGTGCATTTATGTTCTTTTCTACATCTGCCAATGGGCTTGATTTAATCATCTCATTGATTTTATTAGATATTTCATTAATTTTTTCTGAGCTAAACATGGCAATTCCTCGTTATTTTGTAGCAGTTTAGCAGATTTTAACGGCTAAACCACAAATGCGCTACTGTTTAATTATTGATTATCTTATTGATTATAAACATATTTTTTGTTGGCACGCGCTTTGCTAATGCTAAATGTGGTTTTATTTTATTTGTTCTAAAACATAAAGGGGATTGAAAGATGAAATTCGTATCCGCAATTATCAAGCCGTTTAAGCTTGACGAAGTGCGTGAAGCCTTGTCTGCCATTGGTGTGCAAGGCATTACGGTCACAGAGGTGAAAGGTTTTGGTCGCCAAAAAGGTCACACCGAATTGTATCGCGGTGCAGAATATGTGGTGGATTTTTTACCAAAAGTTAAATTAGAAGTGGCCATTAAAGATGACATGCTGGATCAAGTGGTGGATGCGATTGAAAAAGCGGCAGCCACCGGCAAAATTGGCGATGGCAAAGTGTTTGTATTTAATTTAGAACAAGTTTATCGCATCCGTACCGGTGAAACCGGTCCTGACGCACTTTAAGGGGCCTAGCATGAATAAAATTACAGGCATGAAGAAATTTTTATCTATATTTTCGTTAGTCGCCATACTAGGTTTAGGCGCGACACAAATGAGTTTTGCGGAAGACGCTGCCGCTGCTGCTACAGTAGAGGCGGTAGCTGATGCGGCAGTAGCCATGGATGCCGCAGCAAGCAGCTCTTCAGCACCAGCCAAGGCAGCGCCTGTAGAAGCGGCGCCAGCTGAGGCCGCAGCTGCGCCTGCACCTGTTCCAAACAAGGGCGACACGGCATGGATGATTGTAGCCACGGCCTTGGTCACTTTAATGACCATTCCAGGCTTGGCTTTGTTTTACGGCGGCCTGGTTCGTCAAAAAAATATGCTGTCCGTCCTAATGCAAACCTTTGTGATCTTTTCATTCATGGGTGTGCTATGGGCGCTGTATGGCTATAGCGTGGCGTTTACAGGTAGCAACCCTTATTTTGGCGGCCTGAGTAAGGCGTTTCTGGCAGGCATCACACCGGATTCCATCGCAGCCACTTTTAGCAAAGGCGCATATATTCCTGAGCTGATTTTCGTTGCTTTCCAACTCACTTTTGCAGCTATTACGCCAGCCCTGATTATCGGTGCGTTTGCAGAGCGTATGAAGTTTTCTGCTGTGTTAGCCTTTATGGCGCTCTGGTTTACCTTTGCTTACTTGCCAATGGCGCACATGGTCTGGTACTGGGATGGTCCTGACGCAATTACCAGTGCTGAATCACTCAATACCGTATTAGCAAATGCTGGCTGGTTATGGGCTAAGGGTGCAATTGACTTTGCAGGCGGAACTGTTGTGCATATCAACGCAGGTGTCGCAGGTTTGGTTGCCTGTATCGTGTTGGGTAAGCGTATTGGCTACGGTAAAGAAGCCATGACGCCCCACAGCCTGACATTAACCATGGTAGGCGCGGCGTTACTATGGGTGGGCTGGTTTGGCTTTAATGCCGGCTCGAATTTGGAAGCTAACGGCTATGCAGCGCTGGCTTTCCTCAACACCATGATCGCCACTGGCGCAGCAACACTTTCTTGGATGTTTGTTGAGTGGTTCCATAAATCAAAACCATCTATGTTGGGTGCGGCTTCTGGTGCGGTTGCCGGCTTGGTCGCTGTGACTCCAGCCTGCGGCTTCGTAGGCCCAATGGGAGCCATCATCATCGGCCTGTTAGTTTCACCAATCTGCTACATTTTTGTATCAAAAGTAAAACACATGTTTGGTTACGATGATGCACTGGATGTATTTGGTATACATGCCGTAGGTGGTATATTTGGCGCACTGGCGACTGGCGTGTTTGTAAACCCGGCTTTGGGTGGCATGGGCGTATATGACTATGTTGCAAATGCTGTCGGTGAATACAACTTTGCTGCACAAATGACCGCGCAATTATGGGCCGTTGGCACAGCAATCGTCGTGTCTGCAGTCGTCGCGTTCATCTCGCTTAAAGTTGTGGACATCTTGATCGGTCTGCGTGTATCTGAAGAATCTGAGCGTGAGGGCTTGGATACAACGGAACATGGCGAGCGTGCTTATCACGTGTAATCAGTAAATTTGCTGTAAAACAAACGGACGCTACGGCGTCCGTTTTTGTTTTACGATAGCATTTATATGCCCCAAAAGCCCCATGGATATTGACTTGCAAAGCATATTGTTTATGGGAAAATATTCTGGATTTTTGTTGCACTAGGCGCCAAGCAGCGTCAGCGTGTACTATTAGCATTTATAAAAAGACCTAACGGCTAAAATTAAAAACATTTTAAGACTAGGTAAAAAAATAATATTTAGATAACAACGAAACAGGAGGAGTCTTTATGTTAGCAAGTATCCTGCGTTTTATTAGCAAAATACTATTTCGCGTCGAGGTGCGCGGCTTAGAGAATGTGCCCGCTGAAAATGGGCTGTTGATCGTCGCTAATCACGAATCATTTTTGGATGGTTTATTGCTGTGCATATTTTTGCCAAAAAAAGCCACTTTTGTCGTACATACCTCTACCTTTAAAAAATGGGCATTTAGGCAAGCCTTACGTTTAACGCGCCATGTAGAAGTAGATACCGCTAATCCAATTGCCATGAAAAAGGTGATTAAACTGCTTGAAGCCGGCGAAAATGTAGTGGTTTTCCCAGAAGGACGTGTTACGGCAACTGGAGAAATACAAAAAGTGTATGACGGCCCTGGGTTTATTGCAGGGAAAACGGGGGCAACTGTTTTACCTGTGCGTATCGATGGCGCAGGAGAATCTTATTATGGACGCTTAGCACGCCACCAGCTAAAGCGCTTATTTCCTCGAGTCACTCTCACGGTGCTACCTACCACCAGCATCGTGATGCCAAAAGCCACGAACCGCAGCTTTCCTACAGCCAGGCAACGGCGCCGCATCGCGGGCGAAGGCATGCGCAGCGTAATGCAAAAAATGCTGTTTCAGGCGCAGAAAAGCCGCACCTTGTTTGAAGCATTTTTAGATGCTGTGGATAAATTCGGTGGCGACTACAAACTCATTGAGGATCTCAATGAAGTAGAAGAAACCTATCAGAATGTATTGAAAAAAAGCCTGGCGCTAGGAAGAATCGTTACCAAAGTCAGTAGCCCGAACGAGGTCGTCGGCGTGCTCATGCCCAACATTACCAATACCGTTGCACTGATTTTAGGTATGTCGGCATTTAACCGTATCCCTGCCATGATCAATTACACAGCTGGTACAGCAGGCATGCAAAATTCCTGCGCGGCGGCTGATGTAAAAACCGTAATTACCTCACGCAAGTTTATTGAAACGGCCAAACTGGAAGAGGTTATTGCCGACCTGAAAGACCTCAACCTCCTATATCTTGAAGACCTGCGTGCTGATTTTGGCATAGTCGACCGCGCCTGGCTGATAGGATATGCCTTGCGCTATCCGCGGGCGGTGATGGAATCCAGCTTCCCCGAGGAACCCGCTGTTGTATTGTTTACTTCAGGCTCCGAGGGCAAACCAAAAGGCGTAGTGCATTCGCATAAAAGCATTTTGACCAATATCGCACAGATTATGGCGGTACTGGATTTCAACCCCACCGATAAATTCATGATGGTGTTACCTATATTCCACGCCTTTGGATTTACGGGTTCCATGCTGCCTGTGTTAAACGGCATTAAAATTCACTTGTTCCCGTCACCTCTGCAATACAAAGTCATACCAGAAATCATCTACGACCGCGGCTGCACGGTATTTTTTGCCACCAGCACTTTCTTGGCAAATTATGCCAAATATGCCCATCCTTACGATTTTTATAAACTCAGAATCGTGATTGCAGGTGCAGAAAAGCTTAATGATGAGGTGCGCAAAATTTATACGGAAAAATTCGGCATCCGCATTCTTGAAGGCTACGGCGCCACAGAATGCGCACCCGTGCTTTCGGCCAACACGCCGATGGCAAACCTGAATGGAAGCGTAGGCCAGTTCATCCCCGGCCTGGAACACAAGTTAGAGTCTGTGCCTGGCATTCATACTGGCGGCTTGCTGTATGTGCGTGGCGAAAACGTAATGAAAGGCTATTACCTGTTCGATAATCCGGGCGTGCTTTATCCTCCCGAAGATGGCTGGTACAACACGGGCGACATTGTTGAAGTCGATGCCCAGGGCTTTATTCACATCAAAGGCCGCGTGAAACGTTTCGCCAAAGTGGCAGGCGAAATGGTGTCTCTAGAAGTGGTGGAAAAGATCGCCAATACTGCCGCGCCAGAGTACCAGCATGCTGCCAGCACCCAAACCGATGCACAACGCGGTGAAAATATCATTCTATTCACGACCGACCCTACATTGAAACGTGAGGATTTGCAAATTGTGGCCAAAAATCTTGGAAACCCCGAAATCGCCATTGCACGCAAAATCGTACGCATTACAGAGTTACCTTTGCTCGGCACAGGCAAAACAGACTACGTCACACTTAAGCAGATGGCAGAAAATGCTTAATTCTTACAACTGCCAACAAGCAGTTGATATGAATATATTTTCTCCTTATATTATTGGCAACCCGATTTTTTGCGTCATCGGCATGCTGACATTTGGCAGGTTACGCAAATACTAAATCCGTTTCTTTATATTTAGCCCGTTGCATTTATAATAGCGTTTTGATTTTAAAGTAAATACTGCATGTTGTTATCAAGGTTGTTTAAAAAATGGCAGCAAGCCTTCTGGCACATCAGCAAAAAGCTGGGGCCCTATGCCCCGCTTGTGGCCATGGTGCTGTTGGGTTTGGTGATACTTTCGGCCTCACGGCTTGGCCTCGTGTTATGGAAGTTGGATCGCGTCAATGCAACCGGCAAGCTGCTGGAAATTTTATTGCAAGGCATCCGCACCGATATTATTCAGCTTTGTTTACTCAGTGTCATCCCTGTGTTATTAGCACCAATTTTAGCGACCAGGCACTTTTTTAATGTATGGCGAAAATTTACCTATCTCTGGGTAATTTCAGCGATTGTTTTTCTGGTGTTTTTAGAAGCGGCTACGCCCGGCTTTATAGCCGAATACGATGTGCGGCCCAACCGTATCTTTGTAGAATATTTAAAATACCCCAATGAAGTATTGGGAATGCTTTGGCGCGGCTTCAAGGTGGAAGTGTTCACAGGCATTGGCTTCACACTATTGGCCATTTGGGCGATGCGCCGTTTTATGCACCCATGGCTAGTTAGCAGCACTCCGTCCTGGTCAAACAAAAAATTAGCTCTGTTTTGGCCGCTTATTTTAGTATTAATCGCTTTTGGTATTCGTTCTACCACTGGCCACAGGCCTGCTAATCCCGCATTATTCGCCATCACGCAGGATAGCATGGTGAATAGCCTGATATTAAATTCCGGTTATTCGGTGTTTTACGCGGTTTACAGCTTGCAGCATGAAAGCAAATCCAGCAAGATTTACGGAAAAATGCCCAAGGCCGAGATATTCAAACTCACTAATGCAAAAGACATAGACATTCCTACGCTTAAAACCCTGGAGCCCAGCGTTAAACGCGACAAGCCGCTCAATCTGGTGATTATCCTGCAAGAGAGCCTGGGGGCGACTTTTGTGGAGTCCCTTGGTGGCAAACCCGTAACGCCCAACCTGGAGAAACTAAAAGAACAAGGCATCTGGCTTGAGCAACTGTATGCTACCGGTACACGCTCTGTGCGCGGCATCGAGGCGGTCACTACTGGCTTTCAGCCCACCCCTGCGGACAGCACAGTTAAACTCTCGCTCAGCCAGAAAAACTTTTTCTCACTGGCGGCTTTGCTCAGCAAACAAGGCTATCACACAGAATTTATTTACGGCGGCGAATCGCATTTTGACAATATGCGCAGCTTTTTTCTAGGCAACGGCTTTCATAAAATTATCGAAGAAAAAGATTATAAAAATCCAGTATTTGTCGGCAGCTGGGGTGCTTCGGACGAAGACCTGCTCAACAAAACCCACGAGCAGCTGATGGCACACCACGCCAGCGGTAAGCCATTCTTTACGCTAGCATTTTCGTCATCCAATCATGCGCCGTTTGAATTCCCGGATGGGCGCATTGAGCTATATGAGCAACCAAAGGCTACTGATAACAACGCTGTAAAATATGCTGACTATGCCATGGGAAAATTTTTTGAGCAGGCACAAAAAAGCCCTTACTGGAAGGACACCGTGTTCCTGATTGTAGCGGATCACGACATCCGCGTTCGGGGCGATTCTCTCGTACCGATTAAGCATTTTCATATTCCAGGCTTAATTTTAGGTGCCGATATTCAACCCAGAAAAATTACCAGCATCACCAGTCAGATTGACCTGCCCGTCACCGTGCTGTCTCTTATGGGCATTAAAGGTCAGCACCCGATGACGGGGCGAGACTTATCCAGCGAGCCAGCCGACAGGCTCGGCCACGCCATGATGCAATACAACTACAACTTTGCCTGGATGGAACAAACGCCAAAATCAAACGAAGTCGTTGTTTTACGCGAAGGCAAACCGCCGGCACATGCAGTATATGACACCAAGGCAAAACGCCTTAGTGAATCTGCACCCTCTGCCAATGCTAAAGAAATCGAGCGACGCGCGCTTGCCAATGTGCTGTTACCCGCCTTGCTTTATAGCGAGCAGCGCTACCGATTGCCGCAATGACAGCTAACCGAAAACTGCCTTCCATGCTTACCAGGCAGGTGGTATATGATGGCTTAAGCTACATTCTGCGTGGCGGTTTATTGATTAAAAATGGGCATTTACCCCCTGACAATCACATCATTCCAGCCGATTTTTTCGGCGTTTGTGTCGCATCTTCCTTCGACCCGGCAGTAGATGACTACGTTATCTCACAGCTCAATCAGCTTGGTACAAAACAAGTGCGTCTTGATTTCAGCTATGGTGATTTAACCAGTTTTAATGCACGTTTTTTATGTGCCCTGATCACACATAAATTCGAGGTGAGCTTACATCTGGTACAGCCTTTTGAAGCCGCAAGAAACATGGAATCCCCTGCTGAGCAAGCCATCTGGCGAAAATTTCTGCAGGGCGTGCTGGAGCAGTTCGGCAGCAAAGTCAGACAAATCGAAGTAGGCACCACCATTAACCGCAAGCGTTGGGCGGGTTATTCCATGCCCGGTTTTCTTGCCGCCTGGGGAATTGCGCATCATGAAATCAAAAGCCGTGGCCTGAGACTGGCAGGTCCCAACATCAGCGATTTCGAGCCTATTTACAACATCGGCCTGCTTCAGACGTTTAAGGAAAAAAAACAATTACCCGATATTCATACCGACAATTTGTTTTCAGAGCGTGTATCTGAGCCTGAGCGGTTTGATCACCGCATATTCAAATACCGTTGGGCGACCATCTTCAAATACAATCTGGTTAAAAAAGCGCGCATCTTAAAAAAAATCAGCACGGATTTTGGCGTAGCTCAACTGGTTTCACCGGTCGCTTTTTGGGCGATTTATCGCATACAGCGTCTACTGCCTGATGGCGAACAAAAGCAGGCCGATTACGCCGCCCGCTACCTTACCCTTACGGCCGCTTCGAATAGCCTGGCGCAGGTGTTCTGGGGCGCATTCATCTGCCAGCGCGAAGGCCTGATTAACGATGGCCTGCAGGAATCGGATTATCCGCCATTAGAAAGAGTAACCCATTACAAAAGCGCGGATGGCAACCTTGCCAATTATGCGCCCCGCGCCAGTTTTAACGCAGTCAAAACCGTAAACAGCCTGATTCAGGGTGCGCATTATGTGCGGCATATCGCTTCGGCGCAAGGCCTGGAAATCCATCATTTTGAACATGATAACAGGCAAATGCATGCTGCGTGGACGATCAATGGAAAAGTCGCTTTTTTGAGCGATGTCTATGAAGAAACCACACTGAATGCTGCAACCGTGCTGCATCGTGACGGAGAATTGCTCCAAAAGAATTTTGAGCTGATTACAGAGTCCCCCATTTATTTGCAATGGCATGCGGATTTTCTCGTCAAAACCAAAGCCCAGCCTGTGTTGGAAAAGGACTTGGCGATACATGCCCATATCGATGGCTTGCAATATTTTAGAGTGAATGAGGACGACTGGCACGGATTGGTGCTAGCCAAAGATGTCAGTGAAGCCAACCTGCTCATGCAAGCCCTGCACCCTAGCAAGCTGCTTAGCCCAGCAAAGGATGCAGCATTACGCCTCGCGCGTAATGCTATTTGGTCGGTTGCCGACCCGCGTGACAGCTCGCGCCTAATCACGGTGAAACAGCCTGTCAAAATGTACCCGCACAAAGCCTTTCTGGACCGATTCAAACCAAGCAAAGCCAGACGCAGCTGGAATGGCGCAATGGAGCTGTTAAGACGCGGTGTAAAAACCGCCCAGCCTGTGGCATTCTTTGAGAAAATTAGTGATAGCACACTTAAACAGAATTTTTATCTATGCGACTATGTGCAAGCTGACTGCAATGTTGGCCAGCTGTTTTCTGCGTTTGCAAGCGGCGAGTCTGCTTTTTTAGGACTAACCCCCGAGGAGGTTTATCCTCAATTGGCGCTGTATTGTCATATCATGCATAGTCGCGGCATTCACTTCAGGGATTTGTCTGGCGGTAATATTCTGGTCAACATTTTGGCTGATCATAAATTGCACTTCTCTCTGATTGACACCGCCCGACTGCATAGCTTCAATCACCCGGTCGCTTTGAAACTTCGCGTGGCGGATCTTACAAGGGCTTGCCACAAGTTGCACTGGGCAGGGCGCAAACGTTTCATGCACATCTATCTTGGACTCACAGGCAGAAAACTGAGATGGCAGGATAAATTACAATTTCACCTCTATGACCTTAAGGTGAGTATGAAACGCACCATTGGCAGAAAAGGCATTAAGCGCCTGCTAAAACGGATTAGAGGCGCTCAATAATCTCATGAAAATCATGAGCATGTTTTAAGCAGATTAAATACGGCTTATTTTTACTACCAGCGTAGTATGGTTCCTACGTTATGGAATAATTGCAGTAATGTAAATTAGCCCAGACGAATTTTAACTAAGGAGAATTACTATGTGGACAAAACCAGCTGCTACTGAAATGCGTTTCGGTTTCGAAGTGACTATGTACGTAATGAACAAGTAATTAGTTCTAACGTCATTAAAAAGGGCGCCCAACGCGCCCTTTTTCTTTGGTACTAGAAGCCCGCCTTTTTCCAATTATTTAGGAAACTGAAAGTCTTTAGGTAACAACACCCAGATCTTGCCAGTCTGCTTCATCGCCCCCGCCTGCTTGCCGGCTTCATTGCCCGCCCCCCAGAAGAAGTCAGCGCGCACCCCGCCCTTGATCGCCCCGCCGGTATCCTGTGCCATCATCAATCGTTTTAACGGTTTTGTGCTATTGGGCTGCGTGGTCGACAAAAACGCTGGCGCACCCAGCGGCACAAATTTTGGGTCTACCGCCATACTGCGCTCTGCGGTGACGGGCACCCCAAGCGCACCGAGCGGACCTGGCAAGCCTGCGGGCAGTTCTCTAAAAAACACATAGCTGGGATTACTGTTGAGCAGATCGCGCAATTTTTCCATGTTATTACGCGCCCAGTTTTTAATGCCCTGCATTGAGGCCTGATCAAGGGTCAGTTCACCGCGCTCGACCAGCAGGCGGCCGATTGAATTATAGGGATGCCCATTCTGGTCCGCATAGCCCACTTGAACCTGTTCGCCATTATCCAGCTGAACCAGGCCGGAACCCTGTATCTGCAGAAAAAACACATCGATGACGTCATTAATCCACATAATTTCAGTGCCGGACATCGGCGAAGGCGATGCCTCGATTTCAGCACGGGTCATGTATGGCACAAGTTTGTTGCCTACCAGTTTGCCGCGAACACGTTTGTATTTAAGTTCCGGATAGAGCTCTCCCAATTCCACCGTCACCAGATCGCTGGGTTGACGATAGATGGGATGCGGATACTGTACAGACTTGTTACGGCTACCCTTCAATAACGGCTGATAGTAGCCGGTAATCAAACCGGTGTCCGTACCATCCTGATTACTGGCGCGATACACATTAAAATTTTGTGTGAAATAGGCCTGAATCGCTGCACTGTCCGGATTATTCATATTCTGCGCAGCAGCGCATACCACTTGCCATGCGGGCTTGTTTTTCAAGGTGCTGCAACTCTTCAGCCAGACTGGCCAGGCCGCGCCTAAATCATCTTCTGCAAAACCATCAATATCGCTCCAGGCCGCTGACTTTAGCAGCGAGTAATCTGGCGTGATTATTGGTGTCGCTGGCTTAGTTTCACCATTTGATTTGGTGGTGTCTGGTGGTTGATTTGGTGCAGTTTGCTGTGCGCAATCACAGGTCTGCACGCTTTTTTGTACTGCAGGCTTCACATTTCGTTTCGCACACGAAACCGTAACGAGAACCATACAAACTAGAATCAAAAACTTTTTCAAATTATTTTACCTAATTCCACAAGCTCAATTTAACACCTTGGGCACGGCCAAGGTAAACGACTCGATCTCCGCATCAAACAGGATGCCATCCTCAGCCACTATTTGGAACGTGCCCCGCATTGAACCAACAGGTGTCGCCAATAACGTCCCGCTCGTGTATTCAAACTGCTGGCCTGGCTGCAATAAAGGCTGTGCGCCGATCACACCTAGCCCTTTAACCTCTTTCACATGGTTGTTCGCGTCAGTGATAATCCAGTGACGGCTGATCAACTGCGCGGCGATGCTTCCAACATTGCTAATGGTAATCGTGTAAGCAAAAGCATATTGATTTTCATCCGGATTTGACTGATCCAGCAGATATGCGGTTTCAACACTCACCGAAAACGCATATTTTTTGCCTAATATGGTCACGTCAACCGATCATGCCGCTGTAATTAAGCCGGAAGTAGGCGAACTCGGGCTGGCTGAATATAATTTTCTTGGCATACGGCCCGCCAGATAAGACTCGCGGCCTGCTTCAATGGCTTTTTTCATGGCTGACGCCATCAAAACAGGGTCGCGCGCAGCAGCGATCGCCGTATTCATCAGCACGCCGTCGCAACCAAGTTCCATGGCGATCGCCGCGTCGCCTGCGCAACCTACGCCTGCATCTACAAGCACAGGAATTTTTGCGTTTTCGATAATAATCTGTAAATTCCACGGATTCAGAATGCCCATGCCGGAACCGATAAGCGATGCTAGCGGCATAACCGCACAGCAGCCTATATCCTCGAGCTGCTTGGCTATAATTGGGTCATCCGAGGTATACACCATGACGTCAAAGCCGTCTTTTACCAGCACCTTGGCCGCGGCAATTGTTTCTATCACATTTGGATACAGCGTTTTGGGGTCGCCCAGCACTTCCAGCTTCACCAGTTTATGGCCGTCCAGCAACTCGCGCGCCAAACGCAGAGTGCGTACTGCATCATCGGCCGAATAACAGCCCGCAGTATTGGGTAGGTAAGTAAACTCTTCGGGCGGCAAATATTCCAGCAACGAAGGTTCACCAGCGTTCTGGCCAATATTGGTGCGGCGTATAGCCACCGTAATAATCTGTGCGCCACTGGCGTCAATCGCCGCGCGCGTTTCGGAGAAATCTTTATATTTACCCGTACCCACTAATAAGCGTGAGTGATAAGACTTGCCCGCAATAACCAGTTGTTGATTCATCATTTTCCCACTATCCCACTTATCCGCCACCGACTGCACCCACAATTTCCAACTTATCGCCATCTTTCAATTTTGTTTCTGCGAACTGGCTGCGCGGCACTATTTCACCGTTTTTTTCAATTGCCAAGCGTTTGCCTGTTAAATTTAATGTCACTACCAGCGCAGAAATTGTCATATTGTCACCATCAAATTGCTGGGTGTTGCCATTTATAGAAATTTTCATATGTTATTAGCCATGTGAAAGACTAGCATTTTACGGTGATTACGGGATTTTTGCGTATTTTAAATACTTAATTTTATTTGTCGTTTATTTTGGTATAGCTATTGCTTGTATAGAGCGTAATAAAAATAATTATTTTTGTGTATTCCGCAACAAATGATTTACGTTATAGGCAAAGTTGTAATGATTTTAATGATTTATCGACTAATCATATGAAATCAATGAATTTATTTGATAAATTGAACTCACACGCTGCGGGAACACAATTCCTGTAGATTTTAACTCCCAAAAGGAAAATATGATGCAAGCAACAAATGTTAAAAAAGTAGTGAAACCAGAACTGATTGATGAGATTTATGAGCCAGCGCTCAGCCAGAAGTCCGATAAAGTAAAAGTGCAAGAGGCCAGCATCTTAAGCCTGAAAAAGCAAAAAGACTTTAATCGCACGATTGAAGCTTTTAGCGATTGTGTATAACTCAAGCCCAATAAAAAACGCCTCAGTTTTTTCACTTTAGGCTTTGAAGCAAAAAAAGTGGGTTGCCTTTCAGCAAACCCACTTGTCTATTGGCTAGTTATATTGCCAGCCCGTTATTCAATCGCTATTTGCGGACGGCCCGCTTCTGGCCAATCCAGGTGAAAGAACTGTCCACGCGGCTGATCAAGGCGCTCATAGGTATGAGCGCCAAAGTAATCGCGTTGCGCCTGCAATAGATTGGCCGGCAGTACCGCACTGCGATAACCATCGTAATAAGCCAATGCTGCACTGAACCCTTGTGCCGGAATGCCATTGGTTACGGCCAAAGCAATCACTTTGCGCCAGCCCGCCTGACCCTCATTCATCGCGTTAGTAAAATAGGGGTCTAGCATTAAGTTTTTCAAACGTGAATTGAGCGCATAAGCATTGGTGATTTTTTGCAGGAAACGTGCGCGGATGATACAACCGCCGCGCCAGATTTGTGCGATTTCGCCAAAGTTGAGCTTCCAGTTATACGCCACTTGCGCTTTATCAATCAGTTGAAAACCTTGTGCGTAAGCACAGATCTTTGAGCAATATAGTGCATTTTTAATCGCCTCAATGATTTCTTTTTTATCACCATCCACTCTTTTAATCGCAGGGCCTTTTAGGATTTTGCTCGCTTCTACACGCTCTTCTTTTAAGCTTGAAAGTGCTCGCGCATATACCGCTGCTGCAATCGCATTGGCTGGCGCGCCAAGCTCTAGCGCATTGGCAGCTGTCCATTGGCCAGTGCCTTTTTGACCGGCTGCATCCATGATCTTATCTACCAGGAAGCCAGGACCCATCGGGTCTTTTTGCTGCAGGATATCCCCCGTAATTTCAATCAGGAAACTGGATAGCTCGCCTTTATTCCACTCCTGGAACACTTTACCAATCTCGTTTGCAGGCATGTCGAGCAAATTCTTCATCAGCCAGTATGCTTCGCAAATCAACTGCATGTCGATATATTCAATACCGTTATGCACCATTTTCACATAATGACCTGCGCCATCCGGACCGATATATTCGGCACATGAAAAACCGCCTTCCACCGGCTTGCCTGGCTTGCCGCCTTCTAACGGCTCACCTGTTACACTGTCCACCTTAGCTGCGATATCACGCCAGATCGGCTCCAGCGACGCCCAGGCCTTGCGTGTGCCGGACGGCATTAGACTTGGGCCAAAACGTGCGCCAGTTTCACCACCAGAAACGCCGGAACCAATAAAATCAATGCCTTTTACTGCCAGTTCTTTTTCGCGGCGGATTGTGTCTGTCCAAAGTGAGTTGCCACCATCAATGATAATATCGCCTTGCTCTAAAAACGGCAGCAGTGCGTTAATCGTGACATCCGTTGCACTACCGGCCTTTACCAGCAATACAATCTTGCGGGGGCGTTTAATGCTCAGCACGAAAGAGGCTAAATCGGTATGTCCCACCACACGCTCATGAGATGGTTCGTTCTTTTTACATTCTTCGATAAAATTGAGGGTTTTTTTTGGATCACGGTTATAAACCGCAATAGTGTAGCCATGATCGGCAATATTCAGGGCTAGGTTCTGCCCCATAACAGCCAGGCCAACTAGGCCGATATCAGCATTTTTTATGGTCATAAAATTCTCTTTAATGGGTAATATACAATTTTACTGTTTTGAGTCGTGCCGCGAATATACGATAAGACTAATAAACACGGCTTAATTTACAAACTGGAAACTTGGTGTAAGGCCTCTTCTTAGCAGGCGTAAGTATAAATCTATCATGAAAATCTATAAAGTTCTGCAAAACATCTGCAAGACTAATTGATAGCACATCGTTGCCAACTCAGAATCATAACGCTGATCCTCATCACGCATAAAAGCATGCTGCGCATTAAACTCATGCCAGGTAAAATTCAAATTAGCTTCGGTTAGTTTCTGATGTACCAGCACGCGTCCGGCTGTAGGGACATGATTATCTTGTTTGCCCCAAATCATCATCAGTTCGCCTTTAATATCGGCCAGCCTGTCCATGCTGTGTTGATTGGGCTTGTTAGGGATATTATTGTTATGCAAATCTGTTGCATAAAAACATGCTGTTGCTTTTATTTCTGGCTGTAACGCGGCCCGAAAAGCCAAGTGACCACCAATGCAAAAACCCATTGCTCCAACGTGGCCGTTATACCAGCTTTGCTTGCCTAAATATTCAATCATTGCGCGGTTATCGCTATCGTAACCTTGCACATCTTTCGCCGCTTTATCTGCATTGCCCTTGTCGCGACCTGCATCATCATAGCCAAGCACAGTGCCGATGGGGTTTAATTCATGGAATACCTCTGGCACCAGCACGGCATAACCCTTGCCCGCCATCAAGCGCGCCGCGCGTTCGATTGGGCCTGTTTGCTGGAAAATTTCGGAATAAAACAATATGGCAGGATAAGCTTTATCGCCGGTCGGGCGATGCACATAGGTGCGCATTACTCCCGTTGGCGTTGGCAAATCAACAAAATGCGATTGGGTTAGCATGATTTACTCCAAAATTTAACATTTCTCAAAACCCCAATTTTACCTAGCTTTAATGCGACTTTCACGTTAAATTTTGTGTTATGTTGATATTTAGTCTGTTTTATAAAGAATTATTTACTGAAACTACTGTCATTCAACTAACAATGCGACTTGAGGTGCCACTTATGCGTTTGCTTACGATTTGTATGGTAGTTTCTTTAAGTCTGGGGTTTGCCCAGAATGCTTTGTCTGCCGAGCCGAATTATGAACTCGTTTACAAGCTCAAGGCTTCTGTTGTTAAAGTACATGTTGCCACGCAGGCTGGCAATCACGGGGTGGGAACCGGCGTGGTAGTCGGCAAAGATCTGGTCGCCACCAATTGCCATGTGCTTGCCAATGCGAGCGGGGTCAAAATCACCAAGTTTGGCGATAGCGCTATACCAGATGCGATAAAGGCGGATTGGAAGCACGATGTGTGCATTTTGCGCTTTCAATACCTCGACCTCAACCCCGTGGAACTAGGTGATTCCGAAAACCTGAAATATGAGCAGTCGATTTTTTCAATCGGTTTTCCTGGCGGACCACCCAAACCACAGACCACTCAGGGAAAAATTAAAGCTTTATATGCGCTGGACGACAGCCAGATTGTGCGCACCGACGCCTCGTTTGTGATGGGCGCGAGCGGTAGCCCAGTATTTGATCGCAATGGCAAGCTGGTTGCCATCAGCACCTTTAAAAGCCCGGGGCGTAGCGCTTATTTTTACAACATCCCAGTGAAATGGGTAAAGGCCTTATTGGATTCACCAGAAACCACATCCCTTAAAACAGAAATATTGCCTTTTTGGGACGCCCCGGAACAACAACGGCCATTTTTTATGCGCGTGGTATTGCCATATCAAAACGGTCATTGGGCGGAACTTAAGGCTGTTGCACAAGAGTGGATTGCAAAAGAGCCGGCTAACCCGGAAGCCTTTTACTATGCGGGTATCGCTGAAGAAAAGTTGGGTGACTTGGACAAGGCGCAACAATATTTCAAAAAAACACTCACGTTGCATCCGCTTCACGTCGCCACCCTGTTCGAACTGGGTTTAATTGCAAATCAGGCTGGAAAAGCCGATGAAGTAGAGAAAACCCGTGTCGCGCTAAAAGCCATTGATAATGCGCTGGATGAAGAATTTACCGAAGCACTGAAACCCGGCAATTAAACACTTGAAGTTTAGTTAATAATCGCTGCTTCTGCCGGTTGAATAACCTTGCGGAATGTCATTCTGCCACTCGCCACAATCGTTGCAACGATGGTCATGCATGGTTGGGCTTAAAATCAGGTTGGTACTATTACAAAACTTACAATTTGTCGGGTGGATGACAGCAGCTTTATGGTGTGTCTCGTGATGCTCGGTCGCCACTTTGCTACCGCCTAAACCGTATTTATTGTCCATGGCTAGCTCCTTCACACAAGTCTGGAATTACGTATAGCACCAGACTGTCGTTTGTATAAAATTACTCGCTTTTCTACATTAAAACAAGTGGTTTATTTGGGGTGAGCAGCGCGACCCAATCTATCTAAAATTGCCAGCCATTCCGGTGCGTTTGGCGGCAATTCAACCAGCAGTAACTCAACGCCCAAGTTATCCAATGCGTGGAGCGAACTGTAGAGCAGTTCTGCAAACTTTTCAGCATCGACTGGCAAGTTTACATAATTGCAGCCTGGCAAGTTATTGCTGTTTCCGATTTCGCCAACGAGTAGGGCAGCACATTTTTGGGGAGAAGTTCTGGCAAAACTAACTAGCGCAGGGCGCGACTCAAACAACTTTATGGGCGTTTTTGGTGAGTAATGCAGCAAATGCTGCCCGGGGACTTTGGGCAGGTCGTTAGTCAAATTATGTTGAATTTCTAATGCCGGCTTGCCTGCCACAGCTTCAATTGCAGCCTCGTTGATCATGCCCAGCCGCAACATGCGCCAATCGTCACCTTCAACACTCACAATAGTCGATTCGATTCCTACTTTGCATGCGCCGCCATCGAGTACGGCAACCTGCTCACCCAAACCGGCGCTAACATGCGCCGCCGTGGTGGGGCTTAATTGCGTAAACTTATTGGCTGAAGGCGCGGCCAAAGCCAGGCCGCTTTGTTTAAGCAATTGCAAGGCGACTGGATGGCTTGGCACACGCAGTGCCACAGTCGGTTGATTGCCACGTACTATCCTGGAAACACTTTCTTTTGCAGGCAACACCAGCGTAAAAGGTCCCGGCCAAAATGCCTGCGTCAGTTTTTGCGCCAGCGGCGGAAACTCCGTCGCCCAATCAGGTACCTGGTTCGCATCGGCAATATGCACGATTAAAGGATTATCCATAGGGCGCTGTTTAACCGCATAGACTTGCCGCAACGCAGCATCATTACTCGCATCCGCCGCCAAACCGTAAACCGTCTCGGTAGGAATCGCTACTACCTCGCCATTCTTAAGTCTGGCAACGGCCTCATCTAAACTAACGCGCATATAAATTAAAAATTGGCTAAAAAGGTATTTTACTACTTTAGAATGCTCGTAAGTTTATTTGTGATTTCACAATACTGAACGGGCTCAAACCCTCGCCGTAAGCTAAAATAGCTGTTTTTCAAAAGGACTGGCATGAACCAAATTATTGTAGAGCACAATCCCGGCCAAACACGTTTAGAAGCAATGGGCGTCAACAAATGGCCAACCTGGCAGAAAGAAGTCTCCGTATTTGACTGGACATTCCCTGAGCAGGAAATCGCTTATATTTTAGAAGGCGAATGCGTCATAACCCCAAAAGATGGAACACCAACCGGCGGCGCTGCAGTAACCTTTGGTAAAGGTGATTTAGTGACTTTTCCTGCTGGAATGACCGTCAGCTGGGAGGTGAAAAAACCGCTGCACAAACATTATCAGCTCGATGGCACGTTAATTGGTCGCATTTATCGCCGCGTTAAACTGGCATTGAAATTATAACGTTCTAAAATTAAATCTTGAATCACCCGGCTTTTCGAAAAGTCAGATTAATTCGACATAAACCAAAAGCCGGATGATGTCCGGCTTTAAGCGGCAATACGCCATGGTAGCGCAATCTTGATGCGCCTCCCCAAACGATCACATCGCCATGGTTTAGCTGGATTTTGACGGTTTTATCGGCACGTTCAAACCCACCCAATAAAAAAGTGGCCGGCACGCCGAGCGATACGGAAACAATCGGCTGACTAAAATCACGCTCGTCTTTATCCTGGTGCAAGCCCATGCGTGCGCCAGGTTTATATTGGTTAATCAAGCAGGCATCTGGTACAAAATCAGCAAAACCTGCCTCTAGCGCAGCCTGCGCTGCAAGCGCCAGAAAGCTCGCAGGCATGACTGGCCAAGGCGCACCGGTATTAGGGTCCAGCGCATCGTAACGATATCCTTTTCTATCCGTAACCCAACCCAGTTTTCCGCAATTCGTCATGGCAACGGACATAGCAAAGCCACTAGACGTGACCATGTGGCGCAAGGGCGACTGCGCAATAACAGACTTTAAATCATTTAACAATACGGCTTCACCCTGAAGCGCAAACCCGCACAATAGCATAGTGCCATCAGCCAAAGACCATCGCTTTGGCTCCAGCAACTCATCAAATAAATCCGTTTCCACCATGTTTATCACAATGCGCTTATGCACTTACTTTATCAATTCCTAAAGGCTATCATTACATCATGTATACACAATATCAACAGGCGATGGATTTTCTCTCCCAACTAGATGCGGATTGGGCTTGGCTAATTGCAACTGTTGGCGCGTGTACTTTCGACGCAGAAGCTGAACCCGCGCTTAATCCTTACGAAGCGCTAATCCAGGCAGTCGCTTATCAGCAACTTAACGGAAAAGCGGGCGATGCGATTTTTGCAAAATTCAAACGCCATTTCGATGGGTTTCCTGAGCCTGAACAATTAATTGCAACCGAATTTGATGATTTACGTGCTTGCGGATTTTCAGGCAGAAAAATTGAAACGCTGAAAGGCATCGCAGAAGGCGCCGTCAGCGGCCTTGTACCTGCACGCCAAGCCGCAGAAAATATGAGCGACACAGAACTCATTGAACGCTTAGTCACCTTAAAAGGCATCGGCCGATGGACGGTGGAAATGATGCTGATGTTTACGCTGAAACGTATGGATATTCTGCCCGTAGATGATTTTGGCGTAGTGCAAGGCTATAAACGTCTTAAAAAACTTGAGGACGCGCCTAAACACAAGGAAATTGCCGAGATTGGCAAGACATGGAGCCCGTATCGCACCATCGCCAGCTGGTATTTGTGGCGCGTACCTAAATAACCGCTTAATTCAGAACGCTCTGGATATGGCCGGAGCCAATAATGTTTTGGATGCTGCGGCCCGCCGCCTTCGATTGGTACATGGCAAAGTCAGCCTGCTTCAGTATTTCTTCTACACTACCGCAGCTGCTATGCAGCAGTGCCGTGCCAATACTTGGTGTGCTACGATGAATATATCCAGCCAGGTCATAAGGCCGTGTAAGCGTCTGAAAAATCTTCTGGCTGAGGTACATAGCTTGGTCCTTAGCTTCCGATGAACTCCTACTCAAGCTCTCTAACATCACTACAAACTCATCACCGCCCAGGCGAGCCACGGTATCGGCTTCACGCAAGCAGGATTTCAGCCGGCTGGCTACTTGCTGCAGCAGTAAATCACCTACATCATGGCCCATAGTGTCGTTTAGCGACTTAAAGCGATCCAGGTCGATGAACATCAGTGCGCCGTAGTTCTTACTGCGAGTGCTGGCGAATAAAGCTTGTCGCGTCCGTTCTAGCAGTAAACGGCGGTTAGGAAGCCCTGTGAGCGCATCGTAAAACGCAAGGTTTCTGATTTCCTCTTCAGCTCGTTTTCTTTCAGTGATGTCAGCGCGGATGGCAATATATTCATGCGGTTTACCATCATCGCCCATGAAAGGCACGATGGTGGTATCCACCCAGTATAAATCACCATTTTTATTTCGATTGCAGACCTCACCATGCCAGACTCTGCCATTTGCCACAGTGCGATACATTTCCTTAAAAAAACCTTTGGGATGATGGCCGGAGTTAAGCAGGACGTGATCTTGCCCCATTAATTCCTCGCGTGAATATCCGCTGATGGCACAGAATTTGTCATTGGCGTAAATAATACGACCCTGCACGTCGGTTGTGGCAACAATGGCATGCTGATCAAGTGCATATTTCTGCTGCTCTAAGGACATCAATGCCTGATGTGCAACCAATTTTTCTTCCGCTAACGCCTGCTCTATTAGTTTGTTCTCGGTCACGTCCTGCAAGGTTTCAATGACAGAGGTGATCTGCCCATTCGTATCAAAAATGGGTGCTGCATCAAAAATCACGTAACGGCGTTTGCCGCCAATATCGTCAAACCAGGCTTCGGCATGCCAGCCGGTTTCCAGCAGCGTAGATTGCCCCTGTACGGGATAATAGTTTCCAGCCTGATCGCTTTCTGCATTGAGCACCAGATCGGCCAGGCACGGACGTGGGGCGGGATAAAATCCTCGCCAGGACTCCGCCTTGCCAACCATGTCTTCGGCTGCCACACCGGTGAGCACTTCACAGGCACGATTCCAATGTAATACGCGATGTTGCGAATCAATCATGAAGGTAGCAACACTCTGGTTCTCAATAAATTGCTGGAATTGTTGTTTCTGTTCTATGACCGCCAGCTCTGCAGCCTTGCGCTTGCTGATGTCGGTTTGGGTTCCCAGCATTCGCAACGGCTTGCCATTTTGGTCCCGCTCCATTACTTTTCCACGATCGAGAACCCATAAATAGCCACCATCTTTGCACCGCATTCTATGTTCGCATTCATAACTCGGCGTGATGCCGGAGAAGTGATTATCAATTGCATCATATACTCGCGCCTTATCGTCCGGATGAATAAGCCTATCCCACTCGTCAATGCTATCGTCTATTACAATATCAGCATAACCCAGCATCTCTTTCCAGCGGCGCGAGATGAATGTCTTGTTTGTTTGCGCATCCCAATCCCACAGCCCTTGGCTGCTGGCTTCGATTGCGAACTGCCAGCGTTTCTCGATTTTTCCGGCTTCTTTTTGTTGGGCTAAAGACCTATACCAAAGCGCAAAAATTCCAGCCATCAATAACGCAACGTTGAGGCCAGAAAACAAAGACAACTGCGTCAGAATAGCGACCAAGGCTAAGCATAACACCGCGCCTAAAGATAGGATTAATAGCTTCAAGGCATTGCCCCCTGTAAGTTAATGATTTGCATATACTCTTATCGGCAATGATTAAAAAAACTTAATTGCGTTAAAGCATAAAGTTATTGACTGGCTAATCAACATACACTGGGAGTTTTTAAGAAGGTTAGTGCGCCTAATCTATATCAGCAGAATCGCACTAGGTCAACGACGACTCATCGGTATACTTTCATATACTTACTGCCTTATTCACTGCACTAACCATATAGATTATAACGCACCGGATTCTTTGCCCCGTTTGATTTTATAATATCAGTCATGCACATCTTTACATCCCACCATCATGCCTTCCTCAAACTACTCGCGTTTCGCATCCTGATTGTGCTGGCTTACCAGATCATGGCGGTGACAGTGGGCTGGCATATTTATGAAATCACGCGCGACCCGCTTTCGCTCGGCCTGATCGGTTTGGCTGAAGCACTGCCTTATTTCGCATCGGCTTTGTTTGCCGGTCACGCGGTAGACCACCACTATACACGCCGGGCCTTTGGCACGCTGGCGGCGACACTGTTGCTCATTAACGCCATGATATTAACTGCCATTTCGACAGGCTGGATTGGCAATGGCACCACCCTGTGGATTTATGGCTCGATAGCATTTACAGGCATTGCCCGCGCGTTTATTTCGCCAAGCTACACCACATTGTTTGCCATTGCTATCCCCAGAGAAAGTTTCGCCAAAGCCACCGGTGTGAGCATTGCAGCGTTTCAAATCGGCTTGGTGCTAGGTCCTATTTTGGGTGGCTTACTCGTAGGCTTTGCCAGTAAAACCGTGGCTTACCTGGTGGCCTGCCTGCTGTGCTTTGGTGCAATTCTAGCCATGCTGTCACTCAGGTTAAAAGAGCCGCCCGCCGCTGGCGATAGCCCGGCGGTTTTCAAAAGCATCCATGAGGGTTTGCGCTTTGTATACGGCCACCAGATTATATTTGGCGCGCTTTCACTCGATATGTTTGCCGTGCTGTTTGGCGGTGCGGTAGCCATGCTGCCTGCTTTCATCCAAGATATTTACAAAATAGGCCCCGAAGGTTTAGGCATCCTGCGTGCGGCCCCGGGCGTCGGTGCTATAGTCATCGGGCTATGGCTGGCACGCCACCCCATTAACCTGCATGCCGGCCGCTGGCTTTTATATTCGGTCGCCTGCTTCGGGCTGTGCATTATCGGCTTTGGCTTAAGCAGCCATTTTGTGACGGCTGGTTTGCTGTTGTTTTTATCCGGGATTTTCGATGGTGTATCGGTGGTGCTGCGCCATACCATTTTACAGCTTGCCACGCCCGATGCCATGCGCGGGCGCGTCTCTGCGATCAATGGTGTTTTTATCGGCTCATCAAATGAACTGGGCGCGTTTGAATCTGGCATCGCTGCCAAGATTTTGGGCTTGGTGCCATCGGTCGTATTTGGCGGTCTGATGACGCTGGCTGTAGTGGGTATCACAGCGAAATTAGCGCCTAAATTGCGGAATCTGGAGCTAGGTCAATTACATTAATCAAACTGTTTTAAGGTTTAGGCAATTCTAATGTGCTTTGCTGAGCAATTTCCTGCACATCACTTTCATCTTTCAGCGCCACACCTGACAGTTTCAGTCGCATCGCTTCTTTTGCCAGCCACACCAGTTTCTTGGCTGCAGCAGCGTATTGCAAGCCTTCTGGCCGCACGTTGGATATACAATTGCGGTCCGCATCACTCAAACCAAGCTTCGGGTTATAGGTAAGATAGATGCCCAGACTATCCGGTGAGCTCAGGCCAGGGCGTTCGCCGATGAGCATGGCGACCATACGCGCGCCGAGCGCCTGGCCAATCTCATCCCCTAATGCGACACGCGCCTGGGAGGCAATAACAACGGGGCCTATATGCCAGCCCTTGGGTAAAAGATGACGCATTTCCTCCAGCAAGGGCGCGGCATGGCGCGCCACAGCAAGCGAAGACAAGCCATCGCCGACGACGATTAGAAAATCAATCGGTCTGGCTTGATTCATATTGTTTAAATCCGTCAAACTCTTCTCACTTAGTCTGCGCCCCCAATCCGGGCGCAATAGATAACTGGCGCGGTCGGGCGCCATGCTTTTGACTCGAACGGTAGAACATCCCTGGCTTTTAATGTCCGCTTCCAAGGCATCAATATCCAGCGCCAGGTGCACTGCATCGCGCGCCATGGCGTGGCTTAAGCTGAAATCCAATACTTCCCTAGTGGGCAAACTGCTGCCTACGCGGCCGAGCGCAATGCGTGCGCGGGTGAAGCTTTTGAGTTGTGCCCAAGGGTCGGCACTTATGGCTTCAATTGGAGTAATGTTGTCTGGTTTATTTGACATGAAAATTTATGCCGCACTCAACAAGTGTTTAGGCATGTTTTGTAGCATATGATGTGCGTCCGCGATTGGCTGCACTTGGCCGCTGGTATCCATGATGTGCATTTTTTTGAGCCAGGCTTCAAACTCCGGCGCGGCTTTCAAGCCCAATACTTTGCGCAGATACAGCGCATCGTGGAAAGAAGTGGTCTGGTAATTGAGCATGATGTCATCAGCTCCCGGAATGCCCATAATAAACGTCAGTCCAGCCGTGGCAAGCAGCGTCATTAAGGTGTCCATGTCGTCCTGATCCGCCTCGGCATGGTTGGTGTAGCACACATCGCAGCCCAGCGGCACGCCAAGCAGTTTGCCGCAAAAGTGATCCTCCAGCCCGGCACGGATAATCTGTTTACCATCATACAAATATTCTGGCCCGATAAAGCCCACCACCGTATTAGTCAGTAGCGGCGATAGATGCCGTGCAACCGCGTAGGCGCGGGCTTCGCAGGTCTGCTGATCCAGCCCAAAATTGGCATTGGCGGATAATGCGGAGCCCTGGCCGGTTTCAAAGTACATCACATTATGGCTGCCTGATTCATTTTTGACCGTGCCCCGATTCAATGACAGTACCGCAGATTGCGCCTCTTTGAGCAGGGCGATATTGATGCCGAAACTTTTATTGGCTTTTTCCGTGCCTGCAATCGACTGAAACACCAAGTCAACCGGCGCGCCTTTTTCTATGAGCTGAATCTGGTTGGTAACGTGCGTCAAAATGCAGGATTGCGTGGGGATTTCATATTGGTTAATCACCTCATCCACCAGATAATACAAATCCATCAGTGCAGGCAAACTATCAGTCGCGGGGTTGATGCCAATTACCGCATCACCCGCGCCGTACAACAAGCCATCCAGCATCGAAGCGGCAATACCGCGCATATCATCCGTGGGGTGATTGGGCTGCAGGCGCACTGAGATATGGCCCGGCAGGCCAATAGTGTTGCGGAACGAGGTGGTGACATGGCATTTCTTTGCCACCAGAATCAAATCCTGGTTACGCATGAGTTTAGAAACAGCGGCAGCCATTTCTGGCGTAACTCCAGGTGCTACACGCTTTAAGGTTGCCGAATCAGCAATATCGGAAAGCAGCCAGTCACGAAAATCGCCTACCGTTAAATGGCTAATCTCTGCAAACGCCTTTTTGTCATGCGTATCGACGATCAGGCGTGAGACTTCATCGGTTTCGTAGGGAATGATAAGCTCTTCCAGAAAGCGCTTCAGCGGGATCTCCGCCAGGCACATTCTGGCAGCCATGCGTTCCGCATAAGTATCCGCCGCCACGCCTGCAAGATAATCGCCAGAGCGCGCCGGCGTTGCCTTAGCAAGCACAGCCTTTAAGTCAGCGAACTGATAAGTCTGCACGCCCACACTATAACGATACGTCATCATGCGCCTCTGCTCCTGAATAACCTACCCTTGATGCTGGCATTATGCGACACTTTTTAGCCATACCGCAAATGGTATGGTCGAATGTCACAAACTGGTACTTGCTTTTGCGCATTATAAATCTATACTAGGAACGCACTATGTCTTCCCAATATAAAAAATAGCTTCAGGATTTCTCTGTTTTTAAGTTTTAAAAATTAGTATCTAGTAGTTTCTATTAGCATTTAATCTTTAAAAGGGGTAAAAAATGAGTGAGTCGAATCAGGCATTGGATCATGATGCCAAAGAACTAAAAAAAATGGGTTATGAGCAGGAACTTCATCGACATATGGGTGGATTTTCTAATTTTGCTATCTCCTTTTCTATTATTTGTATTCTGGCTGGCGGCATTACAGCTTTTCCACTGGCATTAGGTGGTGCTGGTGGCGCGTCTATTGGCATCGGCTGGCTGGTCGGCGGGTTGTTTGCCACCATTGTTGCGTTAGCCATGGCTCAAATTTCTTCAAGCTACCCAACGGCCGGCGGCTTATATCACTGGGGTTCTATTTTGGGCGGCAAAGGCTATGGCTGGTGTACCGCCTGGTTTAATTTGCTGGGGCTAATTTTTGTAGTGGCCTCAGTGAATTTCGGTGTGTACGACTTCTTCTTTAAAGGGCTGGCACTACCTATCCTGGGAGTGGATGTCTCAGGGTTTGGTTATGCGCATCAAACCTTTTATATAGCGCTGTTCACTGCTATCCAAGCAGTCTTAATTTATCGCTTTCCAAAATTTACGACTAAAATCACAGACTTGTCAGGATATTTGATTATGGCTATAGGTGGCATTCTTACCATGTCTTTATTGGCTTACAACCAAAACCCACTCGATTATTCCAGACTTTTTACATTCACCAACTTTACAGGCACTGAAGGTAGTGTTTGGCCGGCAAGTGAAGGCATGGTCTTCCCGTTCTTACTTGGGCTGTTGCTAGCGGTTTATACTATTACCGGCTTTGATGCCTCTGCACACACTTCTGAAGAAACGCGCAATGCAGCAACAGCCGTTCCTAAAGGCATTGTAAGTTCGGTGGTTTACTCAGTAATTTTTGGTTATATTATGATTTGTACGTTCGTATTGGTCATGCCGGATGTTGCCACTGGCGTTAAGCAAGGCTTTGGATTTTTTGATGCCCTTTTAAATACATTGCCTCCAGTTTTAAAATCCATATTAGGACTTGGTATATTCTTGGTCAACTTTTTGTGTGGTTTGGCTTGTTTAACCTCTTGCTCACGCATGATGTTTGCTTTTGCCCGTGATGGTGGCTTACCTGCATCAAAGCTCTTGCGTAAAGTGGATCGCACGTTAAAAACACCTGTTGCCGCAGTTTGGGCATCCGCCATTTTGGCGATAGTTGCCACTTTATATGCCGCGGCTTTTAGTGTGCTGGCAGTAGGCTGCGCTGTGTTTCTTTACATTTCTTACATTATGCCAACAGCCGCAGGCATCCTGGCAGAAGGTAAAACCTGGAAACATAAAGGGCCATTTGATTTAGGCGGAATGTCCAAGCTTATTGCCGTGTTAGCCGTAATTGGCGGCGGCTTTTTGGTTATCGTTGGGATACAACCACCGAATGAAAAAGTGCTCTATGTGACAATTTTCATGCTGGTTGTGATGGCTGCATTCTGGTTTTTATTTGGCGAAAAGAAACGCTTTAAAGGCCCGCCAGCCATTAAAGAATAAGCTTGATAAAGCATAATTAACCTGTCGTGCCCATCATATTTAGCGATATGATGGGCATTTTTATTGATGAATCAGATGAGAGATTTGGACGAACTCTTTACCGCACTGGCCAAATCACCCTTCCGGAGCGGCTTTCACCTGCGCGGCAAAGACTACACTTACCTGCAAGAAAAAGGCCTAGAATCAGTGCTGACGCATGCGGAAGACTTTATCAGCAAACGTCTCGCCCCTGCAGAAATCAGTAACGATGGCAAACAAACCCCCATGCGCGGCCACCCTGTTTTTGTTGCACAGCACGCTACCGCCTGCTGTTGCCGCAGCTGTCTGCAAAAATGGCATCGAATCCCGCCTGGGCGTGAGCTCACGCTGGAAGAGCAGGCCTATGTGGTAGTTGTGTTGGAGCGATGGTTACGGCAAGAAGTGAAAAAAACAGGGTGATTTTTAATAGCGGATCAACCGCCGGAATCAACCACCAGAATTAACCAAAAGCCCCGTCAGTTCTTGGCTTTAACAGTATCGGCGCGTAAACCGCCACAAAAACCGCAAAGCCCAATATCCATAAAATCGAAGATATAAGTATCCAGTTTGTATAATGCTGCGTACTTAGCATAGGTACCAGCGAGCGAAACAGCAAGCTCATAACAATCCCCGCAAAAGCAAATCCCATCCAGCGCGAGGGCTTTCTGATATCACGGCCGGTGTGCCCCAGAGCTACGCGTGACATCATACCCAGCGTCATTAACCCGATTCCGCCAATCGTGAAAAGATGCAGCGTTAGAATAGACAGCTGACTGTACTGGGCTTGCAAGCCGTAAAATAGAAAGCCAACATTTATCAGCCAGGCCGACAGGTACAGGCTCCATAACAATGGCACCTGCCAGATTCCTGCAGCATGCCAATTACGCAAGCGGTAGCCATTCAAAGCAAATAAAACCCACGCCAGCAGTGATGTTAAATTAGCAATCTGAATAAAAATCACGTTTAAGAATAGCGCGACAAAAACCGCCAGAATGCTGATATCCAGCCATTTGTATTGCTTTAGCTGGATTTTTTCTTCCACACCGCGCTCGATAAAAAATGGGATGACACGACGGCCTATCATTAAAATCAGGCTGATAAACAGCAGCACCGCTCCGTTAATGGCATACAGCATGCCGCTTGTTAATATGCCGTAACAGCCAAGATAAAAAGCCAGATTGCCCACCCACAACAAAATGACTTTACTCACCACTGCAAGCTGCTTCCATTGCTTTGCCTTGATAATTGGCCTGGCTACGGCACCGATCAAAAAAAGACCGAATAGCATATCCGCGGCTGCTGCCCATGGTAAAAATGTCGTGCCAAACAGGAATAACAGTCTGGCCGCACACCAAAGCATGAACAACGCCATTAATGGCTTGCCATAAAGCGTTTGGATTCCTGTCCAGTTTTTTACCGCAGTGAGCAGAAAGCCCGCGACCACAGCCATGCCGTAACCATATAGCATCTCATGCGCATGCCATTGGCTGATCGTTATATGGGTAATGCTTGCCGAGCCATGAAAAAAATAGACATATATCCACAGGGCTATCGAAACAACGGCAAAAATACCCGCCCCTAAAAAGAATGGGCGAAAACCAAGATTGAATAATGCGAGCTTTTTCGCTGACGGATGATTAGGTTTGTTGATTTGTATTTGTACGAGTGCCATGAAGCGAAGTATACATTGATATCCTGCCTATTGGCTTGATACGGCACAACGCCAACACAGCCCATTCCTGCCACTTCCACAACAAAAAAACAAAAAATTAATGCTTATTTTTTGCTGGTGTGCTTGATTTCATTGGAATAATGGAACTTGCCGGCACCACGACCTCTTTACTTTTTTTAGGCTTTTTTATTTCCTTGTTACCGCGAATCTGACCTTTTGCCATGATATCTCTCCTTAAGAGTTCTACAGAGCTTCATCATAGGCCGATAGGGAAATATAGGTGAAATATTTTCAGGCGTTATTGGTGAGGCGTAGGCACAAAAAAACTCTTCAGGCTATGTAACAGCCTTATAGTAAAGCTACAAAGGTTTTGCACTACTTGTTAGCGAGCTTGGCAAACCCTACCAACACCAAAACAATCACGGCGAGTACGCCGACTAACGTAGCAATTCCCTGCCAGCCTAAAAAGGTCATTTTGTTCTCCCATCATTTCCAACAATGTTGAATCGAACACCTGCAAGCGCTTGAATCGTATTACTTAAATCCGAATAACAACTTGATTCATATCAAAAATTATTTATTATTTGTCAAAATACAGCCTGTTGACCAAGCTATATTAAATTAAGTTTTCACAGGTTTTTAGGGGTATGATTTACTCTTATTGATTTCTTTTTCAGGATCACCCCCATGTTTACCATGTACGATGCCACGATTCCACCGATTAAACGCGCACTGACCAATCTTTCCGCCATTCTGAAAAAAGGTGAGGATTATGCCAACGCTAAGAAAATCGAGCCTGTGGTCTTGCTCAGCGCAAGACTTTTTCCTGACATGTATCCGCTTATGCGACAGGTGCAGATTGCGACCGAAATGAGCAAGGGCGCAGCGGCACGGTTAGCGGGGGTAGATATCCCCAAGTATGAAGACAATGAAACCAGCTTTGCAGAGCTGCAGGCGCGCATCGCCAAAACCATCGCGTTTATCGACAGCATCAAACCAGCGCAAATGGAAGGCAGCGAAACCCGCGATGTGACGATTGCCGTGCGCAAAATTGAGTTAACATTTACAGGACAGGCTTACCTGCAAAAATGGGTTTTGCCTAATGTGTATTTTCACGTGACGACTGCTTACAACATTTTGCGCCATAATGGCGCAGATCTGGGTAAAGCGGACTATCTAGGCCCCAGAGACTAGGGAACCTCCGATTATCGCCGCCTCACATCGTTAATTTTGCCGGTCAGGCTGAAGTTCGCATACAGGCGTCGCGATTGGGCTGCTAAATTAGCGCTTATTTTTCCCGAAACATCCTGATTAGGCATTACATCCACCTGACCCCGGGCATGGAATTGTGGAGATTCCAGCATGAGCTTTCTGTACTGATAAAGCCCATTCTTAATCTGCACGTTACCCGTCAGTGTGTCGAAATGCGTGGAATCACCTGCCAAAGACTGGCTTTCCCTGGACAACACGGCACGGGTAAGCTCAACGCCATTGAAGCTGCCATGGCTAATATCAAAATTGGCGGTAATGTCAGGTGCTTCAGTCAGCCCGGCAGCCTTGGCCGATTTGCAAACGAACTTTCCTGCCAGGTTCAGTTTTCCGTCGATGGAGGCAGCACTGTTAAACGCCTGCAACACCTGCGGCATATCCGCTCGGCTTAGGCGGAAATCCCCAGATGTGCTCCATTGGCCGCCCCAATCAACGACTGCAGTGGCTGTGAAGCTGCCGCCGTAGATATCACCTTTGAGCTGACTAAAATTAATCTGATTCCGATTTAGAATGCCTTTGGCATTAAGGGCATCAAACACGATCTTCGGGTTTACAGGCAGCGGCCAATGAGTGGCGTTGAGCACAAGCTCATAACTGCCACCGTGCGGGAGTATCTGGACCGAAAGCGTCTGGTCGGCCATGCTGAGTTCGATATTTTTAAGTTCATGCGAGTCATTAATCCCGACTTTGCCCGCAAAAGGCCCAAGCTCCAGATCGCGAATTTTCAACGAAATATTTTTCAGGCTCATCTGCTCAATCTTCAGGTGTTCTGCTTTGCCAGCATTGCCGATCCATTGCAGCGCTTGTCCAAAATTCTCCCGCTCAATCTTCAGCCCCTCGATCTCCAGTGATTTCACTACCTTCACCGGTTCAAATAGCGTTGAAGCGACCGGTATCACATGCACAGTCTCGATTTGATGGCGGACGTTAGCGCCAATTGTCACTTCTCCAATCACCAGATTCGGCTCAGGCCACAGTGAGACATGGACATTCTTGACGGTCACCGGCTCGCCCGTGCTGTTGGACGCGAGCTTTTCAATGGGTTCAACCAACATGCCAAAGTTGATGTAGGGCAACAGAACTATCAACATCAGAGCCAGCAGCGGCAAACCAATCAATGTGGCCTTTGCCCCTCGCTTAATCCATCTTTTAACACCCGCGGCCGCCACCCTCAACATGGCCTGGGTCCTCGCCTGCGCCTTGAGTCTGGCTTCAGCTTTCGCATCTTCTTTGGCAATGCGCTTCACTTCCTCGCGCGCCAGATCTTCAGCATCTTGCCGGGTTTTTTCATCGGCCGCTTGTGTTGATTCTTCTATTTCAATTTTTGGCGCACGTCCGGCCTCAAGCTCGGCCTCTTCTTCGGCTAACTCACGCAGATCCTCTTCCGACAAGGCACGTTCATCATCCTCAAAAAATTTATTCCGCGCTTCCTCCGCTTCTCTGGCAATACGCTCTGCTTCAAGTTTTGCCTTTTCCTGCGCTTCCGCCTTGGCTTGCTCTTCGGCTTCTGCCCTGGCCTTTTCTTCCGCAACCTGTTCAGCTGAGATTTCATTTTCAACCATTAACCTAGCCTCGTCAGCCTCTTTGGCTAGCGCCTCTGTTTTGGATTTTTTTCGTTCCTTCTCTGCCTCTTGGGCGATACGCTCCATTTCCAGGCGCGTTTTTTCCTTCGCCTCGGCTCTCGCCTTTTCTTCGGCCTCTGCTTTAGCGCGCAGCCGCTCTGCCTCCTGCTGGGCCTTGCGCTCTGCTTTCAAGCGCGCCTCCTCCGCGGCCTTAGCCTTGCGTTTGGCTTCCAATCTGTCAGCTTTGGCCTTGGCTTCAGATTTTTTTCGTTCCTCTTCCGCTTCTCGGATGATGCGTTTCATTTCGCGGCGAGTGCTCTCTTCCGCCTCAACTCTGGCTTTTTCTTCGGCTTCAGCTTTGGCGCGCGCCTGCTCGGCTTCTGCTTTGGCTTTTTCTTCAGCTTGACGGGCTAGGCGCTCAGTTTCCAGGCGTGTTTCTTCTTCCGCTCTGGCCTTACGTTCTGCTTCCAAACGCGCCTCTTCGTCGACCCTTGCTTTTCTCTCGGCCTCCAGCCGTGCTTCCTCTGCGGCCTTGGCGCGGGCTTCTTCCGCTTCGGCTTTCTTCTGTGCTTCTTCTGCCTCGCGGGCAATGCGCTCAATTTCACGGCGTGCGTTCTCTTTGGCATCGGCCTCGGCTTTAGCGCGCGCTTTTTCTGCTTCTACTCTGGCTTTTTCTTCGGCTTCCCTGGCCTTGCGTTCAGCCTCCAGACGCGCTTTTTCCTCGGCTTTGGCTTTGCGTTCAGCCTCAAGCCTGGCATTTTCTTCAGCTTCGGCTTTGGCACGTGCCTGTTCAGCTTCAGCTTTCGCTTCACGGGCGATGCGCTCTGCCTCCAGGCGCGCTTCTTCCTCAGCCTTTGCTTTTCTCTCGGCCTCCAGCCGTGCTTCCTCTGCGGCCTTGGCGCGGGCTTCCGCTTCGGCTTTCTTTTGCGCTTCTTCTGCCTCGCGGGCAATACGCTCGATTTCACGGCGTGCGTTCTCTTTGGCATCGGCCTCGGCTTTAGCGCGTACTTTTTCTGCTTCTACTCTGGCTTTTTCTTCGGCTTCCCTAGCTTTATGCTCAGCCTCCAGACGCGCTTTTTCCTCGGCCTTGGCTTTGCGCTCGGCCTCAATTCTGGCCTTTTCTTCAGCCTCTGCCTTGGCGCGTGCCTGTTCTGCTTCAGCTTTGGCTTTTTCTTCGGCTTCGCGGGCGATGCGCTCTATTTCAAGACGCGCTTTTACTTTTGCCTCGGCTTTTTCTTTCTCTCTGGCACGTGCCTGCTCTGCCTCAATTCTGGCTTTTTCTTCGGCTTCCCTAGCCTGACGCTCAGCCTCCAGACGCGCTTGTTCCTTTGCTCTGGCTTCCACTTCCGCTTCATCGAGGTATTCTTCAACGATCATCGGCGTAAAGTTGGTGGTAGGGGCCCAGTCATCGGCGGTGCGCATTACTACCGGTTTGATGTAGCCTTCGTTTTCAAGCTGGGTTAAGGCCGAGGCAAGCTCTTGCTCGCTTAATTGAACAAACTTGTCCAGAATCGTTTCGGCTTCTGACTTGCCGTCGATGTGCGTCAGCACTTTCATCAGTTGCGATGACAGGCCGCCAATCAGGGTGGTGCGGGCGCGTAATCCTTTGGCTGTTTTACTGTAAACGACAGATAGATCCATCATTTTTTGTGCACTCATTTAGTAAAGTACAAAATCCGCTAGCGTTAAGCGCAAAGGGGGGAATCCTTTTTTAATATGTTGCTGTATCGTCTTTTTCAAGTTTTGTTCTCCTTGTAAAACAAACGCTATTTTCTATATACCTAAATTATCAAAAAAAATAGCGCTATATACGCAATTACATAACTCGTTCACGGCCTTTTATACTCGCACGAATGCCCTGCTGCGTCAATAACATAGGATGTTTATATATTGTGAATTATTAACATTGTCTGAATGTAGCAACAAATACAATAATTAGTACAAAAATCGACAGACCATGACGAAAAAATGGCTTTTCTACCCGACCTACAACTTTCATTAAAGTTTGTTTCAAACACGCCGATGTAATTCTTAATACTGCAAAACGACTAAAGGGGTGTGTGATGACAATCTACCAAGTGCTGGATGAAGAAAACAATCTTTATGGTGAATATGTGGATCTTGAGAATGCCTTGCGCAGCGCGCAGACTTTCACGCTTTGGAATGAGGACCACTACTACCATGTAGGCGAGCTGAAATCAGAGCCAGATTAAAAATTCCAGAAACATCCAATTTTTGGCCTGATTTATGCATAACACCAAGTGCAGTCCATTATTAATGCAGTCAGTTCTTGCCAATTTATTTTTACTGAAACTGATCACTGCAACATTTATGCAAAGAGGTGTGTGATGACAATCTATCAAGTGCTGGATGAAGAAAACCAGGTGTATTGCGAATACATGGATTTGCAGAAAGCCAAGCAAAGTGCGCAAGCTTTCTCGCTGTGGGATGAAGACCACAAATACCATGTAGAAGAACTGGAATCAGAGCCGGATTAAAAATACCAAAAATACCCAATTTTTGGCCTGATTTATGCGTAACACAAAATGTAGTCCGCTTTTATCAATTTGGTTTAGGGGCGCAAAATGAAACTGATTACTGCAATATTGATTCATGTCTGGCTGGCATTAAGGCTAAAACACGATGGCACCGGCATGCCGGCAAAGCTCCCTGCCGCATTGGCGCTTGTTAGCCTGTACATCGCGCTGAACCTTGCCAACAAACATCTCAACGGCGGCATCAATCTTGAAACGGTGATTGGCCTGAGCTTTGTCGCCCAGTTTTATCTTTTCGGCCTAAGAACCAAGCTGATCGGTCTTTTTATCATGATCAGCGTTTTCACCAATACACTCTCATTGGCCATCACCTCGCTTGCAGGCATTCCTGAGCAGAATCTTTATATGCTGCTATTCATGGAATACATCATGGTGTTTGCGGCACTCATCAACGTGATTAAAAGCGAAACCAAAACCATCTAAATCTCATGCCCTGCAGGCCGCATGGATATTGGCTTGCAGGGCATATAAATAACAGTTAATACTCTACCATCACCTCATTGCGCCTTAAAAATGGCAGAGTCCACGGCGGGTTGTAGCGCGCCAGTTCAGGTGTGCCGACAGGTTTAATTTTCTTTGTAGCAAGCCAAGCCAGTAATTCCTCGGTTTTTTTAGCAGTTTTTGCTTCGCCCGCCAAACCGGAAAAGCGGACCACCGCAAATTTTTTGGCAGGCAGCTCACGCAGCACCACCGCTTTATTATTAGGCACAGGCAAGGTTTCCAGCGTGTATTGGCTAGGCATTACAAAGTGCATGCGCCATTTACCCGCCGCTTCTTGCATGCTCACTGGCACGGTCATGCTGATTTTTTCACTTTTAGGTTCCATCGTTACTGGGGCGGTCATACTAATTTTCTCACTAGCACCGTTTCGCGATGTGTTATTACCAAAAATATAATCTGCAATTATCTTAAACCCACTGTTTGAAGCTTTATCCAGATTACCTTCTACCAAGGTTTCCGCAACAATCATCGGATCATAGGTGCGCAACTCAAAATCATTCGATTTTTCGGTCACTGTGTATTTGGGTTCCTCAATCGCCATAGCGACTTGTGCTCCAAAAATGGTGAAGAAACAACATGTTAACATTAGACGCAGCCACACTAGCTCTCTCCTGACTTGTTAAAAATTATTTAGTGCCCGCAGTTAAGAGCAGCGTTAATAGATTTAATTCAATAGCTTTTCATTACAAAACGGCGTGCCCTGCACAGCCGCATGGATATTGGCCTGCAGGCATGCCATCAATACATGGAATTACCTTGAATTGCGATATTTTGTAATACACACGCACTCAAACGAGTGCTATAGTGAACACTTACTGATGGAGAAATTGGCAATGACTAAACAGGATTTAAAAGACGCTAAATTTAAAGAGCATGTGGACGCGGTTGAAAAACACAAAGCTTTACTTGAGAAACTGCATCTGGATTCAAACACGCATTTGGATGAAGTCTCTAACTCTCTTCAAAGGTTAGCTCTCACGCTTGAGGAATACCTTAAGGTAATCGGCATCCCCTGACTTTTTGCGCTTTACCTGTTTTTCTGGTTAAAACATGTCCCTGCAGGCCGCATTCCATTAGTTTATATATGGTCGGCTTGCAGACCTGCCAGAAAATACACTATTTGTGTGTGCTTTAATACAATCGTCGATATTTGCACAGTCATGTCGAAACCTCAAACAAACTTTGGCTTATATCCGTCACGACTAATAATCAATAAGCCGGTAAATTCCATATAACTCATTGTATTTTAAAGAATTATTTAGAAAATCTTATTATTGGTCTTGTTTTTGCTCAATACACACTGTGATGTAGTTAATTTAACGATGTGTTAAGGAGCGATAAAATGACAATTTACCAAGTGATCAACAAACAAAACGAATTAGAGTATGCATATCTTAACTATGAAGTTGCCGTAGAAGAGGTAGCCAAGTTAAACGAACAACGTGAAGAAAGCTACTACTCCATTAATGCAGTAGAAGACGAAGGTTTCTAAGCAAAAAAATGGTGGGGCGTATTCGCGTAGCGTAATACGCCGAAAGAAAGCGTTATATGCGGCGCAATGCCTTACAGATATTGCGCCCTGCAGGCTGACCGACAGGAACGCTACCAAATAGATACTTCAGAATCGTCGCAGCAGCCTATTACCAGGTGTTAATATAGCTTATGCCCTGGAACGAACAACACTATCCTGTATCGATGAAACACCTCAGCCCAATCGTCCGCACCAAAGCGATTGAGATAGCCAATGCCCTGTTGGAAGAAGGCATGGATGAAGGCAAGGCGATTCGCATTGCCATTGCAAAAGCCAAAGAATGGGCGATGCATCACGCTAAGTTAGCAAATAACTAACGAAAGCTGCCCGGCTTTAACGGTGCTCTGGAAGCCGTATGGGTATTGGCTTGCAGGGCAGGCAATAATCGTGGTTTAACTCCTGTTATTAAATTGTGCTGAACTATACTTAAGTATTTCGCCTCTAAAAACGCGTATTCCTCACATTGGCCAGGAGATTCAATGCGCAAAATTCTAATAGGTTTAACTTTAATTGCCCCGTTATTAGCACCCGCTGCAAACGCTACAGAGATCAACATGCGGCCTGGGTTATGGCAAATCACCACCACATCTGATTTGTTGCTGCTAGCGCCGCACCTGCCGCCAGAGCAAATGCAAAGCATTAAAGACTTAGCCAGCGAATACGGGCTTGATATGCCGCAAATTGAAAATGGCGCTGCAATCTCCCAAACATGCATCACACAAGAAATGGCTGCCCAAAAAACGCTGCCTAATTTTTATAATACGCAATTAGGCTGCAGTTCTAAAAATGCGACCCGAAGCGGTAACAACTACAAAATAGATTTTGTTTGTGCCAGCCCAGACCTTAAAGGCAACGGCACAGCAGAGGGCACCATTACAAACCCGGAGGCCTTTACAGGGCAGACTAATTTTAGTGGCGAAGCCCAAGGCAACCCGGTGAATGAGCGGGCAGATATTAACGGTAAATGGATTAATGCAAGCTGTGGCGCGGTAAAACCGCTATAAAACACATACCCTGCAAGGCGCATGGATATTGGTCTGCAGGGTATATTATTTTAATTAATTCGTACGTTTATCCAGTAAATACGAAGTTGCCGTCAGCGCAACGCCCAGCGCCACCACGCCCAACACGACGAGGAACAACGGGTCTTTCGTCTGCATATAAAGCCACACAATCACCACAATAAAAAACACGCGCACGGCTAGCGTCGTCGTATAAAGCACCTCCACACTATGGCGGATAATCTGGCTCACTACCACGCTAAGCGCAATCATAAACGCACCAGTAAATTGTACAAACGTGCTCTCGTAATGCCCGTTAGAGAGCAACAATTTAAGCGAAAACTGCGGCGCAAACAGCAAACCAAGGCCTGTGAGAAAAAGATAAGTCGCCAAATAATAAAGGCTTAGACGGGTTTTGGGCTTCATGGCGAATCTCCCCAGCAGAATATGGAATAGATAATACGCCGAAATAAAAAACTTGGAAACCAAGTGCAATTAAACTAAAAATAGATGCTCTGGAAGCCAATATCCATGCGGCTTGCAGAGCATTTATTTTAACGCATTCGCATGGTTTTGACTTTTAATCCCCCTTGCCGCGCCTTCGGCTTGAGCCAGCAGATGGAAAGCGGCGAGGACTGTCTGAACGAAGTGAGTTCCGCAGCCGCCCAGATGCGGCGCTAAGACCGAAGGAAACAAGCGGCAGCGGGGTGTCTTTTTGTTTCCCCCACTTTATTTTGGACAAGCAAAATAAAGTGGGTCGCCAGGAGGCGAAAAGGAAAACGGGTGAGCTTGCGCCCACCCGCTAAAGCTAAGCTAAAAGTACAACCATCATCAAAATAAATTTAAATAATGGTCTAAGATCAACTTCTAACCATACTGCTTTGGTCACTAATTTCAACATGATAATAATCCTGTCTACGTTAGCAGGCCTGCCAACTATTAAATTGGCTATTTATATCGCGCCTTGCATGGCGCTAGCTCTTAGCTTATACGTAGTCACTTTGAGCGGCGGCTCAGTTACAAAAAAGTTATCCGGGCATATAGCTTACGGGCTCTAGCAACATCACCTTCAGCGCATTTGATTTCTGCGCAACCGAAGGAATCACCCTCCGTAGTTACACAACGAATTATTCGTCCAGTGTAGCTGTCCGAGTTCTGTTATGCAGCATTCTTATATTCTATAGTCTCCTTATCCACATTTACTCTCACCACAATTCAAACACGTCAAACAGCCATCCATCACAATCGCGGCTTTAGTCTGGCACTTGTTGCACAGCGCAGCGCCTTTGGGAAAGCCTTCTGAAGTCATCTCTTCACCCGCTTTAGCGTGGTTTTCAAAATATTCGGCGCGTTTTTCATCTACCAGTTTTTGCTGGTGTTCATCCAAACCAGGTTTTTTAAGCATGCCGATGTTTTGCAAGTGCTGCTCGACCACTTCGCCAATCTCTGCCACTAAACTTGGCACAAACCGGCCGCCTTTTTTAAAGTAGCCGCCGCTTGGCTCAAACACGCTTTTAAGTTCTTCCACCAAAAAGGTCACGTCGCCGCCTTTGCGGAACACTGCAGACATGACGCGGGTGAGGGCGACTATCCATTGAAAGTGATCCATGTTTTTGGAGTTGATGAATATCTCGAACGGGCGGCGGTGTTCTTGCGGTGTGCCTTCGTTCATCACTACATCGTTAATGGTGATGTAAAGCGCATGCTCGGTGACCGGCGTTTTTACCTTGTAGGTGCTGCCGGTGATTTTCTCCGGACGGTCTAATGGCTCGCCAATTTGCACCACTTTTGCGTTTAGCGCTTTAAGTTCCGCCTCTTTGGCTTTGCTTTCATCATTCACCAGCGCATAGCCAACGATTTTTTTATCTATTTTTACTGTCATTTGTTTTCTCCTGTATACGGTGAATTAATTAAAACTTACCGTAGTAGCCTTCTTTCAAGGCATCGTATAAGTTTGCGGCGCTGTGAATCTCGCCATCGTATTCAATCTCTTCGTTGCCTTGTACCTCCACATGGGTGCCGTCTTCCAGCGTGAATTTGTAGGTGGTGTTTTCCAGATCTTTCTCTGTCACCAGCACACCCTGGAACGCCTCCGGGTTAAACCTGAATGTGGTGCAGCCTTTCAGGCCTTTGTCGTAAGCGTAAAGGTAGATGTTTTTAAAGTCTTCAAAATCATAATCCGTCGGCACGTTGATGGTTTTTGAAATCGAGCTGTCAATCCATTTTTGTGATGCGGCCTGAATATCCACGTGGGCTTTCGCCATGATGGTGGAAGAATCTAAAAAGTAATCCGGCAGTTTTTCTTCCGGTTTATCGCTAAATGGCATGGCATTCGGGTTAATCAGCTCGCGGTAGGCCAATAGTTCGTAAGAGAACACATCGACTTTCTCTTTCGATTTTTTGCCTTCGCGAATCACGTTGCGTGCATAGTGGTGCGCGAATGATGGCTCGATGCCGTTGCTGGCGTTGTTGGCGAGCGAGAGTGAAATGGTGCCGGTCGGCGCAATCGAGCTGTGGTGCGTGAATCTAACCCCTTTAGTGGCGATCTGGTTGCGCAAACCTTCTGGGAACTGCTGCATGTAGCGGCTATATTTGCCCATGAGCACTTTGCCGGCAATTTTTTGCCCCACCTTAATGCCGTCTGCAGCCATCTCCGGGCGTTTTGCCAGCATGTCGGCAGTCACTTCGAATTTCTCATCCATAATCGGCGCCGGGCCTTTTTCTTCGGCCAGCTGCACGCCCACATTCCAGCCTTCTTCGGCCATTACGCGGGTGACTTCCTCGGTAAATTTGATGGAATCTTCTTCGCCGTATTTCATTTTCATCATGGTGAGCGCAGAGCCCAAGCCCAGATAGCCCATGCCATGGCGGCGCTTGCGCATGATTTCATCGCGCTGCTGTTGCAATGGCAGGCCATTGATTTCCACTACGTTATCCAGCATGCGGGTGAAAATGCCCACCACCTCGCGGTACTCTGCCCAATCGAAATGCGCTTCATCAGTGAACGGTTTTTTAACGAATTTGGTCAGGTTGACCGAGCCCAGCAGGCACGCGCCGTAAGGCGGCAATGGCTGCTCGCCGCATGGGTTGGTAGCGCGGATGTTCTCGCAGAACCAGTTGTTGTTCATCTCGTTCACACGGTCAATCAGAATAAAACCCGGCTCGGCAAAATCGTAAGTGCTGGACATGATCACATCCCACAAACGACGCGCCTTGATGGTTTTATACACGCGGCAGGCAACTTTGCCCGCATCTACGCCGTCGGCCTTGGTGAGGTATTTACCTTTCACTGGCCACTCGCGCCAAACTACCTGGCTGTCATCATTCACATTGAGGCCATCCACAATGGCTTCTTTCTCAGTCACGGGGAAAGCGAGTTTCCATTCTGCATCAGCCTTCACTGCCTCCATGAACTCTTTGGTGATGAGGCAGGAAAGATTGAACTGACGCAGACGGCCAGCTTCGCGCTTGGCTTTGATGAAATCGGTGATGTCAGGATGAGAAATATCGAACGTAGCCATTTGCGCGCCACGGCGGCCGCCCGCTGATGACACGGTAAAACACATTTTGTCGTAGATATCCATGAATGAGAGCGGGCCGCTGGTGTAGGCCCCCGCGCCTGCCACGAATGCGCCTTTTGGACGCAAGGTAGAGAATTCGTAACCGATACCGCAGCCGGCCTTAAGGGTTAAGCCAGCCTCGTGTACCTTGCCGAGAATATTGTCCATGCTGTCTTCCACCACGCCGGAGACGGTGCAGTTGATGGTAGAAGTGGCCGGTTTGTGCTCCAGCGCACCCGCATTGGAGGTAATGCGGCCAGCCGGAATCGCACCATGGCGCAAAGCCCACAGAAACTTTTCGTGCCACTCATGGCGTTTTTCCTCTGTTGTTTCGACATCTGCCAAAGCACGCGCTACGCGAGAATAGGAATCGTCCATATCTTTATCGACATGTTCGCCTGTTTTGGTTTTTAAGCGGTATTTCTTATCCCAAATATCCAGCGACACCGATTGAATCGGAATTTCAACCTCTGTATTCTCTTTTGATTTCATAGCTGTTTCCACTGCTTTTAGCATGCCTTACCCCCTTATTTTTAACGTCTTAAACTTAGCACTACTACCCGGTTTTTGCTAACTATGTGATTTATATTAACAATCGTATATTTTTGTGGAAAAATTCTCACCTAAACACAACATATTGTGTGTGAAGCAGAAATTTATGCCTTTATTTTGTAGACGTCAACCCTATTTTTACATGTATTTTTTGCACCATTCTGGTGAACCCTTATGAAGACAAGGCCAGTATTCGGGTTGGGGAAAGGTGAGCGATTACTTACCAAAAAAATAAAATTTAAAATTTATTTTTCTCGCAAAATTTAGTCGTTTATGCTTGCATCCATGCAACAAAAACATCCGCCCCATTTTGTGAGAAAATGGTGCGATGAATCGATTTCTATATTCGCTTTTGCTGTATTTGGCACTGCCGTTTGTGCCGGCTAAACTGCTTTGGCGCGGCATTAAACAACCCGCTTATAGAAAACACTGGGGCGAGCGTTTCGGCTTTTACAGCGCGCCTGTGAGCAAGCCTGTCGTTTGGCTGCACTGCGTTTCGGTAGGTGAAACACGCGCCGCCGAACCTTTAATTAAAACGCTGCAGCAACAATATCCAAACCATCAAATCTTGATCACGCACACCACGCCAACCGGACGTGAAACCAGCGAGCAGTTATTTGCGGACACCGTTCAACGTGTTTACCTGCCTTATGATTTACCGTTTGCAGTAAATCATTTTCTAAGGCACTTTAAACCAGCCATTGGTCTGCTGATGGAAACCGAACTTTGGTTTAACCTGATTGCCGCATGCAAAAAACACAGAATTCCTGTGCTGCTGTTAAATGCGCGGCTGTCAGAAAATTCCGCAAAAGGTTATGCAAAACTTGGCAAGCTGGCTGCCGATGGTCTGCAAAGCCTTAGTGCCGTTGCCGCACAAACCGCAGAAGATTTTGCTAGATTACAGGCCTTGGGCGCAAATAATATCAGCGTTGCGGGCAACCTGAAATTTGACGTGAGGCCGCCCGCAGATAGCGTGGATAAAGGCTTGCAGCTACGCCAATTGTTTGGTTCTGAACGCACAATTTTTCTTGCGGCCAGCACCCGCGAAGGCGAAGAAAAACGCATTCTGGAAGCGGTAAAAGATTTGGAAATTTTAACAGTGATTGTGCCGCGCCACCCGCAACGCTTTAACGAAGTAGAAAGTATTATCCAAAACGCCGGTTTAACTTACCAGCGCCGCAGCAACTTAGTTGGCCCGATTGATAAAAACATTCAGATTGTGCTGGGTGACAGCATGGGCGAACTTTTTGCCTATTATGCGGCGTGTGATTTCACCTTTATCGGCGGCAGTTTGCTGAAATATGGTGGGCAAAACCTGATTGAGGCGGCCAACATGGGCAAGCCGATTCTGATTGGCAAATACACCTATAACTTCGCTGATGCCACAAAGAATGCGGTGCGGGCAGGGGCGGCAATACAGGTAAAAAGCGCCGAAGAGCTGCGCGACAGAATCCAGTACTTGCTGCATAACCAGCAAAAACGTGAAAAAATGCAGCAGGCCGCGCTACGTTTTAGTGAGGCCTCCACAGGCGCGACCGCGCGTATGATGAAGTTGATTGCAACATATTTACACTAAATTGTGCTTGCGCTAACTCACCACAAGTTCTTTTACATAGACCACTTCACAGGCGCCATTGCCGGTGTCCTCCCGGGTAAGCGAGCTTTTCCAGTGCCAGCCATCACTGGCATTTACCTGCACCAGATAGCCGCTTAGTTTGACCACTTCGCCCGGCCGCACTGATTTCAACATCTTCTCAATCCGGGCATCCGCTGGAATCATGTGCATATTGGCGCTATTCATTTCAATTTCTCTACGCGAAATCGGAAACTCATCCACATGCCAGTAATAAAATCGATTGCTTTGGCTGATATCCACTTTACCAAGAACGGCCTCATCAGACATAGGGCCCCAGCCCAGCGCCAGATCTATGGGCGACAGATCGGCCTCTCTGCCAATAGAATAGCTCTTTGCAGACAACACGCGCGCTTCCATTTCGAAAGACTTCAAAGGCGTAATGCTATAGCCGTTGAGCTTGAAGCTGGTCTGACTGATTGAATTTTGTATCGGCAGATGGCTGGCTATGACGCCTTCGCCATGCGTAACCGGACGATGTGAAAAATGCTGATATGCGCCGTAACTGATAAGCGTAACGAAGAATATGAGTTTCCAGTTCACGCTGGTGTTGATTATCTAATCAGTTTGGATACGGCCTTAAACGCCTCGTGATTGGCATCACCCAGCCATTCAAATACGACCGATTCGGTATTGCTGATCACGCAACCCGCATCGCGCAGCCTTGCCAACGCGTTGGCCTTATTAGCGGGGTTACGCGAAATAACGGCGTCTTCCGCCACAAACACCTGCTTACCAGCCTGCAACAGCGTCAAAGCCGTTTGCAGTACGCAAATATGCGCCTCCATGCCTGCCAGGATAATCTGAGGTTTATCGCGATGCAGCTGCTGACTAAACCTGAGCTCACCGCATGCTGAGAATGCCGTTTTAGTAACCGGTTTGCAGTTTGGTAAATGCAGCTTGATTTCCGACACGGTTATGCCCAAGCCTTGCGGATATTGCTCAGTGAGAATCGTTGGCACAGCCAGTAAATGCGCGGCTTGCACTAAAACACCACAATTTCTAACCGCGCCTTGCAGTGCCTCTGCAGGCATGACCGAAGCCAGCTTCACTTGCATATCAATGATTACAAGCTGGCTGAGTTGTTGGCTAGCAAGCATTAATGCGCATCCGAAACCAGCTGCTGATTAATATCCTGCACATCGGCCTCGCCCACCAGGCCAGTAGCAGATTTTAGGCGGATGATATTCACCAGATAATTGTAGCGCGCCTGCAGTAAATCACGCTTGGCAGAATAAAATTGTTGTTGCGCGTTTAGCACATCCACACTGGTGCGCACGCCCACTTCATAGCCTAATTTAGTCGAATCGAGCTGGCTCTGGCTGGAAATCAGGGCCTGCTCCAATGCCTTAACCTGAGCAATGGTCGTGCTCAAATTGAAATACGCGCGCTGCGTTTCCAGATCGGCCTGGCGACGTGCTATTTCTATATCGTCGAGTGCTTTTTGCTTGTTTAGCACTGCCTGGCGTGCCCGTGAACTGATTGCGCCGCCCTGATAGAGTGGAATTTGCAGTTGCAGGCCGATTGTCGCGTTATCAAGATCGTTACCCACGCCGCTTGTGCCGCCGTTGGCATAGTTTTTGGTGTAACTTGCCACCGCATCTAAAGTAGGCAAATGGCCCGCCTGCGTCCGCTCTACCTCTTGTTCGGCCAGCTTAAGCGCATCTTGCTGGATCTGAATGTTGAGGTTATTTTGCACCGCCACCTGCTGCCAATCCTGCATGCTTTGGCTAAGCTGCTTAACTTGAATATCTGTCTTTGCAGTTGCGAGCTTAGCCGGCACTTCGCCTGTGATTGCCGCTACAGAGCGTTTGGCGATCTGATGTTCGTTCACCGCCGCGATTTCCTGGGCGACGATTAAATCGTAGCGCGCCTGCGCCTCGTTCACATCGGTAATAGTGGAGGTACCTACCTCAAAAGTGGCTTTTGCCTGCTCGAGCTGGCTTAAAATGGCCGCTTTTTGCGCAGCAATCAAATCGATTTTATCCTGCGCGATCAGCACCTCAAAATAAGCCTGGGTCGTGCGCAGAATCAGCTCTTGCTGACTCAAATGATACTGTTTATCGGCCTGGCTGACCTGGGTTTTGCTTTGATCCATTTGCACCAGATTCTGCTTGCGGTAGATCGGCTGGCGTGCTTCGACGCCATAATTATAGCCTTCGAAGTTTTGCCGGCCTTCGGTTCTGAACTGGTTAAAACCGGTGCCAATAAATTTATTATCGGTTTGAGAGGCGCTGGCACTGGCATTAAAATTCACTGTGGGGCGATACAACGCTTTGCCTTGCTCAATGATTTCCTGCGCAGCCTTGTTGGCGCTTAGCGCAGAAGCCAGGGCAGGATCATGCGCCAGCGCTTGATTGTATATGTCCATCAGGGATTGCGGCTTGGTTTGCGATGGCATGTCTTCTGCCGCCAGTAAGGCCGTTGACGGCAAAACTGCTAAAAAAACGATGAAGACAAGGCGCTCAATGGTCATGTTAAAACTCGAATTGCTCCGCTTGCGGAGCGTTGATTAATTCCGGAATACAGGTTTCAAACAACACATCCTCCCTGAAACCGGTTTCTGAAATACGATGTATCAGAGTGGCCTGCATCACCGGCGCCTGCCCAAAAACAATAAACATGGCACCGCCGATTTTTAATTGCTCGCGCACCCCAGCCGGCTCTACAGGTGAAGAACCCGTGTATACAATCAGATCGTAAGGTTTATGTGCAGGCAGGCCCGATATCGCATCCGCTACTTCCAAAGTCACGTTCTGAATATGTTGCGCTGCCAAGTTTTTTGCAGCTTGCACGCTTAAGTCTGCATAAATATCCACTGAAATCACATGCTTGGCAAGGCTAGCCAACAGCGCCGCAAAATAACCGCTGCCAGTACCCACATGCAGCACGGTATGCATTTTTTGTACATTTAACACTTGTAAAATGCGGCCTTCCAGTTTCGGACTGAGCATAGATTGCCCATGCCCAAGCGGGATTTCAATATCCGCAAAGGCAAGCCCCTGATATTCGGCGGGCACAAAATTTTCGCGCGGCACATCGTTTAGCAGTTGTAACACGGTTGGATCCAGCACCTCCCAGGTGCGAATCTGCTGTTCTATCATATTAAATCTCGCGGTTTCGCGAGGCATATTATGTCTAGTTGTTTCTTGCAGCATATCTTTTTGTATTGTTTGTGTCATAACAAATTCTGTTCCTTACAATTGTAATGATTATAGCCTATGCACTTGCCATACAACCTGAAATTAAACCAGTTTTTAATACCTACTTCTAGGCCGTTTGTGGCATTTTTACCCTGAACCAGGCGGCATACAGGGCTGGCAAAAACAACACCGTTAACAAAGTCGCTACCGCCAGGCCACCCATAATTGCCACCGCCATCGGGCCAAAGAATACACTGCGCGTGAGCGGTATCATGGCCAAGATAGCCGCCGCCGCCGTTAATACGATCGGCCTGAAACGACGGATGGTAGATTCGACAATTGCCTGCCAGTCTTCCAGGCCGCTCGATTTGTCCTGCTCGATCTGATCCACCAGAATCACCGAGTTACGCATGATCATGCCCGAAAGCGCGATGGTACCGAGCATGGCGACAAATCCAAATGGCTTATCAAACAGCAGCAACGCTGCTGTGACACCAATTAAGCCTAAAGGTGCGGTGAGCAGCACCAGAAAAGTACGTGAAAAACTTTGCAACTGCAGGATTAACAAGGTGAGCACCGCCACCAGAAACAGTGGCGCGCCTTTGGCAACTGATGCCCCCCCTTTTGCGGATTCTTCCGTCGCCCCGCCTGTCTCAATCGAAATGCCCAATGGCAGATTAGCTTTGATCTCACCCAGTTTTTCTTCAATCTGCGCAGACACCACCGGCGCTTGCATATTGCCTCGCAGATGCGCCCGCACCGTGATGGACGGCACACGGTTACGCCGCCAGATGACACCTTCCTCAAACTCTGATGAAATAGTCGCGATTTGCGAAAGCGGGATGCTGGCACCATGCTGCGTGCTAATCATCAAATTTGGCAGGCGCGATAACCGAGTGCGCTCAATTTCAGTACCTCGCGCCACCAGGTCAATACGCTCGTTACCCTCTCTGAATTCGGTGATGTATAACTCGCTCATCGCACCATTGAGAATGTTGGCAATATCCACTGAACTTACTCCCAGCAAACGCGCTTTGGCTTGATCGATGGATACTTTCATGACTTTGCTTGGCTCTTCCCAGCCCAGCTGCACGTTAGCCAGATGGGGGTTGGCGCGCATAATATCAGCGATTTTATTTGATATTTCACGGATTTTAGGAATGTCGCTGCCATCCACGCGAAACTGCACTGGGAAACCTACAGGTGGACCGTTCTCAAGCCGTAATACCGAGGCGCGCAAACTGGGGAAGTCATTCTCGAATAGTTTTAACAGGTCGCTGCGCAGCGCCTCACGCGCTTTCAGGTCTTTGCTTAAAATCACAAACTGGGCAAAAGCGCGGTGTGGCAGTTGTATATCCAGCGGTAAATAGTAGCGCGGTGCGCCGGTGCCGATATAGGCCACAAAATTATCAATGCCTTGATGCTGCCTATCCCAGTTTTGCAGCCAGCCTTCGAGCTTTTTCACTTCGGCATCGGTTGCGTGGTAAGAAGCCCCTTCCGTCAGGCGTAAATCCACCACTAATTCCAGACGGGTGGAATCAGGAAAAAACTGCTGCTGCACTTTGCCAAAACCAACAATGGACAATACAAACATGATTAAGGTGATGGCGATCACGGTTTTACGAAAGCACACGCAGGCAGTGACAATTTGGCGAAATGCACGATAAAACCTGGTGTTATAAATATCGTGATGGTGATTATCTTCAGCCTTCTCCATCAGGCTCAGCTTTTCTTTCAGCCAGAGCATCCACCTTGAAGGCTTTGGCGCATGCGCATAATCCGGCAGCAAGTGGTAGCCCAGGTAAGGCACAAAAATCACTGCCGCGAACCATGAAATAATCAATGCGATTGCCGACACCTGAAAGATTGAGCGCGTGTACTCGCCTGTGGCAGAGGCTGCCGTGGCGATGGGTAAAAATCCGGCCACGGTGACGAGCGTACCGGTCAGCATTGGCATGGCGGTTGAATTATAGGCAAATGAAGCCGCCTTGACCCTGTCCCAGCCTTGCTCCATTTTGGATGCCATCATTTCAACCGCGATGATGGCATCATCCACCAACAGCCCCAGCGCCAGTATCAGCGCGCCCAACGAGATTTTATGCAGGCCAATGTCGAAAAAATTCATCACTAAAAAAGTAGACGCCAGCACGACCGGTATCGATATCGCCACCACAATGCCGGTGCGCAAACCCAGTGACAGCAGGCTTACACCCAGCACAATCACCAGCGCTTCTGACAGTGAATTTACAAAATCGCTTACCGAATTCGCAACAATTTTTGGTTGCGAGGTGACCGTGCCAAAACTCAAGCCAATGGGCAGACGCTGCTGAATCTGTGCTATCTTTGTATCCAGCGCATGGCCAAGCGCAATAACGTCGCCCCCTTCACGCATACTCACGCCCAGTAATAAGGTTGCGTTTCCGTTGTAGCGCACAGAATCGCGCGGTGGATCTTGATAGCCGCGGGAAACTTTCGCCACATCGCTGAGTTTAAAGTCCTGTTTGTTGACACGCAGCCTGATTTCACGCAAATCCTCTACAGTGTTATATCTGCCAGAAACCTCAATACGGATGCGCTCTTTGGGTGATTCGAAAGTGCCACCTCTCACCATGGCATTTTGCGCTTGCAAGATGTTAATGAGTTCTGTGGCGCTGATGCCGATCGTCGCCAGCTTGGCATTTGAGAGCTCGATATAAATACGCTGTTTCTGTTCGCCAAAAAAATCCACCTTGGCCACATCGGGCGTTTTTAATAACTCGGCGCGAATGATTTCGGCTTGTTTTTTTAACGCAAAATTATCGAAGCCATCACCTGTAAGCGCGTACATACTGCCATAGACGTCACTGAATTCGTCATTAAAAGTCAGGCTTTCAATATTGCTGGGAAGCGTATGCCGAATATCACTAACTTTTTTTCGCACCTGATACCAGATATCAGGAATCTCCTTTGATAAAGTATCGTCTTTAATCACGATAAATATCATGGACTCTCCAGGTCTTGAATAGCTGCTGGAAAAATCTATGTTTGGCACCTCTTGAATCTTTTTCTCTAACTTATCGGTGACCTGCTGCTCAACCTCAACGGCACTCGCGCCCGGCCAGCTGGTGCGTACCAGCATCACTTTAAAGGTAAAAGGCGGGTCTTCTGACTGGCCAAGTTTAGTGTAGGCCAGAAAGCCCGATATGGTGAGCATCAGCATGAAATACAGCACCAATGTCTGATGTTTAAGCGCCCATTCAGAAAGATTGAAGCGCGATTTTTCTAGTGTCGGCTGGTCTGGTTGCAACTGACTCTCGATCATGGTGTGACCTCAATCTTTGGCTGCACCTTTTGGCCTTTCATCAAAGTATGCACGCCTGCTATTGCCACCATTTCACCGGCCTGCAGGCCACTGGTAATAATGACGCCGTTTTCGGTATATTGACCTGCAACGACTTCACGCGGATTGGCGATACCGCTATTTTTATTTCCATTGGTGTTTATCACCCAAACGCTGGTTTTACCGTTTAACTGCGTGAGTGCGCTGGATGGAATTATGATTTCGTCGGCTTCGGTCTGCGCAAACCGCACGCCCGCTGTCATACCCAGTTTAACTGCCTCGTCTGCGTCAGTCATCGCTATGCGCACATCAAACGCACGCGTGGCCGAGCTTGCAGCCGGCGCTATCTCGCGCACTTTTCCATTGTAAGTTTTCTCGCGATCTGCCCACAATTTTATCGTCACGCTATCGCCCACTTTCAACCCGGCCATGCGCGACTCTGGTACCGCCACCAGCACTTCGATTTGCCTGATGTCGACGATTTGCGCGACCATTTCACCCGCGTCTACCACTTGGCCGGGTTCTGCACGGATTTGCGTGATGACGCCGTCACGATCGGCTACCAGCGCAGTATAGCGCGATTGATTGCCAGAAACCGCCGCCTGTGCTTTGGCCTGATTCACGCGAGCATCCGCAGTTTTAAGCTCCGCTTCATATTTATCCAGCGCCGATTGCGAAATGAACTTTTTATTGACAAGTTGCCGTTGCCGTTCAACTTCAGCCTTTGCCAAAGCATAACTTGCCTCTGCAGCACGCACATCCGCTTGCGCAGCCGCTGCGCTTAGATTGGTGTCTGAGGCATCTAAACGCGCTAGAATCTGGCCTTTTTTCACCAGGCTGCCCACATCGACTTTACGCTCAATGATTTTGCCTTTAATTCTAAAACCTTGATTGGATTCAAAGCGTGACTTCACTTCACCCACCAGCACCATCGCATCGCTGGCAGTTGATTCCCCCGCAATCACCACCAGAGCCGGATGTGGCGGCATCGGTGGTTCTGCAGGTTTTTCACAAGCCGATAAACACGCAGCCAACGCGATAAAAGACATTATTTTTTTCATGTTATAACTTTCGTATCATCTTGTCGCAAAAGCCCACGCATCATCACTTGCTGCATTAATTGCAGGCGCGCCGAAATTTCACTCCAGTTCACCCATTTATCGCAGGCCATGCTGATTTGTAATGAGCACACGCCGTGCACCCCTGCCCAAATCGTTTGGGCGATCAGGTCTACATCCTGTAAATCAGCCCTGAAATGGCCCGCATCATAAACATCCTGCACCACCATTTTTAACTGATAATAAGCATCCTGCTCAGCGCTGTTTTGCTGCAGGCTTGATTCTGCCGGATCGTGCGGCACATGCGCTGCCATAAACATCAGGCGATAGTGATTGGGGTGTGTCAGTGCGAAAGCGGCATAGCCTTGCCCAAGCGCCTGCATGCGCTTTACGGGGTCAGCAATTTGCATGATATTTTTCAGTGAAGTTGCCAGCGCCAGAAAATCTGTATCGCACACGGCGCGCAGCACGGCCTCTTTATCGGCAAAATGCAGATAGATGCTGGTCGCCGAATAGCCGATACGCTTGGCGATTTCGCGCATGGTCACTGCTTCAACACCGCGCGACACAAACAGTTCACGCGCCGCATCAATTATCAATGTGCGTAACTGCTGGCGTTCGGCTTCGGTTTTTGGTTTAGGTGGCATAGTAAATTTTATATTAACGATGTTAATTTAACAATGTTAAGTAAACATGTCAACTATCAGATTATCTTGTTGCTGCCATGCAAAATTGGTATTAAATTTAGGCTAAATTACTTCAGATGATATAGCGCGAGCTTATTCCACAGCGAGCGTTCGCTGATTTCCAGCAACTTAGAGGCTTGCGCTTTGTTGCCACCGGTTTGTGCAAGCGCGCGTGAAATTAACTGTTTTTCGATATTGGCAACTGCATCCGGGATCGAAAAATCATTTAAAAATTCAGCTTGGGAGCCAATATCTACGAGGTCTTTGGCGGCGCCTTCTAAGGGAAGATGCTGTGGCAAAATCGTTTGTCTATTCGCCAAAATCGCGGCGCGCTCCAACACGTTTTCCAGCTCGCGCACATTACCTGGCCAAGTATAGGTTTGTAGCTTTTGCAATGCTTCTGAAGTGATTTGCGTATGGTTTTTTTGCAGAAAATACTCGGCCAATTGCGTCACATCACCTTGCCGCTCACGCAAAGGCGGCACTTGCAGATTAAATACATTGAGACGATAGTACAAATCCTCACGCAACTTGCCGTCTTTCACCGCTTGTAGCGGGTCACGATTCGTCGCGGCAATTACTCGGATATCCAGCGGAATAAGTTTATTGCCTCCGAGTTTTTCAATGACATTTTCCTGGAGTGCGCGCAATAGCTTTGCCTGTAGATGAATCGGCATTTCGGTCACTTCATCTAAAAACAACGTCCCGCCATCCGCCAGCTCAAACTTGCCGATGCGCTCTTTTTGCGCGCCGGTAAAAGCACCTTTTTCATGACCAAAAAGTTCGGACTCTAACATTTCACTTGGTATTGCGGCACAATTCACCGCCACAAAAAGTGCGTTTCTTCTGAGAGAGGCTTGGTGAATGGCCTTCGCCACCAGCTCCTTGCCTGTACCTGTTTCACCGGTTATAAGTACAGTCGCCCTTTCTGGCGCCACCTGATTAATCAGCTGCTTGAGCGCCAGCATGGATGCGCTCTGCCCGATCAAGTCGCCATCTACGGGACTGGCACTTGATTTCAAATAAGTATTTTCTAATTTAAGTTGTTTTATCGACAGCGCTTTTGCAATGGCGATTTCCAGAGTTTCCAGGTCAAACGGGCGCAAAATATAATCAGATGCGCCCAGCTTCATTGCTTCTACTGCCGTTTTAATTTCGCCTTGTGCGGTTACCATAATAAAAGGCAGGTTTTCGTTATCCCGGCGAATATTTTTTAGCAAATCCAGGCCATTCATGCTTGGCATATGCAAATCACTCACCACCAGATCGATTGTTTGCTGATTTATTGCCTGTAGCGCCTCCTGACCATTTGTCGCAATCACAGGCTTGTAGCCAGCCTGGCGTAAACTAATTTCTAGCAGGCGGAGCATATGCGGTTCGTCATCTACGGCCAGTATTGTCTTTTGTTTTTCCATATTAATGAGCTTTAGGCAAGGTAATTGTAAATTGCGCACCATTCCACGGGCTGGCTTGATAGCTGATATCCCCCTTATGCGCCAGCACAATCTGCCGCACTACCGCCAAACCCAAACCCACGCCACCCGCGCGCTGCGTAAAAAACGGTTCGAATATTTGCGCCTGATTTTCGGCCAATATCCCAGGTCCATCATCCAGAACCTCCAGCTTGACGCAATCCTTGCTGCTCTGCAAATTTACTTGCACTCTGCCATTATTGGGCAAAATCTGTATCGCATTCATCAACAAATTCATCAGCACCTGCGTCATCTGGTCTCGATCCGCAAGGGCTTCTATTGCATCATTCTGATTAAAAATCAGGTTTACTTTCTTTGCCTTGGCCTGATTCGCTAACAGCGCAATTGTACTTGAAACCACCTCTGTCAAATTAAGCGTTGTCAGCACGGGCAGCCGCGGTCGTGCAGCATCGATCAAGCTGGATACCAATTTGTTGAGCCGCTCTGTCTCGCTGACAATAAATCCCAACACCTCGTGACCCTCTTTGCTGAGCTTCGGTTCACGCAGCAGCAGGTCGGCTGAAGAGCGTAATATCCCAAGTGGCGTGCGCACCTCATGGCTCATGGCGGCTGCCATTTCGCCCACCACCGCCAGCTTGGCTGCACGTGTAAGGTTAGCTTGCGTTGCAGCCAAATCCTGCATCATTTTCTCGAAAGCGATACCTAACTCTTTTACTTCTGGTGGCCCCGCCTTGGGCGGCAACGCCGCCTGGTTTTGTGAAAATCCGCGTACAAATTGCGTTAATCTGGACAATGGCTGTGTGATGGCTTGTGCAATCGGCGTCACCAGCAAGGCCGCTAAAATCAAGGTGGTAATTAGCAATGCCAAAAAGACGTATCCCAAGCGATGTACCGGCGCTACCGCCACCGAGTGCAATTTTTTAATTTGCACCTGCCAATCCTGCAGGTTTATTTTGTTGCTTAAATGCGCACTGGCCTGCATTTCGTGTCCCGCCTGAATTTGTTCCCAATCTGACGTGGTGGCCAACAAGCCATCCTGCCTGTCCAGTAATGCTGCGGCTGCAGAATTATTCACCGCATTGTTCAGTAAATCCTGCATGAATTGCCAGTTAAATTCTGCCACCAGAACGCCTGTCGGCTGGTTGGTATTGATATCAATAACCGGCTGGGAAATCGGAAGCACGTTTAGCCGAATCGGCGCAAGACTCACAACGCTGTTCGCCAGGTTTATTTGCACCCACTTTTTTTCCGGCAACATTTGTTTGCCAATAATCATGGCATTACTGGACGCCACAACTTGACCTTGCATATTAACCACATAAATCGATTGATATACATTGCCATAACCCGATTGTAACTCCTGCAACAAATTCGAAACACGCTTATCAACATCACCAATCCGTACATCCTGCATTACCGCTAGACGGCTCCATGAATGCACGTTTTGCGCACGCTCGAACATCACCCGCTCTATATCGTTAGCCACCGTGCTGCTAAGCGCTTGTATATCATGGCTAATTTCTTTTTTAAGTGCCTCCCTGGCCTGGAAAAAGCTTAAAAAGCTCACCAGCATCGCAGGCAAAAGCCCCGCCAGCAAAAAAGCCAGAAGTAGCAATTGTCGGATAGATAGTTGTTTTAACATCAGGAAATAGATGCGACAATCTAGCTGGTTAACGTCATCGCCTGCGCATCAGGGCGCGTTAAAGCTTGAGAATTCGAGGTGTATATGCAAAAAATAATCATCGCAATTGCCAGTGTAACCAGCCTGTTCGCACTGTGCAAGCCGGTATTTGCTGAAGAAGCGTCAGCAGCCAATTTATGGAGCGGATTCAGGCTGGGCGGCTACTCCAGCGCGGGAATCACATTACACAGAGATGAAAACGCCGAGGCGACAATTAACGAGGTGAGCTTATTGCTGACATGGAACGGCGATAGCCGCTGGAGTTTTTTTGGCGAACTTGAACTCGAGCGACCATTATCATGGAACGATGACCGTAAATTTCACAGCAAAGAATCACATCTCGATTTGGAGCGGCTTTATCTCGATTACAACATTTCTGAAACCATGAACCTGCGTATGGGGCGCTTTTTAACGCCCAATAGCCGCTGGAATTTGCTGCATGCCAGCCCGCTGGTATGGACCAGCACGCGCCCGCTGGCAACCTATCGGCTTTTTCCCACCGCCACCAATGGCCTAATGCTGCATGGCAGTATGCCCGTGAATGATTATGCGATTGATTACATGCTGTTTGCCGAGGTGCTAGAAGATCAGGAGAAAGACAGTCTTGATTTGCCCTTTGCGCATGTGCGCGGCGCGCGTCTGGCTATAAGCAAACAATGGAATTTTGGCATCTCACTGCTTTCGTTTGAGGAAAATGATATCAAGGCACTAGGCGGGCAGGATAAAACCTATCGCATGCTGGGGCTCGATTTTATCAAACAACTTGGGAAAGTCGAATTAAGCGGCGAAGGCTTCGCCCGATTCACCTCAAACGGTGGCGATGGAGGAAGTGGCGCATATTTGCAAACCGCTGTGCCGCTTAATGCGTTGGGGTTAAACAACTGGTATTGGCTCACCCGGCTTGAAACCTTGCAACGCCCAAAAGAAGGCAGCTCGGAACGCTGGCTAACCGGTGCGACCTGGCGCGTCAAACCTACCCAGCTGCTCAAGCTGGAATTTGCTGGTGGCAGCGGCAACCAGCCCGAAGCACCGCGTGGATTTATTGCAAGTTATGCATTTTTGTTTTAACGATTGCTTAAAATGAAAATACGAAAAATTGCTTTGTTGTTAATCTGTTTCTGCGCCCTATCAGCAAGGGCAGAAGAGCATGTTCCCATATTGGCAGTAGTGGTTTCCGCGCAACAAACTACAGACAACCTGAAACTCACGCCTAACAGCCTTAAGCTGATTTACTTGCGCAAACAACTATATTGGCCAAGCGGCAAACGTATTTTGCCAGTCAACCTGCATACAGAGCATCCATTTCGAAGCCGGTTTTCGCAAAGTGTGCTGGGTAGCTTGCCCAAAATGCAGATTGATTATTGGAACGGACTTTATTTTAACGGCATACAACCACCCTACAGCGTGAATTCCGAAGAAGCCGTATTACGCTACATAGCCCAAACGCCCTATGCGATTGGTTATGTGGATGCGTGCCTTGCGGACAGCCGTGTTAAGCCGATATTATGGATTGATAACGACCAGATCACCGCAAATTCGCCAGAAAACCTTCAATGCCAATAGGTTTATTAAAGCGCACTTGAAGGTATGGTGTTGGCTGTAAAAGTTAGATTTTGCCTCAATACATCTTTTTTGGCTTCACACGTCTTTGAATTCAGCTCAAACGCCACAAGCAAGGTACAGAACACATCATCATGACTTAGCGGATAATCCTTGTAGGGCATGAGTTGGTCTAATTTATAATCAAAATGCTTACCCATCCATACAATTGCAGGAACGTGGGTTTGCTCTTTAGGTGCAATCATATATGGGGCTGCATGCAAGTAAAAACCATGTTCGCCCAACGACTCGCCATGGTCACTCACATACAACATAGCCGTCGCATAATCACCATCATATTTCTTTAAGAAGTTAATTGTTTCAGACAAAAAATAATCCGTATACAAAATTGCATTATCGTAGCTGTTATCAATCTCTTCTTGGCTGCAATCTCGCAACTCACCTGTCATGCACATGGGCTTAAACCGCTCAAATTCTTTAGGGTATCTTCTGTAATATTCTGGCCCGTGATTACCCATTTGGTGTAGCACAATCAGAATATCTTTACCTTTTCTGGATTGGATATATGCATCTAGGCCACTTAACATGCCTATATCTCTGCACTCCCCAGCACATTCTGGATTTAATGTCGGACTCTTAAAGTCTTCATATTTCATTCGGGTAGCCACGCCTTTTGAATCAGAATTATTGTCCCGCCATAAAATTTCCACACCGTTATCAGCCAGCACATCCAAGGCATTTTCTTGATTCAAAGCTTTTTCTTTATCATATTCAGCACGCGGCAAAGCAGAAAACATGCAGGGCACAGATACCCCTGTTGATGTGCCACATGAACTGACATTGCTCAAGCTAATGACTTCCTGCTTCGCTAGCAAAGGATTGGTTTCTCTATGATAGCCATTAAGCGAGAAGCGATCAGCTCGCGCAGTTTCACCCACCACAAGTATCATCAATTCAGCTCTTGGATTTGGCCCGACAAATACAGCATCTTGGGCAATGGCATGTAATGGCCCAATTTTTGCGATATTTAATTGCTGGGTAATATATTTAATAACTGAATAAGTTGAGTAGGTAGGGTTCGCATAAAAACGCGTGATTTTATGCTCGCGCCAAAACGATGCATAGCTTGCAGTAAATGGCACAACAAGCAAAACAATCGACAACACCAATATACCCAATATAGGTAATCTAGATTTGAATTCCGAAAGTGTATTTTCATTTTTTGGAAAGTACTTAATCACCAGCCAAGCAGGGATAATGCCAAAAAATAAAGCTCTAAACAGCAAACCCAAACTTAGTACGCCGGCCAGTTCTTTTGAATCGGTATGAATGATATTGTCTATCATCACAATATCGACAATCACTTTATAGTGATCCATATAATAAGCGGCCAGCGCAACAATGACTAAAAATACGGCTAAAACCCAGCGTGTCGCTTTGCCATGGCATATCGTCAAAAAGAAAATTGCAGTTGATATGCTAAAAAATAAAGCTAACGACATCAAAAATGGCAAATTGTGCAACTGAGGCGGATATATTTCTAGAATTCTGCCAAACAGCGCCAAATTGCCTGTCGGCATGATAAAAACTGTCACCAGCAGAATGCCGCGCATTTGGTTTGATAATTGCTTAAAAGGCGCAACTAACTTTTGTAAAACATTTGTAAATAACATATTTAATTTTTCTCAATTGCTTTTTTAATTACAAACAGCACAAATAACACCAGCCAAACCACCCAAGCTGACCACAAGTTATGCGACAAAAAATGCTCGCCGCGCATCATTTGTGCCCACCCCATGCTAAAGCCCAACACCAAAGCAAGCACTAGCATCGCAGCCGCAAAATTAGGTTTTTCATCACGAAATGAAAAACTAAATGCCATCAGCGCAAAGCCGCCACTGGCATGCCCTGCGGGAAAGCAATGTCCCTTCGCAACACCCTTGGGTAAATGTTCAAACAGCGCAAATAAAGGTAAATTGCCGCCGTAAATGGTCAAATCATTTGGGCAAGCATGCATACTGTCACTTTTTAAAAATGAAACCACACTGGTAGAAACCACCATACCAACGAACGCCCAAATAAATTGTTTTTGATGATTCCCAATAAATTTATTAAAAATAGATGCTCTGGAATCCGCATGGGCATTGGCCTGCAAACCCGCCAACAAAGAGGCTAGTGCGATAAATATCATGCAATATTTCAAGCCTGAGTGCATGAAGTTTTCTAAAAAAGCTTGGTGCTTAAGCGGAAAACTTTGTGTGACGACATCAAAATAAGGTGCGATCAAGAATCTGTCCAAACCAGTTGCTGGATAGATAAACATTAAAAAATAGGCAGTTAACAATAGGCCAATAACATTTGGTAAATAAAAGTTTTTCCCGACATGTTGTAAGGTGAAGCTTTGATCAAACGAAGGCATTGACTAGTTTTTGCAAATTTTAATTACAGATTTGTTTGCAACTTCAATGCCAACTTGGAAATCGATGTTCGAATATTTTATAATCTACTGTTTTATATGATTTTTTTAATTATTGGTAAAAACTTTTTTATCCTGTAAAACACCTATAAGCACTGCAAATTTTGCACGATTGTTATTCTTTGCATGTATAAATTGCAGGCTTTTGTATACCGCCTTAAAATAAGTGATTGAATTTGCTTAAGTATTTTTCTGGCATATTGATTGCGTATATCCAAACAGTAATAACTATTTGGACGAATACATGCTTAATTACCATATTCAACATCAACCCATATATCGAGCTGAAGCAGCGTATCAACTGAGAGAATTTGTGAAAACCAAGTGTTATCAAATCAGTGAAATCACTGCGAGCACTGTCGACATTGGCGATCCGGCTCGTGCAGAGGTGGAGGCTTTTATCCATGCGGTTTTTAAGCGTGCTTATGATGCTGAAATCACACTTTTTATGCCGCATTTAGTAGCGCTACGCGATAGCAATGGCGTGCTAATGGCAGCATTCGGCTGGAAAAAAGCATCTGATGGCCCTTTATTTTTAGAGCAGTATTTAGACGAACCCATCGAATCATTGATTTCCAAACACATCGGTAAACAGATTACACGCGATCAAATTACTAAAATTGGTAATTTGGCTGTGGCTAACCCACGTAATGCGGGCGTACTCATTGCACATATCATTCGGCACAGCTTGAATATGGGTATTGAATGGTGTGTAGCTACTGCGCACCACAGCCTTCAGAACGGCTTGGTTAAGGCTGGGCGGGATGTGTACCCGCTTTCCCCTGCGGACAAGGCCAGATTATCACCAGAAGAGCAAGCTAAGTGGGGTAGCTATTACAAGCACACACCGCAAGTAGTGGCGATACGCGGTATTGCCGAATAGTTTTATAATATCTGCTTATGGTGATTGAAACACTTGCCGAGCATGGGCTTGAAAGGCGCATGGATATTGCCTTGCAGGGCAGCGATATTGCACTGTCTTATGGTGACTTATTGGCGGAAATCCATCAATTGCAAGCGCACCTTAATCAAAACCGTTCCTATCCTACATTGGCTATTGCAGCAGATAATCATCCTGCATGGGTGGTCGTCGATTTAGCGGCGATGGCATGCAACATCCCCTTGGTGCCGTTGCCGCTTTTCTTTTCATCCGCGCAACTTCTGCATGCGATTACAGACGCAGGTGTCGATGCACTCATTACAGATAATCCTCAACGATTTACCACCTTGTTGGACAATCTGATAGTGAGCACTTCTACGCTGCAAATTGCCAACATAATATTCACGCAATTCAACTTATCAACTCCGTCAAAAAAACTTGCGGAAGGCACTGCAAAAATTACCTACACCTCTGGTACCACAGGTCAACCCAAGGGTGTGTGCTTAAGTAAAGACGCCATGTTGAAAGTTGCGAACTCAATTAAATCAGTCACCCATTTAAAACGTGACGATCAGCATCTCTGCGTCTTGCCGCTTTCTACTTTGCTGGAAAACGTGGCTGGTGTTTATGCAACACTGTTAGCTGGTGCAACTGCTTACTTGCTGCCGAGCGAAACAGTTGGACTAAGCGGTAGCAGTTTGGACGTGAGCAAACTGCATGCAGCGCTCAGCCAGACCAAAGCCAGCACTGCAATTTTCATTCCTGAGCTGCTTTATGCACTGGTATCGGCTTGCGAGGCGGGGGCCAGCCAATTGCCGCACTTACGCTTTTTAGCAGTGGGTGGCGCGCATGTAGCGCCAGCACTATTGCAGCGTGCTGCCAAACTTAAACTTCCGGTATTTGAAGGTTATGGTTTATCTGAAAGCGCATCTGTTGTGGCGTTAAATACCAAGCAACATAATAAAATTGGCAGCGTAGGCAAGCCCTTGCCGCATGTTTCTATCCGTTTTTCTGATGAAAATGAAATCCTGGTGAAAGGGGCCAATTTGTTAGCCTATACAGGTGAAGGCAATATAGAAAAAGAAAACGGTTTTATTCACACCGGTGATATTGGTTATCTGGATGAAGATGGTTATTTATTTATTAATGGCCGCAAAAAGTATATTTTCATCACCTCGTTTGGCCGCAATGTCTCTCCGGAATGGGTAGAACGCGAACTCACCAGCACACCTCAGATAGCGCAGGCCTGTTTGTTTGGCGAAGCAAAACCCTGGAATACAGTGCTTGTTACACCAAAATCTGACGTTGCTGATGATGACATTGATGCTGCGGTTAAAGCCATTAATCAAAACCTGCCCGATTATGCGCGTGTTGGTAAGTGGCTACGCACAGAAAGCCCTTTTAATGTTGCAAACAACCAGCTAACCCCCAATGGCCGCTTAAAACGCGACATCATTTGGCAACATTATCAGAACAAAATTAACGTACTTTATAAGGATTAAAACCGATGACATTTTACGATGAACTCCTCAAAGCAACAGAAGCGGAACGCAAAGAACTATTGAGCTTGCCGCTGATTACACAAGGCGCAGAAGGCAAAATCTCACTAGAAACCTATATCGCATTTCTAACGCAAGCGTATCACCACGTAAAGCACACCACACCTTTGCTGATGACGTGTGGCGGCCGTCTGCCAGGCAAATATGAATGGCTGCGTACCGCGATTGGCGAATATATTGAAGAGGAAATGGGGCATCAGGAATGGGTGCTGGATGACATCGCGACTTGTGGTGCAGATAAAGAAGCGGTGCACGCAATCAAAACGGCTGCCCACGCGCCCAGCCAAGCTACCGAATTGATGGTCGCCTATGCCTACGACATGATCAACCGCGTCAATCCCATCGGTTTTTTTGGCATGGTATTGGTGCTGGAAGGCACCAGTACAGCGGTTGCGACGCAAGCAGGTGAAAAACTGATGCAAAGCCTGAATTTGCCGAAAAAGGCTTTCAGTTATTTGTTGTCGCATGGCTCGCTGGATATTAGCCATGTGTCGTTTTATGAGAGTCTTGTCAACCAGATTACCGATGCCGAGGACCAGGCGATGCTGATACATAGCGCCAAAAACTTCTACAAGCTGTATGGTGATATATTCAGAGACATCGAAGCACGCACCATGCTTTAAGGAATCCACATGAATCTTGCTAATAAACGCATACTACTCACCGGCGCAACAGGTGGGATCGGCCAACACATCGCCATGTTATTGGCCGAAAAAGGCGCAGCATTAGCGCTGGCCGGACGCGATATATCAAAACTGGACGCGCTCAAAATCCGCATCGAAAACGCGGGCGGTAAAGCGGTTTATATTCAAGCAGACTTTGATGTTGCAGGCACCGCCCAGCGCGTTGCCGATGAAGCCAAACAAAAATTGGGCGACATCGACATTCTGATCAACAATGCCGGAGTGCTGGATTTCATTCAGTTCCAAGACCAAAGCGAAGCGCGCATTTCGCAGATGGTTAATACTAATGTCACTGCGCCCATCCAGCTCGCACGCGCCGTCATCCCAACTTTTCTAGCTAAAAATCAAGGGCATTTCTTGTTTATCGGCTCCATCTTCGGCTCGCTTGGCTTCCCGCATTTCTCAACCTACTGTGCCAGCAAATTCGCGGTGCATGGCTTTTCTCAAGCCTTACGTCGTGAGCTTGTTGATACCAATATCGGCGTAACTTACGTTGCACCACGTGGAATTAAAACCCCGATGAATGACGCAAAAACTGTGGCCATGTGGGAAAAGTCTGGAAACCAAATGGATGCACCGGAGAAGGTCGCGCAGATCGTCGTCAACGCATTGGAAAAAGAAAAGCAGGAAGTCTTTATTGGACAGCCGCAATCGTTTTTCGCCTGGCTGAATGGCGTGCTGCCAAAAGCAGTGAATATGGGGCTAAAAAAACAAACGGCGCTTGCCGCGCCGTTTGCCAAACGAGATTAGGTATAAATCGGGTAAGCTATAAATAAAGTACGGCCGGGAAAACAGTCAAAGCAAAGACAAACACCAGCCACTCCATATTCCAACGCTCAAGATGTCCTGTGAAATGTAGTGTAAGTACTGCAATAGCGAGTGCGTAATAAATTGCAATAAGTACCATGATTAACCCTATGTCAGATTTGTGTAATTAGTATATTTATAACATTTTTTATCAAAAATGCCTAAAATTTTACGATTTTTTAAAGCCTGCCTTTAGTGTATTCCTTAAAAATGGTTTCTTGCCTTTTAAGCCGTTTTCGCGTAAATTCAGCAATTGCTAGGGGTCTGTTTTATCAAGCGTTTTTTCTTATAAAACAGTGAGAATCACCCTTTGAACCTGATGCGGGTCATGCCGCCGTAGGGAATGCGGATTATCTGCATCCTACGTTTACACTGCAAGGATGCAACCCATGAATGCCATTGATAAAAACCTCACCAAATTTGTTAGCGCAGACGCTTCGGTAGACGAAGGCGCAACCAAACCTTTTGCCAAATCACGCAAAATTTATATCGAAGGCTCGCGTCCAGACCTGCGCGTGCCATTCCGAGAAATCAGCCTGAGCGACACGCCGTCAGCTTTTGGCGCAGAAAAAAATCCGCCAGTCGTGGTGTATGACACTTCCGGCCCTTACACCGACCCTGACGTAAAAATCGACATTCGCAACGGCTTGCCCGCGCTTCGCGCTGGCTGGATTGCCGAGCGCAATGATGTAGAGCAGCTGGACGGCCCAAGCTCAGAGTTCGGTCAGCAGCGTAAAACTGACCCTGAACTCGCCGCAATGCGCTTTAACCTCACGCGCAAACCGCTACGTGCCAAAGCAGGCATGAACGTAAGCCAAATGCACTATGCGCGCAAAGGCATCATCACGCCTGAGATGGAATTCATCGCCATCCGCGAAAATCAGCGCCGCGAGAACATGAGCGAACTACTGCAGACACAGCACAAAGGCCAGGATTTCGGCGCAAGTATCCCAAAAGTCATCACGCCTGAATTCGTACGCGATGAAGTGGCGCGCGGCCGCGCCATTATTCCTGCTAACATTAACCACCCTGAGATCGAGCCGATGATCATTGGCCGTAACTTCCTAGTGAAAATCAACGCCAATATCGGCAACTCGGCGCTGGGCTCTTCAATCAGCGAAGAAGTGGAAAAAATGGTGTGGGGCACGCGCTGGGGCGGCGACACCGTGATGGATTTGTCCACTGGTAAAAACATCCATGAAACCCGCGAGTGGATTATCCGCAACTCGCCGGTGCCAATTGGCACAGTACCGATTTACCAGGCACTGGAAAAAGTTGATGGTAAGGCCGAAGATTTAACGTGGGAAATCTTCCGCGACACGCTCATTGAGCAGGCGGAACAGGGTGTGGATTACTTTACCATCCACGCCGGCGTGCGTTTAGCGTACATCCCCATGACCGCAAAACGCATGACAGGCATTGTGTCACGCGGCGGCTCGATTATGGCTAAATGGTGCTTGGCGCATCATAAAGAAAGCTTCTTATATGAGCATTTTGAAGACATCTGCGAAATCATGAAGGCCTATGACGTGAGTTTTAGTTTAGGCGACGGTCTGCGCCCAGGCTCCATTTACGACGCCAATGACGAAGCACAGTTTGCCGAGCTTAAAACGCTTGGTGAGCTCACGCAGATAGCATGGAAACATGACGTGCAATGCATGATCGAGGGTCCGGGTCACGTGCCGATGCACCTCATCAAAGAGAATATGGATTTGCAGCTTGAACATTGCGGCGAAGCGCCGTTTTATACATTAGGGCCGCTTACAACAGATATTGCACCGGGTTATGACCATATCACCAGCGGCATCGGCGCCGCCATGATTGGCTGGTACGGCTGTGCGATGCTTTGCTATGTAACGCCAAAAGAACACTTAGGCTTGCCAGACAAAGAAGACGTGCGCGTAGGCATCATCACCTACAAAATCGCAGCGCACGCGGCAGACTTGGCAAAAGGCCACCCGGGCGCGCAAATCCGCGACAATGCGTTGAGTAAAGCACGCTTCGAATTCCGCTGGGAAGACCAATTTAACCTTGGTCTCGACCCGGAAAAAGCCAAGGAATTCCACGATGAAACCCTGCCGCAGGAAGGTGCTAAACAAGCACATTTCTGCAGCATGTGCGGCCCGCATTTCTGCAGCATGAAAATTACGCAAGACGTGCGCGACTACGCTGACAAACTGGGCATGGATGAACAAGCCGCTCTGCAAAAAGGCATGCAGGAAAAAGCCATTGAGTTTGTGAAAAAAGGTAGCGAAGTGTATCAAAAAGTGTAAAACTTCTAACTAGCCAATTAAGAGCCAGCTATGCTGGCTTTTAATTTTTTATTCCCCAAGGTGCTAGTAAACTTAATTAAGAACAAATCCTCAAAGCGTAATTAACTGCTAGTATATTTACCGTTTAGTAATTCATCGGGTTAACCTAGCCCACAACCACAACGAGACTTAACCTCGTTTCAACACAAAAAATTGGAGAATTAAATGCACGTATCCTTCGAAGAAGCACAACAAATTGTCGATAGCGCAGTAAAAAAATCGGTCGAGATTGGCGTCAAAATGTGTATCGCCGTACTAGATTCTGGTGGCAACATCAAAGCGTTTGCACGTATGGACGATGCTTGGGTGGGTAGCAGTGATATTGCCATTAAAAAAGCAAAAACGGCATGTTACTTTGCTATGCCGTCTGGCGAAATTGGAAAGCTATCCATTCCTGGATCACCGCTTTACGGCATTGAGCATTCTAATGATGGCTTAATTACATTCCCTGGTGGCGTGCCAATTGTAGATAAAGAAGGCAACTTAATTGGTGCTGTTGGCGTAAGTGGAGATACGGTTGAAAATGACCATATCGTTGCTGTTGCTGGCGCCACTCGATGTGGTGAATGCAATATGCCTAAACACCCTTGGAGAACCTAGTACAAGCTTAATTTTATTAACTAAAAGCCAGCTTAGCTGGCTTTTTTATTGGGTTCGAGCCCTGATTAGTTCCCTAAATAGGGCTCAAACTTTTGACTATCACCATTTAAACAAGTGCTTTAATTTTAATGATGAAAAATTAAGGGCTTGCCGCTTAATTTTGTTAAAATGGCTGCATCACCCAAAACGCGTTAGCCAAATTTTGACTACGATTAAACTCACCAAAAAACCTAGTGACTCAATTGCTGCCAGCAGGGCGCCGGTGCGCCATGCTAACCCGGCCATGCGTGACAGAACAAAGCCGCCGCCGAAGCCTGTTGTTCGCGAGCAAGATGCTGAACCTAGGGCTGAAAACCCCAAAATAGATTCCCGCCTGCGCGGGAATGACGTGAATGTGACTAAACCTGCGGGCTCCCAACGCAATCATCGCTTCGATGGCAAGCCGCGCGATTTGGAAGCTCATTCGACACCCAAGCAACCAAAACCCACTGGCATAGATACACGCACCGCACCACGCCCTGATATAAACGAACCGCAATATCGCCAAGCGCCGCGCCGTGGCGGCAAAGCGCGCGATGGCTACGATGCCGCTACTACGCCGCAATATGGCGCAGCAGCAAAAGCGGCGTATAAATCTTCGCCCGTAAGTGGTGATTTGCCCAGACTCTCAAAAGTGATGGCGGAGCGGGGCTTGTGCTCGCGCCGTGAAGCGGATGAGTGGATTGTGAACGGCTGGGTGAAAGTGGATGGCGTGATTATCGACAAATTGGGTACGCGCATTAAGCCGGATGCCGAGATTGTGATTAGCGGTTATGCCAAAGAGCACCAAGCGGAAAATGTGACTATCCTTCTGCACAAGCCGGTAGGTTATGTGAGCGGGCAGGCGGAGGATGGCTACCAACCGGCGATAGTGCTGATACACCCGGATAACGAGTGGTTGGATGACCCGGATTTACGTGAGCCAAAAGAATTCCAGCGCGGGGTTTTGCATGGCCTTGCCCCTGCCGGACGCCTGGATATTGACTCCACAGGTTTGTTAGTGCTCACTCAGGATGGCCGTATCGCCCGCCATTTGATTGGTGAAGATTCGAGCGTTGAAAAAGAATATCTGGTAAGAGTGCAGGGCGAGCTTAGCGATGCCGACCTGAAGCGCCTCAATTTTGGCCTGAGCTTAGATGGCGAAAAACTTAAGCCCGCGAAAGTATCCTGGCAAAACGAAGATCAGCTGCGCTTTGTATTACGTGAGGGCAAAAAACGCCAGATTCGCCGCATGTGCGAAATGGTGGGCTTGCATGTGGTGGGCTTAAAGCGCATTCGTATCGGAAGTGTTACACTGGGTAAACTTCCCGTAGGTCAGTGGCGTTATTTACGGACGGATGAACGCTTTTAGTCATTAAACGTTCTTTTAATTGATTAATAATAAGGAAATCATATGGGTTTATTAGACAGCATCGCAGGATCACTGCTTGGAAAATTAGGTGGAGAGCAGGGCGGTATGGCGCAAATTGCCTTGGACATGTTTAATCAGAATGGCGGTTTAACTGGAATTCTGGACAAGTTTAAGGAAGGCGGCTTAGCTGAACAGGCTGCCTCCTGGGTTGGTAAAGGCGAAAATATACCTATTTCTGCTGACCAGCTTTCCAGCGTTTTGGGTAACGGTGCTATTGCAGAGATGGCCGCAAAATTCGGCATTTCACCGGAAACCTTAAGCGCACAAATCGCCGAACATTTGCCGACCGTGATTGATAAAATGACGCCAAACGGCGAAGTAGAAGCCGACTCAGGTAATTTGCTAAGCACTGTGTTAGGCATGCTGAAATAAATCGAGGAATATCGTCGCAAGGGCGCATTGGCGCCCTTTTTGTTTGGTAGAATGCGGCATGGATATTTTATTAGTCATCAAAACCATCATCATGGGCTTGGTGGAAGGCGCAACCGAGTTCCTGCCCATCAGCAGCACAGGCCACCTTATTATCGCAGGCGATTTGCTTAATTTTTTAAGTAAAGAGAAGCGTGATGTATTCGAAATCATTATCCAGCTTGGCGCGATTCTGGCGGTTTGCTGGGAATATCGCCAACGTCTGATTGACAAAATCATTCACCTGCGAGATCAAACTTCATCACGCGGATTTTTTATCAATCTGGCTTTAGCTTTCTTTCCGGCGGCTTTTGTGGGGCTGCTGTTTCATAAGCAGATCAAACTCTATCTATTCGCACCGTTCACCGTGGCTTGTGCCCTCATCGTCGGCGGCGTTGCGATTTTGCTGATAGAAAAATATCTGGAACACGGTGACACCAAAACCGTTGATGACATTACGCCACTGCAAGCGCTTAAAATCGGCCTCGCACAGACACTATCGCTAGTGCCGGGTGTATCACGTGCCGGGGCAACCATTCTGGGCGGCATTTCGGCGGGCCTAGACCGCCATGCGGCGACTGAGTTTTCGTTCTTTTTGGCAATTCCAATTATGTTTGCAGCATCCGGTTTTGATTTGCTGAAAAGCTATCAATTTTTGAGCGCGGCGGATTTGCCTATTTTCCTTATCGGTTTTGTCACCGCATTTGTTTCGGCCTTGCTCGTCATCCGCATGCTTATTCGCTTCGTGGCCAACCACGATTTTACGGTGTTTGCGTGGTATCGCATTATCTTTGGTTTGGCAGTGCTGGCCTATTATTGGTAAACTATTTCCTTAAGCTAGGCTCAAAGAAATTTCAGCAAGTTAAGCGAGGCAGCAATGAATAAAATAATCAAATATGCGCTTTACGGCATTGGTGGCATTATTGTTTTGGTACTGATGATTGCCGGCTATTTTGCTGCCACATTCAACCCAAACGACTACAAAGACGAAATCGTTAAATTAGTCAAAGACAAGAAAGAGCGCACACTGCATATCGATGGCGATATCAAACTAAGTTTCTGGCCAAAAATCGGCGCCGACCTCGGCAAATTATCTCTCTCTGAACACAAGTCTGACAAAGAATTCGCCTCGGTCAACAGCGTAAAAGTCGCACTTGCCGTAATGCCTTTGCTTAAAAAGGAGCTGGTGGTAGATACTGTCTATGTAGATGGCGCAAAAGCCAATATCATCAAATACAAAGACGGCACCACCAATTTTGATGACTTGCTTAGCAAAGACGAAGAAGAAACCAAAATTAAATTTGATATTGATGGCGTTAATGTCACCAACTCCGAGGTGAAATACACGGATGAAGCCACAGGGGCGACTTATAACGTCACCAGATTTAATATGCAATCCGGCCATATCGCCTTGGCTGAACCCGTTGATCTAGACACAAACTTTACGCTTACTTCAAACAAACCGGAAACAGCCGCCAATATCAATCTTAAAGGCAATTTCCTGATAGACCCGGAAACCAAGCACTTTAAAGTCAAGGGCTTAGATAGCCATATCGTGGGCGACATGCTAAGCGGTAAAAGCATGGATATTAAGGCCAGCGGCGATGTAGACGCCAAGCCGGAGGTGATGGAATTTCTGGTGGATGACTTGAAATTTGTAGCCTCCGGCTTGTTTGATGGCGCTAAACAAAGCATCGACCTTTACGCTCCGGCGCTCACTATCCAGAAAGATGAAGTAAGCAGCAAAAAAGTAACAGTTAGTTTAGGCCAGGAAAAGTCAGGTGAAACTTTTAAAGCCAACATGGTATTGGCCGACATGAAGGGTTCACCCAAAGCCCTGCAAAGCAGCGGCATTACGGGTGATTTATCTGCCGTGCAAGGTAAGCGCATCATCACCGGCAATTTCTCTTCGCCATTTAGCGGCAACCTCGAAAATTTGGTATTTGATATTCCAAAACTAACAGGCAATCTGGATATTAAAGACCCCAACCTGCCAAATGGCAGCATGAAAGGCACATTTAATTTAGGCGCTCATGCCGATATTAAGAACGAAACTGCTAACAGCAAGTTTAATCTAAACATTGCTGAAACCAAGCTTAACGGCGACGTTGCTGTGAGCAGCTTCAAGAAGCCCAACATTAAATTCAACCTGAATGCAGATAAATTGGATCTAAATAAACTGCTGGCAAAATCTGACGCGCCTGCCAAAGCCAATGAAAAGCCTGTGGACATGTCTGCACTTAAAAACATGTTCCTGGACGGCAAGCTCAATATAGGCAGCATTGCATATGACAAATACCGTATTTCAGGCCTGAATGTCAGCATAAAGGCGGATGGTGAAAAACTGGCCTTAAGCGGTTTGAATGTAAAGGTGGATGATAGCCGGATTAAAGGTAATTTTGGCATCAGCCACTTCGCAAAACCACTTTACACCTTTGATCTGGACATTGATCACGTGGATGTCGATAAATATGTAAAAGCCGATGCAAATGCTAAAAAAGATGCAGACAAACCCCTTGATTTAAGCGCGCTTAAAGCCCTGAATGCGGACGGCTCCATTCGGATTGGCAATCTTAAATACGGCAAAACCAAAGCATCCAATATCCGTATTGATTTAAAAGCAGACGGCCAGAAATTAAACTTAAGCCCGCTGGCTGCCAAGGTTGATGACAGCCAAATTCACGCTGATATTGGCATCACAAGGTTTAACGACCCGATTTACAGCTTTAACGTGAACGTCGATAAATTGGATGCAGATAAATACATCGCCAAAAGTGATAAGCCGGCCGAAAAAAGCGCTGCCGATACGCCGATCGATCTGAGTGCGCTAAAAAAGCTTAACGCGTCTGGCGACGCGAAAATCGGCTGGCTGAAGCTTGCCAATGTGACAACCCAGAACGTCAACATCGGACTTAAAGCGGATAGCGGGCTGGTGACAGTTTCGCCGTTTGCCGCCAACTTGTATCAAGGCAGCATGAGCGGCATGCTTAAGGTAGATGCACGTGCAACACCCAGCATCGCCTTTAAGCAATCCATGAAAGGCGTTTCGATCGGGCCGCTGATGGTGGATGCGATTAATAACGATATGCTTTCCGGCACCGGCACTGTCAATATTGACGTGACGACGCAAGGCAGTAGCGTAGGCGCGCTTAAAAAAGGACTACTGGGCAATGCCTCGCTTAATGTGGCAGATGGCGCGCTAAAGGGCGTGGATATTGCAGGCAGCATTCGCGAGCTTAAAAATAAAGTGAATGTGTTTAAAACCAAAGAGGCAGATGCCGATAAATCCAAGAAAACCGACTTTAGTGAACTCACCGCTACGTTTGATATTAAAAACGGTGTTGCGCATAACGAGGATTTAGCGATGAAAGCTCCTGTGTTGCGTCTGGCCAAAGGCGATAGCCGTGGCGACATAGACATTGGCAATGAAAAAATCAACTACACTGCTAAACCTACGGTTGTAAAATCACTTAAAGGCCAGGGCGGTGCGGATCTTGATGAGCTGAGCGGAATCCCCATTCCCATTAAAATCAGCGGCACATTTGCAAATCCCAAATATGGCATGGATTTTACTGCAATCGCTTCTGGCTTGGCACAATCGAAACTGCTGGATAAAGTAGGGGGCGAAAAGGGGGCTGCCGTAAAAGAGTTGATTGGCGGCGGCGACAAAGCAGAAGCGCTTAAAGGCTTGTTAGGCAAGAAAAAAGCCACCGAAGCCCCTGCACCCACAACACCTACTGGTACCGAGGCTGCGCCAGCACAACCCGCAGCGCCCGCAGAGGAGCCAAAGTCTGCCGAAGAAATCGCCAAAGAAAAAGCCGAAAAGAAACTCAAAAAATTGCTCAAATTTTAACTATGCCAGCTTTTGCTGACAAGATTATTGCCTGGCAAAAGCTGCACGGCCGCCATGATTTACCTTGGCAAAATATTACAGACCCTTACGCCATTTGGGTTTCCGAGATCATGCTGCAGCAAACGCAGGTGGCTGCCGTTATTGGTTATTACACTAAATTTATGCGGCGATTTCCTACCATTGCTGCACTTGCAGCAGCCACCCAAGAAGAAGTTTTGCAGTCCTGGAGCGGACTTGGCTACTACTCACGTGCGCGCAATTTGCACAATACCGCACAAAAAATCGTAGATGAGTTTTCAGGAAATTTCCCGACACAATTCGACGACATTTTAAGTCTGCCTGGCATTGGCCGCTCCACTGCTGCTGCCATTTCCACTTTTGCGTTTAACCTGCCGATGCCGATTTTGGATGGCAATGTAAAGCGTGTATTTGCGCGGCATTTTCTGATTCAAGGCTGGCCCGGCTTACCCAACATTGAAAAAGAGATGTGGGAAATTGCCAGCCGCGAAAACCCTAATGAAGAAGCAGGCGCATATACGCAAGGACTGATGGATTTGGGCGCCACACTGTGCGTGCGTTCACGCCCTCGGTGCGAGGCATGTCCGGCAATGGTGACATGCCAGGCGCATGCACTGCAGCAAACGCAGGCATTACCCACGCCTAAACCGCGCAAAACGCTGCCCGAGCGCAGCACAATCATGCTGTTATACCTCCATGCTAACGAGGTGATGCTGCAGAAGCGCGCCAATACCGGGATTTGGGGTGGTTTATGGAGTTTTCCGGAAACTGATGCCGCGCCGGATAATGCGCAGATGCTGCCCAAGTTCACACACACATTTACGCATTTCAAGTTGAACATTCAACCGGTGCTGATTCAAACAGGCAACCAGCCGAGTGCACCAAACACCTTATGGATAGGGCTTGATGAGGCAATCCATGCAGCCATTCCCACCCCGGTTAGAAAAATTTTACTGAATCTAAAAAAGAAAAAAGCAGCCTGAGCTGCTTTTTTCTTAATGCATCCGGGACTGCAGGATTCTATCTGCCAGCATTTGAAAGCGCGGCGATACAAATTTCCGGCTTTGCGAACCGGTATCCGCGATGCTCAACAGTTCCTCTATTGCAGATCGAAATCCCAACTCGAACAGCCAGTAATCTGATTCATCAATCGCGGATTTCTTGTCTGCATTCACGTCCTCACAAAGCCGTTCGAACGCTTCCATACATACATTACGTTCTGCCATATGCCCTCCAAGTTTTATCTTATTAGTTTATAGTAAAAACCTTTGGGCACTTTGGCAAGAGTTATGTTATTTTTGTTCCCAGCTTACTTTTGATCCCAAGAATCTTCCCACATGCAGTGTTTGATTTTATGGCGATTAGCAATCAGTTCATCGATACTTGGCTCGTCGTTCAATGCACGTTTGATCGCCAATTTTGTCGCATCGTAGTTGTTTTTGTACATATCGGCCTTGTCCAATTTGCCTTCTTTTTCTAGCGCAATGCAGCCTGGGTCAATCCAAACCAGACTGATGATACACAAATCGTTCGCTTGGTCTTTAGGAATGATGCCTTCAATCACGCAATCCAAAATCGCATCTGCTGTGGCTGCCTGTACCACGCCGCCAAACAAACCTACATCAGTGCTGCCTTTCAAAGTCACTTTTGGCACAGTCATACAAACTGGACGCACTAGCTGGTTGATATCGCGCACAGCAAACATCGCAGTGTGGCCTTTGCTTTGCGCCATCAAGTTGGCAAATGCTTGACCAACTGGGCCATCGACTGCGCCGATTAAAATTTCCGGCATTGCAGCAGTAACGTCTTTACCTTCTGAAAATACAGTTGCTTCGCCAGCTTTGAAAATGATTTTTGACATAATATTCTCTTGGGATTCTCAATAATTAAAACATTATTTTACCAAATGCTTGGCGCTAGTATCAATTTAATCCTTAAACTTAATCTGCAAGCGCCAGCAGCATATCTACATGCGGAATATTGGCATCCATGTATTCACCACTTACCACCTTGAATCCCGCCCGGCTGTAAAAATCGATCGCATGTGTTTGCGCAGACAACGAAATTGCTTTGCTGTCTTGCCGTTTGCAAAGCTTAATCGCCTCCTGTAGCAGAGCAGTACCCAGTCCCTTGCCGCGCCAGTGCTTGAGAACTGCCATACGGCCGATAATTTTATAGTCAACAATTCTCGCGCAGGCAACGGGACGGTCTTCAAACATAGCCAGCAAATGGCTGGCACTTTTATCCAAGCCATCCCATTCCAGATCAACCGGTACATGCTGTTCCTGAATAAACACTTGCGTTCTTACTTCCCGCAAAAGATTTTCAGCTTCGTGCCAATTGACATGTTTGATGTTAACTTCGGATAATTGTGTCATTGTTTTAGATGCGCTTGCAGATTCAACGGGTTCGGTGCATTATGCAGGCTATTATTTTTGGTCAACTCTATTCATAAGGTTAGTTATGCAACGTTATTTGTCAACACTTGCGCGTATTTTGCTCGCACAGATTTTTTTACTGCAGGTTGTAATGCTCATTTACGGTTTTTTTACCAATCCTAGCGGTTATCAAGAGTATCAGATGGGCTTGGGTAGCCTAGGTTTACCTGGTATTTTTGCGCCATTGATTATTTTGGTGCAGCTGGCAGGTGGCTTGGCATTGTTTTTTGGCTTCAAGACCAAATTTTTCGCAATATTCATGGCCGTTTATGCCATCATTATTTCCTTCCTTCTTAAATTGCCTGTACTACAATATCTAGCGATTTCGGGCGGCTTGCTGATGTTGTATCTAAATCCTTTCACGGCATGCAGCCTGGATAATCTTAAAAAGAAGTAATCCGCACATCAGGAAAGCCGGCCGCAAGCCGCTTTCCTATTCCCACTCAAGTGCCGGGTAAATCGTATTCACATTGCGCCTGTTGGCAATATCAAATAATTTCCATTTACCTTTTTCAGTTGCGGCGGCGCTACTCATCGCGGACTCCATACTCTCACCTTTTTTGATGCTGGCACGAATATCCGTTAACAACACATTCAAATAGTGTTGCGCATCATCAAGTGCCTTAATCCAGTCTTTGGTCACCGGCCCATGGCCTGGTACGACTTGCTTTGCGGGGCTGCTTTTCAGCTTCTCGATTTCAGCAATCAGTCCCTTGATGTCGCCTTCCAGCACAGGCGTGCGTTCGATAAACAGCAAATCACCTGCAAATAAAGTGCTGGTCTTATTTTCCATCACAGAAACATCGGTGTTCGTATGTGCAACCGGGTGGGCAGTCAGCATGAGTTTTCTGTCGCCCAAATCCAGCTCCAGCGTTGTTTTAACGCTCACCGTAGGTTTAACCAGCTCACTGCCTTTGGCATCCTCACCCAGGAGTCTGGCATTCAGTTTGGCGTATTGCTCTCGGCGCAACTCCATTACGGTGGCCAATCTATCATGGCCGATAAACTCAGGCTTGTCTGCAAGAAAAGCCGCGTTGCCATAGATGTGATCCGGGTGCACGTGTGTATTGATGACATACAACACCGGGAGCGGTGTCACTTTGCGAATAGCATCGCGCAGCTGTTTGCCCACTTTCAGGCTGCCGCCGGTATCAATCACCGCCACGCCTTTGCTGCCCACTACAAAGCTAGCATTGCAGATATCGCCCTGGTAACCATCATCAATATCCAAATGTACGCCGTGATGTACGTAAATACCATCGCCCGCATTCTCGACTGTAAAGGCATCGTGTGCGGCCTGGCCATGCGCGCAGCCCATCAGTGCAAACATGCTCATGATTATCATTAGAATTCGCATGACGCTTTCCTTTACTTTAAGTTACCGATTAGAATATTGCCTCTGCGTGCAACAATCTGCTGTAGCACGTGTCACATAAGCACTTATTATTTACTCTGGGATATTACTATGAATCAAAGTACTTTACGCTACACTAAGACAGCGATTATTCTACATTGGCTCATTGCACTTGGTATTTTTGTGATGTTTGCCCTGGGCTGGTATATGAGCGAACTGCCTAAAGATGCGCCTAAACTGATGAGTCTGGATTTGTTTGATTTAGGCATTTATACATGGCAATTCACCGAGGAAACCACCGCCAGAGCTTTCTATTTTAATTTGCACAAATCCATCGGTGTAACATTGTTTGCACTCATTTTGTTTCGTGTATTCTGGCGCATCACACATCGCCCACCCGCCATGCTGGCTTCACTTAAAGCATGGGAGAGAAAGCTCGCTACAGGCGCGCATCATTTGCTTTACCTGCTCATGGTAGCACTGCCTGTCAGCGGCATCATCATGGCAACCAATAGTAAATATGGGATTAAATGGTTTGGCATAGACTTAATCCAGGGGCTAGATAATAAAGACATGCGCGAAATATTCAAAGAGGTGCATGAAGTGATTGGTGTCATTATTCTGCTTGTCATTATTCTGCATATTGCCGGCGCGTTAAAACATCAGTTGATAGATAAAGATGAAACTCCAAAACGCATGTCGCTGAAATAATTAAAAAGCCCGATTTGTCGGGCTTTTTAATTAGGAATTTCTTTGATGCTATTAGTACTATTAATTAGCACACCCGCATTTTAGTTATGACATAACCTGAAGGTTAGTCCTCACTGAAACGCAGCATGTCCCTAATTAAACATGGTTAGCGATGATATTGAGCGCTTAGCATTCTTACAGCATTAATCATACATGCTGCGTTTTCAGGGGGTGTCCACTGTGTAATGCCGTGACCCAGGTTAAACACATGGCCATGGCCATGGCCATAGCTTGCCAAAATACTGGCAACTTCTTTCTCGATGGCTCCGGGCGTTGAAAGCAAAATCGCCGGATCCATATTGCCCTGCAATGCCACTTTATCACCCACCCGCTTGCGCGCCTGGCCTATATCCACTGCCCAATCCAGACCTAGCGCATCTGCGCCGATGTCAGCCTGCGCTTCCAGCCAGAGCGCGCCGCCTTTGGTAAAGACGATACTTGGCACTTTGCGACCTTCCGCTTCTTTGGTCAGGCCATTCACGATTTTTTGCATATAATTAAGCGAAAACTCAATATAGGCATTGTGCGAGAGCGCACCCCCCCAGGAATCAAAAATCATCACAGCCTGTGCTCCGGCGGCAATCTGCGCATTGAGGTACTGAATAATGGTCTGTGCGTTCACTTCCAGAATATGATGCAATAACTCAGGACGCGCATACATGAGCTTCTTAGTATTAAGAAAGTCCGTACCGCCTTTGCCTTCCACCATATACGTCGCAAGCGTCCAGGGGCTGCCTGAAAAACCAATCAATGGTACACGTCCATTCAAGGCTTTACGGATGCTGCTCACTGCATCGAACACATATTGCAGCTTGGCCATATCTGGCACAGCCAGTGCTTTAATGCTGGATTCATCCGATGCTGTACGCTCAAATTTTGGGCCTTCACCTTCCTCAAAATACAAGCCGAGACCCATCGCATCCGGCACGGTAAGAATGTCTGAAAATAAGATTGAAGCATCCAGAAGAGGGTAGCGATCCAGCGGCTGAATGGTCACCTCGGTCGCAAAATCTGGACTTTTGCACAACTGCAAAAAACTGCCTGCGGTTTTACGGCTTGCACGATACTCCGGTAAATAGCGCCCAGCCTGACGCATCATCCATACTGGCGTGTAGTCCGTGGGCTGACGCATGAGCGTGCGCAGGAAAGTGTCGTTTTTCAGTTGAGTCATTTTATTTACCTAATAAAAAAGGATGCAAAACAACTTATTTTGCATCCTTAGTTTTTTGTTTCAGATTAGCATTAACGAGGCAGTGTGGATGCGCCCATTAAATATTCATCGACAGCACGCGCCGCCTGGCGGCCTTCACGAATCGCCCAAACAACTAATGACTGCCCACGCCGCACATCACCTGCGGCAAATACTTTATCTTTGCTGGTTTTATAGCAACCATCACCATCGGTCGTTGCTTTAGCATTACCACGCTGGTCTTTTTCGACACCAAACGCATCCAGCAGTTTTTGCACTGGCGAAACAAAGCCCATGGCCAGCAGTACCAAATCTGCCTTTATCGTGAACTCAGAACCCGGGATCTCACTCATTTTGCCGTCTTTCCATTCCACGCGCGCACCTATTAATGCAGTCACTTTGCCGTTTTCACCGACAAGCTCTTTGGTCGTCACAGACCAGTCGCGATTGGCACCTTCCTCGTGACTGCTAGAAGTGCGCAATTTGAGCGGCCAGTTCGGCCAAACCAGTTCTTTATTTTCTTTTTCAGGCGGACGGGGCATCAGTTCAAATTGCGTAACGCTTAAAGCGCCATGACGGTTTGACGTGCCTACGCAGTCTGAGCCGGTATCTCCGCCGCCAATCACCACCACGTCTTTGTTGGTTGCTTTGACTTGATTGGGCACAGAATCACCAGCAACCACCTTGTTTTGCGCCGGTAAAAAGTCCATCGCAAACATCACGCCATCAAGCTCACGACCAGGCACCGGCAAATCACGTGGCTGTTCTGCACCACCCGCCAAAATTACCGCATCATACTGGCTGAGCAAATCATCCGCACTCACATTTTGACCTACGTGCTGATTCACCTTAAATTCGACGCCCTCGGCCTGCATCTGCTTCATACGGCGGTCAATGTGAAATTTCTCCATTTTGAAATCTGGAATGCCATAACGCAGCAAACCGCCGATACGGTCGTTTTTCTCAAGCACAGTCACACTGTGGCCAACCCGCGCGAGCTGCTGCGCCGCAGCCAGTCCGGCAGGGCCAGAGCCCACAATCGCTACTTTTTTACCGGTTTTATTGGGATTGATTTGCGGGGTTACCCAGTCATTTTCCCAAGCTTTATCGATGATGGCATGCTCTATCGACTTAATGCCGACTGCGTCGTTATTGATATTCAAAGTACAGGCTGCTTCGCAGGGTGCCGGACAGATGCGGCCCGTAAACTCGGGGAAGTTGTTGGTTGAGTGCAGCACGTCTATCGCGCCGTGCCAATCCTGGCGGTACACCAAGTCATTCCAATCCGGGATGATGTTGTTAATCGGGCAGCCCGTGGTGCAAAACGGAATGCCGCAATCCATACAACGCGCACCCTGCTGTTTGGCCTGGTCATCCGTCAGATGCAATACAAACTCTTTGTAGTTTTTAACGCGGTCAGCGACTGGCAAACTAGCCTCTGATAGCCGCTCAAATTCCATAAATCCTGTAACTTTACCCATATTAAAAGCCTTTACCCATTATGCAGCCACCAATACTTTATCTTCAGCAAGTTCAATCAATGCGCGTTTATATTCATTTGGCATTACCTTCACGAACTTGCCGCGCGCATTGTCCCAGTCGGCGAGAATGGCCTTGGCACGCGCACTGTTAGTGTATTTGATATGTTTGTTGATTAAGGAAAGCAAGGTCACTTCATCAGGCTGATCAAGGTGATGCACTGCATCTGCCGCTATATGGTCTATATGCGGCACTGTTTCCAGGGACACCATATTCATATTGCAGCGTTTTGCAAATAAGCCATCCTCATCATAAACATATGCTACGCCACCGCTCATGCCTGCTGCGAAGTTCTGCCCAGTAATGCCCAACACCACCACCGTGCCGCCTGTCATGTATTCGCAACCATGATTACCAACACCTTCTGCTACGGCGCTGGCGCCCGAATTACGCACGCAGAAACGCTCGCCTGCCACACCGTTAAAATAGGCTTCGCCCGTAGTCGCGCCGTACATCACAGTATTACCGATGATGATATTTTCGTGCGGAATGCCTCTAAACGCTGCCGGCGGTTTGATAATAATGCGGCCGCCGCATAGGCCCTTGCCTACATAATCATTGCCCTCGCCGGTCAAATCAAAGGTAATGCCTTTGGCTAAAAATGCGGCGAAACTTTGGCCTGAGGTGCCGGCAAAATTCACATGAATTGTGTCATCCGCCAAACCAGTGTTGCCATAACGCACCGCTACCTGGTTAGAGAGCATGGTACCAACCGTGCGATTGGTATTGGTAATCGGCAAATCAATCATCACTTTTTCGCGTTTCTCTAACGCAGGTTTTGCCAACTCAATGAGCTTGTTATCCAGCGCGTTCACCAAGCCGTGATCCTGCACATCGTTATTTTTGCGGGAAACGCTTGCGGGCATATCCGGCTGATGGAAAATTTTGCTTAAATCCAAACCTTGGATTTTCCAGTGGTCGATACCGGCTTTCATATCCAGCAGATCACTGCGCCCAATCAAATCATCAAACCTTGCAATACCGATGTTGGCCATCAGTTCGCGCACCTCTTCTGCAATGAAGAAGAAGAAATTCACGACATGCTCTGGCTGGCCTGTGAATTTTTTACGCAATATCGGATCTTGCGTAGCTACGCCCACAGGACAAGTATTGAGATGACATTTACGCATCATGATGCAGCCTTCTACCACCAGCGGTGCCGTGGCGAAACCAAACTCATCAGCCCCCAGTAACGCACCAATCAATACGTCGCGGCCTGTTTTCATTTGGCCATCAACCTGCACAACGACGCGGCCACGCAATTGATTCAGCACTAAAGTCTGCTGCGTTTCTGCCAGACCCAACTCCCATGGCGTGCCGGCATGCTTAATGGACGAAATAGGCGATGCGCCTGTACCGCCATCATGACCTGCAATGACAATATGGTCGGATTTCGCTTTAGCCACACCAGCGGCTACAGTGCCCACCCCTGTTTCCGAAACCAGTTTCACCGAAATGGACGCTTTTGGATTAGCGTTTTTCAGGTCGTGAATCAGCTGTGCCAAATCCTCAATCGAATAAATATCATGGTGCGGTGGCGGCGAAATTAAACCAACCCCTGGCACGCTGAAACGCAATTTGGCGATATACGGGCTTACCTTATGGCCGGGCAACTGGCCGCCTTCACCTGGTTTTGCACCCTGTGCCATTTTGATTTGAATTTGGTCAGCAGAGGCTAAATAATCTGCGGTCACTCCGAAGCGGCCTGAGGCCACCTGCTTGATGCGCGAACGCATCGAATCTCCCGCCTTAAGCGGAATATTGCTTTCTACCAAATCATGGCCAATGACGTTAGCCATGGTGGTATCTTGTGCAACCGGAATGAAACGTTTGGCGTCTTCACCCCCTTCACCGGTGTTAGACTTACCACCGATGCGGTTCATAGCGATAGCCAAGGTCGCGTGCGCCTCGGTTGAGATAGAGCCTAAAGACATTGCGCCAGTTGCAAAGCGCTTCACGATGTCTTTGGCAGGCTCTACCTGATCCAATGCAATCGAGGCGCCTGCCGGTTTAATCTCAAACAAACCGCGCAAAGTTTTATAATGGCGTGTTTGATCGTTGATCAGTTTGGCATATTCTTTGTAAGTATCAAATTTATTGGTGCGCGTAGCGTTTTGCAGCTTGGCAATGGTTTCCGGCGTCCACATGTGCTCTTCGCCACGTACTCGGAAGGCATACTCACCACCTGCATCCAGCTGAGTCATTAATACCGGGTTATTACCAAAAGCCAGATTATGCAAACGCAGCGTTTCTTCAGCCACTTCATCCAGGCCAATGCCTTCGATCTGTGTAGCTGTGCCTGTAAAATATTGATCGATAAACTGGCTATTTAAACCAATTGCTTCAAAAATCTGGGCGCCGCAATACGATTGGTATGTGGAAATACCCATTTTGGACATGACTTTGTACAAGCCTTTACCGATGGCTTTAACGAAGTTTTTGCCGGCAACATAATGATCACTTGCCAGATGACCAATCGTCTCGAATGCCAGCCATGGGCAAACCGCCTCTGCTCCATAACCGGCCAATAATGCAAAATGATGGACCTCTCGTGCCGAACCTGTGTCTACCACCAAGCCAGTGCTGGTGCGTAGCCCAGTTTTAACTAAAAACTCATGGGTAGCAGAACATGCCAGCAATGCTGGAATAGCGATGCGGTTTTTCGAAATGGCCCTGTCTGACAGAATCAACACATTAAAGCCATCCTGCACTGCTTTTTCTGCAGCTTTGTTTAAATTGGTAATGGCATTCGCCATGCCTGCTTTGCCTTGCTGCGCATCGTAGGTAATATCCAGCACCAGTGATTTGAACTGGCCTTTAGTTGAAGTGCCAATATTTTTCAGCTGCTCTAATTCCGATAAGGTTAAAACAGGCTGACTGGCCTCCAGGCGCAATGGCGGATTAGTTTCATCCACACCTAACAAGTTAGGCTTGGGCCCAATAAACGTCACCAGCGACATGACCAGTTCCTCACGAATCGGGTCGATTGGCGGGTTGGTCACTTGCGCAAATAGCTGTTTGAAATAGTTGTAAAGCAATTTTGCCTTATTGGACAACACCGGCAAAGCCGCATCATTGCCCATTGAGCCAGCACCTTCTTCACCATTGGCGATCATCGGCTGCAATACAAATTTAATATCTTCCTGGCTATACCCGAAGGCCTGCTGCGTATCCAGCAAACTTTCCGCCATTTCCAGCTGAGCACCTTCTTTTGGCAGATCGCCCAGGAAATAGCGTGATTGTTCAATCCATGCTTTATAAGGCTTGGCAGAAGCCAACTCACTTTTTACTTCCGCATCATCAATAATGCGGCCTTGCTGCGTGTCTATCAGCAGCATTTTTCCGGGCTGTAAGCGCCATTTTTTAACGATTTTTTCCTGCGGGAATGTCAGCACACCCATTTCAGACGCCATCATCACCACATCGTCGTCCGTCACTAAATAACGGGCAGGGCGCAGGCCATTACGATCCAGCGTTGCACCAATCATATCGCCGTCAGTAAACGCCACAGCAGCGGGCCCATCCCACGGCTCCATCAAAGCGGCGTGATATTCGTAAAACGCACGACGCTCATCATCCATCAGTGCATTGTTATTCCAGGCTTCCGGAATCAGCATCATCATGGCATGCGGCAAACTGTAACCGCCCGCCACCAGCAACTCCAGGCAATTATCAAAACAGGCAGAGTCCGATTGACCCTCGGCAATTAACGGCCAAAGCTTATCTAAATCTTCGCCAATGACCGCTGATTTCATGGTCTCATGACGCGCCGCCATCCAGTTCACATTGCCTTGAACGGTATTAATTTCACCGTTGTGCGCAATCATGCGGAACGGATGTGCTAAATCCCAAGCGGGGAAGGTGTTGGTAGAAAAACGCTGATGCACCAATGCAAGCGCAGAAACCACGCTTTCATCTGCCAAGTCACGATAGTAAACGCCCACTTCATTGGCCAACAGCATACCTTTGTAAACGATCGTTCTGCTTGAAAGTGAAGGCACATAAAATGCAGCGTTATCTTTCAGATTTAATGCACAAACCGCATGTTCCACGCGTTTGCGAATTACAAAACATTTGCGCTCGAAAGTGGTTTGGTCTGCCTCGTTACTCCCAATAAACACCTGGCGCATGCAAGGCTCTACATCGCGCGCGGCTTGAGCGATATTGCTGTTATCCACCGGCACATCGCGCCAGCCAAGCAGAGTTTGTTTTTCTTCTGAAATGATTTTTGCAATCAGCGCCTCACAGGCGGCACGGTTTTTGGCGTCCTGCGGCAAGAACAAGTTACCAACCGCGTATTTACCTGCCTCTGGCAAGTTGATATTGAGCTTGGCTGCTTCGCGGCGCATAAATGCGTCTGGCATTTGCATAAGCAGACCTGCGCCATCACCCAATTTCGGGTCATAACCGGTGGCGCCGCGATGCGTAAGGTTGGTTAAAAGCGTTAAACCCTGCTGAACAATTTCGTGACTTTTTTTACCTTTGATGTGCGCTACAAAACCTACGCCACAGGCATCTTTTTCGTTACGTTTGTTATATAAACCCTGATTTTCCGGGGTCTTTCCCTTAAATTTTTTAACTTGCACGACTGACATATTCATTGCCTGGTGATCTTATGTTATTTTAAAGTAAATTAATTTCAAAACATTTAGCGGAACCTTCAATAATACCGTTAAAACGTCTTGCTATCAATCACATAGGGCAAAATAATGCCTCAAATCGCAGAGAATGCTTTTTTCGCAGCTTCAATCGTAAACGCAATATCTTCATCTGTATGTGCGGCTGAAACAAACCCCGCCTCGAACGCAGACGGGCCAAGATAAACACCGCTATCCAACATGCTGTGGAAAAACTTGTTAAAAGCCTCCTTATCCGATTGCATCATCTCGGCAAAAGAAGCAGGGCAGGTCTGCATAAAATACAGCCCGAACATGCCGCCAACACTTTGTGCACTAAAGGTCACACCCGCGTCTTTAGCGGCTTGCACCAGGCCGTCCATCAGTTTTTTGGTTTGTGCAGTAAGTTTCTCGTGAAAGCCTTTTTCCTGTATCAATTTAAGCGTGGTTAAACCCGCTGTCACCGCCACCGGGTTACCCGACAGCGTGCCCGCCTGATAGACCGGGCCTAGAGGGGCGAGACAGCTCATGATGTCCTTGCGCCCGCCAAAAGCGCCCACTGGCAAACCGCCACCAATGACTTTGCCCAATGTCGTCATATCAGGCTTAATGTTATATAGCGCCTGTGCGCCACCCAATGCCACGCGGAAGCCGGTCATCACTTCATCAAAAATCAGCACTGTGCCATGCTGGGTACAAAGCTCGCGCAACGTCGTTAAGAATTCCTTATGCGGAACAATCAGGTTCATATTGCCCACCACCGGCTCGATAATCACGCAGGCAATCTGGTCGCCAATCTGGCTGAATAAATCTTTGAGCGACTGCGTATTGTTGTATTCCAGCGTGAGCGTATCCGCTACCACTTCAGCTGGCACGCCCGCCGAGCTTGGCACCCCTTTTGAACTGGCATCACTGAATGTCAGCAAGCCAGATCCCGCTTTCACCAGCAGCGCATCGGAGTGGCCATGGTAGCAGCCTTCAAATTTCACAATTTTATCGCGGCCAGTAAATCCGCGCGCAACGCGGATGGCACTCATAGTGGCTTCTGTGCCGCTGCTGACCAAGCGCACTTGCTCCATGCTTGGCACAAGCTTGTTGATTACTACTGCCATCTCCAGCTCTAGCCCAGTCGGCGCGCCAAACGATAAGCTATTGGCGGCGACTTCCTGCACAGCTGCAATCACTTCCGGGTGCGCGTGGCCGACAATCATCGGCCCCCAAGAATTGATATAATCGATATATTCTTTGCCATCGGCATCCCACAATTTTGATCCCAAGCCTTTTTTGAAGAATATTGGCGTGCCGCCTACGCTACGAAACGCGCGCACCGGCGAATTGACGCCGCCCGGAATGAGTTGCTGGGATTTTTCAAACAGGATTTGGTTTTGTGAAGTCATGATGTTGGCTGAATTAAATAGATGTTGTTTTGAATAAATGTGTAAATTGCTGACTGGTTTCCATAATATCGTTTGCGTTAAACAGCGCACCCACCACCGCAACAGCATCGGCACCTGCTTGTAATGCACTTGAAGCGTTTTCCAGCGTGATACCGCCAATCGCCACCAGCGGAATCGATATTTTCTGCCTCATCTGTGCAAACAAATCCAGCGACGCATTCACGGCATCCGGCTTGGTAGATGAGCTGAAACACGCCCCAAACGCCACGTAGCTGGCACCAGCTTGCTCGGCTTTAATGGCTAATTCAGGTTGATCGTAGCAAGACGCGCCAATGATTTTATCAGCGCCGAGCAGACGCCTGGCTGCGCTTACATCGCAATCGGTCATGCCCAAATGCAAACCGTCTGCATCAATCTGCGCGCATAAATCCAGGTGGTCGTTAATCACCATGGGCACATGATAACTGCGGCATAACGCCAACAACGCACTGGCCTGCCTGAGACGTAGCGTGCCATTGGCCGCCTTGTTACGGTATTGCACCAGCGAAACACCGCCTTGCAGGGCTGCCTCTACTTTTCTGCACAGCAGGCCAGTGACCAGCTCGTCCGGCGTAATAGCGTATAAGCCGCTAATGCTGAATGGATGGGACTTTGTCAACTTGTTCATCAACGTCGCTATCGTCACGCGCCCAAAAAAAGCGGTCGGGTATAAACTGTCCCATGCCCGGCCTAAAGGCATTTTTAAGCGTTTGCCAGGTATATTCCTGCGCTTCCTGAATCGCTTCTTCCATACTTAAACCATGCGCCAAGCACGCTGCTATCGCGCTGGTAAGCGTACAGCCAGAGCCATGGTAGCTGCCAGCCAGCCGTTCCCAATGGTAAGATTTAATGAGGCCACTGGCACCCGAAGGGTATACACCATAGAGTGAATTCACCACATCGGTTGAGCGCTCGTGCGTACCGGTTATTAACACGTATTCTGCGCCCATTCCCAGCAAACGCATGGCCGCTTCATCTAGCGAGGTATGCTGAATCTCTTCGCTCTCATCATAAAACGCCAGACGGCGCGCTTCCAGACTATTGGGCGTAATCAGCGTGGCTTGCGGAAACAGTAGCTCGCACATTGCGGCTTGCATTTCTTCATTCGCCAGTTCGTCCCCGCGGCCCGAAGTTAAAATAGGATCTATCAGCAAGGGCACATCCGGGTAATCGGCCATGATTTCGGCAATGACGGCCATGTTTTCTATGCTGCCCAGCAACCCGAGTTTAAATGCTGAAACCTGCACATCCTCTAAAATCGTGCGCGCCTGCTCATTCACCCAATCGGCATCAAGCGCCATCACACTCTCTACCCCCACCGTATCTTGCACGGTAATGCCTGTCACCACAGAAAGCGGGTGGCAGCCAATGCTGGCCAATGCCAGGATGTCGGCCTGCAAACCTGCGCCGCCGCTAGGGTCTGTGGCAGCAAAGGTGAGTACGGTTGGCGGTGTTGGTGTCATGCTATTCTTTCTACAATTGCTTTCTTGGAGCGGCTGACGGGAATCGAACCCGCGTATCGAGCTTGGGAAGCTGGCGTTCTACCATTGAACTACAGCCGCAACCTGTCTGCTTTTGGCTAAAACTCCATTTTACTGTCTTTTTGAGCTTGGTGCAGGTGGCATAGCAAAACAATCTTAAAATTCCAGAGGATCAATATCTAAACTCCAGCGGATTTTTGCGGCTAAAGGTAGTTCACGCAATTGCGGCATCCATGACTTTAACAGCCGCTGCAAAGCCGCGCGGCTGTTAGCTTGCAGCAACAATTGCCCGCGCTCCATACCTTTTAAACGCTCCATCTGCGGGCGAACCGGGTCGTAAACCATCACTTCAGGCTTTAACTGGTTTGCTAGTAGCGCGCGCGCCAGATTTCCCGCTTTGCTTAAAAATTGCTGTACTTGGCTAAAATCATTCGCCTCGGCCCGCAGCAATGCAAAATAGCTCGCAGGCGGGAACTGCATCGCCGAGCGCTCTTGCAATAGCTCATTAACAAAACTCACGTAATCTTGGCTGCGCAGCGCATGAAATAAGACATGTTGCGGAAAAGCGGTTTGTATCAACACTTCGCCCGCCTTTTCGGCACGCCCCGCACGGCCAGAAACCTGCATCAATTGTGCAAATAAGCGTTCGCTGGCACGAAAATCCGGACTATATAAGGCGCTATCGGTATCAATCACGCCGACCAAAGTAAGATGCGGAAAATCATGGCCTTTGGCCAGCATTTGCGTACCCACCAGTATATCGATTTCCTGATTGTGTACTTTGGTTAATATATCAGTAAGCGCATCCTTGCTTCGCATGCTGTCGCGGTCTACGCGTGCTATTCGCGCTGTTGGAAACAGGTTTTGCAAGGTTTGCTCTAGACGCTGGGTGGCTTGCCCGGTAGGGTGCAAATCTGTATTGCCACAACTTGGGCATTGCTGGGGGATTTTTTGCTCATGCCCGCAATGATGGCACTTAAGCCGCTTTTGGCTTAAATGTACGACCATCCGCGCCGAGCAACGCATGCAAGGTGCCACCCACTGGCACGCATTGCAATGCAGCACTGGCGCATAACCGCGACGATTGATGAACAACAAACTTTGTTCTTTGCGCGCCAAACGCTCGAGCAAAGCCTTAGTTAATATCGGCGACAAACCATTTTCCGTCGGCGATTTTGCGGTATCAATGCAAAAAATATTGGGCAACACGGCATTTTCAACTGCACGCTGGCTAAGGCTTAGCAAACCATATTGCTGCTTTTGGGCATTATGGTCACTTGTAGCGTTAAACCAAGTTTCCAGTGACGGCGTCGCACTGCCCAACACAATGGGAATATTCAATTGCTTGGCACGCACCATCGCCACATCGCGTGCGTGGTAACGCATGCCGTCCTGCTGCTTGTAAGAGCTATCATGCTCTTCATCCATCACGATTAACTTCAGATGCAGCATCGGCGTAAACACACTCAGGCGTGTGCCAATCACAATCTTAGCAGCACCCGTGCTGGCAGCTAGCCAGTTTTGTAAGCGCTCACTCTCGCTTAAATTGCTATGCAGCGTGACTAAAGGATATTGCGACAATCTGCTTCTAAAACGTGCTTCCAGCTGCGGTGTTAAGTTGATTTCCGGCACCAGCACCAGCACTTGTGCATTGTTGTCACCGAGAATTTTTTGCAGGATTTGAATATAAACTTCGGTTTTACCGCTACCGGTGATGCCATGTAGTAGCCATGGTTTAAACTGATGAGTAAGCGCTAACACACTTTTTATCGCTTTATCTTGCTCATCATTGAGTTGCGGCTCGACAGATGATGTTGGCAATGATGCCTTTACCGCCACCGCTTCCTGCGCACTCACCAAGCCTAAATTTTTGAGTTCGGTGACTGCTTTTCGCCAGCCCGGTGAAATCAGGGCCAGCTCGGCTTCGGTCAGGCTGGGCTTGATCTGCAGGGAAGCAATAATGCGATGCATCAAGACCTTGCGTACTGGAATTTGGCTTGCATCAACATTCGGCAACAAACTATATGAAAATTGCTTGCGCGAAACTGCGGGCTTAATCTGCCGCAATCGCAGTGGCAGTGTTGAAATCAGCGCCTGGCCAAGCGGAAAGTGGTAATAATCTGCACAAAATTTAAGCAATTTATACATGTGGCTATCAAACACCACATCATCAAACACGTGGCTGACGTGCTTTAACTTTTCAATCGGGTAATCCGAGGTTTCCGATAAGCCAACCACCACCCCCACCAAGTGGCGCCCAGCGAATGGCACCACCACGCGATTCCCCACACGCGCGGCAAAGCCGCCGCTCAAATAATCAAAAGTTCGATTGAGCGGCACATCCAGGACAATATTAAAAATAGTTTGTGGCATAAAAATCATAAAAAAGTTATAGGTGAGTCTAGGGCTTGCTTGAGTTAAAATACCGTTTTTGCAAAATTTAATGATTGAAAGCTCAACTTACTTGAAAGCCCATCTTACCGATTTACTCACCCGCGCCGCAAACACTATAAGCGCGGATGCTGCACAAATTAACATTGTACTTGAGCGCCCAAAATCTGCAGAACACGGCGATTTTGCCACCAATTTAGCCATGATACTGGCTAAACCTCTGCGCCAAAACCCGCGCGCCATTGCTGAAAGTTTAATCAAAGCGCTGCCACAAAGCGAATATATCGCAAAAGTAGAAATTGCGGGCGCCGGCTTTATCAATTTCTTCTTGAATGCGCAATCCAAACAATCCGTGGTGAGTGAGATTTTGCAGCAGGGTGCTGAATTTGGGCGCAACAATACTGGTAATGGTGCAAAAGTTCAGGTGGAATTTGTCTCTGCCAACCCCACAGGTCCGCTCCACGTAGGCCATGGCCGCGGCGCAGCTGTAGGCGATTGCCTGGCGCGCTTATTGGAAGCTACTGGCTGGGAGGTCACGCGCGAATTTTATTACAACGATGCCGGTGCACAAATTGATAATCTCACTATTTCAGTACTGGCGCGCTGCAAGGGTATCTCGACCGGCCATGCGAGCTTTCCAGAAAATGGTTACCGCGGCGAATATATCAATGATATTGCTGCAGCCTATTTAACCAAACACACCGTTGTCGCAGACGACGTTGAGGTGACAGCCAGTGGCGACATAAATGATCTGGAATCCATGCGTGCCTTTGCAGTTGCGTATTTACGCCACGAGCAGGATTTGGACTTGAAAGCGTTCCAAATTAAATTTGACGCGTTTTCACTGGAGAGCGCGCTCTATGCAGAAGGCAAGGTTGAGCAAACCGTGCAGGCGCTAATCAACAGCGGCCGCACTTACGAGCAGAATAATGCGCTTTGGCTTAAAACCACAGATTTTGGCGATGATAAAGACCGCGTCATGCGTAAAAGTGAAGGCGGTTACACTTATTTTGTGCCGGATGTAGCCTACCACACTGAGAAATGGGAGCGCGGCTTTGTCCGCGTGATTAACGAGCAGGGCGCCGATCACCACAGCACCATCACCCGAGTTCGTGCCGGCTTGCAGGCGCTCGACATGGGCATTCCGAGAGGCTGGCCAGAATATGTGCTGCACCAGATGGTCACCGTCATGCGCAGCGGCGAAGAGGTAAAACTATCGAAGCGTGCCGGCAGTTATGTCACTTTGCGCGATTTAATCGATGAAGTTGGCTGCGATGCCACGCGTTATTTCCTAGCCGCAAGACGCTCCGATTCGCAACTGGTGTTTGATATCGATCTGGCACGTGCACAAACGAACGATAACCCGGTGTATTACATTCAATATGCCCATGCACGTATTTGCAGCGTATTAAGCCAGTGGGGCGGCGATGTAACCAGCCTAAAATCAGTGAACTTAAGCCCGCTCAACATGCCAAACGAGGCAAAATTGATGCAGAGTTTGAGCGAGTATCCTGAAGTTGTGAACACAGCCGCCACAGATCTGGCACCGCATACCATCGCCAATTACTTAAAAGAATGTGCAAGTGATTTGCATAGCTATTACAATGACACAAAATTTTTAGTGGATGATGAGCCAACCAAACTGGCACGTTTGGCGTTAATTGCCGCAACACAGCAAGTGCTAAAAAATGGCCTGAGTTTGCTGGGTGTGAGCGCGCCGCAGAAAATGTAAAGCAAGGACGAAATATGAGCAGAGATTACAAACCTACCCAACAAAAAAACAGCCGGAGTAAAGGCAGCCCGTTTTTCTCAGGCTTACTGGTAGGTTTATTGCTGGGTGTAGGCTTATCTCTTGGGCTGACGATGTTTATTAAAGGTACCGACAATCCGTTTTCTGACAAAAAAATCAACAGGCCGGCTATCGAAAATCACACCGAAAAACTGGCCAAAGAAAATATTGCGACAGAAAGCGCCTTACCGCAGGAAGAAGGCCCTGATAGCGCAACCAAGCAGGATAATAAGTTTGATTTTTACACCATTTTGCCAGAAACCGAAAGTACGGTAACCGAGCAGGAAATCAAGAATAATTCAAAAACAGTTAAAAAAGATAGCTATTTCCTGCAGGTGGGCGCGTTTACAAGCGAGGCTGATGCGGACAACATGAAGGCCAAACTGGCTTTGCAAGGTTTTGAAGCGGTTGTGCAAACTGCAACCATTCCAGAAAAAGGCGTTTGGCATCGTGTGCGCGTAGGGCCGTTAAGCGATATTGCACAAATCAACAAGATTCGTGGCGAGCTCACAACCAACGGCTTTAATACCGACCTGATTAAGGTGCATACTGAAACAAAGCCCCAATAATTCTATTTACAAATGAATAATGATACGAAAACAAGCCGCAGACTGTGCTGTAGCACGACAAGATGAAGTTGATAAAGTCAGTATTGATTTAGAAATAAAATTAAGAAGGAATTAGTTGTCATCTTTAATTGTCAACTGACGTTAGTAAGCGTGGGCTGTGGTTTCATGTGGTTTCACAATAGTATTTTTTACAAAGAAATAAGGAATAAATAATGAAAAAGTTTTTTACGGTTTTTATGCTTGCGTTCGGCGCATTAACTATGGGCAATACCGCCCTCGCAGACGCACCCAAACAAGGCGAACAGTTTGATGTTGTTGCACAGCCAATTTCTACAGAAAATCCGGCCAAAATTGAAGTGTTGGAGATCTTTTGGTATGGCTGCATTCACTGCTATCAAATGGAAGCGCCCTTAAACGCCTGGGTGAAAAAGTTGCCAGGCGATGTTTATTTCAAGCGTATGCCAGGCCTGCCCAACCCAAGCTGGGCGCCAATGGCCAAAGCCTTTTACGCAATGGAAACTTTAGGAGTTGCCGAGAAGTTGCATACGCCTTTGTTTGAGGCTGTTCATAAACAAAAAACCTTGAACCCCACCGATGAAAAAGCAGCGATTGACTGGGTGACCAAACAAAGCGGGCTGGATAAACTGAAAGTAGAGCAAGCATTCAAATCGTTCACTATCAACACCAGCCTAAATCGCGCTGCAATCACTTTTCGTAACTCTGGTGCAACCGGCGTACCAAGTCTGGTGATTGACGGTAAATACATCACCTCGAGCACCATGAGCGGCGGCAACGAACAAGCGTTAAAAACCGCCGATTACATTATCGACAATGTACGCAAGGACAAAGCCGCAAAAAAGTAAATCAGGCAAAAACTAAAAACAAAGTTTTGCCAAAAAAAGTAGCACTGCCAAAAAAAGTTAAATAACCCTAATTAACCCGCCGAATTTTTTCAGCGGGTTTTTTTATGCGCTACACTATTGGCTATGAAAAAAATCTTTATCACCGGGGCATCCAGCGGCATAGGCAACGCATTAGCACAAGAATACGCAAAACGCTTTGCCAATGGCAAAGTAATTATTGGGTTGGTTGCTAGGCGTAGTGAGCGCTTACAACAACTTGCGAGCGAGCTACAAACACAGCATCAAATCACCTGTGCTGTTTACCCACTGGATGTACGCGACAGCACGGCTCTAGAAGCTGCCGCACAAGACTTTATCACCCGCTTCGGCGCACCCGAAATTGTCATCGCCAACGCTGGCGTCAGTCGCGGCACGCTCACCGAGTACAAAGAAGACACCCCCGCATTTCAAGCGATTATGGATATTAACGTTTTGGGCATGGTGCATACTTTTCAACCTTTTATCGCCGCGATGAAACAAGCCGGGCATGGCCAACTGGTGGGTATTGCCAGCGTGGCAGGTATCCGCGGCTTGCCCGGAGCAGGTGCCTATAGCGCCAGCAAAGCCGCCGTTATTAATTATCTGGAAAGCCTGCGTGTAGAAATGGCGCGCGACAATATAGCCGTCACCACCATCGCGCCGGGCTATATCCGCAGCCCGATGACAAACGTTAACAGCTATAAAATGCCGTTTTTAATGGATGTCGACGTGTTTGCACACAAATTTGCCATTGCCGTAGAAAGCAAACGCCGCTTTGTGGTGATTCCATGGCAAATGGGCATACTGGCTAGATTCATGCGCTTAATACCGCCATACTTGTGGGATTTTGCGATGAAAAAAGCGCCACATAAAAAGCGCCTGGATTGGGATTGGCTTTAATCCATTTACCGAGCAATCGGTTTGAACCTGATGCGTTTTGGCTTCGCGCCTTCCTCGCCCAAACGTTTGCGTTTATCGGCTTCGTATTCCTGATAATTGCCGTTAAAGAACGTCCACTGTGAATCACCTTCTGCCGCCAGAATATGCGTGGCGATGCGGTCGAGGAACCAGCGATCATGCGAAATCACCAATACACAGCCCGCAAATTCCAGCAGCGCGTCTTCCAGTGCACGTAAGGTTTCTACATCCAGGTCGTTGGAAGGCTCATCCAGCAGCAGCACATTACCGCCAGAAATTAGTGTTTTAGCCAAGTGCAAGCGCCCGCGCTCACCGCCTGAGAGCTGGCCGACGATTTTTTGCTGGTCGCCGCCTTTAAAATTGAAGCGGCCAATGTAGGCGCGTGACGGCGTTTCGTAACGACCCACCGTGAGAATATCCGAGCCGCCTGATATTTCATCAAACACAGTTTTATCGCTACTCAGTTCATCACGGCTTTGGTCTACATACGCCAGCTTGACCGTTGAGCCGATCTTCACCTCGCCGCTATCAGGCTGCTCTTTGCCGGTAATCATCTTGAACAAGGTCGATTTACCTGCGCCATTCGGGCCGATAATGCCAACAATCGCGCCTGCAGGAATGCTAAAGCTCAAGTTATCAATCAGCAGGCGGTCTTTAAGCGCTTTGCTTACACCGTTGAACTCAATCACTTGGTCGCCTAAGCGCTCACCTGCAGGAATAAAAATCTCCTGCGTTTCATTACGTTTTTGGTATTCCGCACTCGCCAGCTCTTCATAGCGCGCGATTCTGGATTTACTTTTAGCTTGGCGTGCTTTCGGATTCTGGCGCACCCATTCCAACTCTGTATGCAGTGCCTTGCGCCTTGCAGATTCCTGCGACTCCTCCTGTTTCAGCCTTTCCTCTTTCTGCTCCAGCCAGCTTGAGTAATTGCCTTGCCACGGAATACCATGGCCGCGGTCTAACTCTAAGATCCACTCTGCCGCGTTATCGAGGAAGTACCTATCATGCGTGACCGCCACCACAGTACCGGGGAAGCGCACCAAAAACTGCTCCAGCCATTCCACAGATTCCGCATCCAAATGGTTGGTCGGCTCATCTAACAGCAGCATATCGGGTTTCGATAACAATAATTTACACAAGGCTACGCGGCGTTTTTCGCCGCCTGAAAGCGGGCCGATTTTTGCATCCCAAGGCGGTAGACGCAGCGCATCCGCGGCAACTTCCAGTTGATACTCCACATCCGAACCACTGGCTGCGATGATATTTTCATACCTGGCCTGATCTTCTGCCAATTTATCAAAATCTGCGTCAGGGTCAGCGTATGCCGCATACACTTCTTCCAGCTTTTGCCTGGCTTCCATCACTGCACCCATGCCGCTTTCAACTTCCTCGCGTACAGTCTTATTAGCATCTAACTGCGGCTCCTGCGGCAGATAGCCGATTGAAATACCAGGCTGCCATTGCACTTCGCCTTCAAACTCTTTATCTACGCCCGCCATAATACGCAGCACGGTCGATTTGCCGGAACCGTTTAAACCCAGCAAACCGATTTTAGCCCCGGGGAAAAACGATAGTGAGATATCCTTGATGATTTGCCGTTTGGGCGGCACGATTTTGCTCACGCGGAGCATCGACATTACATATTGAGCCATGGAATTTATCTTTTTTTGAAAGAATGAAAGCTTAACAGAAAGCAGGCCGGCCTTGTTAAGTAGGTATAATGCGCCATGGCAACTACTTTTGAGACGCGCGATGGCGCTTAAATCAACTATATACAAAATCGACCTGAATATTGCGGATATGGATCGCAATTATTACGCGCAGCACAGCCTTACGCTGGCCAAACACCCATCAGAAACCGATGAACGTGTGATGGTGCGGCTCATCGCATTTACGCTTTATGCCAATGAAAAACTGATTTTCGGTAAAGGTTTGAGTGATGACGAAGAGCCGGACTTGTGGCAGAAAGACCTGACTGGCGCGATACAATTGTGGATAGATGTGGGCTTGCCCGCAGAAAAGGAAATTCGCAAAGCCTGCGGCAGAGCAAAGCAAGTGGTGGTGGTGCTTTACGGCGGAAGGGTTGCTGATATGTGGTGGAGCCAGAACAGCAAAGCGCTATTAAAAATCAACAACCTCAGCGTTATCAATTTACCCAGCACGCAAGTGCTGGCGGGCATTGCATCGCGCAACATGAACATCAGTTGCACCATTCAGGATGGCCAAATCCTGGTCAGTCATGATGCGGGGAATTTTGACATCAGCCCGGTTGTTCTAAAAGAGAACTCTTCCTATTAAATGCCCAGCGATTCTGCCCATGCCAGGGCTGAGAGATGACATTTGTTCACCATGGAAGAATCTAACTGCAACAATTCGGCCAGCTCCAGAATGCGCGCATCGTCAGAGTCTTCACAAGCTTCCGTCAACTGTAAAAAAGGGCCATAAATCCCTTCGCGAGTGAGTAAGGCCTCGGTTACTGGTTCCGGCAATTGGATTTTTTCAAGTACCTGATCAATTGGCATTTTCAGTACGGCATCCAGCAACGAAAACACCCCGACAATAAACAGGTTATCGCGATCTTTTTTATCAAAATAACTCTCACCCAGCAGCTCGGTCAGGCGTCCGCGCGTGATAGAAGTTTTCATTAGTGCGGGTGGTGTAGAGTTTTCTCCGGCTGTTACCATCAACAAAGTAAGCCAGCGATAAAGCTGGTTGGTGCCAAGAATCGACAAAGCGTGATTGATGGACTGCACCTCGCACGAGAGCCCGAACCCCACTGAGTTGATGTAGCGTAACAGCTTGAATGATAAGGCAGCATCCCGCTTGAAACCTGCTTCAATCACGTCATTATCAGCGTCCTGACTCACTTTATTCAGAATATTCAATACGCTATCAAATGATGGATTGATCACTGTTGCCGTAAACGTCTCGGGGCGGGCAAAATAAAATCCCTGAAAAAGCTGAAAACCAGCATGTTTACATGCCTCAAACTGTTTCTCCGTTTCAACCTTTTCTGCAATCATTTTTACCGAAGACGCGTTAAATCGCATAAAAATCTTACCAAGCTCGGCAAGATCGACGCTCTGAATATCAATTTTGACGTAATCGGCACACGGCCGTAAGCGCTCTGAGCCCTCACATAAATGCGGGTTATCCAGAGCAACCCGGTAGCCTTGGCTGCGTAAAGCCTGACAGCGCTCAACAATCTCATCGCTAGGGGTAATACTCTTTAATATTTCAAGCACAGTACGCTTGGGCGGCATCAGCTCTAATAGCTCACTTTTCAACATCTCTTCATTCACGTTGATGAATGCAAGCTTGTCGCCCAGCAACCACTGCATATCCATTTCCCCTACGGTATTCACCAGCACATTAGAGCAAGCCTTAAAGTCATCTTCAAACACCGCAGCTTCGGCACTTGCGCTGTGTCTGAAAAAAAGCTCATAACCAATGATGTGTTGCTTTAAATCCATAATGGGCTGGCGCCCGATAAATGCCTGATCTTCCATTTTTTCCTAACGCTCCGAGTATGCCGTCACACTACAATTACAATTCTTTATTGGGTTAATGTTAAACCTGCTTAAATTAAATCACTCCAGAGAATAAAGAATATTTATAGGCTTAATTCCGCCCTTTGCTTATAAAATGAAATCTGTAAGCATAAACTTGATAGATAAAGTACGATAAGATAACGTGGTTCAGTAAAAGGGTTCTCAGGCAAACCAAATGATAGTTGACAACGCACTCTGGCTTAATCTGGCAGTCGCCCTGGGCATTGGACTGCTTATTGGCGCTGAACGCGAACGCAGCAAAGGCACCGGTCCTGAACGCTCGGCTGCAGGGATACGCACATTTACTATTTCAGCTCTACTTGGAGCAGTAAGCACTGCTGTCGACTTTTGGCTACTGGTCGCCTCCATATTCTGTGTGATGATTTTTACAGCTATCGCTTACTTTAACAGGCGGACTCAAGATCCGGGGCTGACGACCGAAATCACCCTGATATTTACTATGATTTTAGGTGGATTAGCCATAAGCGCGCCCGCTTTAGCCGCTGCACTTGCGGTGGGGGTAGCCATACTGCTGGCCGCAAAGGAGCCTATTCATGGCTTTGTGCTTGGTGTGGTCACAAAAGATGAACTGAATGATTTTCTCATTCTGGCTGCCGCAACGCTTATTATTTTGCCGCTCGTGCCTAATGAGCTTATCGGGCCATTCGAGGCCGTTAACCCGCGTAACCTCTGGCTGATCGTGATTCTGGTAATGACGATCAGCGCGCTTGGCCACCTGGCGTTACGCTGGCTGGGCGGTCGCTTCGGCTTGCCGCTGGTTGGGCTGGTATCAGGTTTTATTTCCAGCATTGCAACTGTTGGCGCAATGGGCGAACGCGCGAAAGAAACACCCGCCTTAATAGGCGCGGCAGTGGCGGGGGCATTGTTATCCTGTCTCGCTACCATTTTGCAGCTCGCGATGCTGCTCGCAGCAATCCACCCACCCACATTACACGCACTTATGTGGCCGCTTATTTTTGGGGGAATTTCGGTTGCGATATATGGCTTGGCAGTGACTTTAAATTCCTTCCATAAGAATGGAACAGAGATCAATAAACCCACTAAAACGTTTAGCGTAAAAACCGCGCTGATGCTCGCTGCTGTGATTGCGGTAGTGCTGGTGACATCGGCTGCGTTAAAAGCCTGGTTTGGTCAGGCCGGGCTTGTGGTAGCCTCTGGTGTAGCGGGTTTGGCAGATGTGCATGCCTCTACCATCTCGGTCGCCTCGCTTGCCGGGGCTGGCAAACTTAGCCCGGAAAGCGCCGTGATACCCATACTGGTTGCTTTTTCGGTCAATTCAACTTCAAAAGCAGTCATCGCATTAATCAGCGGCGGTAAGGAATTTTCAGACAAAGTTCTGCCGGGCTTGATTGTGCAAGTTGCTGCCACTTGGGCAGGATGGTGGCTGTTTTGATAGTTTCACAACGCATTTAGATACGAAATAAGATGCCCTACAAGCCAATATCCATGCGGCTTACAGGGCATCTTTATTTGATGTTTAATAACGACTTTTGAAAGTATTGGCTGTTAATTATCAACTGCTACACAGATCCAATTAAGAAAAAGTAATAAGCTTTACTCAACTGTAACGGAATAGTTTCCCTATACTTTAAGGTTGATTCATTCAAACCTTCCTTAACTTTTTTTTGGAGTACATCTCCATTTTGTGGGATTTTGAACCTTCCTTAATTTCATAACCTTTAGATTTGTCTGACAGGTCATTCCAAACTAGACTGTCACTTATATATGGTAACCTGAAGTTAATATTCAACTTATGTGTTTGTTTATCAATGGTTTTTACAACTATCTTATCTATCACATGGGACAGAAATTCTTTTTTATCTTTTACATTTAACTCTTTCAAATTATTAATCTTTTCACCAAATCCTGATATCCAATCTACCCATTTTGTTTGATTTTCTAATGAGTGAAGTTTTGATTTAATTTCTTCTCTTTTTGTTTTAAGTTCAAGATTATGTTGTTCAATATTGAACATGATCTGCTTTAAATTATCCGCACCCCACTTGTTTAATAATCTATTTGTTTCTAGATTCACTAGAGTAGTGTTGGTTTCTTTTAATTCTAATTCAATACTTTTAAGTACTTTTTTCAACTTACTTATTTCAATGGTTTGGTCAGTGTAGGTTTTAGACTCACCTAAAATTTGGTTTTTCACCTCTTCCTTAAATTGAACTGATTTCGAAAGGATATCTACAACGGTATCCCAAATTAATTGATCAGTCTCAGCAATTTTTAGATAGCGACTGTTTGAACATTCTGTTGATTTTACTGATATGTAATTTCGTTCTTTGAATCGCCACTAGTTTACTAGACGCCTTTGAGCCGTAATAATGGCAACTAAAGAAAGGCGACAAATGAGCGGTAAACGTTATCCAGAAGAATTTAAATTAGCAGCAGTCCGTCAAATTACAGAAGGCGGATATGCAGTTTCCGATGTGGCAAAACGACTCGATGTTACTGTAGACAGTCTATATGCTTGGGTTAAGAAGTTTGGACCAGACGCTACAGTCCACCAAACCAAACATGCAGAGCAAGCTGAACTTAATCGTCTACGTAAAGAGCTAAAGCGTGTCACAGAAGAGCGTGACCTCCTAAAAAAAGCCGCGGCATACTTCGCGAAGCAGTCCGAGTAAGATATGCCTTTATCAAAGACCATCAGGACTGCTGGCCTATCAAATGGCTGTGCCAGATGTTAGAAGTCCATCCCAGCGGGTTTTATTCCTGGTTAAAACATCCACATTCAGTACGCTATAACAATGACCAACGTCAAAGTGGTTTGATTAAGCAATGTTGGCTGGAGTCTGGTGGTGTTTATGGCTACCGTAAAGTCCATAGCGATATGCGCGCTTTAGGTGAGCCAATCGGTATTAACCGCGTCTATCGCTTGATGCATATACATGGCTTAAAGGCGCAGGTCGGTTACCGTAAGCCTAGGCATTATGGTGGTAAGCCTTACTTGACGAGTCCCAACACGTTAAATAGGCAATTCAACCCGACTTACCCTGACCAATCATGGGTGACGGACATTACCTATATCCGCACCCATGAAGGCTGGTTATATCTTGCAGTAGTAATGGATTTGTTCTCTCGTCGTATTGTGGGCTGGTCTATGCAATCGCGCATCACCAAAGAGCTGGTATTAGATGCGTTGCTGATGGCGGTATGGCGTAGGAAACCTAAAAACAGGGTGTTGATACATTCTGATCAGGGTAGCCAATACACCAGTGAGGATTGGGATGTATTTTTAAAAGCACACAACCTAGAGTCCAGCATGAGTCGCCGTGGCAACTGCCATGATAATGCTGTGGCTGAAAGCTTCTTTCAACTACTTAAACGGGAAAGGATTAAACGCAAAATATATAATCATCGTGACGAAGCAAGACAGGATATATTTGACTACATAGAGTTGTTCTACAACTCAAAACGACGTCACAATTCCAATAACTTGTTATCTCCGATAGACTACGAAAATCAATTTAAAACTATGGCTGACTAGCGTCTACAAAACTAGTGGCGATTCA
>JAKQTN010000048.1 GCA_029563075.1 Pseudomonadota bacterium
TTCTTTGATGGTTGGAAAAACAAGATTGTTTACATCTTGCTTTTGCAACTCTTCATGATGATATTTTTGGGATTGGTGTTTGTGATTGTCAACGGCTACATCGTTCACCTAGGCTTTAATACGGATCAATCAGCCGCATTCGTTGGCGCGAAACAAGCAGCCGCACTGAAAGCAATATTTAGTCTGATGGTGGTGATGTGTCTGTTTGCTTACTTGTTTACTAAGCTAGACAACATTGCCAATAGCTTAGTTGGAGGTGGTGACAATGCCAGCGGCTTAGGTTTGGCCTTAGCCACCGCACAAATCGCAAAAATGACCTATGCCGCCATGCGTGGTGGCAGTAAAGGTGGGGGTGGTGTAGGTGGAAAAATAGAAAATAGCAGTGGCGGCGGACTAGCTAGCGGTTTAGAAAAAAGCACACAACTGGCTGGTCGTGGCATCAATCGTGCCGTACAACATTCAGCACATGCAATCGCTTCACGTTATCGAAATAGATAACCAGCACCATGAAAACACTAAAACAACTTTTATCAAACTCCTCACTAGGTAAACAGCATGCTATTTAATAACAAAAAAGACATTCACCAACAAGCCCTCAATTGGGAAGCCTCCACTGCCATTGCGCTCCATCAGTCTGAGGTTAGAGCATGGAATATAACCAAAATAATGACATTATTGGCCGTGTTAGCGATCACTGGTTTGGTATTTATGCTGCCCTTTTATAAAGTCATCCCCATGACTTTCTTGGTCGATAAAGTCACAGGTGAAGCGCAATTGGTAGATACCACAGGTTACAAACCAGCTAGTTTGAATGAGGCAGCCGATAGGCATTGGGTCGAAGAGTATGTGAACACGCGTGAACGCTATAACTGGATGCTGTTACAAAGTGACTATGAGCGTACTTTGGCTCTATCTGCTGGCGATGTACTCAAAAACTATCGCGCCATGTTTGGTCACGATAATGCGCTTGATAAACAACTCGGCAATTACACAGAACGTCGTATTCACATCGTTTCAACGACATTGCCGCCAGGCGCGCAGGGTACTGCCATCATTCGGTATGAGCGTACCACGCGCGAGCGTGGCTACGACACTGAAATTGCAGGTAAATACATTGCCTCAATGACTTATGTTTACGAAAAACCTTCACTACTCACATTACAAAAAGACCTTGATGCCAATCCTTATGGATTCAAGGTCACAGGCTATGTGGTCGACA
>JAKQTN010000063.1 GCA_029563075.1 Pseudomonadota bacterium
GAAAACTATCATAGCGTTCTGAATGATCCAGCCTGCTTTTTTAGCTACAAATGGAATTTGGGAGAGTTCCTGAGCCGTGCAAATGGCTTTCCTGTGTTTGCCGGTGATCGGGATGAGATAATTGACAAATATCGCAAATCAGTGGGCAAGAATGCTAATCCAGAACAGCCAAAGACGCGCAAAGAATTATTGGAGGTATACTCGCAATGAAATATCCAGATTGGTATCAGAAAAATGCAAAGCTCTGCGCATATATAGAAGAGCTTGCTGCGAATGACAGCTTCGCTATCCTGCTTACAGGCAAACCCGGATGCGGAAAAACCGCGATAGCCGAGATTGTATTTGATCACATTTATGCGATGCATAAAAACGATTCGCGATTTTCATATGTTGCAATCAGCGCAGACAAAATGTATGGCAATTACATGGCGGCAATGAATCATTCCGGATCAGAGCGAACTGCAGCGATAGAAAAAGCTGAACGCTATTTGATGTATGATCTCGTTTTGCTTGATGATCTCGGTTGTGAGATATCGTCAGACGCCAGTGCATCTTATTTTGCGCGAGTGTTTTCGATGCAATACGAAGCGTGGAAGGACGGCAAGCGAAATCGCGTCATTATCACTACCAACCTGAACATCGAAGGTATCGCCAGCGTGTATGGATCGCGTGTAATGGATCGCATTGCCGAGTTTTACCACGTCATAACGTTGACGAACGATTCATGGCGCATGAAGAATCTGAAGCAAGTGCGGTTTTAGGGGTTGATATGAAGAAACAACGAGATCCGCAGGGCAATGTAGTGCACAATCCTTCATGTGTGTGGTGTAACGGTAGCGGATTCACACACGTTCCGGATTATAGTATAGTAAGCGAGTGTGGATATTATGATCGCATAATGGCGGGAGATGTGCCGCAGCATGCAGTGCGTATGTGCTATTGTCACGAGTGCTATCCTGAGCCACCGGTGCGCGAGGGCGAAATTCGCTATCCGAATCTGCTTGACTACATTGACGCTGTAAAGTCTCGCGGAATTCCCGGCGAGATGGAAGTATTGATTGCCGTTTTGCGTTACGGTTTCGCAATGCGAGATCGCAAGCACCTGGCAGAAAAAATGATAAACACAATAACAAAATAAAGGAGAACACAATGATTAAATTTGAAGAACATGAAGGTAAGCTTTTTCGCATGCTGGACAAGCCAGTGCCATTGACTAAAGATGCCAAAATGCCGTGCTTAATCCGCCTTATTCAAGACGATTCACCAATGGGAAGGGCTAACATGCTATTGAATCGCACTGCAAGATTTCTTGACATGACATATACCGCTATATCTGTTGGATATTATAGTGTGGAATCAGCTACACACGAACTACCAACGTGTTGTCATGCTGTGTATGAAATTATCGGCTACCCTGTGGCTGATGGCAGCGAGGAATGGGCATTGTATCAAATGATACAGGGAGAAACAGTTTGTCAGAAAAATAGCCGCACTAAGCGACATTATGATGCTGGCTATGTGCGATGTCCGTACAGAGATAATTTAGAGCACTTCCTTACTGCTGATGAGTTTCTTAAATACTTTGATGGTACTATGGATTGGCAAATCTACAAAGAGCAGCCAAGCGAGGTCGTTGTCGAAATTGGTTGCCTGAGTGGTACAGTTAGACCAGTGTCAACTAACGGAATACATATATGGTTTCATCTTATTGGTGTTGACGACAAAACAATAGCCACAATCCGCATTAGTTGTCTCGACGCCCCAACCCGTGAACTTGTGGAAAGCTTGCTGGAAGCGCAGGAGGAAGAATGAAGACGCCACCACGCAAATGCCCACTATGTGGCATAGATATGGATCCATGCGATTACAGTCCGCTATAAGGCTATTCGTGGGTGCATCCAAAAACTAAAAACGACTGCAAGGATAAGGATGGAACGCTTCTGTTTGGCGGTCACACATTGGAAGAAGTTGAGAACACGCAATGAAAGACAATAGACTTGCAAGATTATTTGACGATGCCATGAATGTATTGCATGAATACGAGCCACCAGAAGGCTATTATGTCGCTTTTAGCGGTGGCAAGGACAGCATCGTGATGCTTGATCTGGTGCGTCGATCT
>JAKQTN010000010.1 GCA_029563075.1 Pseudomonadota bacterium
CCCTCTGGAACGAAGTTCAAAGTTAATCGCGTCAAGGGCGCAAAATTGCAACAGCTTGTCATTACTGGCTCACAGGGTGGACTTATTCAATTTGAGGCGACCTTTGAGACGCAGACAGTAGAGCGCGAAGTTGAACAAAGCATAACTGGCATTGATCCCGGAAGAAGCTGCAGAACACCGCTTCAGTTTGGTGAGGTAGATGCGATTTTGGCGATGGGCAACGAGGCAACCGCATTAGACACATTCTCCATAACATTCACAAATGAGTTTACTGCTGATGTGTCAAAATTTGCTAATAATATGACGCTGTTCAATCCGCATATCATAAAACAAGGCGGCGAGATTAGCTACACCTGTAATTACGACAGTGCTGGAGCGGAAAAAAACCTAAGCATTATAAGCGATCCAACCACGATTAATGTCGACACGATAACCATAATGTCTGGAGCAAATTACATTCAGGCTGTTATTACCAGTATCGCAACATCGCTTGATCTGCCGGATGTTGAGCGCGATTACTTCAAGCTTAACTACACAGGTCGCATTATAAGTGATGGCGTAAGCAATGTGCCAGAAGTTAATATCACAAACGCATAGGAGATAAACAATGAGCAAATTCAAAAACTGTTTCGCTACGGCGAATGATATGCGCGACTATGATATCGTCATTGACGGTGAGATCGTAGCGAAGGCGCATACTCTGACGATTCAAGATAAAGCGGAAATCGAGCGCAAGAGCATATCGAAAACGCACACATTGGAAGGCATGAAGATTGACATAAACTCAAATATGCACATGCTCTACACCGTTCTAAAGGCAATTGACTCGTGGATTATTGACGAGCCGCTAAACGAAGAGAACCTTGGCAAACATCCGATGCTTCTGCAAATGTTCAATGCTGTAAGTGCGCATGAAGAGAAAGTTGCGCAAATGGTGCTTGGTAATGAAAAAAACTAATCAGATCGGTAGAGGTTTTACTACGCACGGACCCTACCGATCCATTCCGAGATAATAATATGAAAACTTCCATGTGCCGTCACTGCGAATTAGACCAAACCTGTAAAAAGCTAAAGGATTACCCTAAAATCAGTCCGCTATCCGCGTGGCTCATTAAGTGGCATTATGAAATTGAGGCAGGATTTGCGATCTATCCGCGTGGCGGCTCGTGGGAAAATCAATGGCAATGGTTCATTGACGGGATCTCATTAGTGCGAGCAACGGTGGCAAAAGTCCAAAAAGAACTATCCGAAAAAGAGAGTAGAAAACGTGGCAGATTATAGCGGAGAACTTAAATACAGAGTAACGGTTGACGGTGCAGAGGCTTCACAAGCAAAGCTAAACGGATTGGGCGCATCGTTCAAGAGCATCGCTTCGACCGTCGCAGCAAGTGTTGCAGCGATGGTGTCATTCCGGAAAGCAATCGAGTTTGCTGGCGAGGCAATATCAAACTACGAGAATGCAATCCAAGCGACACGCCAGATTGACGCGACCCTGAAGTCCACCGGCAGAGCAGCAGAATTCACATCGCAAGAACTCTCGAATATGGCTTCAGAGCTGCAATCGCTAAGCAATTTCGGTGATGAAGATATACTGCAAGGCGTAACGCTGCAGCTGCTTCGCTTTGATGCCATCGGTAGGGATATCTTCCCACGCGCACAGCAGCTTGTAATTGATCTTGCCGAATCTATGGGCGGTGTAGAAAACGCTGCAAGAACTCTTGGCATATCTTTGGCTGACCCGGCTCTTGGTCTCACGCGCCTGCGCAGAATCGGCGTTGCATTTAATTCCACACAGGAAGCGCAAATCAAAAACTTTGTCGAAACAGGGAAAGTAGCGGAAGCACAA
>JAKQTN010000024.1 GCA_029563075.1 Pseudomonadota bacterium
TTACTGGGTGTAAAATGCTATAAGAGTGAGATTGTGAGGAACTAAAATGGCCTTGTAAGCCAATTCACTGCTGGATATCTGATATGGACTTTTAATCCGTTTGTCGTGGGTTCGATCCCCGCACACCCTACCAAGATATATAAGGCTCACAGCGATGTGAGCCTTTTTCTTTATTTTGATGCTTATTGGCAAAGTGCGCTGTTATCCGCAACCATATTTCCCCATTGTATTACTTTTTTCAGCGCATTCTCGCTCGCCTGATGCAGCGCTGCTGTCCCGCCTTGTGCATTAGGGGAGGCAGAGGCGGCGCTTTCCGTAATAAGCTGACTGGAGATAACTTTCCTGGATTTTTTCTCAACCAGTAATGCGCTCAACTGCACGATGCCTTCACTGACAGTTGTGGTTTGAAACACATGATCAAAAGCTTCTATTTTTAGTTCCAAGCTGCAGTTCATAGGGTTTTTTGTTAAATTCACCATCTTGCTCAGCTTGCTCGAAAGCAGCTCTGAAGGCGTGGCTGCCCAACGGCTTTCTGCGTAGAAAAATATGCGTAGAGGGTCTTGATAATTCAGGCGGTAACGAATTTTATTATGGTTGAGAGATTCTGCTGCAACCGGTTGTTCGAATAATATTTTTGAAGCAATTTGTTGATTGCTTTCGCTGGAAACAGACAAGCCAAAATCGTAAATACTTGTATTTTGTCTAGCTTTGTTAATGCCGACGCAAGCGGCTAGACTGCTTACAAGCAGACCGCTGGCTAACAATAAAATGAAATGGGGCATTCTGGTCCTCATGGCTTGATAGTAAATCCAGCCTCCCCTGGCCCTGGCGGTGGATTCGGCTTTCCAAAAATGATGCTTTGCGGATTATCTTCCAGAACATCGATGAGCTGGTTGAAATGGATGGCGCTTCGATTCATGTTTTGAGTCAGTGTGTGCAGCTGCGGTAAGGTTTCATTATCAAGAGTATTAGTGAGCTGATTGGTGCTGGTTTCGATCTGATTGGCTGTGTTGTGGAATTTTTTAGTGGTCAGGCTAAGTTCGTTGATAAGCGGTCTTGTAGCATCAAAAGTCTGTTGCGCGCTTTCTAATGTTTGTGCGAGTTGTGCTTGATTTTTCTCGGACATCATTTTATTCGCATTGTTGAACATAATGGCTGCTGAATTGATTGCTGGCAAAGCTTTCTCAGAGGCTTTTTCTAAATTTGCAATGGTGTTATTCAATCTCTGAACATCAACGCTTGTCAAAACCCGGTTGGCCGATGCAGTGAACTGGCTGCTGTTTTTCAAAAGCACTTCAAGTTGTGCCAAGAGTTCCGGGCCTTTGGATATTAAATCATCCACAAGGGTTGGTCGGAGCGGAATAGTGCCGCCAGCGGGCAGGGCAGGCGCATTTTTGCTTTCATCATTTAGATCTATATAAGCAAGCCCGGTGATCCCTTGCCGACGAAGTTCAGCATAAGCTTGGGTACTGAGCTTTAAGCTTTCCGCGACCACAATCTTAATCAAGATGGTGGTTTGCGAAGATGGGTCTAGTGAAATTTCTGTTACTTTGCCGACATCAACTCCACGAAATTTAACGGTGCCTTCCGAGCTTAATCCAGCGACAGGCAGATGAGAAGCTATGATGTACTCTGAACGAGCCTGCTGTGAACCACTGATCCACCAATAGGCAAATACCACGCCTATCCCAAGCACCAGGGAGAAGATACCAACTGCGATTGCATAAGCGCGGTTTTCCATGGTTTATTATAATCTCTCAAGTCTGCTACGGATACTTTGGAAGAAATTGATGACAAATGGGTGATCAATTCTAGCCAGCTCCTGTAATGAACAATCAGCAATGATATGCTTCTCCTCCAATACAGCCACGCGTTCGGCCAGCGACGCCAGGGTATCCATATCATGGGTGACAAAAAGTACAGTTAACCCCAGGGACTTTTTGAGCTGTTTAACCAGATCAATAAAATTATGACTACGGTCAGGATCCAGCCCTGCGGTGGGTTCATCCAGCACCAACAACTCAGGTTCCAGTGCAAGCGCCCGTGCTAGTCCGACGCGCTTTACCATGCCGCCAGAAATCTCAGCAGGCAGCAGGTCTGCATTACGTGGCTCAAGCTCAACCAGTGCTAGTTTGTGCATCACCAATTGGTAGATTACGGATTCATCAAACTGCTTTAATTCACGTAACGGGAAGGCGATATTTTCAAATACGGAAAGCGCTGAAAATAAAGCACCCTGCTGAAATAATACGCCAAAACGGTTCATCAGGCGCCGCTGTGCTACACGCTCCATGGCATGCATGTTTTCTCCAAACAATAGCACCTTGCCGCTCTGTGGCTTGGTCAACCCTATGATATGACGTAATAATGTAGTTTTGCCGCAGCCTGACCGACCCACCAGCGCAAGGATATCGCCGCGCTTAACTTTTAAGTTGAGATTATGGTGAACAATGTTGTCGCCAAATTCCGTGCAAACATTCTGTATATCACAGATAACATCCTGATCTGGGATATTTTCCCGTAGGGTGTTTTGAATGGGGCCCTCACTCATACGCCGATACCACGCGTTAAAATTGCAAACCAGGCATTAACCAGAATCACGCCAGATATTGCTGTTACCACTGAGCTTGTCGTACTGTTGCTCAGGCTCTCGGTATTTGGTTTGATACGCAAGCCAAAGTGGCAGGCGACCAGTGCTACAACGAAACCGAACATCAGGCCCTTGATCAGGCTGAGCGTGAAGTTGACAGGCTGAACAACCAGCGGTAGATAGTCAAAGAAGAAGCGAAAACTGATGCCAAGCTCTAAATTCGATGCAAAAGCGCCGCCGGTGAGCGTCCAGCTTGATGTCCATAACACCAGCAGAGGCGCGACAAAAGTCAGCCCCAGCACTTTGGGTAGAACCACTCGTAAAATACGCGAAATCCCCATTGTGGTCAGCGCATCAATTTCATCGGTTACCCGCATCACGCCGATTTGTGCTGTCATCGCAGAGCCTGATCGGCCTGCAACCAGCACCGCCATCAGCACCGGCCCGAGTTCGCGAATAATACTAAGCCCCAAAATGTTGACAATATAAATGTCGGCACCAAACGTATGCAGCTGCTTCGACATCAAATAACCCATGACAACGCCAATCATGAAGCCAAGCAGTGCCGTCACCGGCAAAGCATTCACGCCGCTCTTGTATACGTTAGCGCTGAATTCGCGCCAGGGAAAATCTTGTGGGCGGCGAATCAGGTAGGCAATTTCGATTAAAAGCAAAATGAGCAAATGAATAAACTCGGTGAAATGGTGCGCCAGGTGGAGTACCCCTTTACCCAAAGCACTAAGTGGCGAAAGCCAGTCGCGCTGAATTTTTTTACTAGGCGGCCTAGTTAAACCGATTAGCGTATTAAAAAGCTTTGCCTGTTCAGGCGTGAAAGCGATGTTGGCATTCAGTTTGTTGCCCCATCCGGATAAAAGAACAGAAGCGCCAGCAGCATCTAGCTGCTCTATGTCGTTCAGATTCCATGTTGTCGAAGCATCTGAAAAAAATGGCTCTAATGATTTCTTAAGTTTAGCAAAATCATTAGACGGCGCCCGTAATGACCACTGACCAAAAAGCTGGACATGGCGTCGGCCTTGGTCATCCTGAGTAACACGAAAACTGGCTGCGACCATTCTGGTTCCCCTTTAGCACCGATTATACGCAGCGAAACATTGACAAGACAAGCAGCACAGCTAGCTTCGTATTTGTTTTTGCTATAATGTTCTGTAAAATAAAATTCGCAATGTAATTGGCTTGCTTAAACCAGGCGGCGAATTTTTAGACTCAATTGGGGTGTTAGCTCAGCTGGTAGAGCAGCGGACTCTTAATCCGTTTGTCGCGAGTTCGATCCTCGCACGCCCTACCAAATTCTATGCGGTATGCAGAGGTATGGTCGCTATTAGTTCTGTAAGCGTTGATTAATCTGTTTTATTCGTTGGTCTACAAATTGTGATAATTCCGGACTGAGTGTTGCGCTGGATTTGACGTGTGCAAAAGCCTCTTGCGATTTTTCCAGCTTGCCGATTGCCTGTAATGAAATGCCCAGGCCGATCAGCGCACTGGTTGTGGTGCTGGTAGAAGCAGATGGGTTGAGAGAGAGTGCTGTTGTATAGTGGCTGATTGCCTCTTCGTGCCGGTTGGCACGTTGCAGCAGGGTAGCTAAAAAACTCTGATAATCAGCGTTGTTCTTCGCATAGGATAAACCTTGTTCCAGGGTGCTTAAGGCTCCCGCAGAATCACCGGCCTCTATCTGTAAACGTGCCAGCGTCATGCGAAAATCATTTTGTTCCGGTGTAATAGCCAAGCCGGCAGCAAGCGTTGCTCTGGCATCGTCATAGCGTTTATTATCCAGCAACAAGCCTGCGAGTGTTTGCCGGGCTTCCTGATTGGTCGGGTTAGTTTCAAGCGCCAGGGTCAGACTGGCCTGTGCTTCAGAAACCCTGCCTTGCTGCAGGTATGAAAGTGCCTGGCGATAGTAATTTTCCGATTTTTGATCTGGCCTGATTTGTTTGCCAACGGTTCCATTGTCCGTATTTTGCTTGGTCAGGGGTTTTACGATCGGCTCAGGGGCAAGCAATTTTTCAGCGCTATCAGAGGCCGGTGATTCTAATGGCGGTTTGGACAATAACGGCTTCACGGTAGCAGCTTCAGGTACCAGATTCGCGATAACCTTTTCTTTCGGTGCTTTTGCATTGACGGCCTCTGTAACCGGCGGATTGTATTTAAGCCTGGTTTCGAACAGCGGGTGCGATTCAAATGTGGCAGCTTGCTCAGCTACAGCTTCAATAGCGGGTGCCGAGGGGGTATTGGCTGGTTCAAGCGTGGTTAAAGATACCGCCCGGGTAATGGGTTTGGGTTTTATATTGGCAGTGATCACTTTATCCATATTGCTGCTATGCGATTGCGCCAGCGTGCTTTGCATCCACAAATAGGCGCCGCCAGCCAGCAAGACCATGATGCCGCCTGCCTTTATGAGCGGCAGCCTGAGGTTTACCGAGGGCATTTGACCAGGTTGTGCTGCAGCTACCGTGCTTAGTTTGGGGGTAACAGTCATCTCCGCGTTGGCAACTCTGGCGCCACGCTGTTCCAGATCCTTTAACATTTGGTTGATTAAACTCATTTTAATATCAATCCTTTTAATTAAAGTTACTGTGGGTAAACCAGCAAGGCGCTGCCGAACATACTCAGCAATACGGCTAAAGAAAAGCCATGCAGATGCACTTTTCTCCATATGGATTCAATGGATTTGGTATCTGAAACGGCTGCCAATACCTCGCTAAACCCGACCTGGTGTTTGCCTTTGCCGTAGGTGGCGAGCAGTGCCTTATGCGCCAGTATATTGACAAGGCGCGGAACCCCTTGGGATTTTAAGTACATGAGGGTTAAAGCCAGATTGCTGAATATGCGGCTGCCTTGATAGCCGGCGATGACCAGGCGATGATTCAGGTAATAACGCATTTCGTCACTGCTTAAGCGGCCAAGCTGATATTCAAACGTAATGCGTTGTTTTAGTTGCCGAATCGAGGCGTGGTTCAGTTTATCTTCAAGTTCTGGTTGCCCAAAAATCACCACCTGCAGCAGTTTGCGCTTTTCCGTTTCCAGGTTGCTTAACAGGCGTAATGCTTCTAGCGTTTCAATCGGCATGGCCTGTACTTCATCCAGACATACCACCACCTTGATGCCTTCCCGGGCAAAATCCAGCAATCCATGCGTGAGTGCATTCAAAAGTGCATGCTGTGTGACCTCGCCTGGTAATGCGATGCCTAGCTCCTGAGCCAGCACCATGAGCAAGGATTGCGGCTCTAAATATGGGTTGGGTACGTAGGCCACTTTAAAGCTGGCGTCCAGGCTGGACATGAGTTTGCGGCATAACAGGGTTTTACCTGTTCCCACTTCGCCTGTGATTTTGATGAACCCTTCACCGGAAAGAATGGCAAATAACAGTGTATTCAGACCTTCCTGATAGCTGCGCGAGGCAAAATAGAAACTGGTATCAGGCGTGATGCTGAAAGGAAGTTCTTTTAAGCCGAAATGATTCAGGTACATCATTTATCTCTTTTCATTGGTAGCGCCGGCAACGGTTTCTGGTCTTTGCATGTTTTCAATACGCTGCTGGCTGGATAGAACGTCATTGCTCCAGCTATCCTGGCCTTGTACCACGGTGGCTTTAAGCAGAATCACGAGTTCTGTCTTGCTTGTGGTTGAGCCATTCTGGCGAAATGCTGCACCAACGCCTTTTACATCACCCAAGCCAGGCACCTTAGATTTGCTGCTGATATTGCTTTCGGTCATCAGGCCGCCGATCGCAATCACCCGGCCGTCACGCGTGCGCACAATGCTGTCGGTTTCGCTGACATTGCTGGAAGCCAGCGGCAGATTGATTTGACCGAGCTCTCCGCCCAAAGTCACCTGCTTGTTCACCGTAGAAACCTGGCTGATAGAAGGGTGGATGTGCAAGATGATGTTATCCTCTTTGTCGATTTGCGGTGTCACATCCAGCGCAATGCCGGAGAAGAAAGGCTGTAGCGTGACTTCCGGAATAGTCGTGGTTGCACCGGTAGATGCGGTGGTGCTGGATGAAACCCCCGTGACAAAGAACTCGTCCGTGCCCACTTTCAGCACCGCTTTTTGATTATTAATGGTGGCGATACGCGGGCTGGATAACACCTGTACATCGCCTTGTGTTTCCAGGAAAGATAGCAATGCGGCAAAATTAGCCCCTTGTAACGCTACTGCAAATAATGGCCCGCCAATAGCAGTGGTAGCTGCATTTGATAACACAGTACCGGCAGTGGCGCTTAAATCGCCGCTGCTCAATGTGCCATGGCCGCTGCTGCTAAGCTGGGTGTCAGCGTTGATGCTGCCAACAATCCCGGTGTTGGAGCCTTTGCGCCCAAATACCGACCAGTTGACGCCGCTTTGAGACTGGTCATTGAGTTGCACATTCAGGATTTTCGCCTCCAGAATCACCTGGCGCTCGATGCTTACCTGCATCAGACGTAAAAACGCTTCCACATTGCGCACTTCATTCGGCATGGCGCGTACCAAGATGACGCCTGATTGCGGGTTAACAATCACGCGCCTGCCATTCTCATTGCTTACAATGCCATAGAGCGAGTCTGCCAGATCTTTCCAGAAGTCATTGTTGGATGTCGTTTCGATACTCGTGCTTATCAGTGGCGTACGGCTGCCGGGATTGCTTGAGTTGGTGTTTGTGATCCCCCCCTGGATTTGTTGGCCATTTGCATTGCTGCCGCCGCTTACCGAGCCGGAAGTGACGCGCGTGTCGGATGAACCTTTGCGCTGGCCCACAATATAATTCACCTGAAATACGCGTGTTTGCATCGCCTGGGGTTCGATAAAAATGCGTGTGCCTTCAACTCTGTATTCATAGCCATAAAGATCGCGCAGTGAATCCAGAGCTTCAAATACCGTCACATCTTTCAAATTGACTGAAATCGTGCCGGTCACATCCTGGCGTACCAGCATGCTGTAGCGGGTGCCGCTGACGATGCCCATGAGCACCTGGTTTGCAGGCGCATTGTTGATCACCAGATCAAAACGCGGTTCAAGCTGCTTTGCAGTTGCTTTTGGTGCAGTAATTTTTAACGGTGGTAGAAGTGCATTGTTGATCGCATCAGGCGTAGAAGCTGGCGCCTTTATCTCGGCTGCATGCTTTAGCTCGTCCTTGATTTTATTGAGCGTCGTGTTCTTTTGCGGCGGCGGCGTGGCGCATCCGCTCAACAGCATAAGAATAATCAATGATAAGGAGTGTAATTTTTGCATCATTATTTCTCGCTTACTACAATTTTAGAAGAGCGCTTTGTTTTAACTTTTGCAGCAGCAGGAGCTGCAACAGGCGACAAGGTTTTTTTCTCAATGGCATAATCCATCAACAAAGTTTGTGTCGTCATGTCCGGATTGCGCAATACGGCAGCATGTTCATCAAGCCGAATGAGTGTTGCCTGCTCATATTTTTTACCCAGCATGACCGCTTTGCCGTTGATGATGGCGGTACGGCGTTGCGGGCCTATCAGCACCGATTGCAACACTGGCGCAGCAGCCTGTTCGGAATGGTCACCATTTTCTGCATTGCTATAAATTGATGCAGGCGGCTGTGTCGGGTCTTTCAAGGCATCAGCCTGCGCGGGATGTATACCGGCCAAAACGATGAGCAAGCCTTTTAACAGCGCCGGATGGAGAAGTCGGTTTGTCAGTTTCATCATCAAATACTCAACCAGGTTTGATCCAGACTTAAGGTATACACCGTTAGCGTTAACTGGCTGTCAGGGTAATGCTCCGCATTTAAGGCGGCTTTGCTCCATAACACGTGCCAAGGCATTTTTTCCAGTTCTGTTACATATTCCAGCAAATCCAGATAGCGCCCTTCGATGGTGATTTCCACGCCGTGCTTGAATACGGGTACATCCTGTTTCGGGGCTTGCTCGGTGCTTTCTGCCGAGCTTTCAAGCAGGCCTTTTACCGGCAGCGTTTTGAGTTCGATTAATTTCAGGTTGCCATTTTTTTTCAATAAGCTGCGCAGCAGCTCCGGCATTTTGTCCGGGCTGATCAGCGTGGTTTGCAGGTCGCTTAATCTGGTTTCCAGCAACTGCAGGTGCGATTGCAACTCTGCAATGTGCTGTTTATTCTGCGCATCAGGGTCAATCACTGGTTGCCTGGAAAATTCGCCGATTTGTTGATTTAAATCCTGAATCTGCAATTGGTCCGCCTCCAGTTCCCTGTTGAGTATTTTTTGGCGTTCCAGGACCGGGCCAAGCAATAGCATGTTGATGGCGGCATAAACCACCACCAGTAATGCACAGGCCACCATCCAGCGCTCACGTAGATTGAGCGCTTCAAATTTGCTGCCGATGATTTTCCAGGAGTGTTTCAAGATTTCTTTTCGTCCTTGGTGTTTTCAACGCCGGATACCGATGTTTCATCCGTAGACTGCAGTGCGAACTCAATATATTGGGGTTCAAATGCTTGTCTGGCTGCCGATGCAGCTGCAGGCGCGGTAGATGTGCCGTTGTTGGCAGTCGAGGTTTGGGCTGCCGCCGGTGTCGCGGGATTACCGCTGCTGGCGGCATCCGCCTTTGGCAAGCGCATGTTCAAGGCGGAGAATAATTTGCCTTTTAACGCAGGCTCATTGCCCAGGTGAGTGATGTATTCCGGTACTAGCGCCGCTTGCAGGGTGCGGCCGCTGATATTGAGCTTTTCGGTCTGGCTGTCAAAGCTGAAGCTGGTCAGCCATAGTCCGTCAAGGCTTTGTCTTGCAAAAGCCCGCATGAGCGCAGCGTAACCCTTCTCCGGGGTGGCTGAACTCTGGTCCACAGTTCGCAGTATTTGCTGCTGCATGATTTCCTTTTGCTCCAGTTGCGTTATTTGTTCCAGCAATGTCTTGTCTGGCGCACGCGGCGTATGTAACAAAGCCGTTTGTTTCAATTGCGCCTGCGTCGCTGATAGCTCCTCAGCCACCTGGCTGCGCTGTGTGCCTAGCAACGACAGCTGCTGTTGCGCATAGCTGTAATACCCCAACATCAATACGGATAAAAAACCTAGCGTCATGACTATATTATTCGGATTTAAGAAATCCTTTTGCTTGATAAGAGCTGGATTTAGGAGGTTAATCTGCTGACTCATGATGAAACTCCTTCACGTAATGCGGCACCCAATACAGGCAACAGGCTGGCCTGCATGGCCAAATCGGTTAATTCGGCGTGCTGCTGGAAGCTAAAAATATCGGTTAAATCAAATCGCTCAATCGGAATATAAAGTGAGGATTTCAAATAATCGTAGCAATCCTCACGCCCCATAAACGGTGCCAATACCAGGCGATTGGTGGTGATGTAGGTAAACTCGCGTTCAAAACTGTCCAGCGACCGCTGGATCTCCAGCGACAGGCGCTCGAACACTCGGGTTTTCTGATCGCTATCTTCGCTATGCAATTGTGTAGTATCAATATCAATATGCCGGGAATGGTAAAGCTCGCCTCCGGAAGTAAACGTCAGCAGGCAGCTATTGCTATTAATGGAAAGCATGGCCAGTCCGCGACCTTCTTGCTCCAGATAAGCTGCGATATTGCGTTGTGCCAGCTCAGGGATATCAATCACTTCCAATGCCGCTCCTGAAGTACCGATCAACCGCTCAATGTAATCGCTGATGAGTTCGTTTTTAGCGACGGCCGCATACACATAAGATTGCCGATTGGCAATATAGGGATTGGCAGGGATGTCGATGACATCAATCGTGGCCTGCTCCACCGGGAAATCAATCATGTCCTTGAGCTTCCAGCCCACGGCCTGTTTCAGTTCATTGGCCGGAACATTCGGCTTTTCAAGATGCAGTAACTTGTATTCGCCCTGCGCGAGCAATAATGAGCAATGCCGGTTGGCTAATCCCAAATCAGCCGCCAAAGTTTTGGCCGAGGCCCGGTCTTTCAGGTTCTCATGGCGATTGCCGCAAAAAGTTACCAGTGGTTTCTCATTCGGTTGATGCGTCACATGTGCAGCGCAAGTGCCATCTTCGGAGGCGCATATCGCAGTCCATCCAGGTTTTTTTTGCTTGGTAAAAAGTCGCATGTTCTGTCCTTACTTTGGTGCCGTCAATAATCGTTAAAAGTTTTCGCGCAAATAAATAACGGGTGTTTTGAAAATGCCGAAAGTGGCGCGCGCTAGCGGGTTTGCGCCAAACCAGGGGATATTTGCCGCTGTTGCTGCGCTTGCTGCAGAGGATGTACAGGTGCTGCCGCTGGCGCTTGTTAAATTCAGCGTCAAATCTACGCTGCCATTATTGCCGGCACCCGGTTTTGTTAATTTCGCAGTGGTTTTTCCTGAAGCCATAGCACCAGGCACCGATACTAGTGTTTCGCAGGCAGATAAATTATTGCGGTAATTTCCCATGGCGATGCTGGATGCCGGTATAGACGTGCAGCCATCCTGCTGGTTTCTGATGTATGCCGAACCGTTCCAGTATTGCGCTTCAATCGGTACAGAAAGCGGTAACAATTCCGAGCCGTAAGCATTGGATACAAACAGTCTGCCGTAACGGAACAGGCTTGCGGCAGAGGTCGCGGTGCTGCTCATGGTGACGCCGTCGCTATCTGCAGGTGCAGCGCTGACCGTAATGCTGGCAGGCGCAGCCGCGGCCAGCGGGCGGCTGACCTGGTGTTTTGCGCTGACAGCCGCTACGCCATTGTTCCAGCTACCCGTAGGCGCGGTTGCGCTAGCGGCAAGTGATGCACCAGTCGGCAAACCGCTGGCGGTAAAGTTAAAATTGTTCCAAGTGGATAATCCTAATTTGGCAAAACTCCCAATATAGTTTTGCGTAGTGGCGTTGGCTGCGTTTTGTGCGGTCAAGGTGAAGTTGGTGGTGAAGCCGTCTTGCCCCAGGTAACTAAAGGCTCCGCTGCAAGCGGGTGTGGTGGCGCCTTGTGTCAGCGTAAAGTGATCCGGGATAAAGCGTCCGAAATAATTGGTTGTGGAAGCATTGCCAAAACCACAGGCATACTTACCGCCGCTATCTGCGAAGCCGCTGGCGCAATCGCCTGCTGCTGAATCAATCGCGGTGAAAGTATCGTCATAAACGCCATTGGCAGTCAGTCTGAAATAACCCGCCTCGCTATAATTAAATGCGGCGCCTGTTGCGGTGCCGGTGCCGGAACTGGCAGCGCTAAAGTTACCGCTAACTATGCCAACCTGTGCTGCGCCGCTATGTGCAGCAAGCTTGGCATTGTCAATATTGGGCGTGCCGTCATAGCCTGCAACGCCAGTTGCAGCAGTGAGGCTGAAATTAGCGCCGGCTTTTATCGCAGGTGTTGCTGTTGTGCTGGTTCCAGTGCTGTCTGCATTGGCGGTAGCGCTTACCGTAAAACTGGTGGGGCGCACTGCAAAGCTATCCGAAGAACAACCATACACCACAGGGCTTAGATTGTTATCTCTAACGCGGCAGCGCAGCTTGCGGTAAGCATTGGCGACATTAAAATTGGCAGAAAGCGTTTTACGTCCAGCGTCACCTGCGGCAAAGGTAATATTCTGGCTGGCTATCGGCGAGCTATAGGCATTGCAGGCAGGTTGCGGGCTGGTACTGTCATTAAACAGTTCAACAGTCACATTTGATGCGGCCGTGTAGCCTGTGGATTGTACGCCGCCAGTCTGTAACGCTACCACATCAAATTTGAATCCTGTTCCAGCCAGCTTGGTATAAAGCGGATTGCGGGCGGAAGGTGAACTGGTCAGGTTGTTATAGGCCACGCCGGTTTCCAGGCATTCAAAACCTTTCACGCAAGGGGTGTCAGCAATCACATAGTTGCAACTGGCCGTGCCGGTGCTGGTGTTCCAGCATTTGGTGCCGTTTAATGGCACCGAGCTCAAGCCGGACGATCCTAAGGTGAAGCTGCCTCCCGGTGAGGTTCCCAAGAGTGAAACTGTTGTTGTTGATGCGTTTGAGCCCAGCGTAAACGTTGCAGGCGTTTTGGTGACCGCAGGGGTGGCGGGTGTGGTGGTGATGCTTCCGGTTAAGGTGCCCGTATTGACGATATTTGCGGCCGGGCATGGCAAGGTGGAAGACGTGCATGCCAGCACTGTAATATCGGTAGCGCATAAATTTGCAGTGCCAGGATGCCTGATTTCCAGGTGATCATAGGGCGGGACAACAAATGAGCCCACCACAAAGTCATAGCTGAATGTGTAGGTGCCGGGTGCAGTAAAGTTATACTGAACACCAATGCCGGTATCCTGGTAAGTAGTGCTGATGTTGTTGCTCATGTTGGCGCTCTGTAATATCGAGCAGTTTGTACTGCCGTTCGCCCAAAAACTGTTCCAGCCAGAAGCGCAATAGTTTGAAAAAGCCATGCCGCTACGTTCCCGAAAAGATTCAATGACCGAAACCCCTGCCGGAATACTGGTGCTAGAAGGGCAGGTCGTACCGGAAGTTGGCGGATAAGTGCCTACTACCTGATTGCCGTTAGTGTCGGTGTAGCGTACGCCGCAGCCATTGTCGCTACCGCCCAGATAGGTATCAAACACATGGTAGTATCTGACGGGGTTGGCAGCGCTGACCGCATACGTGGCCGGAATCACCAAAGTCACCTCAGCGGTTAAAAAATCCAGTGGGGTGGTGTATTTCCAGACTACAGTGACCTGAGGGCCGGAGCTGATGCCAAAATTACTGGTAGCGCTTTGCTGTATGCCGCTGGAAGACGGGTTGGCCGGGGATGCCGCTGTAATGGCGTAGCTGCTGTACATGCCGCCAGTCGGTGTAAATGTGGCGACATTATGATCTGGGCCGTAGATGAGCCCGTTCGCACGCAGAAATATGCCATTATCGAGATTGGTGCTGGGCGGCAACGTTGATGGCTTATAGACTTGGCCGGTATTGTTGAGCCTTCTTACCTGAATTTTGGTCGTATCTTCGATATAAAAATGCAGGCCGTTGGTAGCGGTAGTGCCGCCTGTACTATTGAATTCAGTCACCGCCGCATAAACTGCATCCATGCCGCATACTGACAGCATCCATGATAAAGCTGCTAACCTGACAAAAGTTAGAGGCAAGAATGTCCTTAGCATGGCTTGCAAAGCCTCGCTTCTGAAGTGTTTCCATGAATTTTGCCAGCAATCAAACTGCACCCCTAAGCCATTTACGGCAGACTAGGTCATTATGCAGTTGCTCACCGAGAGTTAAACCGCTAATCAAAAACGGTTTTAGGCGCTATTTAACTGCATTGATAGTTAGGGATGGCATCGGTACCCAGGCATTTGCTAAGCGTAAGCTGCACTTGCCGTTCGATGTAGTTAAGCGCGCCAGCCGTACCAAAGCTGGCAGTCGCCACGATGTCGTACATGGCGATGGTGTGGTCGGTGCCTTGCTCAAAATAGTCTGCAGATCTGGTGCAAGATACTGTCACTGCAAAATTATCAATGGTGAGCGTAGTTGGGCTGGCAGGGCAGTTTGCCAAGGCCGTAGTGCCTGGAGCCAATACCTGATAAGCCGCCCATTCAACGCCGGCACGCGCCGCCTGATAGGCTCTTGAACCTTGCACATCCTGCGTGGAGGTAGTTTGCTGAACACTGGTGATATTCAGTGCGTAAGCGCCCAGTGCGGCCAGAATCACCAGTACGAATATCGCGGCTGGTAACAAGAATCCTTGTTGTCTAAATTGCTTCATCATAAAGCTCCCTGAATAATGTAGCGAGCGTGGGAAAGGCAAGGCAAAAGATGATGAAAAACCGGAATTTATGCGGTATAAATGAGGATTTTGAGTCGGCTTTTAACGCAGCATTTACAAGCGCAGTAGTTGTGCAGGGAGCTTTCATGGCGAGTTCACCACATTGACCTGATGCATCAGTCTCACATTAGCGACATCCTGCGCGAACCCGAGGTAGATGGTGACGATGCCGGTTCTCTGCAATACGCCTGCAACATAGTTGATCTGGCACGAGCTGAGATTGGTTGCCAATTGGCGGGCCGTAGCCAGCCCATTGAGTGTGGCCACACTGGCGGGCTGTGCAGGTTGCATGGCATAACCGCTATACTGCAAAAGCACGCGATTGGTCATGTCGCATACGTAAGAAACGGGTGTAGATACAGTATAAAATCTGCTGGAAGGCGAGGCCTGAGGGAACGTTCCGCCGCTGTAACTCAACACGCTCAGGTTGCCTGTGGTCAGCAGCGCGCGGCTGTTGCTGCCTTCATATACATCAGAACCCGGGATGCCCAGATTGTAAATCACCAGCCTGTCGCCAGAGGTTATTGTTACGCTTGGCCCAAGCACATCAAAGGTGTCCGCGGCAAGTGAAAAATCAAGCGGATCATCGCTTACTGATGACCCAACTGCGGCGCGGTATCTGCCTGCCGATTTTACGGGTACAAATTCGATAAAGCTGTCGGCACCGTTAGTGGTGGTGCGCACACTATTGGGCAAGGCATTGCGGATATCCCGCGCCATGCGGCGTAATGCAGTATCGGCGCGGTCAGTTAAACTGGCGCGATTTTCGCTATCAATAAATGCTTGTGCCGGGTTGCGAATAAGCTGGGTTGCGGCTGCCGCAAGAATACCGACAATGGCAATCACGACTACCATTTCTACCAGGGTGAAGCCTGCAGTCTTGAATGTGAATCTAGATGTTGGGCGCATAGCGGACTCGATAGCCTGTCAGTGTCACATCAGTGTTTGCCGGGCCTGTCACGCGCACGCTGATTTTTAGCACCTCATCCGATGCAAGGCTGGCAAATGGGGCGGCTGCGCCAGCGCGCGTAATGGTTACAGCAGCGGCATAATTATCCAGCCCGGCAAGCGGCGTAGTATCGCCCGGGCTGCAGATGCCGGTGCAGCCGCCGCCCGGCATGGTAAAGCCGCCATAGTCAGCGACATTATCAAAAGGATCAGCGCTGCTGTAACGGCTTTCGCTGGCGGGCATAGGGCTGGCAAGCGCTGCGCCACCTTTGTCCTGCGAGTTTGTGCAGTCTGCAGCAGATGTCGCAGTTGAAACACTGGCATCATCCGGGTCGCAATATGTAAAGGGTTGCTGTTCGATTTCCAGCAATAGCGATTCAGCAATAGCTAGTGCCTGCTTGCGTACAAGCGGGTCTGCGCTGCCGCGATTGGTAATATCGAGCACTTTCAGTACGCCGACTAAAGCCACGCTGACAATCACCATAAACACTACCAGCTCGACCAGTGTTACGCCAAGCTGCCGCCGGGCTTGTGTCACGCCCGATTGATGATAAATAGGTTGTTTATTGTTAGCGCACATAGCCGGTTTCCGCTTCAACGGTAATGGTGCGGGTGGATTCACTCGGTACAACGGCATTCTGAATGGTAAAAGTCGCTGTTGCATTCGGCACCGGCCGGCCAAGGCCATCAAACCCGATCGGCGTGGTCGATGCCGTGATAGTGACGTTATTGGATAGCGTTTTGGAATATGCGGCCTGGGTAGCCGGATCAATCACTGCGCTGCTGCAACTGCTGGTATAGCCTAAACAAACAGTGCGTGACGCAGTGTTGACATTGGCATACACGATTCTGCGCTGTGCAACGGCAGTTTTCTGCGCGTAACGTAACGCCGAAGCCAGCGTCCCGTAACTGCCGCGTGCGTTGAAAGCATCCACGCCAATAAAGCGTGGTGCGGCGATGGCCGCAACAATGCCTGTAATCACCATGACGGCGACGAGTTCGACTATTGTGAAACCATTCTCACGCCGCATGATGATAGCTGCCTTGTAGCAAACCCATGACTAGGAAGGGCTACAACCCTTTCTAAGATGAGTTAATGCATTAACAGGTGGAGGTATTAACAGTTACAGCGCCAGTTGTGCCATTGTATAGAGCAACACAAGTTGTATCGTTACCACCATTCGTAGGTTTGAAAATTACTGCAGTAGCACTTGCATAAGTTGGTGTAGCAAAACCATCAATAGATTGTAAGGCGTTACCAATACCTGCCGCTGTCCCAGTCGGGATGCCTGTAGTCGTATTAACAGCTACAGTTGTACCATCTACCATCGATACAGGGCTGGTACCTGTACCCACTGCAAAGAAACGTGCTTGTACTAAGCCAACAGCAGAACGAAGGCCACCTGCCATACCGTTTACAGAAGCAGTACGTGCCTCGTTGGTTAAGCTAACAAACCTTGGCAATGCGGTTGCTGCCAAAATACCTAAAATTACAATAACTACGACTAACTCTACTAAAGTAAAACCAAATTGTTGCTGTTTCATTTCAATTACTCCTTCAATATAAAAAATAGGACCTCAGTACATCACTTAAATCAATTAACAACCATTCGTAACCGCAGGCGTAATCACAGGGGCGGTATTCGCTGCGGTTGCCTCCGTATAGGTAAACTGGCAGTTCGCCGGTGTTGGCGCACCTTGTATCTGGAATGTGGCAACGGTGGCGGTAGCGGCGTAGTTATAACCGTCCGCATTCAGTTCGGCCAATGTCGGGTTGAATGAGGTGGTTAAGCCCGCCGCCGAGAGCAGGCCGGCCGTGCCAATGGCGGTAACATCCGGATATGCGAACACCATGTCAACCACTCCATCTTCCGTACATAACGTGCCGGCAACACCATTGCTGTTGTTTGCCGTGCCGCCGCCGCCAGGGCAGGCCGCCGCGTCGGCAATGTTGTTTCTTGCCAGCACGGTCGCGTGGGTTAAGGCTGACGCAGCCGCTACACTACCCCTTGCGGCATTGAGTTTTGCAATGCGCGCATCGCGCTGCAGGCTGGTAAATCGCGGCAGGGCAACTGCGGCTAAAATAGCCAGAATGAGAATGACCACAATCAACTCAATTAACGTGAAACCCTTTGCTTTATGTAACATGACGCATCCTTTTTTAATCTAAAAAACAGTTATAAACTTATTAGTCTGGTTTAATTTTTGTGCAGGGCAATATTGCCGAGATCCCAGATTGGCAAGAAAATGCCCAATGCCAGAATCAGCACCATGACACCTAAAAACACAATCAAAATCGGCTCAATTTGCGCGCCCAGGGTCTTGATCTCATACTCGACATCGCGCTGATACATATCCGCCACCTCCTGCATCAAATCATCCAGCGCACCGGATTCTTCGCCAACCGCAATCATCTGCAGCACAATCGGGTTAAACACGCCGCTGTTGCTTGCGGTACGCAGAATGCTCTCGCCGCGTTCCACCCCTTCGCGCATCTGTTCGATTTTGCTCGAGATATAATCGTTATCGGCAGTTTGCGCGACTAACTTTAACCCGCTGGTGATAGGCACACCGCTTTTGCTGGCCAAGGCAAAGCTCCTGGCGAATCGCGCCATGGTGGCTTTGTGGATAATCTTGCCGGCGAGCGGTGTCTTTAATTTAAAACTGTCCCAGTTGAATTTACCTGCGCTGGTGGCGATATAGGAGCGAAACAGAAACGTGCCACCAACAATAGCGACCACGAGAAATGGCCACGCGGCGACCATAAACCTGGAAAAATTCAGTAAACCTCGGGTGAGGATGGGCAATTCTGCACCAAAACTTTGAAACACCTTGGCGAAGGCCGGCACCACAAAAAGGTTGACGACGACAATCGCAATCGCCATCGCAATCACTACAAAAACCGGATAGCGCAGCGCGGATTTGATCTGGTCGCGCATGAATCGCTCGAATTCGAGGTGATCGAATAAGCGCAGGAATATGGTATCCAGCATGCCGGTTGTCTCGCCGACGCGCACCATATTGACGTAAAAATTGGAAAATACTTTCGGGTGCTGCGCCAGTGCAGATGAAAGCTCGCGCCCGCTTCCCAGATTTTCGCGAATATCGCCTATCACGTCTGCAAAGGCCTTGTTTTGCGTGGATGCCTGCAAGCCGTTAAGCGCTTGCAGGATGGGGATGCCGGCTTTCAGCAGCGTATACATTTGCCTGCTGAACAGCATCACGTCGATGGTTTCGACTTTTTCTTCAAATAATTTAATCGAGATATTTGGGGCGGTTGATGGAGTTGCCTGTGCCTGAATCTCGATAGGCGTGATACTGCGGCTAAACAGCTGGCTGGCGAGGGCGCTAGAGTCTTGCCCCTCCAGCACGCCTTGTACCAGAGCGCCATTGCTGTCACGGCCTTTATAGTTGAAAAATGGCACGGGTTTTATTCATCCAACTGATTGCTGATGCGCATGGCTTCTGCAATGGTGGTGCGTTTTTGAATGACCAGATCGACAGCGCTTTTACGCAGGGTGTTACCCGCCATGCGTTGTCGTCCCAGTTTAATAAAATGGTTCAGGTCGTGATGATTGGCTGCATCAATGAGGTCGTTATCCATTTCAAGCAGTTCATAGACACCGACGCGCCCCAGATAACCCGTGCCATTGCACAAGCTGCAACCCTTGCCGCGCACATAATGATGCTGACCTACTTCTTTACCCAGCTCATGTTGCAGCCATGCGTGTTGTATAGGTTCTGGCGTGTGTGGTTCTGAACATCCTTCGCAGACCAATCTAACCAGCCGTTGTGCGACAACCGCCACAATCGACATGGCGACCATGAATCTGGGTGCGCCCATGTCAATCATTCTGATCGGTGTGCTGATGGCGTCATTGGTATGCAGGGTAGAAAGCACCAGGTGCCCTGTCATGGCTGCCCGCAGGCCAATCTGCGCGGTTTCCTGATCGCGCATTTCACCCACGAGCACGATGTCAGGGTCTTGCCGCAAGGTGGAGCGCAGTACACGAGAAAAATCCAAGTCTATTTTTTCATTGACCTGGACCTGATTGATGCCCGGCAGGCGGTACTCCACAGGGTCTTCGACGGTGATGATTTTGTTTGAAGTCGAATTCAGTTCATTGAGCGCTGCATAGAGAGTCGTGGTTTTGCCGCTGCCGGTGGGGCCGGTGACCAGTACCATGCCGCTGGGGCGGTGAATGAGCTTGCGGAAGCGTTCCAGCATTTCGCTTGGCATACCCAGTTTTTCCAGAGAGAAACCGCTGGTATTTTGTATCAATAAGCGCATGACGACAGATTCGCCATATTGCGTCGGCATGGTGGAAATACGCACGTCAACCGTCTGCTGCTTGACCTTCACAGCAAAACGCCCGTCCTGCGGCAAACGCTTTTCTGAAATGTCCAGGCCTGACATGAGCTTTAGCCGCAATACCAAAGCTGAAGCAATCTTTAATTCGGCCTTGGTTTGCAGATGCATCACGCCATCGATTCGGAAGCGGATATGCAGTTTGTTTTCCTGTGGTTCGATATGGATATCGGAAGCGCGTACCTGTACGGCATCTTCAAAAATCGTTTGCAGCAGCTTGACCACGGGCGCTTCTTCAGCAGTTTTAGCCACACCCATGGATGAAAAATCAATCGCGGTATCACCCAGGTCTTCACCCAGTTCCAACGCCAGGCTGGATATTTCATCAGTGCGCCGGTAGCTGCGATCGATCAGTTGCAGCAGCGAGCCTTCCTGGATCACCGCCAGTTCGATGTCCTTGCGCAGAAGCCGTACCAATTCGTCATATGCAAATAAGTCGGTAGGGTCGACCATGCCCACCAGATAACTGGCGCCTTTGTCTTCAAGCACGGCACAGCGAAAGCGCCGCGCCTGAGCTTCCGGTAATTTGTTGATGAGATCGGGCTTGGTGTTGAACTGATGCAAATCGATAAAAGGGATTTTGAGCTGGCGTGCCAGCGCTTCAGAAATCTGCGTTTCCGTCACGTAGCCTCTATCCACAAATATCCGCCCCAGTTTTCTGCCGGTGCGTTTTTGCTCTTCCAATGCCTTACTTAAGGTATCAGCAGAAATTAAATCCTGCCGTACCAGAATCTCACCAAGACGAATCTTCTCAGGACTTGCCATTTAAACCCCATCCATACACGTTCATATCCTAAATATAAACGGGTATAGATGAATTCAATTGTGAGAATAAAGGCGGGTTTTGCCCTGAAATCTAAGGTCTAGGGTTTATGGCTGATATAGTTGCTGATGTGGACGAAGTCTTTTACAGAGAGGTTTTCGGCGCGCAGCTGGGAGTCGATGTTGAGTTGCGTGAAGTCTTCATCACTTAAAAAATCTTTAAGTGTATTGCGGATGGTTTTGCGGCGCTGGCCAAAGGCGGCCATCACTAGTTGAGCAAATAAGGTCACATCATCTGCCACAAACGGTTTGGTAATATGCGGCACACAGCGCACAAACGCCGATTCCACCTTAGGTGCAGGGTCAAACGCTTCTGGCGGCACGGTAATTAAGTACTCCATCGCCAGATGGTATTGCAGCATGACGCTCAGCCGCCCGTACGCTGGGGTTGAAGGCTGCGCCACCATGCGTTCCACCACTTCCTTCTGCAGCATGAAATGCATGTCGCTGACATGGGCAAGATTCTCCAGCAGATGAAACAGAATCGGCGTGGAAATGTTGTAAGGCAAGTTACCGGTCACCCGGAGCCGACTGCCTAATTGGGCAAAGTCAAATTTCAACGCATCGACATTGTGGATAGTAATTGCGTTACTGGCATATTCTTTTTGCATCCAGCTGACAATGTCGCGATCGATTTCCACCACATGCAAGTGCTGGATTTTCTTGAGCAATGGTTTGGTGAGCGCACCCAAGCCAGGGCCGATTTCAACAATGACTTGATCTGGCAGCGGATTAATCGCATCGATCAAGCTATGGATAATGCTTTGGTCGGTCAGGAAGTTCTGCCCGAAGCGTTTTTTTGCGACATGCTTCATGGTGTTGTATCGCGCGCCAGTTCAATAGCCAGATTAACCGCCGCAAGCATGCTGCCGATATCGATATTGCCAGTACCAGCAGCGTTTTTTCCAGCCAGATCAAGCGCGGTACCGTGATCGACTGAGGTGCGAATGATCGGCAAGCCCAAGGTAACATTCACGCCGCCGCCAAAACTGGCATGCTTAAGCACAGGCAAGCCTTGGTCGTGATACATCGCCAACACGCAATCGGCATTTTCAAGATATTTTTTGGTAAACAATGTGTCGGCAGGCAACGCCCCAGTGAGATGCATGCCTTCAGTGCGTAATTTCGCCAGAACAGGATTAATCACTTCAATTTCTTCACGGCCCAAATAACCATCTTCGCCCGCGTGCGGGTTAAGGCCTGCGACTAAAATGCACGGATTTTGAATGCCGAATTTGTGCACCAGATCTTTGTGCAAAATGCGGATGGTTGCTTCAAGGCTGTCGCGGGTGATTGCAGCAGGCACATCCTTAAGCGCCAAATGCGTGGTTGCCAACGCTACGCGCAGGCTTCCTGATTTTTGGCCCCCAACCAGCATCATCACTACTTGCGGCGTATCGGTGTGTTCGGCAAAAAATTCGGTATGGCCTGTAAACGCGATGCCGGCCTCATTAATCACGCCTTTGTGCACAGGCGCTGTCACAATGGCATCGAATGCACCACTTGCGCATCCATCTACCGCGCAAGTGAGTGTGTTAAGCACATATTGGCTATTGGCTGGATTCAAAATGCCTGCGGTGACGGGCGCTGCAGTGGGGATATGTAATACTTTCAGTGTATTTTTGACATGCCGGTGCGATGCCTGTGTGGATTCATAAGGTTCAATGGCCAGATTGATATTGAGCTGACGCGCACGATCAGCCAGCATTTCCGAATCGCCAATGATGGTAATATCCGCGTCAATATCATATTGAGCCAGCATTACGCAGATATCCGGACCGATGCCGGCGGGTTCGCCCGAGGTGATCGCAATGCGAGGGAAGGCCTGACTCAAAGCAGTATGAACTAAAATTTGTCTTCTAAGCGCAATTCAACAAAGGCGCGATCACGTAGTTCGCGAATCCAGTCCTGATAGGCTTCTTCAGATTTTCGCGCGCGGATTTCCTGGCGCGCTTTCAGCCTGGAGGCTTCTTTGGTCATATCCTGCTGACGACGCTCCAGCACCTGGATGATATGCCAGCCGAAGGGTGAAAGCACGGGTTCGCTGATCTCGCCTGAGCCAAGCGCATTCATGGCTTTCTCGAACGGCGGCACGGTATCGCCAGGGTTTACCCAGCCTAAGTCGCCCCCGTTATTGGCACTGCCGTCTTCGGAAAACTGACGTGCCAGCTCTTCGAATTTAGCTCCATTATCAAGACGCTCCTTGATACTGTCCATTTTACGTTTTGCGTCCTTTTCAGAAACGACTTCGCTGAGCTTGATCAAGATGTGTCGCGCGTGCGTTTGGCCAATTACCAATGAAGAGCTGCCGCCGCGACGGTTAGTGAGTTTTAATATATGGAAACCATTCGGACTGCGAATGGGGGTGGATACTTCGCCAGGCTGCATGCCTTTCAGGGTCTGCAAAAAAAGTGCTGGCAGCTGAGCGCCGCTTTTCCAGCCCATCGCGCCGCCCTCTAGCGCATTGGGCGCATCTGATACAGCTGCAGAAACTTGTGCAAAGCTTGCGCCGGCGGCCAGTTGCTTGAGTGCGTCCTGCGTTTTGGTTTTGGCCTTTTGCAGATCCTCTGGCGAACTGTCCTCAGGCGTGCGGATTAAAATATGCGAGATTTCGAATTCGTCTTGTTCTTCGCCGCGGTTAGCTTGCGTGGTTAGGTAGTTGTCAATTTCGCCCTCAGACACGTTGAGCCGGTTATCTACTTCACGTTCGCGTAGTCTGGCAATAGTGATTTCGCTGCGAATGTCTTCACGGAATTTGCGCAGGCTGATGCCGTCTTTTTCAAGCGCGGTTTTAAATTCATCCAGACTCATTTTATTCTGTTCGGCAATACGCTCAATGGTCTTGTCCAATTGTGTGTCATCAACCTTCAGGCCGGTTTGCGCGGCCAGTTGCAATTGCAGGCTGTCTACAATGAGTCGCTCCAGAATTTGCCTTTCCAGAATATCTTCAGGAGGTAGCTGCGTTCCCTGCTTTTCCAACTGCGCGCGGACTGTGCGCGTGCGATCCATGAGCTCCTGTTCCGTGATGACGCTTTGATCGACAATGGCGATAATGCGATCCATCTTAATGACTTCACCGGTTTTTTTAGTAGCGGTATTTTTTTTAGCTTCGGTTTTTTCTGCCGAAAATGCCAAGTGAGAGAGCAATAAACTACTTAAGATCAATAGCTTAACTATATTTGATACTGAGTTTAATAATTTCATCGGTTGTAATTCTGTTGCCTGTAAATGTTAGGAATTTCACTGGAACTCAGGTAGCCAGGGATATCTCGCCTGAGTAGGTTAAGCGGGTTTGAACCGATTGAGGCTAAGCCGCCAAGCTCCAATTGGAAGAATAGACCATAGTTTGCGTCAGCGGTTGCAGTCTCTACGCGCTGAATCACCGTGCGCGCCTGCCAGCAGCCGGCATCATATTCTACGCCGGCCAAACTTTCAATCAGCCTGTTATCGCGTATGGAGTAGTTATAGCGGCCAACCCCATACCAGCCGCGGCTAAGCGGCCATTGTGCCGAAACGTTGATTTGCTCAAGAAACGCTTGCGTATAACGGTAGCCAACGTTGAGCAGTTTGCCGGGCTCTGGGTTGTAGCGGGCGAGCACATTGGTGCGTACCATGCCGCTATCTTCGGTGTTGTATTGCCAGAATGCGTCCAGATTCCATTTGTTGGACAGCCTGGCTGTGAGCGCTGCAATAATATCGGAAGAATTGTCCTGTGATTTGATTCCTCCAGGTAATGTCACTTTCTGGTCTACAAAATAATAACGCTGGCCAATAGTAGCGGTCATTCGCTCTGCGCCGGAATTCTTATCGATCATGCGTGTGGTGAAGGCCAGGCTTAACTGGTTAGCGTTGTTGATTCGATCATCCCCAGTAAAATGGTTCTCGGTAAAGAGGGTGGTGAGGTTCAAGTCTGCCTGTGCAGAATCAAACACGGGCAACAGGTCCTGTTTTTTTTCCGGAATATATATATAGAACATGCGCGGCTCAAACGTTTGCGTGTAGCTGTTTTTAACAATCTTGACATCCCGGTCGAAATATAAGCCGCTATCCAAACTAAAGATAGGCAGAGTGCGGCTGTCATTATTGTTGCTAATGTTTGAGCCATTAATATTAAAGTTGTTATCGTTCAAATTGTAGTGTGTCGTGTGCAGGCCAACTTTAGGCGTGATAAAGCCGTACGATTGGGTAAATGGCACGCTGATGCTCGGATAAACGGTCAAGCGGCTGCCAGTGGCGGCAAGCGGCGCTTTTTTGTTGCGATCGAAATACGTCCATTGGCTGTATAAGTCGGTGTTGACGTAATCCCATTCTTTATTGGCGGTGAGCGTGAGTTGCGGCAGGCGCTCGTAAGGGAAATTGGTGTCATCCAGCGTTTGATATTTTTGCAGCAGGCCGTTAAAGCGCCATACATCGCCGACATAATCTACACGGCCTTCTTGTGGTAAATTAACCCGGCTGGTACTAATGATGCGCGTAGACATTTCAGAGAAATACTGGTCATCCGAAACTTTTTCAAGGTTATAGCCAGCCGACCAGCCATTGCCAAAGCCATGGCTGTGGCTGAGGTTGGCATAATAGCGTCTTCCGCCATTCAGGCTGTCATCATCCAGATATTCCAGGCTGTCGATGCCTGAGTAGGTTTCACCCAAATATCGAAACTCTCCTTGCAGTTGCACGCCGCGTTTGCTCAGGTAGCGCGCACCCACGGTGGCATCCATATTTGGGGCAATGTTGATGTAGTAAGGGACCGTCACTTCAAAGCCGCTACGGGATGTAGAGCCGATGATGGGGGTGAGCAGGCCGGATTTGCGCTCGTTGTTAAACGAGAAGCTCAGCCAAGGCGTGTATAAGATTGGCACGCCTTTGAATTCCACATAAGCATTTTTAGCGGTACCCGACTGCGTAAAATCATTCAGCTCTATTTCATTGGCTTTAATGTACCAGTCATCTACGCCTGCCTCACAGGTGGTGTAGCGTGCTTCTTTTAAGCGTTTTTTATCCTGGCCTTCAAACAGCACGGCTTTGGCATCCCCGCGCGATGAAGTAAATCTGGGATCAATCGAGGCTTGTCCAATCGGCGTGGCAGGTTCGCGGTAGCTGTCCTGATACAGTCTTGGGTTATCTGTCAGGCTGGTTTGGGTGTTGAGTAATTTTGACTGGGTATACACGCTGGGGTCGTTGCGTGGTGCAGGTTCTCTTTGTGCGGTACCGCTGATCTGTTTGTTCAGTGTAATCGAAGCGTCGCGCATTTCACCGATGCTTTCACTTAGCCGCATATTAAGCGCCGGACCGCGAATTTCGCTCTCGCCTAAATCGATGCGCGCGTTGCCCTCGACTTTCAGCTCGTCATTTTGCACGTCGTATTCAATGTTGTCGCCATAGATATGCTGATCGCCCTTGCTGATGGAGGCATTACCAGTGGCGCGCATTTTGCGGTCGAGGTACAAATCAAGTTTGTCACCTTCAATTTCAATCGCGCCTGGTAGCGCTGTGGGCGGGATGGTTTCCGGAACTTCAGATAGCTCCATGGTCAGCGTTTCTGCAGATGCAGTCACGCCAAAGCTAATCAACAGTAGTGTAGCGAGGCTGGCAAAAAAACATTTTGCGTAATCAATGTTTGAACGGGTGTAATGCAATGGAGTTTTTTAAAGTTAACTAAAAATGGTTTAAGTTATGTATTTTACGCATGAATGATAAAATCGCATAAATGCTTGTTTTAATCAATCAAAAAATGGCTTTCAACTCGACATTATAAAGGCTTGCAGTGGATAGAAAAATACAATTAGAAAATTGGCTTAAAGAAATATTAAATGCGCAGCCGTTCACGTTGGCGACAGCCTCGGCCGATGCCAGCTTCAGGCGTTATTTCCGTGCGCATTTGCAAGACAAAACACTGATTGCGATGGACGCGCCGCCGCCACAGGAAGATTGCACGCCGTTTGTAAAAATCGCCAAACTGTTTCTGGATGCGGGTTTGAACGTGCCGGAAGTGCTGGCGCAGGATTTAACAAATGGATTTTTGCTGCTCAGCGACTTGGGTGATGACACTTATTTAAGTGCGCTTGATCATGACACCGCGCCTGAGTTGTATCTGAACGCAACGGATGCGCTGATTAAATTGCAATTGGCGAGCCGCCCCAATATTCTGCCTAATTATGATGAAGCCTTGCTCACGCGTGAGATGCAGCTTCTCCCCGACTGGTACATTGCGAAGCATCTGCAGGCTGAATTAGACGCTGAACAGCTTGCCATTCTAAAGAATACTTTCGATGTGCTTAACAAAAACATTCTGGCGCAAGGCCAGGTGTATGTGCACCGCGATTATCATTCGCGCAACCTCATGCTTACAAAACAGAATAATCCCGGTGTGCTGGATTTTCAGGATGCCGTGTATGGCGCCATTACCTACGACCTGGTTTCACTGCTGAAGGATGCCTACATCAGCTGGGAAGAAGAGCAAATCATCGATTGGGCGGTGCGCTACTGGCAGCCCGCCAGAAAAGCCGGGTTGCCGGTGCCGGCGGATTTCAGCGAGTTTTACCGCGACTTTGAATGGATGGGCGCGCAGCGGCATATTAAGGTGCTGGGTATATTTGCACGGTTGTATCACCGCGACGGTAAAAGCGGCTATCTGAAAGACATGCCGCTGGTGATGAATTATCTGCGCAAGGTGTGCGAGCGTTATGCAGAATTAAGGCCGATGCTGAAGCTGTTGAATCAGTTGGAAAATAAGCAGCCGCAGGTAGGATACACGTTCTAATGCGTGCGATGATATTGGCTGCCGGACGAGGCGAGCGCATGCGGCCGCTCACTGATCATGTGCCAAAGCCATTACTAATAGTAGGCGGCAAGCCGCTGATTGTCTGGCACATAGAGCGGCTGGCCGATGCCGGCTTTAAGGAGATTGTGATTAACCACGCGCATCTTGGCGCGCAAATAGAAGCCATGCTGGGGAACGGCGCGCAATGGGGCGTGTCCATTCAGTATAGTCCTGAAAAGGTGGCACTGGAAACGGCAGGCGGTATCGCCAATGCGTTGGATTTGCTAGGCCGGGATGGAAATGAAAGACAACCATTTCTGGTGGTGAATGGCGATATTTATACGGATTTCGACTTTACAGGCATTGCCCTGCAACCCAGTAAACACGCGCACCTTGTGCTGGTGGATAATCCGCCGCAACACCAGCAGGGTGATTTTGCAATTGAAGCTGGTGCCTTAAAACACGCCGGTGGAAAGATGTTCACCTTTTCGGGCATTGGTGTCTATCACCCGGACTTGTTTGCGGAAATTGTCAAAGGCCAGCCCGCAAAACTGGCGCCGTTGTTACGACAGGCGATTGATCATGACCGCGCTACAGCCCAGCATTATCAAGGTGTCTGGCACGATATCGGTACGCCGGAACGGCTGAAACAATTAGATGAGAGTTTGTTAAAGCATGGTTAATTTAAAAGAATTTCAACAACGCCGTAGCCAGCTTCTGAATAGGATGGGTGAAGGCATTGCAATCATCCCCACTGCGCCGGAAGCTTTGCGCAACCGTGACAGCCATTATGCCTACCGTTTCGATAGCTATTTTTATTATCTAACCCGCTTTACCGAGCCGGAATCGGTACTGGTTTTAATCGCGGGTAGCGAGCCCAAAAGCATTCTATTTTGCCGTGATAAAGACAAGGAGCGCGAGATATGGGACGGCTTTCGCTATGGGCCAGATGGCGCACTCAAGGAATTTGGGTTTGATGAGGCTTACAGCATTAGCCAACTAGACGAACTTGCACCAAAACTTTTAAGCAATCAGGCCAAACTGTTTTACAGCCTGGGCGCTGATGCGCGCTGGGATGCACGCATCGCAGGCTGGCTCAATGCCGTGCGCGATCTGGTGCGTACCGGGGTTTCTGCACCATCAGAGGTAACGGATATACGCCGATTGGTCGATGTGATGCGTTTGGTGAAATCGCCCTACGAGCAGGATGTAATGCGCCGTTCCGCCAAGATCGCTGCTGCGGCGCATAACCGGGCGATGAAATTTACCAAGCCAAACAAAAAAGAATATGAAATCGAAGCAGAATTCCTGCATGAATTTTATCGCAACGGCGCACAGTCGCCTGCTTATACCAGCATCGTCGCGGGTGGCGCCAATGCCTGCACGCTGCACTATAACGCTAATAACTGCACATTGAACGAGGGAGATTTATTGCTGGTGGATGCTGGTTGCGAGCTGGATGGCTACGCGTCCGACATTACGCGTACTTTTCCTGTGAATGGCAAGTTCAGCGCTGCGCAAAGGGATTTATACGAGTTGGTGCTCAATGCACAACTTGCTGCAATCGATGTGGCTAAATCGGGCAACCCATGGAACACGCCGCATGAGGCGGCGCTGGATGTGCTGATACAGGGCTTTATCGATTTCAAGCTTTGCAAAGGCAGCAAGGACGAGGTATTGGAAAGTGGCAGCTATCGCCAGTTTTACATGCACCGTACCGGGCATTGGCTAGGCTTGGATGTGCATGATGCGGGCGAATACAAAGATCGGGCCGGCAATTGGGTGTTGCTAGAAGCGGGGAATACACTGACGGTGGAGCCGGGATGCTACGTGCGCCCCTCTGAGAATGTGCCGGAACATTTCTGGAACATCGGTATCCGCATTGAAGATGATGTGTTGATTACCACAGCCGGCAATGAAGTGCTGACCAAAAATGCGGTGAAAACTGTGACGGATATTGAAGCCATGATGGCTGAATAGTGAGCGCAATGCTAATGCAGGATAAACAGGATGTCATCATTGTAGGCGGTGGCCCGGTTGGCCTGGTGCTGGCTTTGGCCTTGCAGCAGCAAGGCGTGCCTTTTACTGTGCTGGAAGCGCGTGCAAAGGGCGCTTCACACCAGGATACGAGGGCGCTGGCGCTATCTTACGGCAGCAGGCTGATATTGGAAAAACTAGGCGTATGGGATGATTTGGAAGCTAAAGCGACCGCGATCAACACCATTCATATTTCGCAACGCGGCGGGCTCGGCCGCACCAGATTAAATGCGACAGAGCACGATCTGCCGGCGTTAGGCTATGTGCTGCCCTATGGCGCAATCACCAAAGCCCTGGATGACGCTGTGGATTCTGCAAATATAGTATATGAGACACAAGCCACAGAAATTAAGCCCGGTGCGCCTGTCGCTCAGGTGGTATTGGAACGGCAGGGTGAATTGACAACGCTTGCCAGCCCGTTGCTTGTGATAGCGGATGGTGGCCGCAGCTTGAGCGGGATAAAAGGGATTGAACGAGAAACCAAGGAATATGGCCATGATGCGCTGGTAAGCAAAGTCAGAGCCGAACTGCCGCATGGCAATATCGCTTATGAGCGCTTTACATCACAAGGCCCCATGGCCTTGTTGCCAAACGGAGCGCGTGATTTCTCGCTGGTATGGACAGGCGAAAAAGCGCGTATCGACGCGCTTTTGGCGCTGGATGATGCCATGTTTTTGAAGCAATTGCATGAGGCTTTTGGCGATCGCGTCGGCAAATTTTTGAGTGTAGAAAAGCGCCTGAGTTTTCCGTTAAGGCTGAGCACACTGAAGCCGGCTACCGCCTCGCATCTGGTGGTGATCGGCAATGCCGCACAGACCATGCACCCGGTTGCGGGCCAAGGGTTTAATGTCGGCATGCGGGATGCCTGGACGCTGGCGGATTTGATTGTAAGCGCATCACCGGGCAAACTGGGAAGCGCGGAGATGCTGAATCGTTACAGCCAGCAGCGCAAGCGTGACACACGCGGCGGAATCTTATTTACCGATTTTTTGGTGAATGTGTTCTCTAACGATGTGATCGGCATGTCGGCCTTGCGTGGTGCTGGGCTTGGTATTCTGGAGTTATTGAAGCCCGCCAAAAGTTTTCTGGTGGGCAAGATGAGTTTCGGTAAATAAGAATAATGACTCAGCCTATTAATCAAACGCAGAATGCGGACATTATCGTGGTGGGCGCCGGCCTGGTGGGGCTTGCGGCGGCAGTTGCAATGGCAAGACAGAATAGAACGGTTGTGCTGGTTGATGCAAAAAAACCAGAAATCAAAAAGCATCAGTCCTGGGACGAGCGTGTATATGCGTTAACGCCGGGTACAGTGTCATGGCTGCAGGCGCTGGGTGTATGGGAGGAGATGGATTTAACGCGCGTTAGTGATATTCATGCCATGCATTTATGGGGTGAAGCCAGTGCGGATCCTCTAGTGCTGGGTAATCATGATGCCAATTTGCCTAAACTGGGCGTGATTGTTGAAAGCCAGAACCTGATGTATGCGTTATGGCAACAAATTGATGCCTTGGGTGTGATTGTGGTCACAGATGCAAAGTGCAAATATATCGAGAATACGCAACAGCACATTTGGCTTGGCCTGGAAGATGGGACTGAAATTTCCGCAAAGTTGATCATTGCGGCAGATGGCGTCAATTCATGGGTGCGGCAGCAAGCCGATATTGCGCTTAAGCAGAGGGATTTTCACCAGACTGCGATTGTGGCGAATTTTTTAGCTGAAAAGAGTCATCAACATGTTGCAAGGCAATGGTTTGCGCCGCATGAAACCTTGGCCTTGTTGCCTTTGCCGGAGAAATATGTCTCGATGGTATGGTCGGTGTCAACCGAAAGCGCGAACGAACTGTTAACATTGTCGAGTGACGAGTTGGCGCAAAAAGTGGGAGCGCAGTCCCGACATGTGCTTGGCGTCTTGAGGCCAGTAGGCAAGATACTGTCGTTCAGATTGAATCAGCAAACGGCGGTGCAACTCATTGCGGAGCGGGTTGCATTGGTGGGCGATGTGGCGCACCAGGTCCACCCAATGGCGGGACAAGGTGTGAACTTGGGCTTTAGAGACGTGATGCAACTGGAAAGTTTGGTGTCGGCGACGCATGCATTGCAGGATATTGGCGAAACCACTTTTTTACGCAAATATGAGCGTAGCCGGCAGGCAGATATTGCTACAATGAACGCACTAACGACAGGTCTGGATGAGCTGTTTGCAAGTGACATCAATTTAGTAAAAAAATGGACGCATTGGGGAATGAGGCAACTTAATCAACAAGCAACAATCAAAAAGCTATTAATACAACAAGCGGTTGCATAAGCTGCTGAATGGAAACTGGAAAATGAAATTAAAACAGATAAATTTGAAAGAATGGGCAGCGTTATCTTTATTGCTTGCTAGTCAGTTTGCAGTTGCGGACGAGGCCAGCCTAAAAAAAGCCATTGAAGCTGCGTATCCGAAATTTAAAGTGGAAAGCGTCGTTAAAACGCCATATGCCGGCTTATATGAAGTGTTTATGGGCGGGCAAATCGTGTATACCGATGAAAAACTCACTTTTTTGATCGCAGAAGGCCGTCTGGTCGATCCTAAAACCAAAAAAGATGTGACTGGCGAGCGCCTGGAAGAATTGACAAAAATTGATTTTAATAGCCTGCCGCTGGATCAGGCGATTAAAGTCGTGAAAGGCAATGGTAGCCGCAAGCTGGTGGTGTTTTCTGACGTGGACTGCCCGTACTGCAAACGCCTGGAACAGAATGAATTGAGCAATATCAACGATGTGACGATTTATACGTTTCTATATCCTTTGGAGCAGTTGCATCCTGATGCACCTGCCAAGTCCAAATCGATTTGGTGTGCAAGCAATCGTGTAAAAGCCTGGAATGATTGGATATTTAACAACAAGTTGCCTGCATCTGCTGCTAATTGTGAAGTGCCTTTAGAGCGTGTGGGCGAGTTGGCCAGAAAAATTGGCGTGACCAGCACGCCGACCCTGATTTTTGCCGATGGCAAGCGCATGATGGGCGCGCAGCCTTACAAAGAAATTGAGAAATACATGCAGGCAGCCGCAAAAAAATAGCTGTTGGAATGTAAAAAAGCTGAAATTCCGTGAGGAATTTCAGCTTTTTGTTGAATTCTATTCGGGTTAAATAGTCAGGCTTAGACCACAGAACCCATTTTGAAGATTGGCAAGTACATGGCAATCACCAGCCCGCCGATCAGCACACCCAATACCACCATGATGATGGGCTCCATCAGGCTGGAGAGGGCATCAACTGCATCATCGACTTCAGCTTCAAAGAAATCGGCCACTTTGCTCAGCATCGAATCCAGCGCGCCGGATTCTTCACCAATCGCTGTCATTTGTAACACCATATTCGGAAATACTTCAGCGTTTTGCATGGCCACGGTTAGGCTAGTACCGGTGCTGATTTCGCTTTGAATCCTTTTGGTTGCATCATAATACACGCGATTGCCTGCGGCGCCTGCTACGGAATCCAGCGCTTCCACCAGAGGAACGCCAGCTGCGAACATGGTGGATAAGGTGCGGGCAAAACGGGCAATCGTCGCCTTGCGAATGATTTCGCCAAAAATGGGCAGCTTAAGCAGCAGTCTGTCCATAGTGGCCTGCATTTTTTCAGAGCGCTTCCATGTGTAGAAGAAGAACCATAGCCCAAACCCGATTGAGCCAAAAATTGCCCACCACCACTCTACGAATATATCCGAAATTGCCATTACAGCCAGGGTGGGTCCTGGCAGGTCTGCACCAAAGCTGGTGAATAGCTCCTTAAACGCGGGGATGACGAAGATCATAATGACTGCAGTAATTACAAACGCCACCACAATAATCGAAATCGGGTAAAACAGCGCTGACTTAATTTTGCCTTTAATGGCCTGGATTTTTTCTTTATAAGTGGCCAGACGATCCAGTAACGAATCCAGAATACCTGCCTGTTCACCGGCGCCGACCAGATTACAGAACAAATTGTCAAAATAAAGCGGGTACTTGCGGAAGGATGTGCTCAGGCTGCTTCCTGTTTCTACGTCGGCTTTAATGTCCCCTAAAAGCTTCGCTACCGCAGGGTTGCTGTGGCCTTTGCCTACTATATCAAATGCCTGCAGCAATGGCACGCCGGCTTTCATCATGGTGGCAAGCTGGCGCGTGAACAGCGTGATATCCTTATCGGTAATCTTGCCTTTGTTGGCAAAGGCGCTCTGTTTTTTAACCTTGGTAACTGTAATGCCTTGGCGGCGCAGTGTGGCGCCCACAAACGATTCACCAGCTGCGCGCATCTCGCCCTTAATGACTTTGCCTTTTTTGTCTTTGCCTTCCCAAAGGTAGGTGAATTGTTTTGTAGCGCCTGCGGCCATATCAAATCCTTAATTTAAATATGCGGTTACCAAAAGCAGGTAACAATCTGGTATCGAAATATTTAAGTGCTGCTTACTCATTGAACTTTTATTCATTAGTGACCGCCTCAACTTCTTCAATCGAAGTCAGGCCTTGTTTAGCTTTTAAAATACCGGAGCGACGTAAATCATTCACGCCTTCTGCTTTTGCCTGGTCGGCAATATCATGCGCCGTGCCATGCTTCATAATGATCCGGCTAATCGCATCGGTAACGGGCATTACCTGATAAATCCCGACACGCCCCTTGTAGCCGCCATTGCACAACTCGCAACCGCCTTCTTTAGGGCCGTACAGCTGAAATTTTTCTTTAAAATCTTCCTCAATAAACCCGACTTCAAGCAGCGCCTCTTTGGGGATTTCGACTGGCACTTTGCAGTTTTTGCATAAACGGCGCGCCAGGCGCTGGGCGGTGATTAACGATACAGCCGAGGCGATATTAAATGGGGCAACGCCCATATTCATCAAACGGGTCAGTGTGGCGGGTGCATCGTTAGTATGCAGGGTGGACAGCACCATATGGCCGGTCGATGCGGCTTTAATCGCCATGTCAGCGGTTTCCAGGTCACGGATCTCGCCGATCATGATGATGTCAGGATCCTGCCGCAAGAAAGACTTGAGCGCAGCGGCAAACGTGAGGCCTTGCTTATCGTTGACATTCACCTGATTGATGCCCGCCAGCGGAATCTCGCATGGGTCTTCTGCGGTGGCGATATTCACGCCCGGGTTGTTGAGGATATTCAAGCAGGTATAAAGCGACACGGTTTTGCCGGAACCGGTTGGCCCGGTGACCAGTACCAGGCCATACGGACGGCTTACAGCGTGCAAAAGCGCTTTTTGCTGTTCTGGTTCGTAACCCAGCGCCTCAATGCCCAAGGTCGCGCTGGTAGGATCCAGAATACGCATCACGATTTTTTCGCCGTGAATGAGCGGCAAGGTACTCACGCGAAAATCGATGGTGCGGGTTTTAGATAGCACCAGCTTCATGCGGCCATCCTGCGGAATTCGTTTTTCAGAAATATCCAGATTGGAAATCACCTTTATGCGCGAAGCCAGTTTGTCTTTAATCGCCAGTGGCGGCTGTGCGATTTCTCTTAGAATGCCGTCAACACGATAGCGGATGCGATAAAACTTTTCATAAGGTTCAAAATGCAGGTCAGATGCACCCATGTTGATGGCATCTAATAACATCTTATTTAGAAACTTAACGACAGGCGCATCGTCGACTTCCTGGGTGTTTTCGGCTTCGGCAACTTCGTCACCCGAACCCATATCAAGGTCAAAGTCGCCCTCTGTATCAAGCGACGCCATCGAGGTGTCTTTTGACTCAACGATCCTGTCGATCCATTTTCCCAGCTTGTCATCTTCCACCACCACGGGGGACAAGGTCATGCCCATCTGGAACTGCACGCTGTCTAAGGCATGCAAATTGGTGGGGTCAGAGATGGCAACAAATAAAACGTTATTTTGATTTTTTAATGCAATCACGCGGTTCGACTGCATCAGTTTGAGGTCAATGGATTTGGGAGGCAGATAATCCGGGTTAAACGCATCTAGGTTGAAATATGGAAACCCAAACGATCTGGAGGATGTTTCCGCTATTTTCTCGGCAGATACTTTTCTGCTGGTAATGGCTTGCGTAATAAAAGGAATTTTTACCGTGTTGGCCTGTGCCTGGATGGCAGTTGCGTCAGCTTCGCTGAGCAAATTCTCTTGCACCAGCATGCGGGCAAGACCACTCAGTTTTATAGATGTTGCGGCAGCAGCCATTGGTAATAATTCGCTTGTATTTTAACTTTTAATCTAGTTATTTATCTATTGTAGTTAAACTATTGTAGTTAAACAATATTTTAGTTTGATGTAATAATGCACTTTAACTTTTTTTTTGTAAAGATAATGCATCTTTTTTTAATAAATTCAATCGATATACAACAAATCAGGTTGCGATTTAAGCAACACAGCCAAAATGCGCTTGACTTTTTACAATTTGTAACATATAAAGCGCGTAGGTGTTTGAGTTCGAGTTATTTTTTAGCCAGCTTTAATATTATTGCGACTTGAGTTCTTGAGACAAACTTTTTGGGGCGCCCCCCTTTGTTTTATGTAAGGATGTAGAAATGGCAACAGGTACCGTAAAATGGTTTAATGATTCTAAAGGTTTTGGTTTTATTACTCCAGATGATGGCGGCGATGATTTATTCGCGCATTTTTCAGCAATCGTAGAAGCTGGTTATAAAAGTCTTAAAGAAGGTCAGCGCGTGAGCTTCGAAGTGACTGAAGGCCCAAAGGGCAAACAAGCTTCAAATATTCAAAAGGCTTAAGTTACAGAATATTTAGCAGTTAAGTTTGAAACTAAAAAGGCTCGCATTGCGAGCCTTTTTTATAGTTAAAAATTACATATTCTTAATTATTTCATCACCAAATTCAGTAGTCCCTACTTGTGTAGCATCGTCCATTTGGCTTGCGAAATCACCTGTAACGCGTTTAGACATGATGGCCTTGGCAACGCCGTTTAACACCAAATCAGCCGCTTCCACCCAGCCCATATGGCGCAGCATCATCTCGGCCGACAATATGAGCGAGCTTGGGTTGGCCAGATTTTTACCTGCGATTTTAGGCGCTGTGCCATGTGTGGCTTCAAACATGGCGACGGTGTCGCTCATGTTCGCGCCTGGCGCGATGCCGATGCCGCCCACTTGCGCGGCAAGCGCGTCACTCATGTAATCGCCGTTCAAGTTGAGCGCTGCAACCACATCGTAATCAGCAGGATGCAGTAAGATCTCCTGTAAGAACGCATCGGCAATACAGTCTTTAATCACGATGCCATTCGGTAGTTTGCACCATGGGCCGCCGTCTATTTCAACCGCGCCAAATTCTTTTTTAGCAACCTCATAACCCCAGTCTCTAAAGCCACCTTCGGTAAATTTCATGATATTACCCTTGTGGGTAATGGTGACCGATTTGCGGTTGTTATCAATTGCGTATTGAATAGCTTTGCGAATCAGGCGCTTGCTGCCATCAATCGATACTGGTTTGATGCCAATAGCAGAACTTTCAGGAAAGCGGATTTTTTTGCGTACGCCCATGTCGCTTAAAAACTGGATGACTTTTTCGGCTTCGTCCGAGCCGGCTGCCCATTCAATGCCGGCATAAATGTCTTCGGTATTTTCTCTAAAAATAACCATGTCGGTTTTTTCAGGATGTTTGACGGGGCTAGGCACTCCGGTGAAGTATTGCACAGGGCGTAAACACACATATAAATCAAGTTCCTGGCGCAGGGTGACATTCAGCGAACGTATGCCGCCGCCAACCGGCGTGGTAAGCGGACCTTTAATCGAGATCACATAATCGCGCACGGCTTTCATGGTTTCGGTTGGCAGCCAAGTCTTTGCATCATAGACTTTGGTGGCTTTTTCACCTGCAAATACTTCCATCCAAGATATTTTACGTTTTCCGCCATAGGCTTTGCTGACAGCGGCATCTACTACTTTTTGCATGGGCGGCGTAATGTCAGCTCCTATGCCATCTCCCTCAATAAATGGGATAATCGGGTTGTTGGGAACGTTCAGCGTGTTGTCTTTATTGACGCTTATTTTTTCACCACTCTGTGGGACTATTATTTTTGAATCCATTACTTTTTCCTAAATGATCATATTGTTTAACAAGCCATTCAACGTGGTGTGCCAGTTCAGTCCGCACGAGAAGCATCCTACGTTAAAAGACTATATCGGCATCCCCAAAGTCTACGCAGCTGGGCGTTTGGATACCGATTCTGAAGGTCTGCTTATTTTAACCGATGACGGTACCTTGCAGCATAAATTAAGCCATCCAAAGCACAAAGAAATTAAAACTTATTGGGCGCAGGTGGAAGGTGCGCCGCAAGATGCGGATTTAACCCCTTTACGACAAGGCGTGGATTTGGGCGATTTTTTTACGCAGCCTGCGCAAGTGCGCATCATGGATGAGCCAGCCAATTTATGGCCAAGAACGCCGCCAATCCGCCAACGCAAGGCGATTCCAACCGCTTGGCTGGAAATCAAAATTAGCGAAGGAAAAAATCGCCAGGTGAGACGCATGACGGCTAAAATAGGATTCCCCACGTTGCGGCTGATTCGCTATGCGATTGGAAGTTATACGGTAGATGGGATTGGGAACGGTCAATTTAAGGTGATCAATCAATGAAACCAGTGATTATTTTTCGCTTTCTCGGTCGAGAAGGTCCGGGCTATCTAGGCACTTTTTTAGACGAGAAAAATATCCCTTGGCAACTTATTAAGATAGACGAAGGTGAGCCAGTGCCATCGTCGATATTGGCACTCAGCGGCATGGTGCTGATGGGCGGGCCGATGAGCGTGAACGATGATTTGCCGTGGATTTCGCCGCTGCTCGATTTGGTTCGCGAAGCCAAAGCCAATGATATTCCCTTGCTCGGGCATTGCCTGGGCGGGCAGTTGATGAGCAAGGCGCTTGGCGCAAGCGTCACCCGAAACCCCGTCAAAGAAATCGGCTGGGGCGAGGTGAGCGTGAGCAAAAACGAAGCTGCGAAAAACTGGTTTGGCAACATCGAAACCTTTAACACATTTCACTGGCACGGTGAAACCTTTGCATTGCCAGAAGGCGCGATCCATTTGCTTTCCAGTCCATATTGCCAGAACCAAGCATGGTCAATAGGCAAACATCTAGCGTTTCAAACCCACATTGAAATGACTACTGACATGGTGCAAAAATGGTGTGAAGAGGGCGAAACCGAATTGAGCGAAGCCGCCAATAGCCCACTGGATTTATTCAAAGGGGTGCAACAGGCCGGCGTAATGCAAAAAGACTTGCCCTTGCATTGCTTTTTTCTGAACAAAGTCGCAAAGCAGGTTTATACCCAATGGATTCAAGGGCTTAAGACTTAAAGATGTTAAAGCCATGAGTTTATAAAACATGGGTATGTTAAAATAACGTAATTTTTTCAAAAAGCAGACATTATGTCCGGAAACACGATAGGTACGTTATTTACGCTCACTTCATTTGGCGAATCGCACGGTCCCGCGATTGGAGGCGTGGTGGACGGTTGCCCGCCAGGGCTGAGTTTGTGTGCGGAAGATTTACAGATTGATTTAGACCGCCGCAAACCCGGCACATCCCGCCATGTCACGCAACGGCAAGAGGCTGATGCGGTAGAGATATTGTCAGGCGTGTTTGAAGGCAAAACGACGGGTGCGCCTATAGGCTTGCTCATCAGAAACACCGATCAGCGCAGTCACGATTACAGCAAGATCATGGATACATTTCGGCCAGGCCATGCCGATTATACCTACACCCAGAAATATGGCGTACGCGATTACCGTGGTGGCGGGCGCTCCAGTGCGCGTGAAACCGCTGTGCGCGTAGCTGCCGGCGCGATTGCTAAAAAATGGCTTAAAGAACGCTTTGGTGTACAAGTGCGTGGCTATATGAGCCAACTAGGCGAAATCGAAATTCCGTTTGAAACCTGGGATTGTGTGAATGAAAACCCGTTTTTTTCACCCAATACAAAAGTGTTGCCGCAGTTAGAAGAATACTTGGATAAAATCCGCGCCGAGCGTGATTCTGTCGGCGCGCGTATCACTGTGGTGGCCGAAGGCGTGCCGGTGGGATGGGGCGAACCGGTATTCGACAGGCTGGACGCCGAAATCGCCTATGCCATGATGAGCATTAACGCGGTGAAAGGTGTGGAAATTGGCGCCGGTTTTGCAGCCATTCGTCAGCGCGGCAGCGTGCATTCGGATGAAATGACGCCGCAGGGTTTCGTGACGAATCATGCTGGCGGAATTCTGGGGGGGATTTCGACCGGACAGGAAATTCGCGTTAACATCGCGCTAAAACCCACCTCTAGTATTCCGCAGGAGCGCCGATCGGTTGATAAAAACGGTAATGCGGTGACTATGCAAACCACAGGCCGTCATGATCCGTGCGTGGGTGTGCGTGCCACGCCGATTGCAGAAGCAATGCTGGCGCTGGTACTGATGGATCATGCGTTACGGCATCGGGCGCAGAATGCGGATGTGACATGTATGACACCAAAAATCATTTAACTTTGCTTGGTGTTTGATTTATATCATGGCGAATCAGGCCGTGCAGTTTGATAATAAGAAGTTATAAGATTTGTTTAAGTGCCGCGCCCGCTGAAAATAATAATTTAGGCGACGTATAGATTTATTTTATTTAATTAGATAAGGAATTGCTATGAGTGTTGACCATCATGATCTAGTCCACGAACTTCCAGAGCACCGTGAGAAAATCCATGCTTTGAAATTAGATAATGCGCATTTTGCCAAGTTGTTTGATGAATACCATGTCGTGACAAAAGAAGTTGAGCATTTGGAAAATACAGGTGTTCCGGTTTCTGATGCCATGTTTGAGGGGCAAAAGAAAAAACGTGCACTTTTGAAAGATCAACTTTATGCAATGATTGTGTCTTAAGCAATCGTATCATAAGTTGTCATGCGCTAAAAAGTCGGCTATCGCCGACTTTTTTCGTCTAATTCGCTATACTCTGGGTATGCATTCAGCTCTCCACTGGCGAATTTCACGCTTTTATTTTATTTACTATTTCTTCGTAGGGGCGTTTGTTCCTTACTGGAGCTTGTATTTACAGTCCGAGCAATTTTCGGCGGCAGATATCGGCATTCTGATGTCATTGTTCCAGATCAGCCGTATTTTTGCGCCCAATTTTTGGGGTTGGCTGGCCGACCATACCAGGCAGCGTGTTGTTTGGATCAGGCTCACGGCTTTTTTAGGGCTGATGGGGTTTGTCGCGGTGTTCTGGGCACATGGCTTCTGGTGGCTGTTTTTTGTGATGGCCTCGCTGAGTCTGTTTACCAGTTCAACCTTGCCGCTTTCAGAATCGCTCACATTGGCACACCTTGCCACCACCAACGGGCATTACAGCCGCATTCGCATGTGGGGCTCACTAGGCTTTATCGTGGCTGCGGTTATCTTGGGCTTTTTGATTGATATCTACGGCATTAAAAGCCTGTTGTGGTTTCTGCTCGTAGTGCAAATCTCTTTATTTGCGCTCACCTTCAGATTGCCAGAGGCCACTATTGCCCCACATGCGCATGACCAGTTTTCTATCTGGCAGATTATCAGGCAGCCAGTGGTGATTGCCCTGCTTGTTGGTTGCTCGCTGATGGTATCAGCACACGGTGTGCTGTATAACTTTTATTCGATTTACTTGTCTGAACACGGGTATAGCAAAGGCATGATAGGCCTGCTGTGGTCTGTAGGGGTGATCTGCGAGATTATTATTTTTATGCTGATGCCAAAAATCATGGCACGTTTCAGCTTAAAAGCTATCCTATTAACCAGTCTGGTACTCGCTGTCCTCCGATTTGGTATGATAGGCGTTGCTGTAGACAACTTGGTGCTTCTGTTGATCGCGCAAAGCTTGCATGCGGCTACTTTTGGCAGTTTCCATGCAGCTTCGGTTGAGGTGATTACCCAGTTTTTTAACGGAAGGCACCAAGCCAAAGGCCAGGCAATTTATAACAGTGTGGCGTATGGCGTGGGAGGCACGATTGGTGGGATCTCTGGCGGGTATGCCTTGCAGTATCTAGGCGGTGAAACCACCTTTTTGCTGGCGGCGGTGTTTCCATTAGTAGGCTTTATCGTGATAGCATTCGGTTTAAGATTAACGCAGACGCATGCACGTGCTGGCATGTTCAGCGGGTGAGCAGAGGAATCTATATGTTGAAAATTAAGATGTTGCAATTAAGTGCTGTGGGCTTGGCGGCTGGACTGCTGTCGCTACATGCGTTGGCCGATACGCGTGTGAATGTAGTCGGCCTGTTCAGCAACAAGGCGATGGTGTCGATTAACGGCGCGGCACCACGCACTTTAAGCGCAGGGCAAACCGTGGATGGCGTCAAACTGATCTCGGCGGATAGCGAATCGGCCACGTTTGTCGTAGAAGGTAAGCGCCAAACTCTTAAAATGGGGCAGGCCACATCTGTGGCTGGCAATACTGGCCCGGCCAATAATGATCCGGTGAGTTTGTATGCGGATAAAGTCGGGCATTTTTATGGCAATCTCACTATTAACGGGGCATCGCTGAAATATGTGGTGGATACCGGTGCGACGACAGTTGCCTTGAATAGCGGCGACGCAAAGTTTGCCAAAATCGACTATGAAAAAGGTGAGAGAATCGAGATGTCAACCGCCAACGGTGTCGTGAACGCCTATTTGGTCAAGTTGAACACGTTAAAAATCGGCACCATCATCCTCAACAATGTAGAAGCGACCGTCAATGAAGGCGGCTCGCCGCCAGTCGTGCTATTGGGGATGTCGGCATTAAACCGGCTGGATATGAAGCGTGATAACTCAATCATGACTTTGACTAAGAAATATTAGAATTGATGAAATAAAAAAACGGGCCATGGCCCGTTTTTTTTATTTCATTTCAGCAGCTTATTTCTTTTTGGTTTTTGCTGCTTTTGGTGTGTCTTTCAGCACAAAAGTCAGTTTTAAGTTCACGCGATATTCCGATATTTTGCCGTCAGTGACTTTCACGCTTTGTTCTTTTACCCACGCGCTGGTGATGTCATGTAACGAATCTGCCGCTTTTGCCACGCCTTGTGCGACTGCATCTTCAAAACTTTTTTTGCTGGAGGAAATGATTTCGATTACTTTTGCAACGGACATTTTCGGACTCCTTTTAGTTGTAAAAATTAGCTGATTCGCTTATCTCTTTCAATTAAAGCGTAAGCAGAATGATTGTGAATGCTTTCAAAGTTCTCAGACTCTACAATGTAAGCATCAATACGTTTCTCGGCATTGAGCTGCGCGGCCACGTCACGCACCATGTCTTCGACAAATTTCGGGTTATCGTAAGCGCGCTCGGTGACAAATTTCTCGTCCGGGCGTTTCAATAAGCCATAAAGCTCACATGAAGCCTGTTTTTCGACCAAGCCGATAATATCTTCAATCCAGATAAAATCGTTAATCAGCGCGGTCACCGTCACATGGCTGCGCTGGTTATGTGCGCCATAATCGGAGATTTTTTTACTGCAAGGGCACAGGCTGGTGACAGGCACGAGCACTTTTACGGTAATGTCGAATTTGCCATTTTTAATCTCACCAATAAAGGTAACATCGTAATCAAGTAGGCTTTTTACGCCGGAAACGGGCGCGGCTTTATTCACAAAATACGGAAAACGCATTTCCACATGGCCAGATTCCGCTTCAAGCCGCGTCACCATCTCGCGCAGAATTGTTTCGAATGACTCGATCGAAATGGCATGCTCGTTTTTGTTGAGAATCTCAACAAAGCGTGACATATGCGTGCCTTTGAAGTTGTGCGGCAAATGCACATACATGTCAAACACCGCCACAGTGCTTTGTGCGCCACCACTTTTGTCTTTTACAATCACCGGATGGCGGATTGATTTGATGCCGACTTTGTTGATGTCCAGATGGCGCACATCCGGTGTATTTTGAACATCTTCGATGCCTTGCAACGTAGCGTGTGGCGGGTTAAGCGAATTCATAAACTAACAGGGCTCCAATTTGGCGCAAACGGGTCGTAAATTGATTAGAATTTGAAGTTTACTCGTTTGCGCACGTGTGTAAACAGTTTTTTAGATGTCGGATCAGACTAAATTGATTGGGCCAAAAGTTGCCAAATCAAGTGTGATTGGCGGTTTAGATGATGCTTAATTTAGCGCTTACTGACCGCACAATCCCTGAACTGTCTAGACCGCATTCTGCCAGCATGGTTTCATGCACGCCATGCTCAATAAAAATATCCGGTAAGCCGAGGCATAGCGCTGGCGTGGATACATTAAGTGTCTGCATGGCTTCTAGCACTGCTGCACCTGCACCGCCCATCAGCGCATTTTCTTCGATGGTGACAATTAAATCATGCGTTTTGGCAAGTTCTTCAATCAATTCAATATCCAGCGGCTTTACAAAGCGCATATTGGCTACCGTAGCATCCAGCACGGATGCGGCTTGCAGGGCAGGTGCCAGCATGCTGCCAAACGCCAGAATGGCGACTTTCTTCCCTTTTTTAATTGTAGAGTCGCGTTTGACTTCGCCTTTGCCGATAGGCAAAGTTTCAAGCGCGGCACTCATCGCAGCGCCGGTACCTGTGCCGCGTGGGTAGCGCACTGCAGCCACACCCTGATATTGGAAACCGGTCGTGAGCATTTGCCGGCATTCATTTTCGTCACTCGGTGCCATGATCACGATGTTGGGAATGCAACGCAAATAGCTTAAATCGAAACTGCCCGCGTGGGTCGGGCCGTCTGCGCCAACCAGACCGGCACGGTCAATCGCAAACAGCACATCCAGGTTCTGCAGCGCGATGTCATGGATGAGTTGATCGTAAGCGCGCTGTAAAAATGTACTGTAAATTGCGACAACAGGTTTTAGGCCGTCACATGCCATACCGGCTGCGAACGTCAGCGCATGCTGCTCGGCGATGCCGACATCGAAATAGCGGCTTGGGTATTTTTCGGCAAACGCATTCAGGCCGGAACCATCGCACATGGCGGGCGTAATGCCAATCAGCTTGTCATCGCGATCAGCCATGTCCACCAGCCAGTCGCCAAACACCTGCGTATAAGTTTTAGCAGTGGCAACTGAATGGGCAATGCCATTGCTGGGGTCGAACTTGCTTACCCCATGGTATTTGTTCGGGTCGTCTTCAGCCGGCTCGAAGCCTTTGCCTTTTTGCGTCACGACATGCAGAAACTGCATGCCTTTGAGCGCACGGATATTGCTTAAAGTGTCAAGCAATACTGGCAAGTCATGCCCATCGATCGGGCCGATATAATTAAAGCCCAGTTCTTCAAACAGCGTGCCTGGCAACACCATGCCTTTCACATGCTCTTCAGCACGTTTGGCAAATTCTTGTACATGCGGCATTCCAGAGAGCACCTTTTTGCCTGATTGACGCACTGCGCCATAAAAACGGCTGGAAAGCAATTTCGCCAAGTAGCGGTTTAAGCCCCCCACATTGCTTGAAATGCTCATGTCGTTATCGTTCAAAATGACCAGCAAGTTAGCATCCATGTCGCCCGCATTGTTCAGCGCTTCAAACGCCATGCCGGCAGTCATGGCGCCATCGCCGATAATCGCGACGCAATGGCGATCAGAGCCTGCTTGTTTGGCGGCGATCGCCATGCCCAGTGCGGCGGAAATCGAGGTGCTGGAATGCCCTGTGCCAAACGTGTCATACTCGCTTTCGCTACGGCGCGGAAAGCCGGCGATGCCGTTAGGCTTGCGCAAGTCGGCCATTGCTTCGCGCCGGCCGGTGAGAATCTTGTGCGGATAGGTTTGATGGCCGACATCCCACACCAGTCTGTCATCGGGTGTATTAAACACGTAATGCAGGGCGATGGTGAGTTCGACCACGCCCAGATTAGAGGCTAAGTGCCCGCCTGTTTTAGAAACGCTTTCGACCAGAAATGTGCGCAGCTCGCCTGCCAATGCCGCAAGCTGATCGCGGTCGAGCTTGCGCAAGTCTTCGGGCAAATGAATGGAATCTAATAGCGGCAACATAGTAGAAGCAGCTTAGAAGCTGCGTTGGGTGATAAAGTTGGCCAGATGCCGCAATAAATCTGCCTCGCGGCCGTAAAACGAAAGTGCGGCCATAGCGTTGGCATGCAGTTCACTCGCCAGTTGTTTTGCGGCTGATAAGCCTAAAATCGTGACATACGTGGATTTATTGTTGAGCTTGTCTTTGCCCGCGGTTTTGCCCAGGGTTTGGGTGTCGGCTTCAGCATCCAGAATGTCGTCCACCACTTGGAATGCCAGACCTATCGATTTGGCAAAATGATCAATGGCTTTGATTTTCTCTTCTTCCGGTTCATCGGCACTATAGGCGCCCAACAAGGCTGCCGCGCGGATGAGTGCGCCTGTTTTGTGTATATGCATTTGTTCCAGCTCTTCGCGCGTAAGCGGGATGCCGATACTTTCGATATCGATGGCCTGGCCGCCCGCCATGCCGCGCGAACCGCTCGCCAGAGCCAGAATGTGCAGCATTTGCAGTTTCTGTGTAGCATGTTTCAGCAGTTTGTCCTGTGAAATCAGCTGAAACGCCAGACTTTGCAGGGCATCACCCACCAGCAGCGCCATGGCGTCGCCATATTGCTTGTGCGTGGTGGGCTTGCCGCGGCGCAGGTCGTCGTCGTCCATGCACGGCAAATCGTCATGCACCAGCGAGAACGCGTGAATGAGCTCCACCGCGGCCGCGGGAATATCAACCTGCTCCAGCTTGGCACCGCAAAACTCGCCTGCAGCATAGGCCAGCAAAGCGCGCACGCGCTTACCACCGCCCAGGGTCGAATAGCGCATGGCTTCATGCAGGCGCATAGGCGAGACGCTGGCAGGCGGCATATGCGCATCCAGCACGCTTTCCATGCGCATTTGCATGTCACCAGCCCAAGCGTTGAAGTCAGCTGTTTGTTCATTGATCGGCGGGGTAATTAGATTATTCATGCGTTTGTTCATGGCCTTATTCATTGCCTGGATTAAACGCGGCAAGCTTGTTGGCGTCAGTCAGAATGCGCACCTGCTGTTCGGCATCCGTTAACGCTTTCTGGCAGATTAGCAGCAGTTCAGCGCCGCGTTTATAAGCGTTCATGGATTGTTCCAGCGGCAAATTACCAGATTCCATCTGACTCACAATCGTTTCCAGCTCGGCCAGCGTGGCTTCAAAGTCGGGCGTAGTGTCTGATGCTTTTGGTTGGGATTTGCTCGTCATTTTATGGTTCTGGTTCGTTTAAGGGATTTTATCAAAACAAATGAAAGTTGCGGGTTTTTTCACATGGCATTTCGATGCGATGCCGCGCGTTAACGCAGCGTAGTGCGTAAAAACTCGCGAATATCCTCGATTTCCTGCTGGTTCACCGCATGTGCCATTGGATATTTGTGCCAGTTAATCGTGTAATGCTGCGCTTGCAGTACGTCAAAAGAGATGCGGCAAGTGTCCGGACTGATCACACCATCATAAGTGCCGTGCGCCATAAAAATGGGAATATGCTGGTTTGCTTTGGATTTTTCTTTGGCCAAATTTGCTTTTAGCGGCAGATAGGTGGATAGTGCCAAGATGCCTGCCAATGGCTGCGGATGGCGCAGCGCCGTGTGCAGCGCGATTGCGCCGCCCTGCGAAAAGCCCGCAAGCACGATGCGCTTGGCAGGGATGCCGCGGCCTATCTCGCGTTGAATCAGCGATTCGATATAGGCTTGCGATTCACGGATGCCGGCTTCGTCCTCGCGGCTACCGATGCTAAAGCCAAATACGTCATACCAGGCGCGCATTTCATAGCCATTATTCGCTGTGACTTTCTTGTAAGCGGCATGCGGTAGAACAAAGCGAATGCTCGGCAGATTGAGCATTTTAACGACGGGTACAAAATCATTGCCATCCGCGCCCAGGCCGTGCAGCCAGATCACGCTGGCGGTCGGCGTGGCATCAAGGCTTATTTCTATCGGGGTGTCATACATGGATAAATTCATATTGGTTGTTCAGGGCCTTCAAGCCAAATCATATCGCAAATCGCATTGCTTATTGTGCAAATAATGTTTAAATAGGCGCTAAACTTTAGCGAATGACGTATTTATTGTTGGCAGGCTTATTGCTGATGTTAACTTTACCAGGCATGCCGCCGTTAATAGTGATGCTGCCATCAAATGCTTTTAATGACGAAATTGAGCCTTGATTTCGAACTTGGCGGGATGAATTTGAGGTGGAGTGGTACCTCAGTGTTGTTAATGATAAGGCTGATTTACTTGCAAAATATGCATTGCGGATTTTTAATTTAACCATGTGGAAAGCGCCATTTGATGCGGCTTTCAGCCACGACGTGCCGCAAAAATTGGTGAATGGAATGACCGGGAATTCTGAAATGATTGACGTGAAGGGTGAGAGCCGTGTGAGGATGGTTTTAGTCTCGCATGTTATTGGATTGACAGATATTTCAGTAAAGCTGGATTATAGGAGCTATCGCAAATGATGCATGAATTTTTGACACCTTTGACGCAAATCATACATAACAGTCGCCATGCGACAATGTCAGGTACACCGTCATCAACAACAACTCGATCTGTAAATAATAATATGACTGAAAATCACAAACCTATACTTATTTCAAAATCTACACTGGCCCGATTTGAACCTGTAGCAAGGCTTTCGCCCAACCGACTGGAAGAGCTTGCTGCGGTATGCTTTGTAGAACTGGTCAGCAAAGACCTGGATCCTACACGCATCAGCACCAATAGCGCACAGGCGCTTTATCTGGTGAGCGGTGACCTGGGGATTCGTTATCAGAACGGCAATAAACTGATTCTGCGCGCAGGCACCGATGCTGCCAAACACCCCGTGGATACGAATCGGCTGCAAATTAAAGACACCATTGCGCTTACACCGATTGAAGTGATACGTATTGATCTGGATCTGTTGGATATCATGCTGACATGGGACCAGCTCTCAGGTTATCCGCCCGCGCAAACGCAAAAAACGGTCAATGCGCAAAGTGCCAAACAGGGCTGGAAACTGGATGCTGCAAGTTTTAACGCGTTCAAACTGCGCAACGGCGTGTTTGCCAAACTGCCGGCAGCCAATATCGAAACCATGTTCGAGCGCATGGTGCCAATGGATGTAGCGGCAGGCCAAGTCATCATTAAGCAAGGGCAGGAGGGTGATTACTATTACCTGATTCAGCAAGGCACGGCGGAGGTCAGTCGTGTGAAAGACCCAAACAAGCCGCCCATGGTGTTGGCGGAGATTTCCAATGGCGCGGCCTTTGGGGAAGAGGCGCTGGCTTCAGATACCAAGCGCAACGCCACAGTCACCATGAAAACCGATGGCCAGTTGCTGCGCCTGAAAAAGCAGGATTTCGTCGAACTGCTTAAAGCGCCGATAGTGAGCGCCGTGAGCATGGCAGAAGCTAAAGCTAAAGTGGCTAATGGTGCAGAGTGGCTGGATGTGCGCTTTGCCACGGAATATAGTTACCACCATATCGAAGGCGCCATCAACGCACCGCTGCACGAGCTGCGCAGCTTGCTAAGCCAGCTGGATAACACCAAAGAATATATTGTGTATTGCCAGACTGGCCGCCGCAGCAGTGCAGCAGCGTTTATTCTGGCGCAATATGGGTTAAAGTCGGTGGTGCTGGAAGGTGGAACGCGCAGCTCTAGCTAAAATCAAGCCAAAACAGATGCTCTGCAGGCCGCATGGATATTGCCTCTCAGAACTGATGTTTTGACTGTTTTTTGTTCCAATATCGTTATCAAGACGTAAAAAAGCCCTTCGATTGAAGGGCTTTTTGTTACCTCGATTTGGTTACACTACATCGAGGCTTACTTCACCATTAAGAGCAGATTTTAGATACGTCAGTAGTACCAGTACCAGTTGCAGCGCAAGCCCATAGAATATCAGCTTCACCACCTGCATGACTTGGCGTTAAGGTCACTGTTACAGGGTTGCTGCCTTGTGAAGCAACTGACAAGATACCTGCGCCAGAACAATTTGGTGCGCCAGCAACACAAGATAGGACTCCTGTCTCACTGAACTCTAAACCTACTTTAATTTTTTGTGGCGCAAGATCAGCCAGCGCTTGTGCCGTTTTAGCACGGATGGTGTAATCTTGGTAAGCTGGAATCGCGATTGCAGCCAGAATACCGATAATTGCAACCACAATCATTAACTCGATTAAGGTGAAACCTTTTTGCATTTGTTTTTTCATGTTCATTTCCTTTATAAAAAATAATTAGTATTAACACACTAGATTAAGTAGTCGATACCAGTGCTTGAATAAGTATTAGCAACGGGTGTGCCAACTTGGAATAACATTAGTTAACTTATTGTTTTTTAATATATAAAATAATTTACATCAAAAAGTAGCTACTGAATTGAGCAATTAAAGGCATAAAAAAACGGGTTTTACCCCGTTTTTTCAAGCATTGGATTGACAAAAAGTGTCATACCATACCAAACTTGTCACCTTCTGGCCGTGGCTTGATGCAGTTTGCGTCACCCTTTACGAGCGGGTATTGTGGGCTATGCTGTTAAATAAAAAAGGATCGCAAATTTGCGATCCTTTTTTTGTAGGAGGCGCGGCCTATGCCGATAGTAATTTTTTTACTCGCGAAGAGGCTTTGCTCCTACAGATTTACCAAAACTTCCACCATGATTTTTTGCCAGAGGATGTATTAGTCACTGCGCCAGTTGCCTGGCCAGTTACTTTGAGTTTTCGGCTGCCTTTTTCAAACCAGCTAAACCGGCATCATAAACGTCAGTCACAAATTTCACGGCTGTTTCGTCATCCTGACCTGCTGGAATAGGTGGGTTTAACTTGTAGGTGCGGTAAAAACGGCCTACCCATGTCACGGTGGATTCGCCAGCACCCGGGCCAGAGGTTACTGTCATGAATGAGTTGTAATCAGCTACCGGTGCTACGCCGCTCACGATTTCGTATTTCAGTTTCATGTCTTTGTCATCGGCGCTACGCAGTTTTTCGTAAATCTCGCCACCAGATTTCAATGTCAGCGTTCTGAAGGTTTCTTCACCTTTTTTCTCTAATTTATCACTGGCAATGGCTGGGTGCCAAGCTTGCATGTTGCCAAAATCTTTTACTATGGCCCACACTTTTGCAGGCGGCGCCTTGATGGTGATGGTTTTTTCAACTTTTTGTGGGCTAGGGCCGTGCGCTGCAACGGTCAGCGGTAAAATTGCCAATGCAAGCAATGCTAAAAACTTTTTCATTCAATATCTCCAGTAAATAAACCAAGCAAAAAATAAATACAACGCGTTATTATAAATCAGATGAGCCAATAAGCCCACGGTTTGAGTAACGCTTGATATGGTGTAGCGTTGACGGGCTTGGTAGGAGCGAATTTATTCGCTACTACAAAACAAACTGCGTTTCTATATCTTATTAGGGCAATATAAACTGTCCGAATGCACGGCTTTTATCACCCGTTTTAATATGGTCTTTAAGTTTGTTGGTTCGCGCATCAATCACGCTGACCTGGTTTTCACCCCAGCTGGCGACCAGCACCTGATGGCTCGCTGCATCGTAACTGATGCCTTCCGGCGTCATGCCGACCTCAATGGTTGTAATGGGTTTTTTACTTGCTACATCAATCACAGAAACCGTGTCATCCTGCGTGTTGGTGACATACAGTGTTTTGCTGTCTGGGCTGGAAACCGCGCAATAAGGGTGTTCCCCCACTTTTATTTTAGTTTGCTGCCAGGTTTTAGTATTGATAAGTGAAACGGTATTTTCGTACACGTTCACGGTATAAAGTGTGCTGCCATCTTTGCTTAGCGCAAGCCCAAACGGATGCTCGCCGACGGCAATGCGTTTGGAAATCGTCAGCGTGGCCGTATCAATCACCGCGATTTCATTAGTGTCGCGCGCTGCAATGTATAACCATTTGTTATCAGGGCTTATTTGCAAGCCCGCAGGCGCTTTGGCGACAATGACTTCTCGGCGCTGATTATAGCTGGCTGTGTTTATGGCAAGTATGCGGTCGCTAAACCAGTCGGCGACATACAGCGTTTTGTTATCGGACGCGATGGCGATACCCACAGGCGAGCCGCCGATTCTGATGGTTTCAATTACCTGGTTGCTAATGGTGTCAATAACGGAAATGTCGCCGCTTTCTACGTTGGTAACAAACGCGCGCTTTAGCGATTTTGATACTGCGACACCCACGGGCGCTTTACCAACGGCGATGGTTTGAGTGACTTTGCCTTGGAGTATATCAATGACTGAAACCGTGTTGTCGCCCTGGTTGGTGATATAAGCGGTGCTGCCTTTATTGAATATTGCCGTGCACGCGCTGAGCTGCAACAATAAAACCAAGATAAGTATTCTCATAAATTACATTCTAAATTCAAATGCCTGCTTTCCATAGCGCTTAAAATATGAAAAAATGGCGTAAACAATTTAGGTAGTTGCAATATGTTAGATCGTGACGGATTTCGCCCGAATGTGGGGATTATTCTGTGTAACGCTCAAAATCAGGTGTTTTGGGGCAAGCGTATTCGAGAACACGCTTGGCAGTTTCCACAAGGCGGCATTAAATACGGCGAAAGCCCAGAGCAGGCTATGTACCGTGAGCTGATGGAGGAAGTTGGCTTACGGCCGGAGCATGTGCAAATTTTAGGTCGCACGCGTGACTGGCTGCGCTACGAGGTGCCATCCAGCTGGGTCAAGCGCGAGTGGCGCGGCAGTTACAGGGGTCAGAAGCAGATTTGGTATTTGCTGCGCATGGTAGGCCGCGATACGGATGTTTCGCTGCGTGCGAGTGAACATCCTGAATTCGACGCATGGCGCTGGAGCGATTACTGGGTGCCGCTCGAGGATGTGATAGAGTTCAAGCGTGAAGTATATAAACTGGCGCTAAACGAGTTGTCGGCGCACCTGCATCACAAAGTTAGGCCGAGCTCGCATAAAAATACGGCCAAGCAAGTATAACGGCCATTCAAATAAAAAAACCTACCCAGAAATTGTATGGGGCAGGTTTTTTATTTGTCCAGATTATGTAGCGCTCATCATTTCACCCAGCCTGATTGCGCGCGCTGGCTGCCAGTCTGTATTAAATCGCAGCGCATCTTTTTCAAACAGCATCACTACGGTAGAGCCCAACAAAAAACGTCCCATTTCATCGCCCTGTTTTAGCTGGATATTCTGGTCAATATAAGACCAGGTGCGTGTGTTTTTTGGGCGTGGTGGGTTAACCACCCCATGCCACACCGTCGCCATACTGCCGACGATGGTTGCGCCTACCAGCACCATGATGAAAGTGCCATGCTTTTCTGATTCAAACTCGCATACCACACGCTCATTCCGTGCGAATAAATTGGGCACATTGGCGGCGGTAGTCGGATTCACCGAGAATAAATCGCCTGGCACATAGGCCATGCTTTTTAATGTGCCATCGCAAGGCATGTGGATGCGGTGGTAGTCTTTCGGACTTAAATACAGGCATGCAAAATGGCCATTTTGAAACTTGGCGGCTAATGGCTGCTGGCCTGCAAGCAGTGCCAATGTTGAATAGTTGTGACCTTTTGCCTGAAAAATCTGATCCTGCTCGATATTGCCAAACTGGCTGATGGTGCCATCGACTGGACAAACAAACTCAGCTTGCGCCAGAGGGCGGGCGTTATTTTTTAGGGGCCGCGTAAAAAACTCGTTAAAGCTTGTATAGCTTGCAATGTCAGGATTAGCGGCTTCGGCCATGTTGACGTTGTAACGTTTCACAAACCAGCCAATGACGGCGGTGGTCAGTTGCCCCCCCTGCAAGGTGGCGAATTTGCCCGCAAGCATGGTAATGGCTTGTTTTGGCAGTAAATATTGTAAGACGATAGAGAATGGCAATTGAAATCCTTCAATAAAAAAGGGCAAAACGTCTTGCGTCTTGCCCTCTAAAATGAATAGTTTGCGATTAGTTTTTAGACTGATCGACCAGTTTGTTTTTCGCAATCCAAGGCATCATGGCACGCAACTGGCCACCTACCTGTTCAATCGGATGCGCTGCATTCAGGCGGCGACGCGCAGTCATTTCAGGGTAATTAGTGCGACCTTCTAAAATGAACTGTTTGGCGTAATTGCCATTTTGAATGTTGGCTAACGCTTCTTGCATGGCGTAACGTGATTCATCGTTAATCACTTTAGGGCCGGTTACGTATTCGCCGTATTCCGCGTTGTTTGAGATCGAGTAGTTCATGTTAGCGATGCCGCCTTCGTACATCAAATCAACAATCAATTTCAGCTCGTGCAGGCACTCAAAGTATGCCATTTCAGGTGCGTAGCCAGCGTCTACCAATGTCTCGAAGCCAGCTTTAACCAGTTCTACCGCGCCGCCGCATAATACAGCCTGTTCGCCGAACAAGTCGGTTTCGGTTTCTTCGCGGAAGTCAGTTTCAATCACGCCACCTTTCGTGCCGCCGTTGGCTGCTGCATATGAAAGCGCGATGTCTTTGGCTTTGCCAGATTTGTCCTGATAGACAGCAATCAATGAAGGTACGCCGCCGCCTTTAAGGTATTCTGAACGCACGGTGTGGCCGGGGCCTTTCGGTGCAATCATGATCACATCTAAGTCCGCACGAGGCACGATCTGGTTGTAGTGAATGTTAAAGCCGTGCGCAAAAGCCAATGCAGCACCTTTTTTCAGGTTGGGTGCAATCTCGGCATCAAAAATAGCGGCCATGGTTTCGTCTGGCAATAACACCATCACAACATCAGCCTCTTTCACGGCATCCGCAATTTCCAGCGTGTTATGACCTGCCGCAACCGCTTTAGCCCATGAGCTGCCGCCCTGACGTAAGCCAATAGTCACAGTTGCGCCGCTGTCTTTCAGATTGGCGGCGTGCGCGTGGCCTTGCGAGCCATAGCCCACGATGGTTACTTTCTTGCTTTTGATGATGCTTAAATCAGCGTCTTTGTCGTAGTAAACTTTCATTATGATTTGCCTTTCGATACAAATACTTAATTATTTTGGATATTGTTTGGTTATATTTTCAAAATGCGGTCGCCCCGGCCGATGCCGGATGCCCCTGTTCGCACAGTTTCTAGAATTGCGGTTTTGTCCAAGCTCTCGATAAAAGCATCCAGCTTGGTGCCTGAGCCGGTAAGCTCAATGGTAAAACTTCCGTCCGCCACATCGATAATGCGGCCACGAAAAATGTCACACATGCGTTTCATTTCTTCACGATGTGTGCTGGTTGCTTTAACCTTGATCAGCATCAATTCACGCTCGATAAATTTGCCGTCGTTCAAATCCAGCACTTTTACCACGTCAACCAGCTTATTGAGCTGTTTGATGATCTGCTCGATCACTTCATCTGAGCCGCTGGTGACAATTGTCATGCGCGACAGTGTTGGATCCTCGGTCGCCGCAACGGTGAGTGATTCGATGTTATAGCCTCGCGCAGAAAACAGCCCCGCCACCCGCGAGAGTGCGCCGGCTTCGTTTTCCATCAATAGTGAAACAATATGGCGCATTATAAATCCTCCGCCAGAATCATTTCAGATAATCCCTTGCCGTTCTCAATCATCGGGAACACATTTTCCTTTTGGTCGGTGATGAAATCCATGAACACAAAGCGATCTTTCATGGCAAAGGCTTCCTTCAAAGCACCTTCAACATCGCCTGGCTGGGTAATCTGCATGCCGACGTGGCCGTAAGACTCGGCCAGCTTAACAAAGTCGGGCAGGCTGTCCATGTAAGATTCTGAGTAGCGGTTCTCATAGAAAAATTCCTGCCATTGCCGTACCATGCCCAAGTAGCGGTTGTTCAGTAAAATCACTTTAATTGGCAAGTGGTACTGCTTGCAGGTCGAAAGCTCCTGGATATTCATCTGGATACTGCCTTCTCCCGTCACGCAAGCCACTTGCGCGGTGGGGTCTGCGAACTGGCATCCCATGGCATAAGGCAAGCCTACGCCCATGGTGCCCAGGCCGCCAGAGTTGATCCAGCGGCGTGGTTTGTCAAATTTGTAATATTGCGCCGCCCACATCTGGTGCTGGCCCACGTCGGATGTCACGTAAGCATCACCCTTGGTGACTTCCCAGAGTTTTTCAATCACGTATTGCGGTTTGATCAAGCCATTGCTGTTGTTGTAGTTCAGGCAAAGTCTGCTACGCCACGCTTCAATCTGCTCCCACCAGGCTTTGAGCGCAGGTGATTGCTTGGGCGCTTCGGCAGCAACCAAATCATTCATTTCGGCCAATACAGATCTCACATCGCCAACAATCGGTATATCTACTTTTACACGCTTGGAGATGGAGGAAGGATCAATGTCAACATGAATAATCGTGCGCGATTTGCTGAAAAAATGTTTGGGGTTGCCGATCACGCGGTCGTCAAAGCGTGCGCCCACGGCCAATAGCACGTCGCATTCCTGCATCGCCATGTTGGCCTCATACGTGCCATGCATGCCCAGCATGCCGACGAATTGCCTGTCGGTTGCAGGGTAACCGCCCAGGCCCATCAGGGTGTTGGTGACGGGCACGCCAAGTGTTTTAACCAGTTTAATCAATGATTCGGCAGCATTACCCAGCACGACGCCACCACCGGTATATACCATGGGGCGTTTGGCTTCCAATAGCAACTTGACGGCTTTTTTAATCTGCCCGCTGTGACCTTTTGTCACCGGGTTGTAAGAGCGCATTTCAATGCTCTTGGGGTAATTAAATTCGGCCAGATGCGCGGTAATATCTTTAGGGATATCGACCACAACCGGGCCGGGGCGGCCGGTTCTGGCAATATGAAACGCTTTTTTCATGGTGACAGCGATGTCTTTGACATCTTTCACCAGAAAGTTATGTTTTACGCAAGGGCGTGTTACGCCGACCATGTCGACTTCCTGAAAGGCATCCAGACCGATGGCCGGTACAGGCACCTGCCCGCTGATGACCACGAGCGGGATGGAATCCATATACGCGGTTGCAATGCCGGTAATGGCGTTGGTTGCGCCCGGGCCTGAAGTCACCAGTGCTACACCTACTTCGCCGGTGGCGCGGGAAAACGCATCTGCAGCATGTACTGCGGCTTGCTCATGGCGCACAAGAATATGCTTAAAGTGATTCTGTTTATAAATCGCGTCGTAGATATGCAGAACCGCGCCGCCAGGATAGCCAAAAACGAACTTGACGCCTTCGGCCTCCAGGCACTTGATCACAATATCGGCGCCAGTGCAGTGCTTGTCAGAAGCGTGCTTGCTGGTAGCCGGCTGTTCTGAAGGCAACTTGTCCGAAACGGAGGGTTCTGCTGTTGTGATTGAAACTTGATTCATAAACTCTAATTTTAAGGGAAACCAGTGTAATTTATCTGTAACCCTAAACCTTAACTGTTTGGCGACATTTGGTCAAGATTGCCAGCCAATAAACCACCTGAAATATATAAAGAACCTTCAGAATAAACAAAAAGTTAGTGTTGAGCGGCTGTTTTTTTACCGGATTGACTGCCGGCACCAGAATTGCTGGTTTTGTTGAGCACGCTATTGTCGAAGGCAATGCTATTGAGGCCAGTGTTATTGAAGCCAATGTTATTGGTCTAACGGCGGAGCGACTTTCAGCACTTCTTCAATGGTGGTCAGCCCGGCGGCCACTTTTTCTGCGCCATTCAGCATCAGTGGCTGCATCCCTTCCTGATAGGCCATGTTTTTAAGCAGCGCCAGATCGGCATTGGGTGTGATGAGTTTGCGTAATTTTGGTGTGATTGTGAGCATTTCGTAAATACCGCTGCGTCCACGGTAACCTGTGTTACGGCATTCAATGCAGCCGACCGCTTTCATGATGGAAGCTGGCTTGGCTGCTTTGAAAGGACGTATCATGGAGTTCCATTCCTCGTCGCTGATCTCCCTGGAGGCTTTGCAGGCAGGGCATAGCGTACGCACCAGGCGCTGCGCCATAATGCCCAATACTGAAGAATGAATCAAATAGGCCGGTACGCCTAAATCCAGCAGACGGGTCACGGCAGAAGGCGCGTCATTGGTGTGCAGGGTAGATAGCACCAAGTGGCCGGTGAGTGCGGCCTGAATCGCCATGTCCGCAGTTTCGATGTCGCGAATCTCGCCAACCATGATGATGTCGGGATCTTGCCGCATCAGTGTGCGGATGCCATCGGCAAACGTGAGGCCGATATTGGTTTGCACCTGCATTTGATTAAAGGCAGGTTCGACCATCTCGATCGGGTCTTCCACCGTGCTCACATTAACTTCCGGCGTGGCGAGCTGCTTCAGCGTGGAGTACAGCGTGGTGGTTTTGCCGGAACCGGTCGGACCGGTGACTAGAATAATGCCGTTAGGCGCTTTAGTCCATTCTGCCCATAACTTGGATTGTTTTTGTGAGAATCCAAGCTGAATAAAATCCTGCACAATGACATCCGGGGTAAAAATACGCATCACCAGTTTTTCACCAAAAGCGGTTGGCATGGTCGATAAACGCAGCTCAATTTCAGTGCCATCGTTGCTAACGGTCTTAATGCGGCCGTCTTGCGGGCGGCGTTTCTCCACCATATCCATGCGGCCTAGCAGCTTAATCCTGCTGGTGATGGCGTTCATGATATTGCTCGGTAATTGATACACCTGATGCAGCACGCCATCGATGCGAAAGCGCATGACGCCTACATTGCGGCGCGGCTCAAGGTGAATATCGCTGGCGCGCTGCTCGAACGCGTATTTGAGCAGCCAATCCACAATGTTCACCACGTGTTGCTCATTGGCATCCAGGTTTTTATCTTTGCCCAGTTCAATGAGCTGCTCAAAATTCTGCACGCCGATAATCTGGCCTGCTTTTGCGCTATTGGCCTGGCTGATCGAGTTGGCCAGATTGTAAATTTCTGGCAGATAGCGGCTGATTTCCAGTGGATTAGCCACCACCAGCTTGATGCGCATATCCATAATGCGCTCTAAATCTGGAATCCATTCGGTCTGGAAGGGCTCGGCAGTGGCAATGACCGCTTCGCCGTTTTTGACCGAAACCGGCATAATTTTAAGCCGCTCTGCATAGGCTTTTGAAACCACTTGTGCGGCGGAAGTGAAGTCAAGTTTGAGCGGGTCGATATGATAAAAATCAAGCTCAGCTTTCTCTGCCAGCCAGCGTGACAGATAATCCACACTCAATACCCGGTGCGGTGAGCGTAAATCTTTCCATTTCTGTTCGCCAATCACCACAATCGGGTGCAGGTTGGAACTGTCGAGTTTTCTATCCTTGTAAAGTTTTTCGGCTTGCGATTTATCCAGCCTGCCGTCATTGACCAGCATGCGCAAAACGTCACCTAAATGAAGCTTGCCTTTTGCTTTTGCGATCCCTGCTACTTTACTCATGGATTGAACTTAATGTTTAAAATTGTAAGATTTAGCTTCATGCTATTTGATTCGTAACGATAAATCAATGGCGCGGATATTTTTTGTGAGGCTGCCGACCGAGATGCGGTCAACGCCGGTAAGCGCGATGCTGCGCACCGAGTTTAGGTCGACGTTACCGGAAGCCTCAAGCAAGGCACTGCCTGCGTTGATGCGCACAGCTTCTTTCATGTCGTGGAGGCTAAAATTATCTAACAAAATGCTGGTCGCGCCTGCGTCTAAAGCTTGCTGAAGTTCGTTTAAATCTTCCACTTCGATTTGAATACTAACGTTTTTGTTCAATAATTTTTCAATTGATTGGTGAGCATGCTGGAGAGCTGCATGGATACTGCCTGCGGCGGCAATATGATTTTCCTTGATTAAGATGCCATCGTACAAAGCCAGGCGCTGATTAAAGCCGCCGCCCACCGTTACTGCGTATTTTTGCGCCAAACGCAGGCCGGGTAAGGTTTTTCGTGTATCTAAAATCTGTGCCTTGGTGCCGGATACGGCCAGTACAAACTGCCGCGTATGTGTGGCCACCGCAGAAAGCGTCTGTAGAAAATTCAATGCGCAGCGCTCGGCCGAAAGCAGCGCCCGCGCATTGCCAGAAATTTCGCATAACAGTTGATTGGAAGATATTTTTTCACCTTCATTGACTAACCATTTGATTTTGATATGCTTATCCAGTTGGTGAAAGCAGGCGTTCACCCAATCGCTGCCGCAAATGACGGCATCTTCGCGCGAGATAATCGTGGCTTGGGCGTTCTGGGCGGCGGGTATCAGCGCTGCGGTCAGGTCGCCAGTGCCGATATCTTCAGCCAAGGCCCGCGCAACACTGTCGTTAACTAAATCGGCAAAAGCTTGCGAACCGCGCGGAAATCGTTGTGTGAATAGAGGTGAGGACATATTTCCATTATAATGCAGTTAAAATCCAATGAAGCATATCAACATTATGAAACTTTTATACACAATCAATAGCCCCTACGCCCGCAAAGTGCGCATTGTCGCGCTCGAAAAGCATGTGGAGATGGATCTGCAGGAAGTCGTTTTAAGCGCTCCGGATTGTCCGGTTAAAAACTACAATCCGCTTGGCAAGGTGCCTGTGCTGATTTTGGACGACGGTGACAGCCTGTATGATTCCCGCGTGATTGTGGAATATCTGGACAACCGCACGCCATTGGCACATCTCATTCCGCATGATAACGGCTCTAAAACTGCAGTACGCCGTTGGGAGGCGCTTGCAGACGGCATTTGCGATGCGGCAGTAGCTGCCATGCTGGAGGAGCGCAAACCTGTTGAGCAGCAATCACAAGCCTTTATTGAGAAGCAGATGGATAAAGTGATGCGCGGTCTGGGCGTGCTTAATCTGGATATCATCAAGAAAAAATGGTGCGTAAACGAAACGTTCAGTTTGGCAGACATCGCTGTGGGCTGTGCGCTGGGTTATATCGATCTGCGCTTTAAGTATTTGAATTGGCAAGATAAATTTCCAAATTTGGCCAAGCATTATAGCTTGCTGGTGAAGCGCCCAAGCTTTAAACAGACCATGCCCGTGGCTTAAGTCTGATGGATTAGCATATTTGCCTAGCTAAATCTGATATCCAGGCTATCATCTACAAGTTTGGCCAGTTGGTTTTTTTTGCGCATGGATTGTCTGTCGTTCAAGCGTTTTTGCGCGGCCGGTGGGAAATCAGTAAACCGGATGAGGTTGCGGTCAATCAGCATGGAAATCAGGTCTTCCAGTACACGCGCTAACTGAATATCGCTTTCACGAAAGGGTGCGCCTTCAGCCAGTGCATTTTCTAAAAACTCAAGATATTCCTTGGCATGGTCTTCAACCTGTTCCCACCCCTCGCCGAGATTCTCTGACGCGCTGGCTGCTACAACACTGCCTTGTGCATTCTTAAAGACATAAGCCATATCAATTCCATTGACCCAATTAATGATCTAAATGGGTTGATTTTAGGGCAGGGTGGCTGAATCGAATCTAGAAAACAAAGGGATAAACAGGAGTCAGACTATCGTTTTGACAGCTTGTTAAATGGCCGCGGTAATAATGCCACCACCTAAGCAAACATTGCTTTCATAGACCACAGCAGATTGACCGGGCGTAATGGCCCACTGTTTTTGCCCAAAGCGAATTTCCACTTCGTCCTTGCTGATGCGATCTATCTCGCAAGGCGCATCGGGCTGGCGATAGCGGGTTTTGGCAGCGTACACCCAGTTGGTTTTTGGATCTTCTTCACTGATCCAATGCAGCTGGCTGGCTTTCAGGCCATCGCTGAGTAACAGCGGATGCTCATGCCCCTGCACCACAATCAGCTCGTTTTTTTGCATGTCTTTTGCAGCCACAAACCACGGTTCGCCATTGCTTTCGCGGCTGCCGCCGATTTTTAAGCCTTGGCGCTGGCCTAGCGTGTAATACATCAAGCCGTCGTGATGGCCGACCAGTTTGCCTTCCGGTGTTTTAATATCGCCCGGCTGGCGCGGTAGATAGCGCTGTAAAAATTCCTGAAAAGGCCGCTCGCCGATAAAGCAGATGCCGGTTGAGTCTTTTTTCTCGGCATTGACCAAACCCGCCTGGCGCGCCATTTCGCGCACTTCGCGCTTGAGATATGTTCCCAAAGGAAACAAGGTCTTGCTTAATTGTGCCTGGTTTAAACGATACAAAAAGTAGCTTTGGTCTTTACTGCCATCATCAGCTTTCATTAACTGATATTGCCCCGGTCTCAGCGGATTCTCGCGCACTTGCGCGTAGTGGCCGGTGGCGATTAGATCTGCGCCTAAATTCATTGCATGGTCGAGAAACGCTTTGAATTTAATCTCGGCATTGCACAGAATATCCGGGTTGGGTGTGCGGCCGGCCTGGTACTCTTCCAAAAAATTGGCAAAGACGCGGTCTTTGTATTCTTTGCTGAAATTCACCGCTTCGATCTCGATGCCGAGTTTGTCGGCCACCGAAACCGCATCAATTAAATCCTGTTTGCTGGAGCAATATTCATCGTCATCGTCGTCCTCCCAGTTTTTCATGAAAAGGCCGACTACATCGTAGCCTTGTTGCTTTAACAGCATAGCGGTGACGGATGAATCTACGCCGCCAGATAATCCAACCACTACACGCTGTTTTTTCATAGATGGGTCACCGCTTCCAGCGGATAGCGCTTTCCTGCTAAGTAATCTTCAATGCAGGTCAATACTTGCGGGCTGCGCATCAGGCCTGCCTTATCGCGGATCTCGTCTATCCCCATCCAGACCGCCTGCACAATGCCGTCATCCAGTTCCTGCATGGGGTAATTTACCCCTACTTTGCCAATGAAGGCGAAACGCAGATAAGTGGTATCGTTGTGCGGGTGCTTCCAATGATAAACGCCCAGCAATGCCTCGGGCGTGAACTCGTAAGCCGATTCTTCCATGGTTTCGCGAATCACGGCCTGCAGCAAGGTTTCACCGTCTTCCAGATGGCCGGCGGGCTGATTAAAGCGGTTGCCGCGGTCGGTGTGTTCTTCTACCAGCAAGAACTTGCCGTTTTGCTCGATAATCGCCGCAACGGTAGTGTTAGGTTTCCAGGGTTGTTTTTTCACAAGAGGTTTCTTTAAATTAATAATGCCATTTTACTGCTAACTGGCCGGTTGCGGAAACATGTCAGTAACACAATGTTTTGTTTTGATAAATCAGCAGAGTAAATTAAAGTAATCAAATGTCCAAGATTTCTTACAGTCAGCATGAGTAAAATTGAACGGGTTATATTGGCTTCGCAAAGTCCCAGGCGCGTGGCTTTGCTGAAGCAAATGGGGCTGGATTGTCTGGTGATGCCCGCCGATATTGATGAAACGGCCTATGTGAATGAATTGCCCGCCGATTACGTGCTGCGGCTTGCCGAGCAGAAAGCGCTGGCAACACTTAAGAAACTGAATGGACAGCATGCGGATCTGCCCGTTCTGGCGGCCGACACAACGGTGGCGCTGGGCATGGAAATATTGGGCAAGCCCGACAATGATGCCGATGCGGTTAACATGCTTAAAAAACTATCGGGCAATACGCATGAGGTGCACACGGCTGTTGCGGTGGCGTTTAATGGCAGGCTCGATAAAGTGCTAAATACCACGTTGGTGCAGATGATGCCGCTGACCGATGCTATGATAGCGGCTTATATCGCCACCGGCGAGCATCGGGATAAGGCCGGCAGCTATGCCATACAAGGCTTGGCGGGCAATTGGATAAAGCGAATTGAGGGTAGTTATACCGGCGTGATGGGCTTGCCGGTGCATGAAACGGCCATGCTTTTAGATGGAATATGCAGGATCAAAAAAGATTATAGTTAGGAACAGGATTTGGGACAGGAAATTTTAATCAATGTCACACCGCAGGAAACGCGGGTCGCCGTGATGGAACATGGCGTCGCGCAAGAGCTGCATATTGAGCGCAGTTCATCGCTCGGCATTGTCGGTAATATTTATCGCGGCACGGTGTGCCGTGTGCTGCCCGGCATGCAATCGGCTTTTGTGGAGATTGGCCTGCAGCGCGCGGCTTTTCTGCATGCCGCCGATATCATGGAATGCCATGTGGATGGCGAACCGCAAGTTGACCGGCCAATTCAGGAGGTGCTGCACGAAGGCCAATCGATTATTGTGCAGGTGATTAAAGAACCCATCGGCACTAAAGGCGCGCGCTTGACGACTGAAATCAGCATCGCCGGGCGGTTTCTGGTGTTTTTGCCGCATCAGAACCATATCGGGGTATCGCAGCGCATTGAAGATGAAGATGAGCGCGAACGCTTACGCAATCGCTTATTGGGCTTGCTGCCGGAGAACAGAACAGGCGGTTTTATTATCCGCACCATGTCAGAAACCGCCAGCGATGCTGAGTTGCTGGCGGATATCGAATACCTGCAAAAAGTCTGGGCAAAAATTCAGCAGGATAGCCAGCATGCGGGAGAACGCTCGCTGGTGTTTTATGACTTAAGCTTGCCAAGACGCATGCTGCGTGACGTGGTGAATGATCAAACGGTAAGCATTCGCGTGGATTCTAAAACAACCTATGAACAGTTAAAAGAATTTGCCGAACTGTACGTGGCAAAAGCGGTGAAACCCTTGTATCACTATCAGGGTGAGCGGCCGATTTTTGACTTTTACAATATCGAAAAAGAGATTGAAAACGCGCTTTCACGCAAGGTGGAACTGAGTTCTGGCGGCTATCTGATTTTCGACCAGACAGAGGCGCTCACGACTGTGGATGTCAATACCGGCAGCTTTGTCAGCGGTAAAAACTTATCAGACACGATTTTTAAAACCAACCTGGAGGCGGCACAGTGCATCGCGCGCCAGCTCAGGTTACGTAATCTTGGCGGTATTATCATCATCGATTTTATCGATATGGATGAAGATGCGCAGCGCGAAACTGTACTGGCAGAGCTTAAAAAAGCCGTGGAACTGGATCGGGCACGTACTGGCATTAACGGCTTTACGTCGTTGGGCCTGGTGGAAATGACACGCAAGCGTACCCGCGAGAGCCTGGCGCATCTGCTGTGTGAGCCTTGTGAAGTATGTAACGGACGGGGTGAACATAAGACCGCGCAGACCATTTGCTATGAAATCATGCGCGAGCTGTTGCGCGAATCCAAGCAGTTTAATGCCAAGGAATTTAAAGTGATTGCATCGACTAAAGTGATTGATTTGCTGCTGGATGAAGAATCGCAAAGTCTGGCGAATCTATCCGACTTTATTAACAAGCGTGTGACGCTACAGGCTGATAGTCAATATGCGCGCGAGGCATTCGATATCGTCTGGATATAAGATTGTCTGGATTAAGTTTTTAAGCAGAAGGTGCCGACACAGCCATATTCAGAAAAGGCATCTCGGGTAATTTCAGGATTTATCCAGGTCTGCAAAACTGTTCATTGCTGCCGCCCTGGCCTTGATAGCAGGCTGCATCGCCTTCATCAATTGCAGCAGCATAATATCCAATGCCTGACTCTCTTTGGCAATCAAGGCGTATTCGTGTTCTACAATAGCCAAGCGGCTATCCAGCGCTTCTGCGCTCGCTCTGGCTTCCATTAAATTCTTGGTGCGCTCGTCCAGACTGGCTTTATGTTCTGCCATGTGTGCTTTCAATGTACCTAATACGTCTTGAATCCAGCGTTCGCAGTCCTTTTCAGCCTGTTCGAATATTTTTTGTGTTTGCGTCCCCAGCCCTAGGAAAAATTTGCGGATTAAAAAATGTTTTTCGGTGAGCAGGGCATTAACCGGATCGGTACAAAAATCATCCGTGATTTTTTCCAGCGCTTTCATATTGTTGATAAAGTTCGACATGTCCAACTCGGGCGGATCGAACAATTCAAAGCCATGTTTTGACTGAAAAACCTCGTAGATGCTGCTGGCAAGCTTTTTAATGTCGTAGCTTTCATTGGAGACATGTTCGGCCAGCTCATTTGCCTGCTTCATCAGATTGCGCATTCCTTTGTTCAGGCCAACCGTTGTCCAGCTATCGCCCATTTCCTGGCGACCTGCTGCCAGCGCAGTATCCAGATAGGCAAGGCTTAAATGCCGCAATAATCTTTTTCCAATATGGGTAATCTTGTCATTGGCCTGATTAAATGTGGGAATGGAAGCCTCATAGCGCTTTCTGTCGGCAACCACTCTGGCGAGCGTGTGCTTAGTGGCATCCAGCGTTTGCCCTTTTAGCGCGCGCAATTCAACGACTTGTTCACGCAAGCTGGTCAGGCGCTTTTGTACTATTTTGCGTGAGCCTTTAATCATTTCGCTGCATTCGCTGGCCACTGTTCTGCCTAAAACTTCATGCTTGGCTTGTATGATTTGATTGCCCAGCGTGCTTTCCAATTCGGTAATGCCGCTTTGTTCCAGTAAGGATTGGTTTTTCTTGATCTTGGCGACCAGTGCTTTTTGTGCGGAAATTGCAAATACGTTTTCAGGTGCGATGCCGAGCTGATGCGCGGTAACGTTGACCTGCTTTTCAATTTCATTCGCTACGTCCTGCCTGGGCTTCAGGTCGTCCCACAGCATGTCAATCTTATTGAGCAGGACCAGCTTATATTTAGCGCGGCCTTTAATAAAATCGTTCCAGATTCGCATGTCGGATTGTGTGATGCCCGTATCGGTAGCGGTCATGAACAATATGGCGTGTGCATTGGGGATAATGTTCAACGTGAGCTCAGGCTCTGCGCCCAGGGTGTTGAGCCCTGGCGTGTCAATGACAACCAGGCCGCTTTTCAGGAGCGGATGCGGATAATTGATAATGGCATGTCGCCAGACGGGAATCTTGAGCAGGCCCTGCGTTTCCAGCTCGTGCCTCATGCCTATATCTTGCGGATTGTATAAGCCCAATCTTTCCGCTTCACGCTGCGAGACTTCTTTCTGATCAGCCAGCTTGAGCAGGATTTCTTTCATTTCTTCTGGCGAATCAGTATTCAGCCTGAATTTCTTCCAGACACTGGGAATGGTTTTAAGGTAGGTAATCGAATCGTCACTCAGGCGCGTCTCGATAGGCAAAAGCTTGATCGAAGGTTCTTCATGTGCATCCCAAAAAATCTCGGATGGGCACATGGTGGTGCGGCCGGGTTCGCTTGGCAGCAGGCGCTGATTAAAATCAGCAAAAAAAAGTGCATTGATGGTTTCTGTTTTGCCGCGCGAGAATTCCGCCAGAAACGCCATCACGATCTGATCGCGCTTGAGTGTTTCCAGTATATCGTACAGGCGCAACTCCTGAACGGCATCAGACAGATTGCTCCCAGCCAGCCAGTCGCGATAATCGCTGATGGTTCTGATTAAGCGGGTCCGCCACTCCTGATATTCGCTGATTTTGGCTTGTAAGGTTTCGATGCTCATCGTTTTATTATTGATATTGATGCTTATTTAACGTTGGTTAACCATCTGTTTATAGAAAAGATAATAATTGCACTTCCAGAGTTTTGACAACAGACACATTGATCATCTGCAACAGAATCAGCGCAACAATGGGCGAAAAATCGATGCCGCTTGCCATGGGTAAAATGCGCTGGATTGGCTCCAGTATTGGCCTGGTAAGGCTGTTCAGCACGATTGTAATGGGTGAGTGCGGGTTCACCCAGCTTAGAATCACCTGTATCAAAATCGCGTAAAAAAACATGTCTAGACCGGTACGCAGTACGCCCAGAAAACCCATGCCTATCAGGCTAATCCAGGCGGACTGGCCGGCAACACTCAGTGGAAAACCGTGTAGCCAAACCAGGCTGAACTGCAGCAGGAGCTGGGTGAGTAACGCTAGCAATAAAGTGGATAAATCTACTTTTCCCCAGCTTGGAATCGCTCTGCGCACAGGTTTTACGGCAAAATCAGTGAGCGAAATCACCATGTAAGCAAGTGGATTGTTGAAAGGCGCCCTGAAAAGCTGCATAAAAAAACGCAGTAAAAACAACATGGTAAGTAAATTTAAAACAGTGTTGAGCAAAAAGTCTAGCGCGGTTGAAAACATGTTTAACTGCTCCCCAATTCATCACGACCTAACTCTATTCCCAGGGTTTGAGCACGCGCACAGGCTTTCTGCGCGGCTAAGGCAATTGCTTGTTTTACCTGTGAATTATGCAAGCTTAACAGGCCTTGCTCCGTCGTGCCGCCTTTTGAAGTGACTTGTTCGCGCAAAGTCGCAATCGGGATTGCACTGGCATCTGCCAGCAGACTGGCGCCTTTAAAGGTGGCAATGCTCAGTTGTTTTGCTTGGGATTCGCTTAGTCCTAACTGTAACGCAGCTTCCTGTAAAGCTTCGATAAAATAAAACACATAGGCAGGCCCACTGCCGGAAATGGCAGTGACCGCATCCAGCTTTTCTTCCGAATCCAGCCACAAAGTGCTGCCTGCGGCGCTTAGCACCTGGTCTGCAAGCGCAATTTGTGTTTTGGAAACGCCTGGCATGGCGTATAAGCCCGTTACACCCGCCTGTATCTGTGCTGGCGTGTTCGGCATGGCGCGGATGATCGTTTGGTAGTTGCCCAGCCAGCGCGATAAGTCGCTTAGGCGGATGCCCGCAGCGATTGAAATCACCAGTTGCTGCTTGAGTAGCGGCGCAAGAGTTTTTGCCAGTGCTGGCAGTTGCTGTGGTTTAATGGCCAGCACAATCACATCGCAAGCCCGGATGCTGGACAACTCACCCGATGTGGTTACACCTAAGTTTTGACTGAGTTCAGCGCGTTTGCTTGTATCCAGCTCAATCACCGTAATGTCGCTCATGGAAAATTGCTGCTGCCTCAACCCAACAATGAGCGCATGCGCCATGTTGCCGCCGCCGATAAATCCTAATTTCATTTGCCGATTCTCAATTCTCTCGTTCTTAATTATTCTGTCTTGAAGGGCGCGCACCAAAGATGGTTGAGCCGATGCGCACTATGGTAGCACCTTCGTGTATCGCCGCAACATAGTCGTCAGACATGCCGATGGACAATGTATCCAGCTCGAAGCCTTGTTGCTGAAGCTGCATGAAGGCATCGCCGACGATTTTGAATTGCGCTCGCTGTTTTGTAAGGTCTTTGCTGGGCGCGGGGATTGCCATCAGTCCGCGTAGTTTCAAGCGCGGCATGGCGCTGATCTCTTTGGCTAATATGGCCAGAGAGGCAGTATCCACGCCACTCTTGGAGGCTTCTTCGCTGCTGTTGATTTGAATGCATACATTCAGCGGCGCGAGCGATGGCGGTCTGGCCTCGTTCAGGCGCGCCGCAATTTTTAGTCGGTCTACGGAATGCACCCAATCGAAATGTTGCGCGATGAGTTGCGTTTTGTTGCTTTGGATCGGGCCGATAAAGTGCCATTCAATGGCGCAGTCTGTTAATTGCACCTGCTTGCTGATCGCTTCCTGCACATAGTTTTCACCGAATGCGCGCTGGCCAGCCAGATACGCCTCGCGCAGCTTCTCCGGCGGCTGTGCTTTGCTTACCGCTAGCAGCTTCACTTCATCATCTCGTTTTGCTGCTAATTTGGCCTGGTGAATATTTGCTTGAATCGCTTGCAAGGAATCAGCAATTATGGTCATAATTCATACATGTTATACAATAAAGTTTATGTAGTTACTTAAGAGTTTTCTTAAGGTGTTGAATTTGATTATAAAATATAACGGGAGCTGATAGTGGATATTTCAGACTTACTTGCCTTTTCGGTCAAGAACAAAGCATCAGATTTGCACTTGTCTGCCGGTTTGCCGCCCATGATTCGCGTGCATGGCGATGTGCGCAAGATCAATGTGCCATCTATGGATCATAGTCAGGTGCATGATATGGTGTATGACATCATGAACGATGGCCAGCGCAAGGTATATGAAGAAACACTGGAGTGCGACTTCTCGTTTGAAATCCCCAATCTGGCACGTTTTCGGGTCAATGCGTTTAACCACAATCGTGGTTCTGGCGCAGTTTTCCGGACCATTCCGTCCAAAATCCTGACCCTGGAACAACTCAATTGCCCGCCCATCTTTAAAGAGATTGCCGACACACCGCGCGGCATCGTGCTGGTGACCGGGCCGACCGGTTCTGGAAAATCCACGACATTGGCGGCAATGGTGGATTATATTAACGAAAACGAAATGGGGCATATCTTAACGGTCGAAGACCCGATTGAGTTTGTGCATACCTCAAAAAAATGTTTGATCAACCAGCGCGAGGTTGGGCCGCATACCCTGTCGTTCCAGAACGCGTTGCGTTCCGCTTTGCGTGAAGACCCGGACGTGATTCTGGTGGGCGAGATGCGCGACCTTGAAACCATTCGCCTTGCCCTCACGGCGGCGGAAACCGGCCATTTGGTATTCGGCACGCTGCATACCAGTTCTGCGGCCAAAACGGTAGACCGTATCGTTGACGTATTCCCGGCGGCGGAAAAGGACATGGTGCGTTCGATGCTTTCGGAATCATTGCGGGCGGTGATCTCGCAAACTTTATGCAAAACCAAAGACGAGCAGGGCCGGGTGGCCGCGCATGAAATCATGATAGGTACGCCGGCGATTCGCAACCTGATTCGCGAGAACAAGGTGGCGCAAATGTATTCTGCGATTCAAACCGGCCAGAATATTGGCATGCAGACGCT
>JAKQTN010000035.1 GCA_029563075.1 Pseudomonadota bacterium
GAAAACAAGGTCAACGTGAAGGCGCGCGATAAATACGGCCTGACCGCTTACGTGTATGCGCTAAAAAAAGGAAATCCGGAAATTGTGAAGCTGATTAAAGATGCCGGCGGAAAATATTAGCTACTTCAGACCAATAATTAAACCATGAAAATCGCGCTGGCACAGATGAACTGCATTGTTGGCGATATTGCCGGCAACGCCAATAAAATCCTTGATTTCGCAAACCGCGCACATCAAAACGGGGCAAGCCTGCTCATCACGCCGGAGCTGGCACTGTGCGGTTACCCGCCCGAGGACTTATTATTTCGCGATGACTTTAATGCTGCCTGCGAAAATGCGCTTAAGCGTTTATGCCAATCTTTACCCGCTATCACACTGTTAGTCGGCCACCCACATTCGCACGATGACAAACTTTATAATGCGGCCTCCGTAATCGAAAACGGAAAAATAACAGTTACATATCACAAGCAAATTCTGCCAAATTACAGCGTGTTTGATGAAGAGCGCTATTTTGAAGCTGGCGATATGCCCCTGGTTTTTTCGCATGGTGAAACGAAATTTGGCGTCATGATTTGTGCCGATGGCTGGGAAGCAGTGCCTGCGCAAAAAGCCAAGCAAGCCGGTGCGGATTTTTTGCTTTCGCTCAACGCATCGCCTTACCACATGGATAAACTGGAAACGCGTTATGAAGTGATTGCCGAACGCGCAAGGGAAACCGGTTTGCCAATTATTTATACCAACCTGGTCGGCGGACAAGATGAACTGGTGTTTGATGGCGCTTCATTTGTGTTGAATAATAAGGGCGTTGTCACACAGCAATTGCCTTCGTTTGAAGAATGTTTAAGCTTTGTCGAAATCGTCAACCACCAGCCCGTTAATGCTGACATCGCTCCCAAACTAAGTCTGGAAGCATCGGTCTACAACGCGCTTAAATTGGGCCTTACAGACTATGTGAATAAGAACGGCTTCCCCAGCGTGGTGCTGGGTTTGTCAGGCGGTATAGATTCCGCACTCACACTCGCCATAGCTGTCGACGCATTGGGCGCCAAGCGCGTAAAAGCAGTCATGATGTCATCCGAATTTACCGCCAGCATGAGCGTGGATGACGCAATTGAAATGGCGAATCTGGTGGGCGTGAGATATAGCTTAATTCCTATCGTCACACTTTTTGAGCATTTTAGAACTGCGCTTTCCACCGAGTTTGAAGGCTTGCCTTTCGACACCACCGAAGAAAATCTGCAGGCACGCATTCGCGGCATGTTGCTCATGGCACTCTCGAACAAATTCGGCAGCATTGTACTCACCACCGGCAACAAATCGGAGATGGCAGTGGGTTACAGCACGCTTTATGGTGACATGGCAGGCGGCTTCTCGCTACTGAAAGACGTTCCGAAAACATTGGTATATCAGCTGGCCAAATACCGCAATAACTTATCAAGAGTAATCCCGGAACGCATTATCACGCGCGCGCCGAGCGCCGAGCTGCGCGCAAATCAAACTGATCAGGACAGCTTGCCGCCTTACGAAATTCTAGATGCCATTGTGCAGGCATATGTAGAAGAGGACATGAGCCGCCAGGCGATTATCCAACAAGGGTTTAGCGAAAAAGATGTGAATCGCGTCATCAGTTTGATTGACAAAAATGAATATAAACGCCGCCAGGCGCCAGTTGGCGTTAGAATTACGGAAAGAGGATTTGGCAAAGACAGGCGTTACCCCATTACTTGCAAGTTAAAATTTGATTAGTAAAAATTAAATCAGTAAAATTCAGCATCAAGAACCCATTAGGAGCCAGCATGAAAAAAATTGAAGCGGTGATTAAACCATTTAAATTAGACGAAGTACGTGAATCACTCTCTGAAATTGGCGTAATGGGGCTAACCGTAACTGAAGTAAAAGGCTTTGGCCGCCAAAAAGGCCACACAGAGTTATACCGTGGCGCTGAGTATGTGGTGGATTTTTTGCCAAAAATCAAGCTGGAACTGGTTGTGGCGGACGACATGGTAGAAGCCGCCATGGAAGCGATTATCAAAGCTGCGCATACAGGTAAAATCGGCGATGGCAAGATTTTTGTGAGCGCGGTGGAGCAAGTGGTAAGAATTAGGACGGGCGAGACTGGTGAGTCGGCGGTTTAGCTAAATTTGCCCTAATTGAATCTTATGCTAATTTTAAGCTGGATTTCAATATGAGTGAAAAAACGGAAAACAATATTGAAGTGCCAACTCAGTCAGTAGAGAGTCCGGGAGTGTGGTTATGGTTATTTGCCATAGGGGTGGTACTTAGTCCAATATTAAACTTCTATCATATTAAGCAGTTATATAACGCGATTCAGAATGTAAATTGGGATGTTATTTGGCAACAAAGTCCAATGACAGTTTTATCAGTCATTTTTGAATTTGGAATGCAAGGTTATATGCTTGTTTTTTCTTTGCTACTTGCAGCAGCTTTTTTTGGCAGAAACTGCAAATTCTCAAAAATGTTTATAGTTTATATTGTGTCATTAGTATGTCTTGGGATTATCAATACTGCCATTATTGCCGCAATACCAAATGTCACGACTGAACAAGTTGTACAAGCACGCGCATTCCCAATTTCTATATTTATTATAGGGTTAGTATGGATTCTTTATTTTCTTAATTCAACAAATGTGAAAAAAATATTTGTTGTTGGGGCTAATAAATAGTCCACGTAAGGCGCAATAATTGAAAGACATTGAGCCACAAGAAAATTTTGAGAAAACCTAATGCCGGTCATCCTCAAAACCATCATCCTACTCACTATTTCAAACGTATTCATGACGTTTGCATGGTACGCGCACCTTAAAAATTTAGGTAGCAAACCTTGGATTGTCGCCGCGCTGGCAAGTTGGGGCATTGCCTTAATGGAGTATCTATTTCAGGTGCCCGCTAACCGCATCGGCTTTACTGCGCTTTCGCTCGGCCAACTCAAGATGCTGCAGGAAGTGATTACCTTGAGCGTTTTCATCCCGTTTGCAATTTTTTATATGCAGCAGCCGCTAAAACTGGATTTTTTATGGGCAGGTTTGTGTTTGCTGGGTGCGGTATATTTTATGTTTAGAACAGCTTAACAGGGCAAAAAAGTAAAATTGGCATGCTCTGTGAACCGCATGGATATTGGCTTGCAGGGCTGCATTAATTGCTTGTTTTAAAAACACTTCTGACGTAATCCAAGTCTTCCTGAGTATCCACGCCGCTTGCGGGCGCATTTTGCGTGATGGTCACGCCAATTTTATAGCCATGGTAAAGCACACGTAGTTGCTCCAGACTTTCTATTTTTTCTAATTCGGTCACTACTAGCTGCGCGTATTGTTTGAGAAAGCCCACACGGTACGCATAAATACCAATATGGCGATGAGCTTGAATGTTATTTTTATAAACCTCATCACGCGGGTATGGAATCGGCGCTCGGCTAAAATACAGCGCGTTACCGTGCGCATCCATCACTACTTTGACGATATTCGGGTTGAGCAGGCTGGCTTCGTCATGAATTGGGTGACAAGCGGTCGCCATCACTGCGTCCTTGCTGTTTGCCAGATGCTGGGCGACTTCTTTAATCAGTTCAGGATCAATCAGCGGCTCATCGCCCTGCACATTCACCACGATTTCATCATCTGGCCAACCAAGCTTTTGCGCCACTTCGGCGATTCTATCGGTGCCTGATGCATGGTCTATGCGCGTCATCACTGCTTTTAGATGATGCGCTTGCGCCACAGAAACGATTTTTTCAAAGTCTGTGGCAATAATAACTTCACTTGCACCACTTTTGGCAGCCTGCTCTGCAACCCGCACTACCATTGGCTTGCCGGCTATGTCTAATAGGGGTTTGCCCGGCAGGCGCGTGCTGGCATATCTAGCAGGAATAACAACCTTAAACGACATTAGTCGACTTTCTCATCCGGGCCAAGTTTACGTGCTTCTTCCTCCAGCATGACAGGAATGCCATCGCGTATAGGGTAGGCTAATCGCGCTGATTTTGAAATCAGCTCGTTGTTTTTCTTGTCATATATCAGCGGCCCTTTAGTGACCGGGCATACCAGAATCTGCAGTAATTTTGCGTCCATAACAACTCTACCTTTTTGCCAATTTATTTAGAATCAACGTCATCAGCTGCGTGTCAATCTGCGCCTCGACAGGCAACACCCAATGATGGGGCTGTGCGAATGGCTTACATTTTACGGCATCTTTTTCAGTCATGATCAGCACATCACCATCAATTTTTGCTAACTCTTGCGCAGTAAACGCATGATGGTCATCAAAACTCACACCGGTGAAAATAAGCCCCAGCTTGCGTAAATGCTCAAAGAAACGTTCCGGCTTGCCAATTCCAGCCAAAGCCTTAACACTTTTTTGCTTAAAATCAGTTGCGGTTGCTGTCAGATTTGAATCCGCCAGATTATAGAACTGCTGGCCGACCAACTGCATTTGATACACAGAATCAACGTTTCCATGTGTGCTGTTTTGTCCGTTACAGATTACCGCATCTACCGTATTTAAACGCTCAATCGGCTCTCGTAACTGGCCCGCAGGCAACAGTCGCGCATCGTTTCCAACGTCTGCATCTACCACCGCAATCTCAATATCGCGCTTCATGCGGTAATGCTGCAAGCCGTCATCACTGATAATCACGTTGCATTCGGGGTGCGCTTTTAAAAGCCCAGCAGCGACTTGCACACGATCAGCCCCCACCCACACAGGACATTGACTACGATTTACTATCAATACTGGCTCGTCACCAACAATACCGGCTTGGCTGTTGGTATTCACGTTTGTAGCCGAACTCACACTGCCGCCGTAACCACGGCTGATCACCGCCGGTTTAAAGCCATGTTGTTTGAGTTGCTCAACCAGCCATATCACCACTGGCGTTTTGCCGCTGCCGCCCAGATTGATATTGCCCACCACAATGACAGGCACTGGCAGCGCATATGATTTCAGGATACCATGCTGATACGCCCAACGCCTGAATGCCGTAATCGCTGCAAACAGCCAAGATAAGGGAACTAATACAAGATAAAAAAACGCATCTTTTTGCCGCCATGCGTTTTGTATCATCTCCTGTGTAAGACTTTTCACGGCCGAAAGAGGCTAATCCAGCTCTTTTTGATAAAGCTTGGTGTAATGGCCATTAAGTGCCAGTAGTTGTTGATGTGCGCCAGATTCAACGATCTCGCCATGACTCATCACCAATATCCGGTCGGCATTTTCAATCGTGCTTAAGCGATGCGCAATCACAATCGAAGTGCGGTTTTGCATCAGTGTATCCAGGGCCGCCTGTACATGCTGCTCAGATTCGGTATCCAGCGCGCTGGTAGCTTCGTCTAACAGCAAAATAGGCGCATTTTTAAGAATGGCACGCGCAATAGCAATGCGCTGACGCTGCCCGCCAGACAGCCGCACGCCTCTATCGCCAATTTCATTTTGTAATCCATTAGGCAATTGCTGAATGAACTCCCACGCATGCGCGGCTTTAGCGGCTTCAATCACCTCAGCTTCGCTTGCGTTTCTGAGCGCACCATAAGCAATATTATTGAACACGGTATCATTGAATAAAATAACATCCTGACTCACCAGCGAAAACTGGCTACGCAGATTCTTTAAGTCCAATGAACGAATGTCTATGCCGTCGAGGAGTATCAAGCCTTGTTGCAACTCATAAAAGCGCGGCAGCAAATTGATCAAGGTGGTTTTCCCGCCGCCAGACCGCCCTACCAGCGCCAGCTTTTCGCCTGGCTGTATGGTAAAACTCAAATTATTTAGTGCCGGCTTTTTCGCGTTATCGTAACGCAAACTTACATTCCTAAATTCAATTTCGCCACGCGCACGCTGGATGGTTTTCTCTCCATCACTCACTTCAGGCGGACTGTCTATCACCTCAAAAACACTTTGCGCAGCTGCTAATCCAATTTGAAAATCCTCAGTCGCAGCGGTAATATGTTTAATTGGGCTAATCAGCATGAGTAGCGCACCTATAAAAGCAGCAAACTCGCCCACAGTAAAGCGTCCCAGCGCATAATAAACCACCATGGTTAACGCTAAAGCAGCCAGCACTTCTACTACTAAACTATTCAAACCTGCTATGCGTGCGGAACGCAATTCAAGCTGACGATTTTTGTCGACAACCGCAGAAAAACGCTCGTCCTCATACGTTTGCGCACCAAATATTTTCACAATGCGTTGGCCAGAAATTGCTTCTTCCGCCACTTTAGTCATTTCACCTATGCCCAACTGTACTTTTCTTGCATTGGCATGCAATTTTGGTGTCATTTTTCTTAGATAGAGTGCCATAAACGGCGTGACGATTGCAAATACCAAAGTAAGACGCCAATCAAGATAAAGCATATAAGCCACAAGGCCAATAACAGTGAGTATATCGCGCATCACATTCAGAGCCGAGCGCGTACACACGTTTGCCAACCGCTCTGCGTCATAGGTAAGCTTAGAAACCAGCAAACCCGTGGTGCTGGCATCAAAATAGCTCACCGGAAGTTGCATAAATTTGTTAAAAGCTTCAGCTCTAAGTTTCGCCACAATGCGCCTGGCTACCACGCGCATGCTATACATAGACACAAAGCCGGCAAGACCTCTCAACGACATTAATGCAAATAACATAAGCGGGAGAATCATTGCTTTGTCTGCGGATTGCTTCACAAAGCCTTCATCCGTCACCTGCTTAATGAGCGCCAAAAAACCAGTATTGCTTGCGGCGAGTATGGCAGTAGAAATAATTGTGATGAGAAAAAAGACTTTATGCGCCCAAGCATAGCGAAACAATCGCAAATACAATATTTTTGCGTTTGCTACGCGAATCGGCTTTTCTTTATTGCGTGAAGATTTCGACATGGATTTTAGTATTCAAATCTAAACGTCGAACGGAGACAAGAAGTAATCAATGACAGTTAAGAGCCTGACCCGATTTGAGTCGCAAAAGTAATATGCGTATAACTGGCCTGACGGGCTGCTTCCATCACGTTTACGACTGACTGATGCGTTGCGTTGGCATCTGCATTAATCACGATTGTAGGCTCCTTGCCATTACCAGCGGCTTTGGTAAGCGCACTCGCAATAGTTACCACGTCTTTGCCTGCGACTTCATTGCCATTCACCATGTAGCGCCCTGTCGCATCCACTTCAACTGTAATCACGAGTGGCTTATCGACAGGACTATTCGCTTCGGCGGTTGGCAAATTGATCTGCAGTTCGCTGGTGCGTGAAAAGGTCGCGCTCACCACCAGGAAAATAATAATCACCAGTAACACGTCAATCAAAGGCACGAGATTCATCTCGAGCTCTTCATTACGTCTGCCGCGTTGAAAATTCATGGCTATTTTCTCTCACCGTGTAAAATTTCAACCAGCTTGATCGCCTGTTGTTCCATATCCACCAATAAGTCATCTACCTTACTGCGGAAATAACGATAGGCGATCATGGCAGGAACTGCCACCACAATACCGGCAGCAGTGTTGTAAAGCGCCACAGAAATGCCGCGTGCAAATTGGGCGACATCGTGGCCACTGGTCGTAAATGAACCAAACAGTTCCACCATGCCGATTACCGTACCCAGCAGACCTAATAACGGCGCCACTGTAGCGATGGTGCCTAATGTAGGCAGATAACGGTCCAGTTTATGTGCCACCGCGCGTCCGGTTTCCTCGATTGCCTCCTTGGTCACTTCGCGTGAGTTTTTGGCATTAAACAATGCACTGGCAAAAACTTGTCCTAGCAAAGAATGCTGCTCCAGCTTGCCCAGCGTTTCATTGGTCACGCCGCCCTGTCCCAGCCACTTCTGCACCTCCGGCAGCAAATTGGCAGGCGCAACCACCTCAGCACGCAAAGCCCAGAAACGCTCACCCATAATCGCCAGTGCAACAACGGATGCAATGATCAGCGGCCAGATTGGCCAACCGGCGGCCAGAATAATTTCCCACACAGCAATACTCCTTAAGTATTCAAAAACTCCCGCTACTTTAGCTGGAAGCGGGCATTTCGGCAAGTTCCACGTTGCTTATTTTAGTTTTAGGTGTTATTCATATTTCTGCTAATAGCTATCGTGCCAGTATTTAGGTCGGCTTTGGCGCCAGGCCTTGATTTCTATGGGATTACTGCGCGCAAAGTCAATCTGCAGTGCGCCGTGGTAATCAGAACGGTGTATCAAAGCCCCACTTTCTTCATAATGATTTACAATCAATGGCTTGGGATGCTTAAACCGGTTCAGATAGCCCACGGTAAAAATGGCGTGTTTTGCAGCCACTGCAGCTAAAAACTCGGGTGTCGATGAGGTTCTGCTGCCATGATGCGGCGCGATCAGCACGTCGCTAGCAAGCTTATGGATATTGGCTTGCAGCAAGACAGATTCAGCTTCTTTTTCAATATCACCAGTCACCAACAGGCTACCAAACCTGCTGCTGATTTTCACTACGCAACTTCTGTTGTTGTCAGTAAGATTATCGTCCTCATAGCTAGCTAGATTTGGATACAACACTTCAAAATCCACCCCGTCCCATCGCCAATGCTGGCCTGCAAAACATTTTATGCGTCTTGATGGCTTGCCCGTTTCAGACAAATCGAACGAGCTTGCCAGCCAGGTCACCGGCACTTGCGCCAGCACAGAAGCCGCGCCGCCACTGTGATCGAGGTCATTATGGCTAATCATAAAACCATCCAGTTTTTTAACGCCTTCACCGCGCAAAAATGGGATGACAATTCTGCTGCCCGCATCATTCTGTGCAGAATAACGAGGCCCTGCATCGTAAAGCAGGGTATGATTTTTAGTTTGAACCACGACGGCCAAGCCTTGGCCTACATCCAATATCGTGGCCTGCATCTCTCCTTCGGCCAGTTTTGGTAAGTTGACAAAAAACAATGGCGACAACAACACCAGGCCCAGCCAGCGCTGTGGAAACCCACGTGGCAACAACAGCCAGCACACGCCTAATATCGCCGGAATCAGCGCCCACGCCGGGGGCGCAGCTTGCTGCCATGTCGCCATCGGTATATTTGCAAACCAATTCAAGCCTTGCATGCAAATGGTTAAAACAAAATGTGAGGCATGCAAAATAAAATCAAGTGATAGCAAGCTGCCCAAAATAGCCAAAGGCACCACCAGCAAGCTGATGACCGGTATAGCGAATGCGTTGGCAAGCGGCGAAACCATGGAAGCTTGACCGAACATGGCGATCAGCAAAGGCAACAAGCCTAAAGTGACCGCCCATTGTGTATTCACAGCTTCTTTTAACCAGTGCTGCGCCGCTAATCTGCCTACCGAAACATAAGCAATCAGCGCTACCGCGCCAAACGAAAGCCAGAATCCCGGCACAATCACTGCCCATGGGTCGAGCAGAATCACCACCATCAAGGCGATTGCCAGTGCGCGCGAAATCGCCAAATTCCGACCAAACAACAACGCCAAAGCAAAAGTCATCAGCATGAATAGCGTGCGCTGCGTGGGCACCGACATGCCTGCCAGCAACGCGTACAAAACGGCTACAATAAGCCCAAAAATCGTGGCCGCCTTGCGCGTCGGCATGCGCGTGACCAGCTTGGGAAATCGGCGCCACACAAAAGCGGCAATGGCAAAAGCCAAACCCGCCAGCATGGTGATATGCAAGCCAGAAATGCTCATCAAATGATTCACTCCCGTGCGCAAATACACATTCCAATCGACTTGGCTAATCTGACTGTCGTCGCCCACCACTAAGGCACGAACCACACCCGCATACGGCTTATTCACTAGCGCCTGTGTAATCCTGTCCCCAATTTTCTCGCGTGCTTGCTCAATTAAATAACGGGGGCGCCATACGAAATCATTTAGCTTTTTATAGCCGCTTTTATTACGGATGGTGCCTGTCGCGCGAATATTTTCTGTAAGTGCCCAGGCTTCAAAATCAAAACCGTGCGGGTTGTAAGTGGTGTGCGGGCGTTTTAAACGCACCGTGAATTGCCAGCGTTCGCCCGCATGAAAGTGGTTAGTAAGGCTGGGCGCGTTTTCTGGTTTTTCCGACTCAACTTCACGATAATAATTAAGCGAGATGTGTTCAGGAACCCGCGCGGCCTTGGTTAACACTTTTTCCACATCAAACTGAAAGCGTTCGCCGCGCTCAGTCACCTCTGGCAAGCTTGCAACTACGCCGATGATGTCGATGCTTTTTTGTTCCCAGTCCTTAGGTAACTCATCGCTTAAGCGGATTGTCGCAAACGTTGCTGCCCAGAAAAAACCAAACAATGCCGCACACACAAAAACGGCTATTTTTCGAACGGGAAATGCAAACCGAGTTGCCGCATACAAAATCAGCGGGCTGGGAACAAGCACCAGAGCGGCCTGCAGGGAAGGTAAAACAGCTTGCTGTTGCAGCCACCAGGCGCCAAATACAAGCCCTAGCGCCATGCTTCTCATTTACAAGCTGACCATCTAATTCAATGAATTAAGTTTGCCGTCTTCTAAACGATACCGGCGCTGCATTTTTGCAGCCAGACCCAAATCATGCGTCACCACGACCAGGCTGGTGTTTTGTTCCTGATTAATTTCCAGCAACAAATCAAATACCTGGTTAGCAGTCACGCGATCCAGATTGCCCGTGGGCTCATCTGCCAATATGCATGCGGGTTGTGTGACTAAAGCCCGCGCCAGCGCTGCCCGCTGCCGCTCGCCACCGGAGAGTTCGCCCGGCATGTGCTCCAAGCGATGCGCCAGGCCTACTTTTTCGAGCATCAATCGTGCCTTTTCCAGCGCCTGCTCGCGCGGCAGGCGGCGTATCAGCAAAGGCATGGCCACATTTTCAATCGCAGTGAATTCCGGCAATAAATGGTGAAACTGATATACGAAACCCAACGTTTGATTGCGAAGCAATCCTTTTTCGGCTTCAGATAATTGACTTAAGTTTTTTCCAGACAACTCAACTATTCCACTCGTTGGCGCATCCAGCCCGCCCAGCAAATGCAGCAGCGTACTTTTGCCAGAACCTGATTCTCCTACAATCGCTATTTGCTCACCGTTTTTAATGCTTAAATCAATACCATTAAGCACCGCTACATCCAGGCCGGTATAGGTTTTGCAAAGGTTTTGGCAGGCGATAATGCTACTCATATCTCAACGCCTCGGCAGGATTAATTTGAGAGGCCTTATAACTTGGGTAAAGTGTCGCCAGCAGGCTTAGTATAAAAGAGGTAAGCGCAATCACGGAGACATCAGACCACAGCAACTGTGAGGGCACTTCGCTAATGTAATAAACATCCTTAGCTAGAAATTTTGTGTTAAACAATTGTTCAATAAACGGCACGATGACATCAACATTCAACGTGATTAAGATTCCCAGTCCGACGCCTGATAGTGTGCCAATCACGCCTATCAATACGCCCTGGATAATAAATATCTTCATGATGCTGTGCGGACTGGCACCGAAGGTGCGCATAATCGCAATATCGGCGCGCTTGTCGATCACTGCCATAATTAATGTGGATACAATATTAAATGCGGCAACTGCCACCACCAGCACCATGATGATGGACATAATGCGCTTTTCCATTTTAAGCGCCTGAAAAAAATTGGGGTTTTCTTGCACCCAGTCGCTCAAATAATAATTACCTCGGCCACTTAACCTGGAAGCTATTTCTGGCGCAACAACGGATGTTAAAAATGGATCATCGAGTTTCAACCTTAAGCCAGAAACCTTGTCTTCCATACGATACAGCTTGGCCGCATCCTCCATATGAATCAATGCCAGGCCTGAGTCATAAGCCTGGTAGCCCATCTCGAACAAACCTATCAACTTAAACTGTTTCATACGGGGCATGGTACCTACTGGCGTGGCCTGGCCTGAGGGAGACATCAGAACTACTTTGTCCCCCACCGTAAGCCCTAATGAATAGGCCAAATCGGTGCCCAATATAATGCCAAACTCACCCGCATGCAGATCAGCCAGCTTGCCAACTTTCATTTTTTCGGCAAATTCGGCTACCTTCACCTCGGCATCCGGCAGCACGCCGCGCACCAGTGTCCCTTGAGCGACTGGCCCGAAAGAAAGCATACCCTGCGCCATAACAAAGGGCGCTGCGGCTACTACATGAGGAATGCCATCAATCTCACGCATCACTGATTGCCAGTTAGAAAGCGTATTACTGCCCTCGGTGATTTGCAAATGTGAAGCAACACCCAAAATGCGACTCCGCAGTTCCGTGCCAAAACCATTCATCACTGAAAGCACCACAATAAGCACTGCTACACCAAGCGCAATGCCAACCATACTGGTGATAGAAATAAAGGTGGTGAAGTGGCTTTTGCGCTTTGCGCGTAAATAGCGCAAGCCTACAAACAGCTCAAATGGAAGTTTTGAAAGTACAGACATAGTGGAATCTTAGCAGTTTTTAAGCTGTCAAGATTCCACCTGGATTGAAAATTGTTAAAATTTAGATCGGCAACGCCACGCGCACCCATTCACGCTGCTTCATCAATGGCGCGCCCATCTCTATTATTTTGTCGTCGCCTTCTATGTTGATTCTGAATTTACTGCCGCGCTTGTATTCGCATCGCGGCAAAATCAGCGAGGCCTTATGCGATTTGCTGTCATCCTCTCTGTCCAGCATCAAACCTGCAAAAGTATTGTACTGACTCAGATTGGCATCTGCCTCATCTACATAATAACCGCTTAGCGCTTCGGTAAAATTGCTTTGATCCAAGCGCCCAACCTGAACAGAAGCGCCATGGGATCCAAGCACCTTCAGCCCGGCCCGATAGGTACCATTGGCCTGTTTTCTCACGCTTCTGATTTCGGCGATCACAAACAGTTCTTTGTCTTCCGGCGTGGTATAGCCTATCAGCTTGCCTGGCTCTATCCAGCTGCTATAGGTTCTGCCCAAATCGACAGCAAAACCGCTGGCGCTTTCGTCAACCAGCCACCAGTTCTCACTGCCAAGCTTATTCTGGCTGGCCTGATGAACTTGCGGCGCTTGCTGGCCTCTGCGATGCGCGGCCACCTGCATTTCAAACCCAAATGCATCTCTTTGTGTTGGCTTTGCGTCCAGTTTAGGTTTGGCTGCATTTAACCGCCGGCAAATATCTTCCAGGCCATAGCTTACATTAATCAACATATTTCTTTTGTTTCTGGCTTCTTTTCTGCGCTGGCGCTCGTAGCCCTCAACACACCATTCCACACGCAGTTTTTTAAACAACTTAACCAGTGAGTCTGTCGAAGCCATTTTCTCCAGTCCAAACTCAGCCAAAGGCTTTTGTGTGTCGACAGCGCATAGATAGGCTTCGATTTTATCTATCAAGCGCGTGGTCTTCCAAAAACGGTAATCTGCAAACTTCTCAACTGCACGAATACGTTCCGGGCCTTTGTCGCCTTCCACATTGATAAAAAACTGAAACCTGTCTTGCTTATACTTGTTAAGCAATAATGGATTGGTCGCCCAGACTCTCAGAATTTGTTCGGTCAATTGAATTTGCATGCGGCTGTAGTTACCTTTATGCAAAGTATCCACCATGAAACCGCGCTCCAACAAAGTGGCAATGCTGGTTTCCTTTTTCTGGTGATCGTACAAAAATAGATTGGTATTCAATAATGCCAAATTTTCGGCACATTTGATGACTTTACAAACATTTGCCCATGTGCCGATTGGCGCAGGCTGATCATCGAAATAACGCCATTTTGCCATTGCAAAAGTCGCGCTTAGATGACGGCACAAAATTAAATTGATCTTTTCATTGCTGAAAACGATTTTATTTTGCCCAAGATACAAATCAAGAAATTGCGTATACGCCACATAGAGTTGTCTTTGATACGCATAGGCCACATTGTACAATTCAGCTTCCAATGTTTTATTTAATCTCAATACAGTCAAGTACTTATATGTGATTTTCTTGGAATTTTGATAAGATTTTTTATCAATCTCCAGCACCAGTTCGATGTTGCTTTCCATATTTTCTATGGAATCAAATTGAATTTTGGCCAATTGGGCCGTCGTCATTTTTAAGGCATCTAATCCATTCATTTCAGTTAACGTGTCCATCCAACCAAGATTTTTTTGCATATCGTGGTGATGTAAAACCGACTGAATTTTATGCATTACGTTTGATAACATTTTGGGTACCTGCTTAATAAAAAGTTAATTACAGTTCATGTTTTGCAAACTGCATGCCAACATTTTTAAACTGTGCTTTTTATTAATACTGTTAAAATATCATCATGTTTACTGGAATCATACAAGCAGTTGGCGATATTGACGCAACCACAAAGGTTGGCGAAGACCTGAAGGTGTCAATCAATGCCACTCATTTGGGCCTGGACGATGTGCAAATTGGCGACAGCATTGCTGTCAATGGGGTTTGCCTGACAGTTACCCGTTTTGACAAAACGCATTTTGAGGTACATGTTTCAAAAGAAACATTAAATGTCACGGCAGGCTTAAATAACGGGCAAGCGGTCAATTTGGAAAAAGCATTACGCCTGCAGGACAGATTGGGCGGACATTTGGTAAGCGGTCATGTGGATGGCGTAGGACAGGTAACGCACTTTGAACAAGCAGGCGATTGCTGGTTGCTGGCGATACGCGCGCCGCACGGGATTTCAAAATACATCGCAAAAAAAGGCTCGATTTGCGTCGATGGCGTGAGCCTGACCGTGAACAGCATCGCGCAGGACATCTTTACCATGAACATTATTCCACATACATTAGAGCACACCACATTCAAACATTTGAAGGTTGGCGACCACGTAAATCTGGAAATTGACCTGATCGCCCGCTATGTGGAGCGCATGACAGAATGGACGCATGAGAATGCCGCATAATTCAATTAGCCCTATTGCCGAAATTATCGCCGATATCAAATCGGGCAAAATGGTTATTCTGGTGGATGATGAAAACCGAGAGAACGAAGGCGATTTTGTCATTGCGGCAGAATTTGCCACTGCCGAACACATCAATTTTATGGCCAAACACGGGCGCGGCCTGATTTGCCTGACGCTGACGGAAGCGCGTTGCAAACAGCTTAATCTGCCGCCCATGGTGCTAAAAAACGATTCACGCCTGGGAACCAATTTCACCGTATCTATCGAAGCTGCTACCGGCGTCACCACCGGCATTTCGGCTGCCGACCGTGCGACTACGATTCAGGCTGCGGCCGCTAAAAATGCCAACGCACAAAGCCTGGTCAGCCCAGGCCATATTTTCCCCCTCGCAGCACAAAATGGCGGCGTACTGGTGCGCGCCGGACATACCGAAGCCGGCAGTGATTTAGCGGCGCTTGCAGGCTGCGAACCTGCCAGTGTAATTTGCGAGATTTTAAAAGATGATGGCGAAATGGCACGCTTGCCAGATTTGCTGGAGATCGCCAAACTGCATCACATCAAAATCGGCACGATTGCCGATTTAATCCGCTACCGAAGCGAGACCGAGAAACTTATTGAACGTGCTGCAGAGCGCACCGTTGCTACCCCTTACGGCGAGATGCGGCTGGTAGCCTATCGCGATAAAATCTCTAATGAAACACACCTGGCTTTAATCAAAGGCAACCCTGCCCCGGATACCGAGTGTTTAGTGCGCGTGCATGAACCACTTTCGGTGTTCGACCTGCTCGACAGCAGCAGCTGCACCCACAGCTGGAATACGCTCAAAGCCATGCATGCCATAGCTGAAGCGCCTTGTGGCGTAATGATCCTGTTGCATCATGCTGAATCAGGGGCTGATATAGTCGCGCGTATCGAGCATGCCGACGAGCCGATTCGTTACAACCAGGAGTTGCGTACCTACGGCATCGGCTCGCAGATTTTGCTGGATTTAGGCGTGCGCAAAATGCGCTTGATGGCTACCCCGCGTAAAATGCCGAGTATGGTGGGCTTCGGCCTGGATATCACGGGGTATTACGAAGCTGAGAAACAGCAGGGCCAATAAAAAGCGAAGCAAATTAATCACCAGATAATTTATGTTAAAATAGCACCATTGGAAAATATGAATCTTACAGGTCAATTTCTCATCGCGATGCCCGCCATGACAGACCCATATTTTTCTAAAACCGTCACCTATATCTGCACGCACAATCAGGACGGCGCCATGGGCGTTATCATTAATCGCAGCGCCGATATCACGGTTGCCGATTTGTTTGAGCAAATCCAGCTTGAAGCCGAACCGCAGCCCCTCCTCAAAGAAACGGTCCATTTCGGCGGACCGGTGCAAACGGAACGCGGCTTTATTCTGCACGACATCATGCCTGCCCCGCATGACGAATTCAACTCGACCATCGTCATTAATAACTCAGTTGCGTTAACCACCTCGAAAGATATATTAGAGGCCACCGCACAAAACAAAGGCCCGCAAAAAATGCTCATCGCCCTGGGCTATGCCGGCTGGGCAGCAGGCCAGCTAGAAAGCGAACTGGCACAAAACGCATGGCTCAGCCTGGAAACCAAGAATTTAAGCGATATTCATGCCTTGATTTTCGATAAGGCCGATCATGAAAAATTTGATTGTGCCATGCGAATGATGGGGCTTAATTTGGCCAACTTGTCTGATGTGGCGGGACACGCCTGAATGCTAAATCAGAGCCATTTGCCTATCTTGGAACGCAGCTATCACGACATTACCGGCACGGTGCTGGCATTCGATTTTGGCGAGAAGCGCATTGGCGTGGCGGTAGGTGAAACCGTGCTGAAAGTCGCCCATCCCTTGCTTACCATTGACAGCGAATCGAATGCAGCGCGCTTTACGCAAATTGCGGCCATCATTCAGGAATGGCGTCCTGATCTGTTGATCGTGGGCTTGCCCATGCATCTGGATGGCACACCTCACATGCTGACGCATCTTTCTAAAAAATTTGCACAGCGGCTTGAAGGCCGCTTTAATTTACCAGTTATGATGATTGACGAACGTTTGAGCTCGGCCGAAGCCGCGCAGAATTTACGCGAAGCAGGCATTAAAGGGCATGAGCAAAAAGCCATGCTGGATGCAGTGGCGGCGCAAACCATATTACAATCTTATTTTGATGGACTCGCTACCAGCTAACAACTATGCAACTACCTGATCCCGAAGCATTACTGACCGACATCACCGCCAGAATCCAGGCACAGCTAGCAGCAAATGGTCCATCCAATAGCGCCTTGGTGGGCATCCACAGCGGTGGCGTATGGTTGATGCAGCGTATTTTGAAATCGATTAAACAGGACGTTGCCTACGGCACGCTGGATGCAGCGCTATACCGCGACGACTATGCCCAGCGCGGCCTGAAGGCTGAGCCTAAGCCTTCGCAGATTCCGTTTGATGTGCAAGACAAACATATTATTCTGATCGACGATATTTTTTATACCGGCCGCACTACACGCGCCGCCATGAACGAGCTATTCGATTACGGCCGCCCTGCCAGCGTCACGTTAGCAGTGCTGATTAACCGCGGTGGCGCGGAATTACCTATCCTGCCCAATATTGTCGGCGCAGAAATCCTGTTGAAACCTCATCAGAGTTTACAGCTTTCACAAGACACCAAAGGCAAGTTACATTTATCATTAGAAACTAACTAATAGTGAACCAAGAAATGTATAACCCGCAACTAGATGCCGACGGCAAGTTAAAGCACCTTTTAACAATAGAAGGCTTGCCAAAAAAAATCCTTACCCAGATTCTGGATACCGCAGAAACCTTTGTTGGCGTAGCCGAGCGGGACATCAAGAAAGTGCCGCTGTTGCGTGGCAAAACCGTATGCAATATCTTTTTCGAGAACAGCACCCGCACTCGCACCACCTTTGAAATTGCTGCAAAACGCCTTTCGGCTGATGTGATCAACCTGAATGTAGGCACCTCAAGTCAATCCAAAGGCGAAACCATTTTAGACACGGTGGATAACCTGATTGCCATGCACGCCGATATGTTCGTGGTGCGCCACGGACAAAGCGGCGCGGCGCATTTTATTGCGCAGCATGTGCCGGATAACATCAGCGTCATCAATGCAGGCGATGGACGCCATGCGCATCCGACGCAAGGATTGCTGGATGTATTCACTGTGCGTCGCTACAAGCCCGAGATGCACAATCTGCGCGTGGCTTTGGTGGGAGATGTGCTGCATTCGCGCGTAGCACGCAGCGAAATTCACGCCTTAACTACATTAGGCGTGCCGGAAGTGCGTGTGATCGCACCAAAAACCCTGCTGCCGGCTGGTGTCGAGAAGCTCGGCGTGCAGGTGTTTCACGACATGAAAGCTGGCTTAAGGGATGTAGATGTGATTATGATGTTGCGCCTGCAAAACGAGCGCATGAGCGGCGCCCTGCTGCCCAGCGCGCAGGAATATTTTAAAACCTTCGGGCTCACGCAGGAAAAACTTGAATTCGCCAAGCCTGATGCCATCGTCATGCACCCTGGGCCGATGAATCGCGGTGTGGAGATCGACTCCAGCGTAGCGGATGGGCACCAATCCGTGATTCTGCCGCAAGTGACCTTTGGGATCGCAGTCCGCATGGCGGTCATGGCCATTTTAGCGGGCGGACAGTCTTCCGGCGGAAGCACAGGGGGTAGCGCATGAAAATTCACATCAAAAACGGGCACCTGATAGACCCGAAAAACAACATAGATGCCAAGCAGGATGTGTATATTGCAGCAGGTAAAGTTGCCGGCATCGGCAACGCCCCTGATGGCTTTGTGGCAAACCAAACGATTGACGCTGCAGGTTTAATCGTAGCGCCAGGCTTCGTCGACTTGTCTGCCAGATTGCGCGAACCAGGCTCTGAATATAAAGCGACACTCAGAAGTGAATTGCAAGCCGCCGCAGCGGGCGGCGTGACCAGCCTGGCCTGTCCGCCTGACACTGACCCGGTGCTGGATGAGCCAGGCTTGGTAGAGATGCTGAAACACCGTGCCAAACAGCTCAATCTGGCGCATGTCTATCCGCTAGGCGCCTTAACGCGTCAACTTGCAGGCAAGCTCTTAACCGAAATGTGCGAGCTCACCGAAGCGGGCTGTGTAGGCTTTAGTCAGGCAGATACTTCGATCACGGATACGCAGGTGCTCTGGCGCGCTTTTGAGTACGCCGCTACATTTGGTTACACCATATTTTTGCGTGCCGAAGATCATTATCTCGCACAGAATGGTGTTGCGCACGACGGTGAGATCGCCAGCCGTTTAGGCCTGAAGGGCATTCCGGCTGCGGCCGAAAGCCTTGCCATCGCCAGCATTTTGCGCATTGCCCATGAAACAAAAACCAGGGTACACCTATGCCGGCTTTCCACTGCAGAAGGTGTCGATCTGCTACGCCAGGCCAAAAAACAAGGCATACAAGTGACTGCAGACGTGAGCGCACAGCATTGCCATTTGACCGACCACGACATTGGTTTTTTCAATGCGCATGCCAATCTCAAGCCGCCGCTACGCTCTTCCCGCGACAAAAATGCACTGTGCCAAGGCTTGAAAGACGGCACGATTGATGCAATATGCTCAGACCACACGCCCGTGGATGACGATGCAAAGCTGCTGCCGTTTGCCGAAGCAGAAGCAGGCGCCACCGGTTTAGAGCTGTTGTTACCGCTCACATTAAAATGGGCTGCCGATCAGAAAACCTCACTATCTGAGGCAGTAGCAAAAATCACCTGTCATCCTGCAAGTATCTTGGGTATTGCCAGCGGCCACTTAGGCGTGAATGCCGACGCAGACATTGCGATTTTCAACCCGCAGCAGGAATGGAAAGTAAGCGCCAGCCAACTCAAAAGCCAAGGCAAGAATACGCCCTTCTTAGGGTTAACCATGCTGGGCAAGGTGCGATATACCCTGCTGCATGGGCAAGTCACTTATCAAGCCTGAATGCGATTATCTTAAAAACTTGACGTTTGTCCCAAAGCGGCAGATAGTTACTTTTCCTGTTGTTGGCAGTTATCATGTTTTTTTAGATCGTTAATTAGTCATTTCATTGGGGAGTAAAAATGAGTTCACTGTTAAGTTCGTTTGCATGCTGTTTCTGGTGGTTCCTTTTAGGCATTTTACTTGGATGGTTATTAAACAAACTCCTGTGTAAATGTTGCTGCAAATCCTCTTGCAATACGCAATCAACCACGCAAGGCTCTACTGCAGCGCCGGCAAAAATGGCAGATGTGCCAGCGGCACCGGTTGCCAAGGCGGCCGAAGCACCTAAAGCGTCGGCGCCCAAAACCGAAGCACCCAAAACAACAGTCATTGATATTGCCGCGGCCAAAAAAGCAGGTTTTGCCCTTAAAAACGCGAATGACCTCACCATCATAGAAGGTATTGGCCCGAAAATTAACGAACTGTTTAACGACAACGGCATTAAAACCTTTACTCAGCTCGCCGCCTCTACCGTGCCGCAAATGCGTGCGATATTGGACAAAGGCGGCTCGCGCTTCCGCATTGCCAACCCAGGCACATGGGCGCAACAAGCGGCGCTGGCAGCTGAAAACAAATGGGAAGAGCTTAAGAAATTGCAGGATAAGCTTTCTGGCGGCGTCAAAAAATAATCCGAGGTGACTAATATGCAGAACAATCAATCAAGCTGTAACCGCTGGGGTTGGATCGTTGCGCTGATACTTGCCTTAATTCTGCTCTGGATGCTACTCACAGGCCACGGGCCCTCCAGTGCATGCTGCAGCGCCCCAACTGAAGCCGCCGCACCCGCAGAAGCAGTGATGCCGGTCTCGCCGGAGACAGAAGCATTTGAGTTTACTGCGACAGCCAATGATTTTAACGGTAGCGGTGACGATGCAAAGATCAGCTGGCTCAATAAGGCAGATGCACTCAGAACCTTATTAAGCGGCGGTGACGCATTGCAGGCAAAAGGCGATGCTAAGAATGTGGCGCTCACCGGCACTGTGGATTCAGATGCGATCAAGCAGAAAATAGGTACGGAGGCACAAGCGTTTTTTGGCTCTGCAGTAGCGGTAGATAACCAGATTCTGGTTAAAGCCGCAGAACCCGCAGCCGTCATGCCGCCACCCGCAGCTGCCAAACTTTACTTCGACACTGGCAAAACCGCCTTGCCCGGCGAAGCGGATGCGACTCTGGCGCCCATTGTCGAATGGCTGAAGTCGCACGACACTGCAAAGGCCGTGCTGTCAGGTTATCACGACTCACGCGGCAATAAAGCAGTGAACGAAGAACTTGCCTATAACCGCGCCAAAGCAGTACAGGCTGCGCTTATTACAGCAGGTATTGATGTAATGAGAATCGAGATGCGCAAGCCTGAGAGCGTAGATGGCGGCGGTGATCTGGCCGAAGCCCGGCGCGTCGAAGTTTCTGTAGAATAACTGGCTTGCAATGCAAAAAGCCGATGAGACTCATCGGCTTTTTTGTTTTAACTGCCTTTTTACACTACGCCTAAATGATCCAGCCCGGCAGATAGATCTCTGTTATGCGCGCCTTTGCCTTCCAGCTTAATCCTTAGCCGCAGATCATTCACCGAATCCGCATTGCGCAACGCATCCTCATAACTGATCGCGCCGGACTCATGCAGATCAAACAAAGCCTGGTCAAAAGTCTGCATGCCCAATTCACGCGAACGGCTGATAATTTCCTTGATTTCGTGCACATCGCCCTTGAAGATCAGATCTGAAATCAAGGGTGAATTGATCATGATTTCGATGGCGGCGGCGCGACCGACACCATCGGCTTTCGGGATCAGGCGCTGCGATATAAATGCACGTGTGTTGAGCGACAGATCCATTAATAACTGATGCCGGCGCTCTTCGGGGAAGAAGTTGATAATCCGGTCGAGCGCCTGATTGGTGCTGTTGGCGTGCAAGGTAGTCAAACATAAATGGCCGGTTTCCGCAAACGCGATCGCATAGTCCATGGTTTCGCGATCACGGATTTCGCCTATCAGAATCACGTCTGGCGCCTGACGCAAGGTGTTTTTAAGCGCGATGCTCCAGTTATCCGTATCCACGCCAATTTCACGCTGGGTAATAATGCAATTGATATGCTCATGCACAAACTCGACCGGGTCTTCAATGGTAATAATATGGCCATAACTATTTTCATTGCGGTAGCCTACCATGGCCGCCAGCGATGTCGATTTTCCTGAACCCGTACCTCCCACAAAAATCACCAGCCCGCGCTTGGTCATGGCTATATCCTTTAGCACTTCCGGCAGGCCCAGCTCCTCAAATTTAGGAATTTTTGTGGTGATGGTTCTAAACACAAGCCCGACCGAACCACGCTGCACAAAGGCATTCACGCGAAAACGTGCGACACCCGGAATGCCGATCGCAAAATTACATTCGTTGGTCGCGTCAAACTCAGCGGTTTGCTTGTCATTCATAATCGAACGCGCAATTTCACGCGCCTGCTGCGTCGATAGCACCTGGGAACTGACCGGCGTGACCTTGCCGTCAATTTTCATGGCGGGAGGGAAACCGGAAGTGATGAACATATCGGACGCTTTTTTGCCGAGCATTAAGCGCAACAAATCAAATACAAACTTCTCTGCCTGACCTTTTTCCATGATGCAATCCTAAATTGAATAGTTAGCCGATAATCGAGTCTTTATTGGCTGCTTTGCCACGTGCCTCATTGGCAGAAATCACGTTGCGCCTTACCAGATCCTGCAGGTTCTGATCCAGCGTCTGCATGCCAATATTCTGGCCGGTTTGAATCGCAGAATACATTTGCGCCACCTTGTTCTCGCGAATCAGGTTGCGAATCGCCGGCGTACCTATCATGATTTCATGCGCGGCCACCCGGCCCTGCTCGTCTTTGGTT
>JAKQTN010000064.1 GCA_029563075.1 Pseudomonadota bacterium
GACAGGATATATTTGACTACATAGAGTTGTTCTACAACTCAAAACGACGTCACAATTCCAATAACTTGTTATCTCCGATAGACTACGAAAATCAATTTAAAACTATGGCTGACTAGCGTCTACAAAACTAGTGGCGATTCATTATTTAGATTGAATGCTGTTCTATATATTCGTGTTCAATATCGGTTTTAGACAAAGCTTCAATAATTATTTTTTTGATTCCATTAATATCAGTGGTATAAAACCATTCGCGAGAACGACCAACTCTTAAAATATTGTTACTCAAAATCGCGGTAATAATTTTTTCTCCGCATCTTCTAAAAACTCACGTTTGATTCGAATAAATGGAAGAAACTCAACTTCATAATCAAAATTTGCTTCATAACCACTTTTACGTGATTTGAAGCTTTTTTTAGCTATTCCAACTTTTAAATTTTGATTGTTTACCTCTGTCTTGTACTTCTTGGCACGATATATTGACTTAGATGCAGGCGAGGTAAGGTAAACTATATATATGCCTGTACTCTCGAGTGGGTCGTTTGTCATTTTTCCTATACTCCAAAATGGCTACCGTATTTATATAGCTTAATAGCTTTTAGGTAACAACCAAAATTTGATTGTCCCCATTTCGTAATTATTCGTTAGCTTTCTGGCCTCTCGTTTTTTTAATTTGTTTCGTGTAACCCATACTAGAATCGAGTAATAAGTTAAACCAGTTGGTGTACGGATGTTGTGGAAGTTCAAATAGTCTGCAATTTCCTGGTCGGATAATCCATTCGAGTACAACTCTAAAATGATCCTATGTCTGACTTCTTTTTCATCTGATATTCGTTTTACTGACACAGCCTTTGTTGTAAGAAAGACATCAAAAACACATATAACATCTTTCTCATTAAAAAGTATAGGGAAACTATTCCACTGTTACGCTCTTCGCCAAATTCCTCGGTTTATCCACATCCGTTCCCTTTAACAAGGCTGCATGATACGCCAGCATTTGCACGGGGATGGTATGCAAAATAGGGGAGAGCACACCCACATGGCGTGGAGTGCGAATCACATGCACACCTTCTGACTCGGTAAAGTGGCTGTCAGCATCTGCAAACACAAATAGCTCGCCGCCGCGCGCACGCACTTCTTGCATGTTCGATTTTACCTTCTCCAGCAACGCATCATTTGGCGCAATCACCACCACTGGCATGTTGTTATCTACCAGCGCCAGAGGGCCATGTTTTAGCTCTCCTGCGGGATAAGCCTCGGCGTGGATGTAGGATATCTCTTTAAGCTTAAGCGCGCCTTCCAGCGCGATAGGGTAGTGCACGCCACGGCCCAGGAATAGGGCGTGTTCTTTATCGGCAAAGCGTTTTGCCCATTCGCGGATTTGCGGCTCTAAATTAAGCGCAAATTGCACGCTGCCAGCTAATTGGCGCAATGCAGTTAAGTGTTCCTGCTCTTGGGTAGCGCTTAATAAACCACGTTGTTTAGCTAGTGTAGCCGCCAAGGTGAATAAAGCCACTAGTTGTGTGGTAAACGCTTTGGTGGAAGCCACGCCGATTTCTGCCCCGGCGCGCGTGTAGAAGACGAGCTGCGAGGCGCGCGGAATGGCGCTTTCCTGCACATTGCAGATTGACAAGGTAAGATTTTGCCCTAGCGATTTTGCGTGTTTCAAGGCTTCCATCGTATCCAGCGTTTCGCCGGATTGTGAGATGGTAACAATCATCTGTTTGGGATTAGGCACAGATTGGCGATAGCGGTATTCACTGGCGATTTCCACATTGGTGGGTATTTTTGCAATGCCTTCCAGCCAGTATTTCGCGGTGAGCGCGGCATAATAGCTGGTGCCTGCGGCCAGTATCAAGATGCTATCCACCTGCTTGAATACATCGCTGGCGGCCTTGCCAAACAACTCGGCAGAGAAGCAGTTGTTATCAATCAGCGCTTCAATGGTGTCGGTGAGCGCACGCGGTTGTTCGTGGATTTCTTTTTGCATGAAGTGCGAATAAGGGCCAAGCTCCATGCTTGCGAGCGACACATCGCTCATGTGGATTTTACGGGTTACCTCTACACCATCGCGGCCATAAATAGTCACGCCATCACGGCGAATATCCGCCACATCGCCATCTTCCAGGTAAATCACTTTACGGGTGACGGATAACACCGCAGAAACGTCAGATGCGATGAAATTCTCACCTTCGCCAAGGCCTATCAGCAGCGGGCAGCCTAGACGCGCGGTAATCATGTGTTCTGGTTCTTTAACCGAAATCACGCTAATGGCAAACGCGCCCGTAAGCTCTGCCACCGCCTTCTGTGTAGCTGCCAGCAATGCCAAATCTTTGTGGTAATAGTGAATTAAGTGAGCAATCACTTCAGTATCGGTTTGCGAGGTGAACTCGTAGCCCAAAGCTTTTAAGCGCGTGCGCTGCTCATCATGATTTTCGATAATGCCGTTATGCACAACGGCAATCTCACCTTTAGAGACATGCGGATGTGCATTGCTCTCGGTGACGCCGCCATGAGTAGCCCAACGTGTGTGACCGATGCCTACCAAGCCGCTTAGATTCGCATCCAATGCTTTTTCTACCATGGCGGAAACGCGGCCCACCGCGCGTACGCGCTCGATGCCGTTCCTGTTCAGCACCGCGACGCCGGCAGAATCGTAGCCGCGATATTCCAGACGGCTCAGGCCTTCGATTAAAGTTGAAACGACGTTTCTATTTGCTACTGCACCTACAATGCCACACATAACGTTTATTCTTTCTTAAATTATTTCTATTCAATCATTTTCGCAAAAGCGGGGATGACGAATAAGGCTTTATTTTTTTATCTTTACAGGCCGTTTCCATCCCACGATAGATTTTTGTTCTTTTGCTCTGCATAACGTAAGCTGATCAGCTGGTGCGTCCCTGGTAATAGTGGAGCCTGCGGCGATGGTCGCGCCTTTGCCTACTGTAACAGGTGCGATTAATTGCGTATCGGAGCCAACGAACACGTCATCTTCAATAATGGTTCTGAATTTATTGGCGCCGTCATAATTGCAGGTAATCGTACCCGCGCCAATGTTCACGTTTTTACCCACAGTGCTATCACCCACATAGCTCAGGTGATTGATTTTACTGCCAATATCTACTTGAGCGTTTTTGAGCTCGACAAAGTTACCAATATGCGTCTCAGCCGCCAGTGTAGTACCGGGGCGAATGCGTGCATATGGCCCAATGCGGCTATTATTGCCAATTTTAGCCTGGTCAATATGTGTAAACGGGGCGATGATTGTTCCAGAAGCAATTTCGGCATCTTTAATGACACAGTACGCGCCAATTTTTACATTGTCGGCAATGCTTACCTTGCCTTCAAAAACACAGCCGACATCTATTTCTACATCCTTGCCAACACTTAACTCGCCTCGCACATCGATTCTTAATGGGTCTAGCAGCGTCACACCCGCTAGCATTAAGCTATCGGCATAGCGTTTTTGGTATACCCGCTCCAGGTCAGCTAAGTCTTTCTTGCAGTTCACCCCTGTCACAGAGGCTTCATCCTGAGAAATTTCTGTTGCAATCGTATACCTTTTTTTAGATAGACCAATCCAACCGTCCGAAGACGATTCATCATCTGCAATTTCGCGCACCGCTGTCTCATCTTCCAGTTTTGCCATCGCCACGATGTCTGTCAGATAATATTCACCCTGGGCGTTGTTGTTGGTAAGGCGCTTTAACCAGTTTGCCAGATGCCTGTTCTCAGCAGCGATAATGCCGGTATTCACCTCTTTAATTTCGCGCTGCTGAGCAGTCGCATCCTTATGCTCAATGATTGCAGTAACGATGCCTTCACTATTACGAATGATACGGCCATAGCCGGCTGGATCCGGCTTTATAAAAGTCAGCAGGCCTAATTCCTCGGTTTTATCGAGCAGTTTTTTGCAACTTTCAACACTCAGCAGCGGCACATCCCCAAGCAAGATAAGCGTTGTGGCATTTTCATCCAGATGCGGCAAGGCTTGCTGCACGGCATGGCCAGTTCCAAGCTGCTCGATTTGTTCAACCCAGGTAATATTTTCATGCGCGAATGCGTGCAGTACCGCCTCGCCGCCATAGCCATAAACCACGATGATTTTCGCCGGATCTAATTGTTTGGCGCAATTAATGACGTGCTGTAAAAGCGGTTTGCCGGCTAGTTGGTGCAGCACCTTGGGCTTATTAGAGTGCATGCGTGTGCCTTTACCGGCAGCAAGAATGACAATATTGAGTTTATTCATATTCTATTTAATTTACTTGATAGTGAAAGTATAAACAAAAAAGGCAGCCATAGGCTGCCTTTGTATAAGCATGAAAACACTTAATTAATGCGTAGTTTTACGTAAACGTTCAATTGTTTGGATTTGTGCGAGCGCTTCAGACAATTCAGCTTGTGCTGTTGCGTAATCAATGTCTGAAGTTCTGTTTTTCAACGCCTCTTCCGCAGCCTCTTTCGCAGCGATTGCTTTTGCTTCATCCAGGTCATGACCACGAATTGCCGTATCAGCCAATACAGTGACTACACCTGGCTGTACTTCCAACATGCCGCCTGAGATGAAAATCAAGGTATCTTCAGCTTCGTTAGCTTGCTTGATACGCAAAGCACCCGGCTTGATGGTCGTAATCATTGGCGCATGGTTTGGGTAGATACCCACTTCACCAGCGCTTGCAGGTGCAACCACAAACTCAGCTTCACCTGAGAATATGCTTGCCTCTGCACTGACTACATCAATATGAACAGTATTTGCCATTTTTTTCCTTAAAGCGATTAACTTATTAGCTAAGTAAACTTAGTTAAGTTTTTTTAGTTAAGCGTCTTGGCCTTTTCAATTGCCTCTTCAATGCCACCCACCATGTAGAAAGCTTGCTCTGGCAAGTGATCGTATTCACCAGCAACAATCGCTTTAAAGCCTTTAATCGTTTCTTTCAGTGGCACGTATTTACCTGGCGCGCCAGTAAACACTTCAGCAACGTGAAAAGGTTGTGACAAGAAGCGTTGGATTTTACGTGCACGACCAACTGCTAATTTATCTTCTGGTGACAATTCGTCCATACCCAAAATCGCAATAATGTCACGTAATTCTTTGTAACGTTGCAATGTTGCTTGTACCGAACGTGCAACTGAGTAGTGCTCTTCACCTACGATCAATGGATCCAATTGACGTGAAGTTGAGTCCAACGGGTCAACCGCTGGGTAAATACCAAGAGAAGCAATGTCACGTGACAACACAACGGTAGAATCCAAATGCTGGAACGTGGTTGCTGGTGATGGGTCTGTCAAGTCATCCGCAGGCACATAAACAGCCTGGATAGACGTAATAGAACCTGTTTTAGTTGAAGTAATGCGTTCTTGTAAACGCCCCATTTCATCAGCAAGGGTAGGTTGGTAACCTACGGCTGAAGGCATACGGCCTAACAGTGCTGATACTTCAGTACCAGCCAACGTATAACGATAGATGTTGTCAACGAAGAACAACACGTCACGGCCTTCATCACGGAATTTTTCCGCCATAGTCAAACCTGACAAAGCTACGCGTAAACGGTTACCTGGTGGTTCGTTCATCTGGCCAAACACCATCGCCACTTTTGATTCTTTCATGTTATCCAGCTTGATAACACCAGCTTCTGCCATTTCATGATAGAAGTCATTACCTTCACGGGTACGCTCACCCACACCGGCAAACACTGATAAACCTGAGTGTTGCTTAGCGATGTTGTTAATCAGTTCCAACATATTAACGGTTTTACCTACACCAGCACCGCCGAACAGACCCACTTTACCACCCTTAGCGAATGGGCAAACCAAGTCAATCACCTTGATACCTGTTTCTAACAAGTCAACAGAAGGGGAGAGCTCTTCAAATGTCGGTGCTTTTTGGTGAATCGAACGACGCTCGTCACAATCGATTGGACCAGCTTCATCAATCGGGCGGCCCAACACGTCCATGATACGACCCAAAGTACCCGTACCAACCGGTACTTGAATTTGTGCGCCTGTTGATTTGAATGCTGTACCACGTGCAAGACCATCAGATGAGCCCATAGCAATGGTACGTACAATGCCGTCACCCAATTGTTGTTGCACTTCTAATGTCAAACCAGCTTCCGCTTGGCTTGATGCATCATCGATAATCAATGCTTCAAACACTTTTGGCATTTGATCACGTGGAAACTCAACGTCCACCACCGCGCCAATACATTGCACCACTTTACCTACATTTACTTGATTTGCTTTTGCCATTTTATTTCCTAACTTCTTCTAGTCAGATTTAATTAAATTCGATACTCTGCTTACTAAAGCACCTACGACACAGCGGCCGCTCCACCAACGATTTCTGAAATCTCTTTTGTAATCGCCGCTTGACGCGCTTTGTTGTAAACCAGTTTCAACTCGCCAATCACGTTCTTCGCATTGTCAGATGCGGCCTTCATCGCCACCATACGTGATGATTGCTCAGACGCCATGTTTTCAGATACTGCGTTATACACCAGTGACTCAATGTAGCGTACCATCAGCTCTTCAATCACGGGCTTCGCCTCAGGTTCATAGATATAATCCCAATGGCCTTTAGCTGCACCGATTTGAAGGGCACTCTTCACCACTGCACTCGCACTCAATTTCTCAGCTTTTTCTTCTGTAGGGTGTGTACCCAAACGTTCACTGGTCAATGGCAGCAATTGGTCAATTACAGGCTCTTGCTTCATGGTATTGATAAAGCGTGTATAGCAAATATGTAACTGATCAATTTCACCAGTGGTATAAGCATCCAGCATCACTTTAATCGTGCCAATCAGTGTTTCTAAATGCGGTACATCACCTAAGCCGATGATGTGTGATTTTACGTTGGCACCGACGCGATTCATAAAGCCGTAGCCTTTGTTACCTATCGCACTGACAGTAATTTTTTTGCCTTCAGATTCCCAGTTTTTCATCTGGTTAACTGTTAAGCGCAATACGTTGGTGTTCAAGCCGCCGCAAAGACCTTTGTCTGAGCTCACCACGATAATGCCAACATTCTTCACTTCATCACGCTTCAACAGGAAAGGGTGCTTGTATTCAGAATGCGCAAGTGAAAGGTGAGCCGCCACATTGCGAATTTTGTCAGCATAAGGGCGGGATGCACGCATTCTATCCTGCGCTTTACGCATTTTAGAGGCGGCCACCATTTCCATCGCCTTGGTGATCTTGCGTGTGTTTTCTACACTCTTAATCTTGGTTCTAATTTCTTTACTACCAGCCATTTTAATGTCCTAATAGTTAGATATTAGTAAGCAGTTGTCGCTTTGAAGTCTTGAATTGCTGCCTCAAGTGCTTTCTCGTTATCAGCGCTCAAATCTTTTGAAGTTTCGATAGCATCAGCGATTGCTTTATATTTCGAAGCGATAAAGCCGTGCAATTTGCCTTCAAAGGCCAATACTTTATTGATAGCAACATCGTCAAAGTAACCTTTGTTCGCTGCAAACAAGGTAATTGCCATATTTGATACGCTTAAAGGTGCATATTGCGCTTGTTTCATCAACTCAGTAAACATACGGCCACGTTCCAACTGTTTACGTGTCGCTTCATCCAGGTCAGATGCGAACTGCGCGAACGCAGCCAATTCACGGTATTGCGCAAGAGCCAGACGCACACCGCCGCCCAGTTTCTTGATGACTTTAGTTTGCGCTGCACCACCTACGCGAGACACTGAAATACCAGCGTTGATCGCGGGACGGATACCAGCGTTGAACAAGTCAGTTTCCAGGAAGATCTGGCCGTCAGTAATAGAAATCACGTTAGTTGGAACGAATGCAGAAACGTCGCCAGCCGCTGTTTCAATCACTGGCAATGCAGTCAATGAACCCGTTTTACCTTTCACTTCACCGTTAGTGAATTTCTCTACATACTCTTCGTTTACACGAGCCGCGCGCTCTAACAAACGTGAGTGGATGTAGAACACGTCGCCTGGGTAAGCTTCACGGCCTGGTGGACGACGTAACAGCAATGAGATTTGACGGTAAGCAATCGCCTGTTTGGTCAAGTCATCATAAACAATCAATGCATCCTGACCACGGTCACGGAAGTATTCACCCATGGTACAGCCAGCATATGGCGCCAGGAATTGCAATGCCGCTGAATCAGAAGCTGCTGCTGCAACCACAATGGTGTAAGCCATTGCGCCGTTTTCTTCCAATTTACGTACCACGTTAGCGATAGTAGAAGCCTTTTGGCCGATCGCAACGTAGATACAGGTCATGTTCTGACCTTTTTGGTTGATGATCGCGTCGACTGCAACTGCTGTTTTACCTGTTTGACGGTCACCAATGATCAATTCACGTTGGCCACGGCCAACTGGCACCATCGAGTCAACGGATTTCAAACCGGTTTGTACTGGTTGTGAAACTGATTTACGTGCAATAACGCCGGGAGCAACTTTTTCAATTTTGTCAGTCATTTTTGCATTGACTGGACCTTTGCCGTCGATTGGCTGACCTAACGCGTTAACAACGCGGCCGATCAATTCCGGACCAACTGGCACTTCCAGAATACGGCCTGTACATTTACATGTATCGCCTTCTGTAATGTGCTCGTAATCACCCAGCACCACCGCACCCACTGAGTCACGCTCAAGGTTAAGTGCCAAACCGAATGTATTGCCCGGGAACTCGATCATCTCGCCAGACATCACGTTTGAAAGACCGTGAATACGAACGATACCGTCAGTAACCGAAATTACGGTACCTTGGGTACGCGCTTCAGCACTGGTCGAAAAATTTTCTAATCTGCTTTTAATCAGTTCACTGATTTCTGATGTAGATAACTGCATTACTCTGTCTCCTGTGCCTTATGCTGTAAGCGTATAGGCTAAATTTTGTAACTGGCCTTTGACGGATGCGTCTATTACGGTATCGCCAACAATAATTTTGATGCCACCGATGATTTCCGGGTCTACAGAAACACTAGCTTCAATTTTCTTGCCGAATTTTGCTTCCAAACGTTTTACCAAGTCTTTGGTATCTGCCGCGCTGATCTTGGCTGCAGCAATGATTTCTGCATCCAATGTACCTTCATCTTGCGCTTTCAATGCTTCAAACGCGCTGTAGATTTCCGGCAAAATAGACAAACGGCCATACTCAACCAAAACTTTGACCAGATTCTGTCCGTTTTCATTGAGATTGTCGCCGCACGCCTTCAAGAAAGTCGCTTGCAGATCACTGCTCACCACTTTAGGGTCTTGAATATAAGCCTTGATTTGCGCGTCATTAGCAACTGCAGCAGCAAAACTCAACATCTCAGACCATTTGCCCAACGCCTTCTGCTCACGGCCTAATTTATAGGCAGCGACTGCATAGGGCCTTGCGATGGTGGATAATTCAGCCATGTGATTTTCCTTTATCCCTTAGCCTTAAAGTTCTGCTGCAAGTTTAGCTAACAATTCGCTGTGTGCTTTGGCGTCGATTTCTTTACGCAAAATCTTCTCCGCACCAGCAATTGCCAATGTAGAAACTTGCGCACGTAAACCTTCTTTAGCACGGTTCACTTCTTGCTCAATTTCAGCTTTAGCGCCAGCGATAATACGATCACCTTCAACTTTGGCACTACCTTTAGCTTCTTCGATAATCTGCGTACCGCGCTTTTCAGCCTGTGCAATGATTTCGCTAGCTTTTTGTTTAGCTTCAGTCAATGTCACTTCTGATTTTTTAGCCGCTACTTCAAGTGCATTTCTGCCATCTGCTGCTGCTGCCAAACCATCAGCGATTTCTTTTTGGCGCGCCTCAATTGCTTTTAAAAGCGGCGGCCAAACGAATTTCACCGTGAACCAAATCAACACAGCAAATGCGATAGCTTGTGCGATAAGTGTAAAGTTAATGTTCATTTTTGATCCATGTTGTTAATCATTAAAGCGTCAGCCACTAAACCTTTGTTAATGACCAAATCAGCTTAAGTTTGCTAATTATTTAGCAACCACGCTCAGTAATGGGTTAGCAAAAGCAAACATCATTGCAAGACCAACACCGATAATGAATGAAGCATCGATCAAACCCAACAGCAAGAACACTTTACCTTGCAAAGCCGGGATCATTTCTGGTTGACGTGCAGCGCCTTCCAGGAAACTTGCACACATAATACCGATACCGATACAAGCACCTGCAGCGCCCAAACCAATAATTAAACCAATACCAACGCCTGTGTAGGCCTGAATCATTGCTAATGCTTCCATTTTATTACCCTCTCAAAATTAAATTACAACTACAAATAAAACTTAAAACTAACTACAAAACTAGTGTGACTCATGTGCCATAGCGAGATACACCACGGTTAACATCATGAAAATGAACGCCTGCAGCGCCACAATTAAAATATGAAATATCGACCAGCCGGCGCCAAGTATCGCGCCAAAGATGGTGCCAGTTAAACCGGTTGCAGCCCAAAGACCCAACAATAAGAAAATCACTTCGCCTGCATACATGTTACCGAACAGCCGCAACGAATGAGAAAGTGGTTTTGAAATGTATTCAATCATGTTGAACAGAAAGTTGGCTGGCCAAACCCAGATTTTGGTACCGAATGGGGAACAGAACAACTCGTGAATCCAACCACCCAAGCCTTTCACCTTGATGGCAAAGAAAATCATCAAAAACCATACCGCGAGCGCGAGCGCAAATGTGGTATTGATGTCTGAAGTGGGAACGCTGCGCCAATGATGCAAGCCGAATAAGCCGTAAAATTTGTGCATGACATCTACCGGCAGGAAGTCCATGGCATTCATTGCGAACACCCATAAAAAAACCGTCAATGCGGTTGGTGCAATAAACGCATGACGGTTACCATGGAAAATATTTTTAACCTGATCATCCACAAACCCAAAGACCAGCTCAACAAAAGCCTGGCGCTTAGTTGGCACACCTGCAGATGCCCCACGCGCAACCCACCAGACAAGCCCCATCACCAAGATGCCCAGGATGACAGACATTACCAGCGTATCCACATGCAGCGTCCAGAAACCGCCGTCGCCGATTGGCTTGGCATTGAAGCTTAAATGTCCAGCAATATATTCTGACGGGGTCATTGCAACTTGTTCAGCGTGTTCTGTAGCCATATCAATCAAAAAGCCCTGTAAATGTTACTTATATTTTTAATTCTGTGTTTTCCAGCTTGCGCATTGCTGCGCCAGATACCAGCGCTGCAGCCGCCAAGCCCGCAATCAGCGCAAAAGGAACCAACTGCTTGTAAACTTTAAACGTGACAAACAACAGCACGAAAATCACTAAAATCTTGACTGCTTCCGCCTTCAATAAATTAATCAGTGCCGCTGTCGCTTCTTTTTTGCTTTTCTGCGCAATTTTCGATGCGACTAATGCACCTATCAATACTGCCAAGCCACCAAACACTGCCGATAAGCCTGCATGAAATCCTGATATTATAAGTGAAATAACTGCGATTGCGGCTGTTGCGATTATCTGTAACCGCAACATTTTGCTAAAAATATTGGTCGTAGTTATGTTTTCCATGTTTTTATCATTCCAAAAACCATTTTTTGCTTTTGAAACGGGTTTATTAGCAAAGTCCGCGATTTTGAATTATTAGCGCTTTTTAGTCAAGCACTTTTGCTCAAGCCGGATGAATCTCTTAAGGCAAAAACTCGCCTAAACTCAATTATGTTACTATCAAGACATTTTTGCAATAATTTCGTCCAACTGGTCCAGATTGCTGTAGCTAATTTTGAGCGTTCCCGCACCGTTGGCTTTTGCAGAAATACTCACCACAGCACCCATTTTTTCACTAAGTCTGTTCTGCAAATCCAATATGTCACGATTCATATTCATTTTATGCGGCTTAGGCTGGATTGCAGCACTCATTTTTTTTACTATGTTTTCAACCTCGCGCACCGACAGGTCTTGGTGCACAATTTTATTAGCCAGCATAACTTGCTGTGCTGCATCCAAGCCAAGCAGGGCACGTGCATGCCCCATATCGAGCTTGTTTTGCATGAGCAAATCCTGCACCGGTGCACTTAGCCCCAGCAGACGCAATAAATTCGACACCGCAGCACGTGACCTGCCAACCGCCTCCGCCGCCTTTTCGTGTGTCATGGCAAACTCATCGATCAAACGCTTGATGCCTTGCGCTTCCTCCAGCGGATTTAAATTTTCTCTTTGGATGTTTTCTATCAGCGCCATGGCGAGCGCAGACTCATCCGCGATTTCACGCACCAACACCGGCACTTGCGCTAAACCCGCGATTTGGCTGGCGCGCCAGCGGCGCTCGCCAGCAATAATCTCGAATTTTTCCGGTGAAATCTCCCTGACCAGAATCGGCTGCATAATGCCCTGTGATTTAATCGAATCCGCCAGGGTTTGCAATGCCGCGTCATCCATGAAAGAGCGCGGCTGATATTTGCCTGGCTGCAGTTGCGCTACATTTAACATGCGCAGTGTATCGGCACTTCCGGATTCGTCAATATTGTCTGCCAGCAAGGCATCCAAGCCGCGCCCCAAACCTTTTGGTTTAACCATTGTGAATACCTTTGTCTATGCTTTTATTTTTAACTTGTTGATTTTTAACAATAATTTCTTTTGCCAGATCTAAATACGCGATTGCGCCTTTCGAAGATTTGTCGTAAACCAATACCGGCAAACCGTAACTGGGTGCCTCGGCCAAGCGGATATTGCGCGGGATGACGGTGCTATAAACTTTATCGCCAAAATGGCTCACCAGCTGTGTCGATACCTGCTGTGCCAGCATATTGCGGTTATCAAACATGGTGCGCAGCAAACCTTCGATTTCCAATGTAGCGTTTAAATTCGTCCGTACCTTTTTAATGGTATTCACCAGGTCGGACAAACCTTCCAGCGCGTAATACTCGCACTGCATCGGAATCATCACGCTATTGGCAGCGGTAAGCGCGTTCACCGTGACCAGATTGAGGGCAGGGGGGCAATCCAGCAGTATATAGTCATATTCACCATCTAGTTTCGCGATCGCCTGCTTCAGGCGGGCTTCGCGCGCAAATTCATTCACCAGCTCAACCTCGGCACCAGCCAGTTCACGGTTAGAAGGCGCAATGTGATAACCGCCTTTTTCGCTGGTAACAATCACTTCGTTTAATGACTTTTTACCAATCAACACATCGTAGATGCTATGTTTTAGATGCGCCTTATCAACCCCACTGCCGGTAGTGGCATTGCCTTGCGGATCCAAATCCACCAATAACACCTTTTTATAATTGGCCGCCAAACTGGCAGCCAGATTCACACAAGTGGTGGTTTTGCCTACACCGCCTTTTTGATTGGTAATAGCTAATATTTTCATCGATTATTCTCTAAAACAACTAAATGCCGCCTTGCCTCTAAACCCGCTACCATAAGCGGAATAATTTGCGCTGGGCCTAATGACAAGTCCTTAAGTTCATCTTGCAGAACCTGGCCTTTCATGGCCAACCACTGGCCATTTTCTTTAATCAGGTGCTTTGTCAGGCCAATAAACAAACCTAGCTCAGAAAAAGCGCGCGAAATAATTGCGTCAAATTTTTCCGCTGGCCGATAGTTTTCTACCCGCGCATGCACCACTTCCAAGTTGTCCAACCCCAGCTCACCTTTTACCTGGCGCATAAAAATCACTTTTTTTTGCACCGCGTCAATGGTCGTCACTTTCAGCTGCGGCAAGCATATCGCCAGCACAATGCCCGGCAAGCCGCCACCACTGCCGACATCAAGCAGGCTTTTAGCCTGAATATAAGGCAATACACTCAAACTATCGAGCAAATGCAAGGTCACCATTTCCAGCGTGTCTCGCACCGCCGTCAGGTTATACACCTTGTTCCACTTTTGCAGCAAACCGATATAACTTAATAGTTTTTGCTGAGTATCCGAGGATACACTTAAACCCATCTCTGCGATACCCGCAGCCAATAACTCTGCTTGCGTCATGCCGCTTCAATATTGGCCTGGCTGGCTAACTTTTTGTGCTTGCGCTTTAAGTAAACCAATAATAACGAAATCGTCGCAGGGGTAATGCCTGAAATCCGGCCGGCCAGACCAATCGTTTCCGGCTTGTGCGCCATGAGCTTCTGGCGTGCTTCTATGCTTAAGCCATGCACTTCAGCATAATCAATATCTGCACCCAGCTTAATGCTCTCGCTGCCTTTCTGTTTGGCAATTTCATCTTTTTGACGATTGATATAGCCTTGGTATTTAGCCGCGATTTCGACCTGCTCTTTCACTTCGTCCGTTAACGTCTCGACTGCCGGGATTAAACTTAGCAGGCTCTCATAACTCACCTCCGGACGGCGCAACAGCTCAAACAAACTGTATTCGTGCTCCAATTCTTTGCCCAGCACCTTTAATTGTGTTTCACGTGAAACGTTGGTGGGCTGTACAAATGTACGCTTTAATCTTTCCTGTTCGCGCGCCACAGCATCTTGCTTCCGGCTAAACGCCTCCCAGCGCGCATCATCCACCAAACCCAGCTCACGGCCCTTGGCGGTTAACCGCATATCAGCGTTATCCTCCCTAAGTTGTAAGCGGTATTCGGCACGCGAGGTAAACATGCGATAGGGCTCGGTGACGCCTGCGGTAATCAAATCATCCACTAGCACACCTAAATAAGCCTCGTCACGCGCAGGACACCAGGGTTCTTTTTCTTGTGCGTACAGCGCCGCATTGGCACCTGCCAGCAAACCTTGTGCAGCGGCTTCTTCGTAACCCGTGGTGCCATTGATTTGACCAGCAAAAAATAATCCTTTAACCGCTTTGGTTTCCAGGCTGGACTTTAAACCACGCGGATCGTAGTAATCATATTCAATCGCATAGCCTGGGCGCAGTATGTGCGCGCTTTCCAGCCCCTTGATTGAACGCACCAGCGCCAGTTGGATATCAAAAGGCAAACTGGTTGAAATTCCATTGGGATAAATCTCATTCGTATTAAGGCCTTCCGGTTCTAGGAAAATCTGATGGCTTTCCTTGTCAGAAAAACGGTGAATTTTATCTTCCACGCTCGGACAATAACGCGGCCCCACGCCTTCAATCACGCCGGTATACATAGGCGAGCGATCCAAACCGCCGCGAATAATGTCATGTGTGCGCTCATTGGTGTGTGTAATCCAGCAAGGCAGTTGAGCCGGGTGCTGTGCCGCATTGCCCATAAAAGAAAATACCGGCACCGGATAGTCGCCCGGCTGCACGGTCAACACCGAATAATCGATGGTGCGGCCATCAATACGTGGCGGCGTACCTGTTTTCAGGCGGCCGGCCGGCAAATTCAATTCCCGCAATCGCGCTGCGAGCGAGATGGCGGGCGGATCCCCAGCACGACCTGCACTATAGTTCTGCAAACCCACATGCACCAGACCACCTAAAAATGTGCCGGCTGTTAGCACAACCGACTTAGCCCTAAAGCGCAACCCGATTTGCGTCACAACCCCAGCAACACGCTGGCCTTCAAGCACAATATCATCAACCGCCTGCTGGAACAGCCACAAATTTGGCTGATTTTCCAATCTTTTCCTGATTGCCGCTTTATACAAAACACGGTCTGCCTGCGCACGGGTGGCGCGTACCGCCGGGCCTTTGCTGGAATTTAGAATCCGAAACTGGATACCGCCTTCATCCGTAGCGGCCGCCATCGCGCCTCCCAGCGCATCCACTTCTTTAACCAAATGTCCCTTACCGATGCCACCAATACTGGGGTTGCAAGACATTTGTCCCAAAGTTTCAATATTGTGTGTCAGCAATAAGATTTTTTGCCCCATTCTGGCGCTTGCAAGTGCCGCTTCAGTGCCTGCATGACCGCCACCCACCACAATCACATCAAAAATATCAGGAAAATTCATAGCCAAATGATTTTATTTCAAAGGATTAGATTCTACTGTAAACCTATGCTTAAGTCATGTAAAAGCATGTTTTAACAGATATTTTTGTATCTGTTTCACGTGAAACATCATACTTTATACGCTTCTGAAACAATTCCTTAACAATATTGGCATAGAATTAGCTTGATTCATATCAATGCATTGTTAATCAAATAGCTTTACTATGCATGCAGCGAAACATACCTTTTATTAATTATTAACTAGAGATGGAGTATTAAATGAAGAAATTAAATATCGTTTTAGCATCACTGCTTGGCTTAACCGCAGTTTCAGCACAGGCAGATGTCGCCAATGCAGAAAAATTAGCACAAAAATACACCACTATTGCCAAAATAGTGAATCCCGGATACGCGGGCCCTTCAGCGATGGAAGGTAAAATATTTTTTAATCGCAAAATCACTAATAACGGCAACGAAGCAGCATGCGCCTCTTGCCACACTCCCAACCCAGCAAATGAGGGTAAGCACATCGTTACCGGCAAAGCAATTCGTCCGCTGTCACCGGCTGTCAACAACAAACGCTTTAATGACTTGGATAAAGTAGAAGATAAATTCACTGAACACTGTAACGACATTATTGGTGCAGATTGCACACCAGAAGAAAAAGCCAATTTTATCGGCTATGTATTGACTGAAAAAACACCTTCAGCCAAAAAATAAGCAGAAACATCGTTATGCAGTATGTTTGGGATCCATTTGTAAGAATCTTTCATTGGTCGCTTGTTGTAGCGTTTACAGTCGCGTTCTACACGCATGCTTCCGAATGGGATCGCCTTATTCATGTACAAGCTGGTTATGCCGCGGGGGTTTTGCTGCTAGCGCGTATTATTTGGGGCTTAACAAAAACAGGTTATGCCTGTTTTTGTTCGTTCCCATTTGATCCCAAACAAGCAATCAAGCACATCTACCATGTTCTAAAAGGCAATGCGAAGCGTTATATTGGTCACAACCCAGCTGGATCGCTGGTGATTTACGCAATGCTGGTCACCGGACTCACGGCGGTGGGCTCTGGCTGGCTGGTGTATAACGAAGGCTGGCTAATCGACCAGCCCGAGTTTTTGCAGACGCTGCATCAATATTCAACATGGGGTTGGTTGGCGCTGGTAATCATGCATGTACTTGGCGTGATTACAGAAAGCATTTTGCATAAAGATAATCTGATTTTAGCCATGATTACCGGCTGCAAGCGCGTGACCAGAAAAGGCGAAAAACAAGCCAGGCAAAAAATCGCTTAAAATCTATTAATCCCAATATTAATTCCCTGTTTCACGTGAAACAATAATAAAAATAATTTACAGGCACATGCCTCTTGACGAATGCAACTTAGCGCGCCTATAGTATTGCTAGCGGCTAATGACGCTTTCACCGACCCAAGACGAGGAGAATGGTATGGCAGGTAAATTCGAAGTAAAAACCGCAAAAAGCGGTCAAACGCACTTTAATCTTTTGGCAGGTAATGGCCAAATTATTTTGCAATCTGAAATGTATGAAACCAGGGCCAGCGCATTAAATGGCATAGAGTCTATTAAAAAGAATGCTGGCATGGATGAGCGTTATGAACGTTTAGTATCGAAATCCGGCAAGCCTTATTTTGTAATTAAAGCAGGCAATCATCAAATCATTGGTCAAAGCCAACAATATGAATCAGAAGCAGGACGCGACAATGGCATTGAATCCGTGAAGAAAAATGCCCCCGACGCTGTAGTGGTAGATTTATCTGCTTAACTAAAGCAACTCATTAAAAAGGCGCAAATGCGCCTTTTTTCATTTGTTTTATTTGCGCTTATTTGCCTATACAAAACTTGGAGAATATCTCTCCCAGCAAATCATCCGGGGTAAATTCACCCGTTACACTACTTAACGCTTCCTGCGCCAAACGCAGCTCTTCTGCGATGATTTCTGCCTGGCTGATATTGTTGTACGCTAGCTGCAAATGCGCATCTACCTGCTTTAGGGCTTCCAAATGCCGAGCTCGCGCCATAAAAACGCCTTCGGCATTTTGCTGATATCCTGCAATGTTCAACAAGTGCCGTTTTAACAAGTCAACCCCACTGCCCATTTTTGCGGAAAGAAAAATATGTGTTTCACCGGCTTTTTCCACAATTTTTGCAGTTTCATTCGCGGTGTCTATTTTATTATGTACCCATATTTTGCTGATTTCTTGCGGTAAGCGCGTTAGGATCGATTTTTCTGCATCGTCAATACCATGAGCTGCATCTACCAATAATAATGCGACCTGCGCGTTTTCTAGCGCTCGATATGTTCGCGCGATGCCAATTTTTTCCACTTCGTCATTTGTATCGCGCAACCCTGCAGTGTCTATAATATGTAAAGGCAAGCCATTGATTTGTATAGAACTTTTTATAGCATCCCGCGTTGTGCCCGCAATCGGGGTCACGATCGCCACTTCTTCACCGCTCAACTGATTCATCAAGCTCGATTTACCCACGTTGGGCTGACCCACCAGCACAATGTGCATGCCTTCGCGTAATAAGCTGCCTTGTTTGGCTTTTGAAAATACCGATTCTAATTCGCTAGTAATGGCCTCTAACTTTTCGGTCACTTTGCCTTGAGAAATAAAATCGATTTCTTCTTCAGGAAAATCCAGACAGGCTTCGACATACATGCGTAAATTAACCAGCTTGGCCAACAGCTGATTAATGCTATTTGAAAACTCTCCGGATAAAGAACGCACAGCACTGCGTGCTGCCTCTGCTGTTGACGCGTTAATTACATCAGCCACAGCTTCAGCCTGCGCTAAATCGATTTTGTCATTCAGGTAAGCACGGCGCGTAAACTCGCCTGGCTCAGCCTGGCGCGCTCCCAACTCGATACAGCGTGCCAGTAAGATTTGCATGAGCGCGGTACCGCCATGCGCCTGCAGCTCCAGTACATCTTCGCCGGTATATGAATGTGGATTCTGGTAATAGATCGCAATTCCGCGGTCAATCAATTGATGATTGACATCATAAAAAGGCAGGTAAGCTGCGTGGCGCGGGGCAGGGCACTGTTCTAATATCTGGTTAGCAATCGCGTGACTCAACGGCCCCGAAACCCGCACCACGCCGATACCACCCGCACCGCTGGCTGTAGCGATGGCCGCGATGGTATCTGCCTTATTTTTTTGCATTGCCTTTTTTGGCTAACGCAGCGGCATGAATAGATTTATTCACATACCATTGCTGCCAGATCGACAGGATATTGTTCACCAGCCAGTACAACACTAGACCGGCAGGGAAAAAGAAGAAGAATACGCTAAATACCACTGGCATAATCTTCATGATTTTCGCTTGCAGCGGATCGGTTGGTGCAGGGTTCAAATAGGTTTGGATGATCATGGTCGCGCCCATTAAAACCGGCAGCACATACCATGGGTCAACAGCGGACAAGTCTTGGATCCATCCAAAGAATGGCGCATGGCGCAGTTCAACAGAACCTAACAACACCCAATAAAGCGCAATAAAAACAGGGATTTGCACAAGAATTGGCAAACATCCACCCATTGGGTTGATTTTTTCCGTGCGGTAAAGCTCCATCATCGCCTGCTGCATTTTCTGTTTATCGTCACCGAATTTTTCTTTCATCGCCTGTAAACGCGGCGCCAACTCGCGCATTTGTGCCATCGACTTATAACTCGCCGCCGAGAGCGGATAAAATGCGGCTTTGATCAGTACCGTTAATAAAATAATCGCCACGCCCCAGTTATGCACCAGGGAATAAATATTCGACAGTATCCAAAACAACGGCTTTGCCACCACTGTAAGCCAGCCATAATCTACCGCATACTCCAGTCCCGGCGCGGCGGCAGCTAAATCTGTATGCGTTTGCGGCCCGGCAAATAGCTTAGCGCGAATCTCAGTTTTTGCACCCGCTGCCAGACTCGTACCTGGTGTAACTACCCCCAAAGCAAAGATGTTTTCAGATAACTGCTTGGTATAAAACTCACGCGCAAAACCATTCGCTGGAATCCATGCGCTCGCAAAGTAATGTTCAACCAAGCCGATCCAGCCATCTTTACTGGATTTTGATAGACCTTCTTCGGCCATGTCCGCAAAATTAATTTTTGTGAATTTATCTGCCTCGGTAAAATATGCGCCACCCGTAAACGTGGGCATCATCGCGGAGCCTTGCTTGGATTGGTTGTCGTGCACGATTTGATAATAAACAGATGGTGTAACAACTGCAGCACTACCATTGTTGATTTGATAAGTGACGTCTATTACATAGCTACCGCGGTGAAAGGTGTAAATTTTATCCACACTGATACCATTACCCACCCAAGATAGCCGTACTTCCTGGCTTGTAGCGCCATCAGCCAATATGTAGCTTGCTGCAGCACTGGTAAACACTGATTTATGATTGGGCAAATCACCGCCCAGTAAGCCTGTCTGTGCAACATACAGCATGGGTTTCTGTGCGTCATCCATCAACACAAAGTTGCCGCTTTTTACTTCTGCTGCACGATGTTGATTAAGCGCCAAATAGCGCAAATCACCGCCCGTTGTGTCGATTTCGGCTTGATATAAATCAGTGGAAACTTTGATGCGCTGATCTTTTTCGAGCTTGAAACTTTTTTCATCTGCCACATTCATCGCGGTATTGGCATTGCCAACAACAGATGGAACCTCCACTTGTGTTTGCTGCTGAGCAGGTGTGTGCGGCTTGTTTTTTTGCTGCCAGGAATCCCACAGCATCAAAATAGAAAATGAAAAAATAACAAATAAAATTAAGCGGCGTGTATCCATAGATTCTTTATAATCAGTAAGTTATATAAATTTTAACCATTTTTAATGGTACAAACATTATGGCACAGGATCGTGACCACCCGCATGCCAAGGATGACAATGCGATAATCGCTTGATAGCCAGCAAAAAGCCTTTGAACGCACCATGCTTTTGAATGCATTCAACCGCATAATGTGAACAGGTTGGGGTAAACCGGCACTGCTGACCAAAAAACGGACTTAGCGCAATTTGATATGCTTTAATGAGTGCTATCAAAATCCGTGACATATATTTGATCCGTACCTCATATTAGCGAGAAATTGAATTTTTAATGATCTTTTGTAACAAGTTTTTGCATTAAATACTCAAATTCTTGTTTTATCTCAATATAATCTGGTTTTTCAAATGCTTTTTGTACCTGAATCACCAAATCAACCACCGGTAAACGGTGCCGATTTAATCTGAACAATTCTCGCAATACACGTCGCATATAATTGCGCTGTACAGCAAGTTTTGCTGTTTTTTTACTCACGATCAAACCCAAACGCGCAGTTCCAACCTCATTCAACCGGTAACGCATCACTAAATGCCTGTTGGCAATGCGTTTGCGCAAATTAAAAACGGATGAAAAATCATCCGTTTTTACAATTTTGGCTTGTTTAGTAAATCTAAACGATGCCAATTGATATTCTTAATTCTTTATGTGGCTAAATCTATACTGTCATCTGCATCAGATGACAGTAGCTGTATTAAAGACCTAAGCGAGCACGGCCCTTAGCGCGGCGGGCTGCTATGACTGCGCGACCGCCTTTAGTTTTCATGCGCACCAAAAAGCCATGGGTACGTGCACGACGTGTTTTAGAAGGTTGGTAAGTACGTTTCATCGAAATCTCCGGCTAGCAAATGCTACAAAGCCCTATATTAAACCCGATAACCCTCCATCCTGTCAACCGATATTTAGTTTAATAAATGTTTGATTGCCTGTGGATAAGTCTGGCTAAACCAGCTAGAATAGCCTGCTAATTTATAATGATTTAAACTTGCTTAATTAATACCTGTTAAATAACTAATCATAATAAAATCATTGGGTTAACAATAATCACAAGGGGTTTCGGGCAACCGATGGAAAATTTTTGGTCTACCTGCCTTAGTCGCTTTGAACAAGAGCTGTCAGCACAACAATTTAATACCTGGATCAAACCCTTAAAAATGGAGGTGGTGGATAATACTGTCCGTTTGCTTGCCCCTAATAAATTTGTGCAGCAATGGGTAAAAGATCGTTTCTTAAACAAAATAGAAACACTGGCATCCGAATTATTGCCAGAAAACACGGTGGTTGAGTTGCTGATTAGTGAAAAAATTGCCAACAAAACCGTCGCAAGGATACCAAACAAAAGTGTTGCCCCCGCAGAGAATGACGATGTCAGCACAACAAAAGTTGTAACGGCAAAAGCCTTGGTCAATCGCCGCTCCGGTGAACGCGCTTCTGGTTTAAATAGCAGCTTTAATTTTGATAATTATGTCACCGGGCGTGCCAATCAGCTTGCGCGGGCTGCCGCCATACAGGTGGCTGATAATCCCGGCCAGGCTTATAACCCATTATTTATTTATGGGGGGGTGGGGTTGGGTAAAACCCATTTATTGCAGGCTATAGGCAATCAGTTGAAACATCAGAATCCGGATGCCAATATTCGCTATCTGCATGCCGAACGCTATGTGTCTGATGTGGTAAAAGCCTACGAAAACAAAGCGTTTGATGAGTTTAAGCGGCAATATCATTCGCTGGATTTATTGCTGATTGATGATATTCAGTTTTTCGCAAAAAAAACACGCACCCAGGAAGAGTTTTTTTACGCATTTAACACGCTGATTGAAGAAAAAAAACAAATTGTGATTACCTGCGATACTTATCCCAAAGAAATTATAGATGTCGATGAACGCTTGCGCACCCGCTTTAGCTGGGGGTTAACCGTTGCGGTTGAACCACCGGAACTCGAGATGCGCGTCGCGATTCTGCTTAAAAAAGCGGAAGAATCTAAAATCAGCCTGACGGAAGACGTGGCTTTTTTTGTCGCCAAACAAATCCGTTCCAGTGTACGCGAGCTGGAAGGCGCGCTAAACCGCATCATTGCCATGGCGCAATTTACCGGGCATGCTATAGATGTTCACCTGGCAAAAGACGCGCTGCGTGATTTAATCGCGGTACGCGGCCGCCAGATTACAATCGAAAATATCCAGAAAACTGTCGCTGATTATTACAAAATCAAGGTCAGTGAGATGCACAGCAAAAAGCGCTCGCGCAATTTTGCCAGGCCCAGGCAAATTGCCATGAGTCTGGCAAGAGAACTTACCAACCACAGCTTTCCTGAAATTGGTGAAGCCTTTGGCAGCCGTCACCACACCACTGTGATGCATGCCTGTGAAGAAATAGAACAGCTACGCTTGAATGATCAGGCAATTGCACGAGATATTGGATTTTTGACGCAAGTCATAAGGGATTAGGCTCTAAAATAGCCGTTGTGATTAAAGCAACATAAGCTTGTGGATTAAATATGATTAAAACGCTATCTTTTCAATAGTTAAAATTTTATGCACATTTAATCCGCAACAGAAAAGTTAATTTTAAACAGGCAAAAATTTATAGCAACTTATTGATTTAATTAATTTTAATGATGTTATCAACAGAAAAACCGTACATTATTACTATTATTGTTTTTAAATATATATTAAACATCTAATTAACCAAGATCTTTTAACTACGTAAAACTTAAGCACATTGGGAAAATAACCATGCAAATCAAAATCAATCGTGAAATCCTGTTAAAGCCACTTACCAGTGTCAGCAGTATTGTTGAGCGTCGTCATACACTTCCAATCCTTTCCAATTTATTGCTGGAAGCGAAAAAGAATAGTATCCAGCTCACTGCGACAGATTTGGAAATGCAAATCTCGCTTGGTATTGAAAGTGCCTTTAATGGTGAATTATCTACCACCATCTCTGCAAAAAAATTACTGGATATCTGTCGTTCGCTGCCAGAAGGTGTGGATATTGATATGGTGAGCAACGATAGTCGCATTACGGTAAAAGCCGGTAAAAGCCGTTTTAATCTGCAGACCTTGCCTGCGGCAGATTATCCGGTCATGACCAAGGTCACGGGCGATAACACACAGATTAAAATCAGCCAGCTCGCATTTAAAAAACTGCTCAAACAAGTAGAGTTTGCGATGGCGCAGCAGGATATTCGCTATTATCTAAATGGGCTGTTGTTAGAAGTAAATGAAAACAAACTTAACCTGGTTGGTACCGATGGACACCGCCTGAGCTTTACTTCAACCACGCTCAATCAAAGTTACGAAAAAACTGAAGTTATCTTGCCACGCAAAACCGTGATCGAGCTGATCAAGCTGCTCAATGACAGCGAGGAAGAAGTCACGATCGAAATCAATGCCGGTCAGGTCAATTTTGCATTCAGCGATATCCGTTTAATTTCCAAAGTGATTGATGGTAAGTTTCCAGATTACAACCGCGTCATTCCTAGCGGTCATCAGAATACATTTACCACCAATCGTTTGAACATACTCACTGCCATGCAGCGTGCATCGATTCTATCGAATGAAAAATACCGCGGTATCCGCATGGTACTAAGTAATAATAACTTAAAACTCATCAGTACCAATACCGAGCAGGAAGAGGCAGAAGAAGAACTCGAAATTGATTACACCAAGGATAGTTTGGATATCGGCTTTAACGTGACCTATTTAATTGATGTACTGAACAATGTCAGTGATGAAAATATCAATTTCTCATTTGCTGATGCCAACAGCAGCTGCCTGATTACAGTGCCCAATGATGAAAATTACAAATACGTGGTTATGCCGATGCGCATTTAACCCTGTTTAATACTCAACAAAATCAGAAACTATTTAAAAGAAACGATTATGGCAAAAGCCCCGCAGCAAGAATATAACTCAGACAGCATTAAAATTTTAGAAGGCCTTGATGCCGTGCGTAAACGCCCTGGCATGTACATCGGCGATACTTCTGATGGCTCCGGATTGCACCACATGGTGTTCGAGGTGCTCGATAACGCTATTGACGAGGCGCTGGCAGGACATTGTGACGATATTAAGGTCATCATCCACCCTGATAATTCAATTAGCGTCTCAGACAACGGCAGGGGCATTCCTACCGATATTAAAGACGACGATAAGCATGATCCGAAACGTTCTGCAGCCGAGATCGTGATGACCGAGCTGCACGCTGGCGGCAAGTTTGATCAAAACTCATACAAGGTTTCTGGTGGTTTGCATGGTGTGGGCGTCTCTGTGGTGAATGCGCTTTCCGATTGGTTGCGCCTTAAAATTTATCGCAATGGGCAGGTGCACCAAATGGAATTTCAACGCGGGGTGCCAGTAGCACCGCTAGCGCTTACAGGTAAAACAGATAAAAAAGGTACAGAGGTGCATTTTTTAGCTTCGGTCGAAACCTTTGTTCTGGTGGAATACCACTTTGAAATTTTGGCTAAACGTATTCGCGAACTTTCGTTTCTTAACAACGGCGTCAAAATCGAGCTTATCGATCAACGTAATGGCAAATCAGAAAATTTTGCTTATTCCGGCGGCATCAAGGGTTTTGTGGAATACATGAACCGCACGAAGTCTGTACTGCATCCTAAAGTTTTCTACGCCATTGGCGAAAAAGACGGCATGACGGTTGAAGTCGCCATGCAGTGGAACGACAGTTATTCAGAAACCGTGCAATGCTTTACCAATAACATTCCACAACGCGATGGCGGCACACACTTAACCGGCCTGCGTACAGCCATGACGCGCACGCTGAACCAATATATCGAACAAAGCGAGCTGGCGAAAAAAGCCAAAGTGGAAACCACAGGCGACGACATGCGCGAAGGCATTACCTGCGTGCTTTCGGTAAAAGTGCCAGACCCTAAATTCTCATCACAAACCAAAGACAAACTGGTTTCATCTGAGGTGCAACCAGTGGTTTCAGAAGTGGTTTCACAAAAATTAGCCGACTTTTTGGCCGAGAACCCAGCAGATGCAAAAATCATCTGCGGCAAAATTGTGGATGCCGCACGTGCGCGCGAAGCAGCCCGCAAAGCGCGCGAAATCACGCGCCGCAAAGGTGTGATGGATACACTCGGGCTTCCAGGAAAACTGGCAGATTGCCAAGAAAAAGACCCTGCGTTATGCGAGCTTTACCTGGTCGAGGGTGACTCTGCAGGCGGTTCTGCCAAGCAAGGGCGCGACCGTAAAAACCAGGCGATTTTGCCGCTAAAAGGAAAAATTTTAAACGTAGAAAAAGCGCGTTTTGATAAATTATTGGGCAGCCAGGAAATCGCTACATTGATTACCGCGCTGGGCACAAGTATTGGCAAAGACGACTTCAGCGCCGAGAAATTGCGTTACCACCGCATTATCATCATGACCGATGCCGACGTCGATGGCGCGCATATTCGTACATTACTACTCACTTTCTTCTACCGCCAGATGACCGAGCTGGTCGAGCGCGGCCATATTTACATCGCGCAGCCGCCGCTTTACAAAGTTAAACAGGGCAAAGACGAGCGCTATTTAAAAGACCAGCAGGAGCTGGATATTTACCTGCTCAATTCCGCCTTAAAAGGCGCGGAGCTGGATACTAAAACCAATGCGGGCGTGCTGACTGGCGAGCCATTGACTGAAATCGCCAAACAAATGGTGCTGACCGAAGCGGTGATTCGCCGCATCGCCGCGCTGTATGACGAAAGCGTACTGCGCGCGATTCAGGATGTGGGTGCGATCGATTTAAGCAGCGAAGCTAACGCCAACAAAGTGGCCGAGCAATTGCGCCCCATTTTAGGCGCTATCGGCAGCGAGGTGATTGTGGGCTTTGATGCAGAAACCAATACCTATAGGCTGGAAGTTAACAAATACGTGCACGGCAACCTGCAATGCTGCGTGATAGATGCCGAGTTTTTAAGCAGCGGCGATTATCGCCAGATTCTAAAAGTATCTACCATGCTGCATGGCTTAATTGGCGCGGGTGCGGTGATTAAACGTAACGAGAAAGAGCAGGCGGTTGGCACTTTTAAACAAGCGCTGGATTGGCTGTTGAGCGAGGCTAAAAACACACTGAATATCCAACGCTATAAAGGCTTGGGCGAGATGAACCCGGAACAGCTGTGGGAAACCACCATGGACCCGAAAGTGCGCCGTTTATTGAAAGTGCAGATTGATGACGCGATTGCCGCCGATGAAATCTTTACCACGCTGATGGGCGATAACGTCGAGCCAAGACGCGCGTTTATTGAAAGCAACGCGCTGGGTGCAAGTAATTTGGATATTTGATTATTTGAGGTGACAAATGGCATGGCATAGTGAAATGCAAATTGCATCCCGACAATTCCAATGCGGTTTTTGTGGGAATAAAGTTGCGACGGACAAAGGTTTTTTCAATAAAGATGGAAAATATATAGTTTATCTTTGCCCACACTGTCAAAAACCAACTTTTTTTGATGAAAGAGCTAATCAAACTCCAGGTATCGCTCCAGGAAAAGATGTTGGCCATTTACCACCAGAATTGGAAGCCATTTATAACGAGGCGCGCCGCTGTGTTTCTGTATGCGCTTATACTGCAGCCGTTCTCGCTTGTCGCAAACTTCTTATGCATGTGGCTGTGCAGCAGAAAGCAGAAGCAGGAAAAACTTTTATTCATTATGTTGAGTTTCTTGCCGACAATGGGTACGTACCACCGAACGGAAAAGGATGGGTCGATCACATTAGAAAAAAGGGGAATGAGGCTACTCACGAAATTGTTCTTATGAAAATAGAAGATGCTGTGGAGTTAATTTCTTTCTCGGAGATGCTACTGAAATTCATCTATGAGTTTCCAGCAAGTGTTCCAATAATACAAAATTAGTTTGCGTAGAGTGGAATAGCAAAGCGTATTCCGCCGAAAGAGAATATGCTTATACGGAGCATTACGTTTCACTAATGCGCCCTACAAAACCTTAAACATATGCTCTGCAACCCGCATGGATATTGCCTCTCAGGGCATCTATATTAAATTTGGTTGTTTATTTTATGTGTGATTACGATACGTTGGTTAAAACTTTGCAGCTGTTTGCTGAGCAATCCAAGCACAAGCCGCTCACTTTAGGCGAGGCGTTAGATACTTTGGATGAGGCCGGTTATGCGTTTATTGCGATTATTTTGGTGTTGCCATTTTTGCAGCCTTTGCCGCTGGGCCCAATAACGGTGCTTGGCGGCATTGCTTTTGCAACGCTGGGCTGGCAGTTGTTTCATGGCCATGAGTCACCCGTATTGCCGGAAAAATTACGCACGCTGGAGTTTTCTGAGCATACATGGCAAATTCTGGTCAACGTTTGCCTTAAAATTCTGGGTTTTTGCAGAAAGTTTACTAAGCCGCGCCATTTGTCATTGGTCAACGGTAAGCGCGGGCAAAAAATCGGCGGCTTTATATTATTGGCAGGCGGCGGTCTGATGGCCATTCCGTTCGGCGTGTTGCCGTTTAACAATATGCTGCCGGGTTTGGCGATATTGTTTTATTGCATTGGCGAGCTGGAAGACGATGGCCTGATGTTTTACATCGCGTTTTTCTGGCTCATCTTTACCGTCGTTTATTTCGGCGCGTTCTTTTTTATGATGTGGTATTTTGGCAAAGCAGCCCTGGCGATGTTTCATTTTTAAGCCAAATAAAACCTAAAAACAATGCCCTGGAAGCCGCATGGATATTGGTCTGCAGGGCATGTGTTTTATGCTTAATTTATTTGTTTTAAATTAAAAAAGTCTTAAAACTCTACCATTTCAAACTCTGCCTTGCTTGCACCGCATTCCGGACATTTCCAGTCAGCGGGCACATCTTCCCAGCGCGTACCGGGCGGAATGCCGTCTTCCGGCCAGCCTTTTTCTTCTTCGTAAATCAAACCGCAAACCACGCACATCCAAGTTTTCATCATCATTTCCGTTAGCTATTAATAGAGTTATTTTAAGTGATAAGCACTTTGTTTTGTCGACTGTAAGGCTAAAAGCTTAATGTTAAAATAAAAAAGCCCGTCCCCGATTCAAACACTCGAGGATGGGCTTTGCGTGGGGCAGGGAGAAAATACTTAAATTTTTAAACCTAATGCTTTAGCAACACCTGCACCATAGGCCGGGTCGGCCTTAGTGCAGTTGGCAATATGGCGTTTTTGAATCTCCACCGAAGCACCGCCAACAGAGCGTGCGGTATTATCAAACAACACCTGCTGTTGCGCGGACGTCATCAAGCGGAACAAGGCGCCGGGCTGACTGTAGTAATCTTCATTCACGCGGTGATTCCAGTGGTCAGCCATGCCTTCAATGGCTAATGGTGGTTCGCTGAAATCAGGTTGTTCCTGCCACTCGCCTTTGCTGTTAGGCTCATAACCAATCGTAGAACCCTGGTTGCCGTCAATACGCATCGCGCCGTCACGGTGATAGCTGTGGAATGGACATTTAGGCGCATTTACAGGTATCTGGTGATGGTTAACGCCTAATCTGTAACGCTGTGCATCACCATAAGAGAACAAACGCGCCTGAAGCATCTTATCTGGCGAAAAGCTGATGCCGGGCACGACCGCCGCAGGGTTAAAAGCGGATTGCTCGACTTCGGCAAAAAAGTTTTCCGGGTTGCGGTTAAGCTCAAACTCGCCCACTTCAATCAACGGGTAATCGCCATGCGGCCACACTTTGGTCAAATCGAACGGATTGATGTGATAAGAGCCCGCTTCTTTTTCCGGCATGATTTGCACAAACATTTTCCATTTCGGAAAGTCGCCTTTTTCAATCGATTCATAAAGGTCGCGCTGATGGCTTTCGCGGTCTTTACCGACAATGGCTTCCGCCTCGGCATCGGTTAAGTTTTTAATGCCTTGTTGTGAGCGGAAGTGGAATTTCACCCAAAAACGCTCGTTTTTTGCATTGATAAAGCTAAAGGTGTGGCTACCAAAGCCATGCATGTGGCGGTAAGTCGCGGGCAAACCGCGGTCACTCATCACAATGGTCACTTGGTGCAAAGCTTCCGGCAAGGATGTCCAGAAATCCCAGTTGTTCTCGGCGCTGCGCATATTGGTGCGCGGGTCGCGCTTCACGGCGTGGTTCAAATCCGGGAATTTTAATGGATCACGCAAAAAGAACACCGGTGTATTGTTGCCGACCATGTCCCAGTTGCCTTCCTCGGTATAAAACTTCAATGCAAAGCCACGAATGTCGCGCTCGGCATCCGCCGCGCCGCGCTCGCCTGCCACTGTGGTAAAGCGAGCAAATAACTCTGTCTTTTTGCCCACTTGCGAGAAGATTTTTGCGCGCGTGTATTGCGTGATGTCGTTGGTAACGGTGAGCGAGCCGTAAGCGCCGGAACCCTTGGCGTGCATACGACGTTCTGGAATCACTTCTCTATCAAAGTGTGCAAGTTTTTCTAACAACCATACGTCTTGCAACAACGCCGGGCCGCGCGGGCCAGCGGTCATGGTGTTTTGGTTATCCGGCACGGGTGCACCGGCCGCGGTGGTTAATCTTTTTTTGACGCTCATGTAAGTCTCCTCAATATCAATAAAATGCTGGGGTTAGTTGTTAGCAGCATAATTAGCTAATAATTCAATCAGCTCCTGGCTAACAGTTTCCAAGAAGGTTTTCAGCATGCTGCTCTCCTTAAAAAGTTATCATCTGTGATACATGCTGTGCATTGTAGAGCGTGCAATTCGATATGTATAATTGTATGTTTTGATGTGATTGATAAATATTATTTATTAATATATGATGAATATATTTGAAAAGTTATCAGCCCTATATGAGTCTGACAGAATTAAAATTTATAGTTGCAGTAGCGCAGGAGCGCAATTTCAGGCGCGCGGCAGAAAAGTGTTTTGTTACACAACCTGCGCTGAGCTTGGCGATTAAAAAGCTGGAAGAAGAATTAAATGTAATTATCTTTGAGCGCAGCCGCACCGATGTCACCATGACAGAAATCGGCGAGAAAATTGTCGAGCAGGCATCGAGAGTGCTTGAAGAAACAGCGCGCATCAAACAATTGGCAGAGCTGGGTAAGAATCAGCTTAAAGGCGCATTAAAGCTGGGCATGATTCACTCTGTGGGTCCGTATCTATTGCCTGAGATTATTCCGATATTGCGTAAAATCGCGCCGGAGATGCCGCTGGAGATAGAAGAAAATTTAACAGCGAATCTGGAAACGCAGCTGCGTAACGGCGTGATAGATGCTGCGATTATCGCGCTGCCGTTCGATGTGCCCGGCTTGCAATATCGCGCCTTGTATGACGAGGAGTTTGATGTGGTTGTACCCAGTAGCCATCATTGGGCGCACCGCAAGCATATCCGGCCAGAAGAATTGGCGGACGAAAAAGTGTTATTGCTGAATAGCGGCCACTGTTTTAGCAACCAGGTGACGCAAGCTTGCCCGGAGCTTTCGCGTAAAGGCGAAGTTTTGCAGGGCAATTCGCTGGAGACCATACGCAATATGGTGGCGTCAAACTTGGGCATCACCGTGTTGCCGTGCTCGGCCACGGCAGAGCGCTATCACAACCCGCTGCTTAAGGTGATCCCATTTGCAAATCCTGCCCCCACACGGCGCATCGCGATTGCCTGGCGTAAAAGTTTTGTGCGGCTGGAAGCGGTTGAAAAAATTGCAGAAGCGATTAATGCTATTAATTCAGATTTTATGAAAACCGTGCATTAGGCGAAGTTAGAAACAACAAAAAAGGCGCGACCTAGCTTTGGCACGCCTAATTAAAAAGGCGCACTAGGCGCCTTTTTATTACCCTTAGTATTACTTGTTTGGTGCTTATTTGTTCATTACGTACATTGTCACTTCGAAACCGAAACGCATTTCAGTAGCAGCTGGTTTTGTCCACATGGTAGATCTCCTAATCAGTTAATTAATAAATACTACACAATCTATGAGTTGTATATTATTGAATAGTTGAACATAAAGCCTGTGTGATGTTATTAAAAACGACTCATGAAAATCATGAGAAGTTATATTAACTACTATAGCCTAGTAAACGATTAGCACGCGATAGCCGGCAACTGCGATATCTTTCACATTTATAGCGAGATTAATACGTACTTCTTCGCGAGAGCCGATTCCTGCAGCCACATCGGCGTTGGCTGGCAGATAGTCGCCCGGCTTGATCAGTCTTCTTAACACGGGCTGCTCTGACGTGTCGGTGAGCGTAAGCTCAATATTAGGGTAAGCCAGTGCATGGCTGGCGTTATTAATAAGCAGACTGGAGAATCTAATCACATCCTGATAATGCTCGTCCTCCTGCATATCAGAATCATCAATGGTGAGTAAATCCAGATTTTTGGGTAATTTTACTTCGCAATTAAGTGCTGCACAGGCTTGCACCAAATAAGGCTTGAATTGCGGATAATCGGCTGCGATAGCTGTGCGCATGAAATAAATGATTTGCAAACCAGCCAAAATCGCCAGCATTAGGCTTAAAAGCACTAACCTGATATCCAGCTTGGTTTTTCGTCTGAGAAATTTCGGGTCAGCTGATAAATCTTCAATAATAATAGGTGATTGTATCTGGTCGGTATCGTAGGCTTCAATAACTTCATGCCGGGGTTCAACAATAATTTCGCTTACATAAGAGCCGCCTGCTTCATGATTGGATTCCAGATTTTCCAAATCTGGAACAGATTTCAGCACCACATTCAAAACTTGGCTGATAGGCTTTTCATCTGAAGTGGAAGCAGGGGCTTTATCCTGCGTTTCAAGGCTGGCGTTGTATTCTGCCGCACTCTGAATGTCATCAGGAATTTCAGTAAGGCGATTTTTTGCGTTAAAGATATGTTCGCAATGGCCGCATTGCACTTTGCCACGATGCGCCTTCAAGTGCTCCGTTTTAAGCAAAAATTGTGTTTCACAAACTGGGCAAGAGGTGATGTAGTTCATTTTTTTGTGCCGGTCAGCAATATCCAGGCGTCTTTTTGTCTAGGCGCGTCCATATCAAACCATTCGCTATAACGCGCAGTTAACGCTTCCTTTTGACTTTCTAATATGCCTGATAATGCTATTTTACCGCCAGTTCTGCAATATTTTGCAAGCGCGGGTGCCAGTACCATCAGGGCACTGGATAAAATATTGGCTACAACAGCGTCAAATGTCCGGTGGGTAAAAGCATTTGCGTCAAAAAATTCAATATCGACTTTATTTTGGCGTGCGTTGTAGTCGCTTGCAATAATGGCCTGATCGTCAATATCCACGCCAACTACAGATTCTGCGCCCAATTTTTTAGCTGCAATTGCCAAAATACCCGAGCCACAGCCATAATCCAGTACGCTTGGAATGGCTTTTTGCTGTGTAAGCCATTCCAGACACAAACTTGTCGTCGGATGGCTGCCCGTGCCGAAAGCCAGACCCGGATCCAGCGCAATATTGATTGCATCTTCATCTGGTGCAACATGCCATGTGGGCACAATCCATAATTTATCGGTGATTTTAATAGGGTCGAACTGGGCCTGGGAGGTGCGCACCCAGTCTTGCTCGGCAATAATTTCGGTGTTGTACTGAAATTTGGTAATATCCGTTTGCTGGCTTAAGTCGTCAAGGATTTGGTTTATATCAGCATTTTCATCGAACATGGCTGTCACAATGTTTTGCTGCCAGATTCCAGGGGGCGGGTCGCCTGGTTCACCAAATATCGCCTGCTCGGCGAGTGTCTCTGCGTTAGCATCCTCGATGCTGGCCGACAGGGCGCCTATGTCCATTAATGCATCGCTAATCGCATCCGCATTTTGCTCATTCGCCCAAATTTTAAGTAATAGCCACGCCACAGGGTATTATTTATGGCCGATACCCAGTTTTTGTTCAAGGTAATGAATACTTGTGCCGCCTAGATGGAAAGCCGCATCTGCCATTAAATCCGCATGCAATGGAATGTTGGTTTTAATGCCATCTACTAGCATTTCAGACAGCGCGATGCGCATGCGCGCAATGGCTTGGTCACGTGTCGTGCCGTGTGTGATGAGCTTACCAATCATGGAATCGTAATGTGGCGGCACGGTGTAGCCGGAATAAGCGTGTGTATCGATACGCACACCAGGTCCGCCGGGCATATGGAATGTGCTGATTTTACCCGGAGAGGGCACAAAATTGTAAGGATCTTCCGCATTAATACGGCATTCGATGGCATGGCCACGCAGCTCGATATCTTTTTGGCGGAATTTTAATTTCTCACCTGCCGCTACAAAAATTTGCTGCTGGACGAGGTCTAGCCCGGTAATCATTTCGGTAACGGTATGCTCGACCTGCAGGCGGGTATTCATCTCGATAAAATAAAACTCGCCGTTTTCATACAGAAATTCAAAGGTACCGGCGCCGCGGTACCTGATTTTGCGGCACGCCTCTGCGCAGCGCTCGCCGATTTTGTCGCGTAATCTTGTGTTGAGCAATGGTGAAGGCGCTTCTTCAATGATTTTTTGGTGACGGCGCTGCATGGAGCAGTCGCGGTCGCCTAAAAACACCGCATTGCCATGCTGATCAGCCAAAATCTGAATTTCGATATGGCGCGGGTTTTCTAAAAATTTTTCCATGTATACCATGGGGTTGCCAAAGGCAGACTGTGCTTCAGCTTTAGTCATTGCCACTGCATTGATCAGCGCTGCCTCGGTATGCACAACGCGCATGCCGCGTCCGCCGCCGCCGCCGGCTGCTTTGATAATGACAGGGTAGCCGATTTTTTTGGCAGTCTTGATGATTTCAGCAGAGTCGTCAGGGAGTGCGCCATCAGAGCCTGGTACACAAGGCACACCGGCTTTTTTCATCGCATCTTTGGCAGAGACTTTATCGCCCATCAGGCGGATTGTTTCGGCGCGCGGGCCAATAAACACAAAGCCACTTTGTTCTACACGTTCTGCAAAATCAGCGTTTTCGGATAAAAACCCATAACCCGGGTGAATCGCTTGGGCGTCAGTCACTTCGGCAGCGCTGATTACGGCCGGAATATTCAAGTAGCTTAAATTAGAAGCTGCAGGGCCAATGCAGACAGACTCATCGGCAAGTTTGACGTATTTGGCATCTTTGTCGGCCTCGGAATGCACAGCAACGGTTTTAATTCCCAGTTCACGACAAGCGCGCTGTACACGAAGGGCTATTTCGCCACGGTTAGCGATTAGTATTTTCTCAAACATATTTAACCAATCACAAATAAAGGTTCGCCATACTCAATGGGCTGCCCATTTTCAACAAGGATTTTTTTGATAACCCCTTCGTGATCAGATTCAATTTCGTTGAGCAGTTTCATGGCTTCGATAATGCATAGGGTGTCGCCAACGGCAACCTTAGAGCCTACATCCACAAAGGGTTTGGCATCGGGTGAAGATGCACGATAAAAAGTGCCTACCATTGGCGATTTGACAATGTGGCCTTCAATTTCTGCTACGACAGGTGCTTCTGCTGTTGGCACGGGTGCAGCATGCGTAACAGGCGACGGTGCTGCAGTTGTATAGTGCGCCATTGGGACATGGCTTGGCATGAGCGCACGGCTGATGCGTACTTTTTCTTCGCCTTCCGTTAGTTCCAGCTCAGAAATGCCGGATTCTTCGACCAGATCGATCAGTTTTTTAAGTTTACGTAAATCCATAATGACCTCGAGAGACTCTTTAAGTGTAAATGATTTAACCAGTTATTTGTTAAGTTGATTCACCGCAAAATTAAGCGCGGCGTTGTAACCTTCAGCACCCAAACCGCTAATGACCCCGATAGCGATGTCGCTAAAATACGAGTGATGCCTGAAACTTTCGCGTGCATATATATTAGATAGATGCACTTCGATAAACGGAATGTTAACCGCAGAAATGGCATCACGAATTGAAATTGAAGTGTGGGTAAATGCAGCTGGATTGATGATAATGAAATCAACCTTGTTAATCGCTAAAGACTGGATTTTAGCTACAATTTCGGCTTCAGCATTACTTTGATAAGTTTCTAATGCGATATTGGCTTGTTTGGCCAAGGTTTGCAGGTTGCTATCAATATCAGCCAAAGTCAAACTGCCGTAATGCTCCGGCTCACGCAGCCCAAGCAGATTAAGATTTGGGCCATGCAACACCAATACAGACCTAGTTGCCATAACGCTTCTCTGCCATCAGTGTTCTTATCAGGTTTTTGCAAACTTTCATAAACGCGAGTTTGCCGAACTTACACGTTTTTGTCTAGCAGATTCGCTGAACTTAAGCGAAGTTACTAACGTAAATATGCCTAAGTGTTTGAATCGAAAAATAAATTATTTTATTTATTTTTCAATACCTTAAAGCAGTGTTTTTAACGTTTTTTCCAATAATGACTGGGTGACGCGTCCAAAATAGGTTTCGGCCACACTGCCATCGGTTTTTATTATCACGGTATAAGGTAACACGCCTTTGTTATTACCTAAATGGGTGGCGATTTCCATGCCTTGCATGTCGGCGGCCAATAGCGGGTAGCTGACTTTAGTTTCTTTTACAAAATCGCTGATGGCGGCGACGTCATCAACGGCGAGGCCTAACACCACCACATTCTGGTGTTGATAAGCGCTATGCAGTTTTGATAGCTCGGGCATTTCTTCACGGCATGGCGCGCACCAGGTTGCCCAAAAGTTCAGCACTACAATCTTTCCCGCGTAGTTGTTAAGCGCTTGTGGTCGCCCTGTTTCATCGGGGAAAGTAGCTGCAAATAAGGCTTGTGTCGATGAATCGCCGCCGCTTTCAACTTGCGTGCCGAGGAAAAAGTGGCGAATGCCAAAACCAAGCAGAATAACGAGCAGTATGTAAACAGCAGGATGATCTAATTTTTTGAACATGTTATTGGCTCACCTTATTGATGATTTCGGTAAATTCATCGGCATTTTTATAGCCAATCACCCTGATGGCAAGTTCATTGCCAGACTTATCGAAAAAGATGATGCCAGGCGGACCGAACAAATTAAAGCGCTTGAGCAAGGCTGTGTCATCGTCGTTATTCTCCGTGACGTCTGCTTGCAACAATACCGTATCTTTCAATGCGGTTTTAACCTTGTCATCGCTGAAAGTATATTTTTCCATTTCTTTGCACGACGTACACCAGTCCGCATAAAAATCCAGCATTACGGTTTTTCCTTTGGCCGAATGAATGGCGGCATCTAAATCAGCTACCGATTTTACGCGGCTAAACGGTAAATGCTGTTGGTTGCTAAACCCAAGCAGCGTGTTCACTGGCTGCGTGATGCTGATGGGCAGCACCGGCCATGCGATATAGGCTGCCATTGCCAGCATCAGCATGCCAAAAAAGTTGCGCACGATAGTCATCCAGGCGCCGGCTTTGGGCAGCAAACTGCCTGCGGAAGCACCTATCAGCAGCAATGGCACGCCCATGCCAATGGCCAGCGCGAACAGGCCTACGCCGCCCAGCAGCACGTTATGCGACTGGCCGATATAAATAAGCGCGCCAGCCAATGGCGCCGCGACGCATGGGCTCACAATCAAGGCCGAAAGCGCGCCCATCATGAACACCCCAAAGAATTTACCGCCTTTGAGTTTGTTGCTGAGATTTAAAATTTTATGTTCAAAAAAAGCAGGTAATTTGAGCTCGTAAAACCCAAACATCGAGAAAGCCAGCACCACAAACAGCAAGGCCGTTGCACCTAATACCCATGGGTTTTGCAGTGATTGGCTGAGTAAATTGCCCGATAATCCCGCGGCAACACCGGCCAGTGTATAACTAAGCGCCATGCCGAGCACATACGCTACCGACAAGCCAAAAGCATGCAGTCTGGAAGGGTGTTTTTGCCGGCTTTGACTGCCAACGATAATGCTGGATAAAATGGGGATCATCGGCAATACGCACGGCGTGAACGAAAGCAGCAGGCCTGCGGCGAAAAAGCCCGCAATCACCAGCCACAAATTACCCGATTTTAACGCAAGCGTGGTTTTATCATCATTTGAAGATGCGCCAGAAGCCTCGTCGGTATTGGCCTGCAGGCCAGTGCCATTTAAAGCCACATTAATAATTTTTGTTTGCGGTGCATAACACAAGCCTTTTTCGCTACAGCCCTGGTAAGTGGCTTGAACCGTAAGATTTTTAGCAGGATTCTTGGCAGACGCGAGTTTGATATTGGCCGCAAAATCGTGGTGATACACTTCCTGTTTGCCAAAATTCGGGTCATCTTTAATATCACCGGCGGGTAAGTCAATCGCTTCAATTTTGCCTGCAGCAGCATCTTTGATGACAAACTTGATGCGTTGTTTGTAAAGGTAATAACCCGGAACAACTTTAAAGTTCGCCGTTAAATTATTGGCATCTTTACCTGCTAAATCCAGTTGAAACGCAACATCTGGCGGTAAAAACTCGTCTTCTTCTGCGGCTTCAGTAAAAATATTTTTAGCGCTACTGCTTTCTGCCGCATGCGAGAGTTGCGCTGTGAGAAATTGCATCGTGAAAGTTGCCAGCAAACACACTACAATAATGCCTGGCCAATGAAAAATGCGCTTCAAATGCAACTCCCAATTAAATTATAGGAAAAATGATCAAGCAGTCGGTTGTAAATTTCGGGCAAAACCCCATCATAATGAGGATAAATTTCTTAGAAAGTTCTTAACCATGCGTTTTTTAGTAGGCCTAATTTTACTCGCTTTTCCGTTTTTAGAGATATTTCTGCTGGTCGATCTGGCGCACAAATACGGATGGTGGGTGCTATTTTATTTAGTCGTCATCGGCTACCTGGGCTTACAACTGATTCGCGGCGAAAAGCTACTCATGTCGGCCAAAATGATGCAAAGCATGAGTGCGGGCGGCAACCCCATTAAAACCATGCTGGGAAGCGCGCGTAATATGGTGGCGGGTGTGCTGCTGATTATTCCGGGCATTATCACGGACATTATTGCGGTAATATTGCTGCTTATCCCTATTAGCAAGCCAAGCCTGAGTACTTCACCCAACACTCAATATACAAAGGCCGCCAACGATGATGTGATTGAAGGCGAATTTATAGAAATAAAAGAAGATACAGAGAAAAAATAATGGCATCAGCAAATCACAAAGTTACCATCCAGTCTACCGGGCACCAGTTTGAAGTGCGCCCCAGCCAAACTGTGCTGGAAGCCGCAATTGAGGCGGGCGTTAACCTGCCTTACGGCTGCCGCAACGGTGCCTGCGGTTCATGCAAGGGCAAAGTCATCAGCGGCAAAGTCATGCATGACGATTACCAACGCAGCGCTATGACGGACGATGAGTTAACCGCGGGCAATGCTTTATTTTGCTGCGCCCGTCCGTTAGAAGATTTGGTAATCGAATCCCACGAAGTCGATAGCCTGAACGGCATCCGACCACGCATTTTGCCTGCACGCGTGCAAAGAAAAGACAAGCTCACACATGACGTCATCGCGCTATATTTGCAATTGCCGAGTAGTGAGCGCTTACAATTTCTGGCAGGGCAGTATATTGAGTTTATCTTGAAAGATGGCAAGCGCCGCGCGTTTTCTATCGCCAATGCACCGCATGACGACATGGTGATGGAGCTGCATTTACGCCTTATCCCAGGCGGCCAGTTTACCGAATACGTGTTTAACGAAATGCCGGAAAAAGCCATTTTGCGCATCGAAGCGCCGTTTGGCAGCTTTTTCCTGCGCGAAGATTCCGATAAACCGATTATTTTGGTGGCGGGTGGTACCGGCTTCGCACCGGTTAAAGGCATTATCGAGCATATGCTGCACACCGAAAACACCCGCCCAATCAAGCTGTATCGTGGTGTGCGCAGCTTGCAGGATTTGTACATGAACGACATATGCGAAAAATGGGCAGCAGAACATAAACAGATTACCTATATCCCCGTGTTGTCTGAGCCGCAACCTGAAGATAACTGGCAGGGCAGAACAGGCCTGGTGCATCAGGCGGTGTTGGATGACATCAAGGATTTAAGCGGTTATCAAGCCTATGTGTGCGGCGCGCCGGCGATGGTGGATGTTGCGCATAAAGCTTTTGTAGAGCAAGGTTTGCCAGCAGACGAGTTTTTCTCGGATGCGTTTACGTTTGCGAACCCAGCGCCGAAGCCAGCAATAGCTTAGAAATTACCAGTCAGCTGTTTTTAGCTTAAAATTTCAAGTAATTTTTTCAGTAGTGCATCATCACCCGGCGCGTCCGTCACCAGCACTTTTAAGCCAAACTGTAGCGGCAATTCGGCGATTCTCGCGTGGTTGACGCATATAGTCACATGGCGTAACCACTCCGAAGTGCCTGCCAAATCCAGCAGGTAGCGCATGGCCTCGCTACTGGTGACAATCACCGCTTGCAGTTCGCCTTTATGCCAAAGCTCGGCCAGCATATTGGCATCAGTTTGCGGGTTAATACGTTGATAACATTCTGCAAAATAGACGCTGGCACCGCGCGCAGTCAGTGTTTCCGCCATCAGCTCACGCCCGCCCACGCCGCGGAAAATGGCAATTTTCATGTTGGCGACATCATGCATTTCCGGCAGGGCAAGCAGGGTTTCGCTATCAAAGCGGGTGTGAGGCGTGAGCACATTACGCACGCCATAATGTGCAAGTTCTTTGGCGGTCTGGTGGCCAATCGCGGCGAATTTCAGGTTATCCGGAACGTTGCCATAGTGCCTGAGCACACGCGGCATGGCGTAATTAACCGCATTTGAGCTAATGAAAATTGCCCAGTCGGTTGTTTCAAGCTGGGTAAGCTGTTGCTCAAACGCGTGGTAATCCTTTAAGGGAGCGATCGTAAGCAGAGGAAACAAAACCGCTCTGCCGCCAAGGTGGGTAATCGCCTCGCATAAAGCCTGCGCCTGATCAACCGGGCGGGTAACTGCGATGGTGATGCCAGCAAGCGATTTATCGGTCATTTGAAAAACGGATTCCAGGTTTCGCGGGAATGACGGATGTGGCGTTATTTAACATGCTCAAGCGCGGCCAAGATTTTATCTGCGCCTTTGGCGATCAATTGATTAGCCAATGCTTTGCCGACCGCTTCGGCATTGTTAATCGAGCCTCGTACCGTTTCGCGCAACATCTGTTTGCCATCCACGCTGGCCACAAAGCCGGTGATGCTGATTTCATCGCCTTCGCGCACTGCATAGGCGCCCAGCGGTACGGTGCAGCTGCCCGCCAGCGCACGGCTCATGCCACGCTCCGCTTCTACGCAAAGCTGTGTGTCGATGTGGTTGAGTGGTGCGAGAACCTCTAATAAATCTGTGCGGGCTGCATTAATCTCGATGCCCAATGCGCCTTGCCCGACGGCGGGGATGCTATTTTGCGGCGCAATCAATTGGCGGATTCTGTCGTCCAAGCCAAGCCGAATTAACCCAGCTGCAGCCAGAATAATCGCGGCATACTGGCCTTCGTCCAGCTTACGCAAGCGTGTTTGTACATTACCGCGTAGCGATTCGATTTTGAGATGTGGAAAGCGCGCTTGCAGCTGGCTTTGGCGGCGCAGGCTGGAAGTGCCGACGATGCTGCCATGCGGCAAGTCTTCTAAACCAGCAAAGTTGTTCGATACAAAGGCGTCACGCGGGTCTTCGCGCTCGCCGGTAGCCGCCATGGCAAAGCCTTCTGGCAAGTTCATCGGCACATCCTTCATGCTATGCACGGCTAAATCGGCACTGCCGTTAGCCAGTGCGGTTTCCAGCTCTTTTACAAACAGGCCTTTGCCACCGATGCGCGCGAGGGGTGAATCCAGAATCTGGTCACCTGTGGTGGTCATACCTAAAATGCTGACTTCACAATTTGGGTATAAGGCTTGCAGCCTTGCCTGGATGTGTTTGGCTTGCCACATGGCCAGAGCACTTTCACGTGAGGCGATGACTAATTTTTTTGGTGAATTTTTCATAATGTGTGATTTTATCATAGCGTAGTTTTTGTTAGCGGGGTTACAAACTGTTACAAAAAAGTGTGCTTTTTTGGGTTAAGCTAAAGCATGGTGAGTGCTAAAAACCCAATTTATCATTGGGTAATTTTTTAGTTAACTAATTGTTTTTACTTTGTTTCTAGGAGATTTTTATGCAATATCAAATCGATATTTTTATCAGCTCATTAAATCAGTTTTGGTTACAACTTGTAAACTTTGTGCCGAAATTATTGGCAGTCATCGTCATTTTATTTTTCGGCTGGATCATCGCCAAGCTGGCTAGAAAAGCAGTAAAGCGCGGCCTGGAGCTTGCGCATTTTGATAAATTTGCACAAAAATCAGGGCTTGAGGCTTTTATGAGCCACGGAAATATCAGTGTGACCTTAAGCGGCATTATCAGCCAGGTGGTGTACTGGCTAGTGATTACTTTATTCATCATTACGGGTGCAAACTCATTGGGCATGAGCGAGGTGGCCGGTTTGTTACAACAGCTGGCAGGTTATTTACCCCATATTATTGTGGCGATTCTGGTGGTGATTTTCGGTACTTTGCTGGCACGCTTTGTGAATCGGCTGGTATTTGCGTGGCTTTACAGCATCAAGTTTACGCATGCGTTGGCGGTTAGCACCTCAACCGAATACGGCATACAGATTTTAGCAGTGTTTGTGGCGCTGGAGCAGCTGGGTATTGGCATGCAGCTTATTTATTCATTGTTTACGATCGTGTTCGGCGCGTTTTTCCTGGCGCTGGCGATTGCTTTTGGCCTGGGCGGAAAAGACTGGGCTGCCAAGGTAATCGAGGATTTTGATAAAAATAAAAATCAATAATCCAATTGGTTTTTAGTTAGCAGTTCTTTAACTAGGTTTCGCGCACCAAATGCTGCTGGCGGCGGCTTATGGCAATGGTTTCAGGAATACCTCTCAGCAAGGCGACCCATTGTGCTTCGTTCGCTTCGTTAAGACGTTTTTCGTAACCGGCAATAAAATCTACCGCTGCCAGACAGTTGCGGTGCAAACGTAAAAATCGCTCACCAAACTCTGCTTCTAAATGAGTGAGCGATTCTTCTATCAAATACTCACGTTCGGTGGTGCGTACAGTGATGTATTTCAGCTCTGCACGCAGATAGATTACCTGTTCAATTGGCACCAGCAACACGCGTCCACGCTCGTGAATGCTTAAGTGACTGCGTATTTTTTGCAGCGGTTTCAGTGCTTCGATGGACAAGGGCTTTAGAGTATGGGCCTTATTGATTGCAGTTTGCAGGCGTTCTAGCCGAATCGGCTTAAGCAAATAATCAATCGCATTTAAATCAAAGGCCTTAATCGCATAGGCGTCAAAAGCGGTGGTGAAAATAATGTTCGGCCTGGGGTCGAGCTTTTGCGCGTGCTGCGCGGCTTCGATGCCATCCATCAGCGGCATGCGAATGTCCAACAGCATAACATCCGGCTTGGTGGTCTGGGCCAGATCGATCGCTTCTTTACCGTTACTGGCTTCGGCGACAACTAAGACACCTTCAATGTCGCTCAGTAAATCCCGCATCCTGTTTCTGGCAGGGGCTTCGTCATCAGCAATTAAAATTTTAAGGATTTGCGGCATGATTCAAACTTTTTCCGGTATGCGAATATGCACTTCGTAGCGGTTATTCTTTGTGTCGGTTTTAAGCGAGCTTTCCAGATCAAAATGCAGTTTCAGGCGCTCCTTAATATTTTTCAGCGCCATCTTATTGCCGGTTTGATGATTGTTTTTTGGCGCATACGGGTTGCTGATGACGATGTGCAGTTCTTTAAGTTTGGTGTAGATTTTAACCATGATTTCGCCGCCTTCCGGCATCGGCTCTATGCCGTGATAGACCGCGTTTTCTAACAGCGGCTGCAAAATAAGCGGCGGAATCATTGCATCAGATGGCATGTCATTGATCTGCCAAGTGATTTTCAGGCGGTCTTCCAAACGCAATTTCTCAAGATCCAGATATTGGTGGCACAGGCTGATTTCCTTCACGAGCGGCACCAGTTCGCGATTTTCGCTCATCAGCACGCGAAATAAATCCGCCATATCTTCCAGCGCGGTTTCAGCGCGCTTGGGCTGGCTGCGGATAAGCGACAGCACGGCGTTGATGCTGTTAAACAAAAAATGCGGGCGTATGCGTGCCTGCAAAGCCTGCAGACGCGCCTCGGCAATGGCGGGCGAATAGGCGCGTTCCTGCAGGTGAAAATAATACAGCACGATGGCTGTCACAATGACGGTAAGCAAGCAGGCGCGGTAGGTTTCGGGGATGGATTCAAATGTAAAAAAGCGATTTATAAAAATAAAAACCAAGCTAGTGAAAGCGATTTCCAGCGCCATGATCGCAACAACCCCTTGCCAGTATTTAAGCTTGCTTAACACGGGGTAGAGTACATACAACCCCAGCATGCTGAGCAACAGCACGGGTTGCACCAGCGCTGATAACTCCGCCAATAAGGGCAAAAACTCATTGAATTGTTTGCTGAGTAAAATGGCTGCTATCGCAGCCAACAAGTTCACAATGAGCAAGATTCGCAGGTGAATGCCAAGATTATGCAGATTAGGTAAGCGACTATTTTTGCGCACAGCGAATACTTAGTTATAATGTTGCGATAAGTATATTATTATTAAAGTAATTTTTACAATAAAGCCAATAAATATAAACCAAGTGAATAAAGCGATTAAGTGTGTCAGAAAACTCTTTAAATAAAAAATCAGAAAGCTGGTCAGGCCGTTTTAATGAGCCGGTAGCCGAATTGGTTAAAAGATATACCGCTTCTGTGGATTTTGATAAGCGCCTGGCCGAATTCGATATTCAGGGTTCGCTCGCGCACGCGCAGATGCTGGGTGCACAAGGCATTATTTCGCAAGCGGATGTAAGCGCCATTGAAACGGGTTTGAACGAGATTCTGGCTGAAATCCAGGCTGGCAGTTTTGAATGGCTGCTGGATCTGGAAGACGTACATCTCAATATTGAAAAACGCCTGACCGATAAAATTGGCGACGCTGGTAAGCGCTTACATACCGGTAGAAGCCGTAACGATCAGGTGGCTACCGATGTGCGCCTGTGGCTGCGTACGGCAAGCGATGCTATATTGGCGGGCATTAAAAATCTGCAAAGCTCTATTCTGGAGCTGGCCGAACAGCATGTGGACACCATCATGCCAGGCTTCACGCATTTGCAAGTAGCGCAGCCTGTGACATTTGGGCACCATCTCATGGCGTATTTCGAGATGCTGAAACGTGATGCCGAACGGTTTGCCGATTGCCGCAAACGTATCAATAAATTACCGCTGGGCGCAGCCGCATTGGCCGGTACAAGTTACCCGATTAACCGTGAACTAGTAGCAAAAACGCTGGGTTTTGACGGTGTATGCGAGAATTCTCTGGATGCGGTTTCAGACCGTGATTTTGCCATTGAATTTACCGCCGCCAGTGCTTTATTGATGACGCATCTGTCACGATTTTCTGAAGAGCTGATTTTATGGTCAAGCCCGCGTTTTGCGTTCATTGATATTGCTGACCGTTTTTGTACCGGCTCATCGATTATGCCGCAAAAGAAAAATCCGGATGTGCCCGAACTGGTGCGTGGCAAAACAGGCCGCGTGAATGGCCATTTGGTGAGCTTGCTCACCTTAATGAAAGGCCAGCCGCTGGCTTATAACAAAGATAACCAGGAAGACAAAGAGCCCTTATTTGACACCGCAGATACGGTGTTAATCACGCTGGAAATTTATGCAGACATGCTGCGCGGCATTAGTGTGAATAAAGCGAATATGCGTCAGGCTGCGCTGGAGGGCTTTGCTACGGCGACCGATTTGGCCGATTACCTAGTGAAAAAAGGCATGCCGTTCCGGGATGCGCACGAAGCGGTTGCGCTGGCTGTAAAGCACGCGGTAAACAAAGGCTGCGATCTGGCCGATTTGCCATTAAATGAGTTGCAGCAATTCAGCAGCAGCATCGCGAGTGATGTATTTAGCGTATTGACGCTGGAAGGCTCAGTCGCCAGCCGCGACCATATTGGCGGCACTGCGCCCGCCCAAGTTAAACAAGCGCTTCAGCGTGCCCGTCAACTCATCAGTTAGCAAATTACTCACTTGAAGCTGAATTCAATTTTAGTTTTTTTGCTTGTGCTGCTAGTGGGTAGCAATGTTGTTGCCGCGGTGAATGATGCGGTTGTTGTGGATAATCAATCACAAGGGAATGGTGCAAACAGCATGACCTGGCCGTTGTTGCCGGGCGAAAGCCTGAATGACGTCGCGCGTTTGTTTTACCCTAAAAACAAGGCGATGCAACGGAAGTTTGTATTTAAAACCTTGCGTTTAAATGTCGCTGTTCGGCCAAACCTTCAGCCATCGGAACGTTTTGAAACGCCGGTATCGCTGATTATTCCTACCTTAAAATCACTCTCTGTCAGAACGCATCCTATTAAGTTGGGGCGAAAAAAATCCGATAGCCAAAAACTGAAGATGAGTTATGGAATCGAGCAAATACCTGCAAAACTGATGCAGGATTATGAAATTTTGCTCAGCAAAAATGCATTTTTGAAGGAAGAACTGGCCAGATTAAATGAAAAACTCATTTTTTTGCAAACCAAGTTAAATGAACTAAAACTGGCGCTGGATCAAACACTGAACCTGCCAGCAAAAAAGGTATTTAAGAAACTAGATCATCCTGAGATAGACAAGCCACTAGTTGCAACAGCAGAGAAACCAGTTACAAATTCACTGTTTGGCAATTTAAGCAGTGACTTGATAAAAATGCTGCTGGCCTTGTTCTTGCTGGCGGGTTTAGGCGCATATTTGTTAAAAAAATACCGGCAAAATAGGGCTGCAAAAATGGGCTTTGTTGCCACCAGTGTGCAGACGACTATGCCCGATATGGGCGGACATTGGCAAAATACGCTGGTAAAAACCGAGTATGAAACTGTGCAAGCTACGCGACTGGCGAAAGCAGCTAAAGAGACCGAATCCAGGCTGGAGGCTACGCTGGAGGAAGCCAGGCTGCTGATGGGCATCAATCGCACCAGCGATGCGATCGTCCACCTTAAATTGACGATTGAATCACAGCCGAAAGCCTCGATCTATCACTGGCTGTACCTATTGGAAATTTTTAGAAAACTTAATCTGCAACAGGATTTTGAGCATTACGCCACAGGCTTACATGAGACTTTTAACGTCATCGCGCCCGCTTGGCAGGATACAGAAATCGCCATGGTGGTGGCGCAAAGCCTGGAAGAGTTTCCGCATATCATGGAAAAACTGTATAGCACGTGGCCAGATGACGCGGCGGCGGTGTATTTACGCAGCCTGATTACTGATAACCGCGGTGGCGAGCGCACGGGTTTCGGTAAAGCGGTATTAAGCGAAATCTTATTGCTGATTGCGCTGCTGGATACGCGTAAAGAAATAAGTTAATCCAGGAAGATCTGCAGCAGCTCGTTCAGGTAACGTCTGCCGAGCAGGGTCGGCTGAATGAATTGATGTTGTTGTGTAATAAAACTTTTATTTGATGCCTCTGCAAGGCGCATGGATATTGCCCCCCAGGGCATGCCGGTACGCTCTGTAAACAGCATTGTTTCAAACCCTTTTGTTAACCGCAGCGCGTTCATCATAAACTCAAAGCCCAGATCGGCCTTTTCAACCGTCCAAACGTTATCCACGGCATTGCCGCTTTCGGCGTTTTCCATAAAGTTTCTGGGGTGTTTATGACGTGTTTCGCGGGTGATTTTATTGTGATAACTCAATTTGGAATGTGCACCCGCACCAATGCCTAAATAATCGCCAAATTGCCAATAATTCAGGTTATGCCGCGCCTGCGATCTGGGTTTGCAAAAGGCAGAAGTTTCGTAATGTTCATAACCATTTTCAGCCAGTAAAGCTTCTATTTTTTCCTGCATTTCCGCACTGGCGTCATCATCAGGCAAACTCGGTGGCGTGCGGTAGAACGGCGTATTCGGCTCTAAAGTCAAATGGTAAAAAGACAAATGGTCAGGTTGAAGCACGACCGCCTGCTGCGCATCCTGCAAAGCATGTGCAAGCGTTTGTTCGGGTAGTCCATACATCATATCCAAATTGACCCGCTCAAAGGTATCAAGTGCCAATTCAGCCGCTTGTATGGCTTGTTTATCGTCATGAATGCGGCCCAGTGATTTGAGGTAATCTGCATTGAAACTTTGTATGCCGAGTGATACTCGGTTTACACCCGCCTGTTTGTAGCCCACAAAATGTGCTGTATCGACTGTGCCCGGGTTGGCTTCCAGCGTGATTTCTGCGCCATACTCCAGCTGCATCAGCATGCGCACCGCGCTTAGAATTTCATCAATGGCTTCGGGCGAAAACAAGCTCGGCGTGCCGCCGCCAAAGAACACGCTTTTGATTTTGCGCCCGTAAACACGCGGCACGGATTGCTCCAAATCCTTAATAAGTGCCTGTACATAATGTTTTTCAGGGATCTCACTGCGTGACTCGTGCGAATTAAAATCGCAATACGGACATTTTTTTATGCACCACGGAATGTGGATATAAAGCGACAGCGGCGGCGGTGTGGTGAGGCCGGATAGCGTAGCTTCGCCCAGAATTGGTGAGCGTGTATTGATAGGCCTTGCAGGCGCATTGAAGCTTGCTTCCGGATTAATGGGGATAACTTTTTTCAATCGCTGCTTTTTGTTTTAGATAAGGATTCACAAGCTGATCGACCAAATGATGCAAGGCCTCGCGCATTTGTGTCTCAGATACTTCCATCAGCAAGCCATCTTCCAGCGCGTCCTGGGCGATTTGTTTGATTTCCTCAAAATTCTCGCGCATGACTTTGATTTTTTCGGTGCAGGATACAATGCTTCCGTTGTCGCGCACCCATACTGGCAGAGATGTCAGGGGTGATTTCATTATGATAAATCCTGTAATTTCTTAATCAATTGTTGCAATGCCTGTCCGCGATGGCTGATTTTGTTTTTTGCTTCGGGCGTTAATTCGGCACCTGTTTTACCTGAAGCAACATCCAGAAATAATGGATCATAGCCAAAGCCACCTGTGCCGCGCGGTACAGTTAATATTTCACCGCGCCAGATGCCTTCTGCAATCAAAGGCTGTGGGTCATCATGGTGGCGAACCAGCACAATCGCACAATAATAATAGGCCGAGCGGCTGGTTTCGTTTGCCAGCGCGTTCAAAAGTGCCTGATTGTTTTTTGCATCGCTTTTTGGTTCGCTATTATTAATATTCGCGAAACGCGCAGAGTGCACGCCTGGCTTGCCTTGCAGGGCATCGACGCAAATTCCGGAATCGTCGGCAAGCGCAGGCAAGCCGGAATGCAGGCTGGCATGCCGCGCTTTAGCGAGCGCGTTCTCGATAAAAGTGCAGTGCGGCTCTTCCGCTTCGGCAATATTAAATGCCGACTGTGGTACAGCTTCTATATCAAGGGGTGATAAAAGTTGTTGGATCTCGCGCAGTTTGCCAGCATTGCCGCTGGCGAGGACTAATTTTTTTAGCACTTATAAGCCCAATGCTGCTTTTTGCTTGCCGAGCAATTCGGTAATACCAGCCTGCGCCAGATCCAGCATGGCATTCATCGCGGTTTTATCAAACGGTTCGCCTTCTGCGGTGCCTTGAATCTCCACAAAGCCGCCGCCTGAAGTCATGACGACGTTCATATCGGTGTCGCAGTCGGAGTCTTCGATATAGTCTAAATCCAGCACGGGCACACCTTTGTACACGCCCACCGAAATCGCCGCCACGGCTTGCTTGAGCGGGTTCTCAGTAATTTTTTCACTTTTTAACAGTGTTGAAACGGCATCATGCAATGCTACATAAGCGCCGGTAATGCTGGCGGTACGCGTACCGCCATCGGCCTGAATCACGTCGCAATCCAGATGGATACTGCGCTCGCCGAGTTTTTCCAGGTCGATGATGGCGCGCAAGCTGCGGCCAATCAGACGCTGGATTTCCTGTGTGCGGCCAGATTGCTTGCCTTTGGCGGCTTCCCTGTCCATGCGGCTGCCAGTGGAGCGCGGCAGCATGCCGTATTCAGCCGTCACCCAGCCCTGGTTTTTGCCCTTGAGAAATCCGGGCACTTTTTCTTCTACGCTGGCGGTACACAGCACATGCGTATCACCAAATTTGATCAGTACTGAACCTTCGGCATGCTTGGTGTAATGGCGGATGATTTCAATGTCGCGCAGCTGATGACTGGCGCGCTGGCTAGGGCGATGATGAGCTTGCATGATGTTGATTTGCTTAATAATTGTTTCATGGAAAAAGGCAATTATAAGCGATGCGCCATGCGATTGGTTTTATAACATGGATTTTTTTAAGATTCTGGTTTTGAAGCCTTAAGACTTAGATTCTTGGTATTAAATCTTAGGCTTCTGCTGTGTTTTGTTCAAAGCGTTCTGGATAGCGGCGATGGTTTTTTCAATATCGTCATCAGACAACTCGAGCGGGTCGGTTTCTTCAAAATTCTGATGCGTGACCGGATTAATGATGGTGGTCGTTTCGCCCAGCGGCATCAACTGTGTAGAAACCGCAGATTGGCTCATTAACCGATCGCCCCATTGCAAACCGATGGCGCTCATGTTGTCGCCTTTTTCATCGCTGGCAAATTCGGCGCTGTCCATTAATTCGGTGGTGACATCAATAATCGTCTTGTTTTGTTGCATAATTTCCTTGATTTGCTGGTCATCAAGCACGCCCCATACGCCATCCGTGCATAGCAATACGGTATCGCCTTCGAGCAGTTCGTGCCTGTCGGACAAATCAATCTGCGGCGGGGTTTCGCCGCCGACGCAATTATAGATTTTGTTTTTGTAAGGGTGTGTTGCCATTTCCTCTTTGCTGATCATGCCCTTTTTATAGAGCGATTGCACCACGGAATGGTCTTCGGTGCGAAACAGCAAATGCCCATTACGAAAATGATACAGGCGCGAATCGCCCGCGTGCGCACAATACAAATAGCCGCGCTGGATAATGGCGGCCACGATGGTGGTGCGCGGTGATTCGATGAGATCTTCGGACTGCGTGACGTTCTCGATCATGTCATGTACCTGCTGAATATGATCGATTAGAAATTTGGCCGGGCTGCTGAGCGTTGGCACGGCCAGGCGCTCGAATGCCTCGGTAAGCGTTTTAACCGCCAGATGTGCGGCAATTTCGCCATTGCGGTGGCCGCCCATGCCATCGGCCAGCACCAGCAGCAGGGCGTCTTTGCTGTAAGAGTAGGCCAGCCTGTCCTGATTGTACTTTCTTGGCCCCTGGCGGCTATTCTGATAAATAGTGAATTTCATTTGGCAAATCTATGCTTACAGCGGTTTATTCAGCACATGCTTGATTTTGTGTACCAGACTAGGTTTTTTGGGTACTAGCGGAGGCACGTTCTCAAGCAGGGTTTTTTGCAGGGAAAACACGCTCTGCGGTCTTTCCAGATAATCGAGTTTCAAGCAATTATCAATGATCTGTAGCAATTCTTCCGTATAAAGCCCCTTGCCCATTTTGACCGCAGGTATCAACGAATCTTCTTTAACGCGCAGATTCGCAGCCATGGGGGCAGACCTCGCCAGGCAGGAATACATGCTTGCACCCACGCTGTAAATGTCGCTCCAGGGCCCCAGCTGCTTGCGTTCAAAATATTGCTCGGGTGGCGCAAAACCCGGCGTATAGCTGGGCGACAGCTTGGATTGCACCTGGGTCAGCGTTTGCCTGGCAGAACCAAAATCCAGTAATACCGGTGAACCATCCAGGCGAATATAGATATTGGCCGGTTTGATATCCAGATGCAGCAGTTTTTGCGTGTGGACTTCGCGCAGGCCATTGAGCAACTCGCCGAATACGCGCCGCACAAATTTTTCGTTGACGGGGTCTGGTTGCGAGAGGATGTAATCCTGCAGCGATTTGCCGCGCTCGTACTGCATCACCATGTAAACGGTATTGTTTTCTCTAAAGAAATTAATCACGCGCACGATGTTTTTGTGATCAATTTTGGCGAGCGCCAAGCCTTCCTCAAAAAAGCATTTCAGGCCATGCTTGAAAGTAGCTGCATCATCTTCTGTGCCCAGCAGCACAGTAGCGCCTTCTTCGCGCAGGGCTAGTCCAGTGGGCATGTATTCCTTGATGGCGACAATGTTCTTGTTCAAATCCTGGGCAAGATACACAAAACTAAAACCGCCAGTACTCAAGACTTTGGTGATGATATAGTCTTGCAGTATATAGCCGATAGGCAAAGGTTGATTTTTACTGGTAGCCATCTATTGGTTCAAATAATAATCGTTAATGTAACTAGTTGGGAATATTCTCTCATAAAATCATGGGTATTTGATACAATTATCATCAATTACTTTAAGAAAGCAAGCTATGATATTAAGTATGACGGGCTTTGCGTCGCAAGAATGCAACACTACAAACGGTATTTTGATGGTTGAACTGCGTTCCGTGAATCATCGCTATCTCGAACTGCAGCTAAAACTGGATGACAATTTACGTATGTTTGAAGCTGTGGTGCGCGAACTTATTCAGGCTAAACTGTGGCGCGGCAAGGTGGATTGCCGTCTCAACTTGGTGCGTAATCTCGCTAACGGAAGCCTGCCGCAGCTTAACCATGCCGTATTGCAGCAAATAGCTGAAAGCGCAAAAGCCGCCGCGCAATATTTTCCACATACACAGCCGGTTAACATGTTAGAGATACTGCAAATGCCGGGCGTAATGGCGACTGAGGTATTAGATATGGATGTGCTCGAAAACGATTTAAGAGCCGCCTTGAACACAGTGCTGCAGGATTTAATCGAGGCCAAAGCGCGCGAAGGCGCGAAGCTAAAGGCTGTGATTCTGGAGCGTTTGCAACAAATAGAACAGCATGTCGCAAAAGTGAAGCCGATGATGCCGGCATTAATCAGGCAATATCAGGAAAAACTCACCGCCAAACTGAATGAGGCCACCAACAGCAACGATGACGAGCGCATTCGCCAGGAAATGGTGTTGTTTGCGCAGCGTATCGATGTGGATGAAGAACTGTCACGCCTGACTTCACACATCGAGGAAGTGAAGCGCATTCTGAATGCGGCGGGTGCCGTGGGCAAGCGGCTGGATTTTTTAATGCAGGAAATGAACCGTGAGGCGAATACGCTGGGCTCGAAGTCAGTGGCAATCGAAACCAGCCAGATTTCGATGGAACTGAAGGTGCTGATCGAACAAATGCGAGAACAGATTCAGAATATTGAATAGCAAATATTTAAAATAGAGTGTAATGAATAAAGCCTAAAATCGTCTAAAATAGACAGATGATTTCAGGTAGCTTATTTATTATCACCGCCGCCTCTGGTGCAGGCAAAACCAGCCTAGTTGAGGCGTTGCTGGCTAAAGATGCGCGAATCAAGCGTTCTGTTTCACATACCACGCGGCGGCCGCGCAGCGGTGAAGAAAATGGCGTGCATTACCACTTTGTGAACGAAGCACAATTTTTAGAAATTCTATCTGCAGGTGGTTTTTTGGAAAGCGCCGATGTACATGGCGCTAAATATGGCACCTCGCAAAGCGGCGTGGATACTGCGTTGCAGGCAGGGTATGATGTGATATTGGAAATCGACTGGCAGGGTGCCGCGCAGGTGCGTGCCATTTATCCACAGGCGATCAGCATTTTTATTCTGCCGCCATCGGTAGAAACGCTGGCGGAAAGGCTGAATAATCGCGGCCAGGATAGCGCGGAAGTCATCGCCAAGCGCGTAGCAGCAGCGCGTGAAGAAATGCGTCATGTAGTGGAGTTTGACTATGTTACAATCAACGATAACTTCGAGGTAGCCTTGCAAGACCTAATGGCGATCACTCGTGCAAGCAGGCTTGAATCCCAATCACAGTTGCAGCGCTACGCTGCCCTCATTCAAAAGTTAACTTAAAGGAAATTATTATGGCCCGTATTACCGTAGATGATTGTTTAGAAAAAATTCCTAACCGCTTTCAGTTGACGCTGGTTGCGGCGTATCGCGCGCGCCAGCTGGCGAATGGCTCAGATCCGTTTGTGCATGGTGTAGGGCAAAAAGACAAGCCGACTGTACTTGCATTACGTGAAATCGCCGCAGGTAAAGTGGGTTTGGAGATTTTAAACCAACGTACGCATTCTTAAGCTTCCAGCAAGCTTTGAGCATGTAAGTTTCAGCATTTAAAATCATGGCAAAAACCGCTCTTAAACCATCAGCGGAACCCTTCCAGTCTGCCGAGCCGCCTTTGCTGCCGGCAGATTCCGAAACCTCGCAGCTCACACTCTTACTCAAAGAATATTTTAGCCAGGCCGACATCGAGCAAGTGTGGGCGGCCTACCGCTATGCTGCTGCTGCGCACGAAGGCCAAACGCGTAAAACCGGCGAGCCTTATATTTCACACCCAGTTGCAGTAGCCTGTATTTTAGCCAAGCTGCATCTGGATTTGCCGACCTTGCTCGCCGCCTTGCTGCATGACGTGGTGGAAGATACTGGGGTCGCTGTCGCCGCCATCACCGAAAAATTCGGCAAGCAAGTGGGTGAACTGGTAGACGGCCTGACCAAGCTGGATAAAATCGAGTTTCAAAGCGCTACCGTGGCACAGGCCGAAAACTTCCGCAAAATGCTGTTGGCCATGAGCCAGGATGTGCGCGTGATTCTGGTGAAATTGGCTGACAGGCTGCATAACATGCAGACGCTGGACGCGATGAAATCAGAAAAGCAGAAACGCATCGCGCGTGAAACGCTGGAGATTTATGCACCTATTGCCAATAGACTGGGCCTCAATCCCGTTTACCAGGAACTTGAAGATTTAAGCTTTAAATATCTGTACCCCATGCGCTATCGTGTGATCTCCAAGGCGATAAAGGTGGCACGCGGCAATCGCAAAGAGGTGATCGGCAAGATACTGGAAGAGATCAAGCAGCGTCTGACGGATGCGCATATCGAAGCGGATGTCAAAGGTCGCGAGAAGCATCTGTACAGCGTGTACCGTAAAATGATGAACAAGGCCACGGCACTGGCGCAAGTGCATGATATATACGGGTTCAGGGTGGTGGTAAAAGATGCCGCCAGCTGTTATCTGGCGCTGGGCTGCCTGCATGCGCTATATAAACCAATACCCGGCAAATTCAAGGATTATATTGCGATTCCCAAAGCCAATGGCTATCAGTCGTTGCACACCACTTTATTTGGTCCATTTGGCACACCGATCGAAGTGCAGATCCGTTCTGAAGAAATGCATAAAATCGCTAATGCCGGCGTGGCCGCACACTGGAAGTATAAAACCACCGATGCCAACCTCACGACTTTACAACAGCAAACCCATCAATGGCTGCAGCGTTTGCTGGAGATTCAAACCGAAAGCGATGACTCATACGAGTTTTTAGAGAATTTCAAAGTCGATCTGTTTCCGGACGAAGTATATGTATTTACGCCAAAAGGCAATATTTTGGCGCTTCCCAGAGGCTCTACCGCGGTGGATTTTGCCTATGCGGTACACACCGATGTGGGCAATAGCTGCGTGGCGGTTAAAATCAATAACGAACTCGCGCCGCTGCGTACCGAGATGCGCAATGGAGACAATGTAGAGATTATTACCGCTGCGCTGGCAAAACCCAACCCCGCCTGGCTCAACTATGTGGTGACTGGCAAGGCGCGCTCGCACATCCGGCATTATTTAAAAACGCTGCAGGCCACAGAATCCGCCCATTTGGGCGAGCGCATGCTGAATATGGCGTTAAGGGCTTTGCATGTGGATCCGAGCGCGGTGCCAGAAAAGCAATGGCACAAAGTGATGCGCGATTATGGCGCTAAACATAAATCGGAGATTCTGACCGATATTGGGCTCGGCAAGCGCGTGAGCCTGATGGTGGCACATCAATTAACGGCGGGCAATCCGGAATTGCACGGGTTTGAAAATTCAACACCAAAAACGCATAAGAAATTTGACAGCATCACCATTACCGGCTCGGAAGGCATGGCAGTACAGTTTGCGCAATGTTGCCGACCCATTCCGGGTGACCCGATTTTAGGCTTTATCAACAAAGATAAAGGCCTCATTATCCACACGCATGATTGCCCCAACATCCGCAAATTCAAGCTGGATCCTGACAGGTGGCTGGATGTGGAATGGGATGCCGACAATAAAAAACTGTTTAAAGTCAACGTGCGCATGGTAGTGGCCAACGAGCGCGGCATGCTGGCCAAAATTGCTGCAGGCATCTCGGATGTCGGCTCGAATATTGATAATGTGAGCGTGGAAGAGCCGGATGGCAGCAAATATTCAAATGTGAATTTTACCGTGCAGGTGCGTAACCGCATCCATTTGGCCGAATTAATGCGCAATTTGCGCAAAATACCGGATGTGGTGAGGATTAACCGCGTCAAGGGAGTTCACAATGAAGAAAAAATACAATAACGGGCTGTGTTGAAATGCGCTTTGCACGTTGTTTCACTTAATCCCATATCCTAAAGGCTGCATCTGAGTAATCTTGCCGATTTTAAGGTTTTTAGCAAACCGTTAATTGCGAGTCTTGGCAAACTCGGCATCTCGACTATTCAGGGCTTGTTACTGCATTTACCGCTGCGTTATATTGATGAAACGCGCATTACGCAAATACGTGATTTGCGGTTGGGTGATTCGGCGCAGGTTGAGGGTGAAATTGTGCATGCCGAAGTCACTTATAAGCCGCGCAAAGCCTTGGTTGCAAGGTTGGAAGATGCCAGTGGACAGCTGACGTTACGCTTTTTGCATTTTTACCCCAGCCAAATTGCTGCGCTAAAAGTGGGTAACAAATTATGCGTATATGGCGAAGTGCGTCACGGCTTTTTTGGTTACGAGATGGTGCATCCGCAATGCAAACATGTGGGCGAAAAAACACAGGTTGCTGAAACGCTCACCCCGGTTTACCCCACTACAGCAGGGCTTACGCAGCCGAATATCCGTAAGGCGATTCGGATTGCACTCAATCTGGATGCGCTGGGTGAAACCTTGCCGGCCGGCGTGTACAGACAGTTAAATCTTCCCAGCTTTGCAGCAAGTATTCACTCACTGCACAATCCGCCGCCCGAGGCCAATTTAGGCGCACTAGAAAATCGCAGTACTTCGGAATGGCGCAGGCTGGCGTTTGACGAGCTATTAGCGCAACAGCTTTCCATGCGCAAACATTACGCAAAACGGCGTAGTTTAGACGCGCCGTCTATCTCGGCCTCGCAAATTTTGGTGCCGCAGTTATTAAAAAATCTGGCGTTCGCTTTAACCCAGTCTCAGCAAAAAGTAGTGGCGGAAATCAGCCATGATTTAACGCAGCCGCACCCCATGCAGCGTCTGTTGCAGGGCGATGTGGGTAGCGGTAAAACCGTTGTCGCTTGCATGGCTGCGTTGCAGGCGATTGAGCACGGCTGGCAAGTTGCGCTGATGGCGCCGACTGAAATTCTGGCGGAGCAGCATTACAAGAAATTTGAAACATGGCTTATGCCGCTTAGACTGAATATCGCGTGGCTCACAGGAAGCCAAAGTAAAAAAGAACGTGAGCAAGCACTTGCTGACATCTCCACAGGCCGCGCCCAGCTTGCCGTGGGTACGCATGCGTTGTTTCAGGACGCCGTGCAATTTAATAAATTAGGCTTAGCGATCATTGATGAACAGCACCGCTTTGGGGTGCAGCAGCGTTTGGCCTTACGTAAAAAAGGTGAGCCAGAACCGCATCAGCTCATGATGTCCGCCACGCCGATACCACGTACGCTTTCCATGAGTTATTTTGCTGATCTGGATGTTTCGGTGATAGACGAGCTGCCGCCAGGCCGTACGCCGATTGTGACAAAATTGGTATCAGATCAGCGGCGCGATGAGGTTCTGCAGCGCGTGCGCGAGGCCTGCATGGCAGGCAGCCAGGCCTATTGGGTGTGCCCGCTCATTGAAGAATCTGAAGCCTTGCAGTTACAAACTGCCAATGATACGTTCGTATACATGCAAACTACCTTTCCCGAACTCAATATCGGCCTGGTGCATGGCCGAATGAAGCCGGTCGAAAAACAGGCAGTCATGGCGCAATTCAGCGCAGGCAGCATACAATTATTAGTTGCCACTACGGTGATAGAAGTCGGCGTGGATGTGCCCAATGCCAGTTTGATGGTGATCGAGCATGCAGAACGCTCCGGCTTGAGTCAGCTGCATCAGCTGCGCGGTCGCGTAGGGCGTGGCGTGGCCAAAAGCACTTGTATCCTGTTGTATCAGAACAAACTTAGTGAAACCGCGCGTGCACGATTGAAGGTGATCTATGAGAGCAACGACGGTTTTGCGATTGCGCAGGCGGACTTGCATTTGCGCGGCCCGGGCGAGTTTTTGGGTACGCGCCAAAGCGGCGTTCCCATGCTCAAAATCGCGGATTTGGAACGCGATGCCGATTTGCTGGAGGCGGCGAAAAACATGGCGGATAAGCTCATAAAAGAATATCCAGTAGCGGTTGAGCAGCATCTGGAACGGTGGTTGAGCCACGCAGGGGAATTGGTGAAAGTTTAATCAATGAAAATTCATATGCATCAGCATAACAAAAAGTCAGGATGGCTTGGCAGGCCGTTATGGAGCGGCAATTTTCGGCCATGGCTGATTGATAACAGTTCGCTGACCGCGTGCTTAAAAGCACGCTACCGCGAATTTGCTGTGCAGCCAATGCTGCAAAAGAATGCTAAGGCATTGGCAGATGAAACCACCGTACTTGGCCTGAAAGCCTGTCAGCATGCACTGATACGTGAAGTATTATTGTTTGGCAACGGCCAGCCAGTGGTGTTTGCGCATAGCGTGTTGCCAAGAGCGTCCTTAAGAGGCGCATGGAATGGACTTGGCCGGTTAGGTAATAAACCGCTCGGTGCAACTTTGTTTGCTAACCCAAGAGTAAAGCGTACGCCGTTGGAATATAAAAAACTGTCACGCCACCATCCAATATCCATGCGGGTTGCAGAGCACATGTCTGTAGCACCAAAAGTGTTGTGGGCGCGTCGCTCAATTTTCAGTTTAAATTGCGCTAGAATTCTCGTTACTGAAGTTTTTTTAGAACAATTATTAAAATGAATTTTGAAAACATAAGTAAAAAACTAGACGCTTACGAGCGTTTAATGCGGCTGGATAAACCCATCGGCATTTTGTTGTTGTTGTGGCCTACGCTATGGGCATTGTGGTTGGCTTCGCGCGGCATTCCGGATTGGATTGTCTTGCTGATTTTTGTCACAGGCGCGGTACTGATGCGCAGCGCGGGCTGCGTGATGAACGACATTGCTGATCGCAAATATGATGGTCTGGTGGAGCGCACCAAAAATCGGCCATTAGCAACAAATGAAGTCAGCGCAAAAGAGGCGTATTTATTGGCTTCTGGCTTATGTCTGGTGGCGTTCGGATTAGTGCTGCTGTTTAATAAAACCACGATTATGTTGTCGTTCGTGGCCTTGTTTCTGGCTGCCACATACCCGTTTACCAAACGCTTTCTGGCGATCCCGCAGGCTTATTTGGGCGTGGCATTCGGCTTTGGTATTCCCATGGCATTTGCCGCTGTGAATGATTATATTCCACCATTAGCATGGGTGTTACTGGTCGCTAATGTTTTCTGGGCGATAGCTTATGACACGGAATATGCGATGGTGGATCGGGACGATGATTTAAAGATCGGCATTAACTCTTCCGCCATATTTTTTGGCAAATACGACGTGATTGCGGTGATGGCTTGTTATGCCGTCATGCTGGGCTTGCTAGTCTATGTGGGCAAGTTTATGGGCTATGGAAAGTTTTATTTCATCGGCCTGGGAGCCGCTCTGGTATTGGCCTGCAGGCAATACATTTTGATAAGAAACCGTAACAAAACCAATTGTTTTAAAGCATTTTTACACAACAACTGGATTGGCTTGGTGATATTTATCGGCCTAGCGATAGAATATTACATTATCCGCTGAATCCTTTTATTTGTACTCAACCAGATTAAATTCAAATCTTTCCAAAGGTGTTGAGGTGTCTTCCGGCACCGAATTGTCCAGCGCATTAAGCTCTGGCAACTCGTCCATTTGTTTGAGTTTCTCTTCTCTTTTGGCTGCAAGGCGCGCTTCCTTAAGTGCTTTCATTGCCAGTTTCTTCTCATCTATTTGAATCACTTCAGCAGTTTTTAACTCTTCCTGTGCCACGCTTCTTAATAAGAGGAGTTCTTCAATCACGTTTTTATGAAAGCCCACGCGCACTTCCAGGCGGCTGTTGTAAATCAGATCATCCAGGTAGGTCAGTGCGGCAGGCTTGCCCCAAAACTGTTGCAGTCCCGCCATGATACGTGTGTATGATTCCAGACTGCTGTTTGATTCATCCTCGTTTCTGGAAAAATCGGCAATCTTGATATTAAAGTGTTCCTTGCATTCAAGCGCGGTTTGTTCGTACAGCGCCTGCAGATTCTCTTTGGCAAGCAAGTCGAGCAGGTACATCCAGATGGTGACCGACTGTTTCGGAAAATCCAGCAAATGATTTTGCAACAGCTGAATTGCCAGGCTGGTGCGGCCGTGAGACAAAAATACATCGGCATGGTCCAGCACATTGTTTTCGGAGTTAAATTCCTCAACCGTAAACGACACTGCGGGTTCTTTTGTATCTTCAGAAGCATCCGCAATTTCCGCTGATTTTTCAGCGGTGTTCTTTAGTTCTTGACGGGTTTCGAGTTCAAAAAAATCATCGTTTGTATCAAATTCTTCCAAACTGCCAAAATTAGTGGTTGCTTTACTGTTGTTTACCCATGCGAGTTGGGCATTTTCAAGCTGCTGAATTTGACGGCGCCTGCGCCACTTATCCGCGATGTTAACGCCGGCCATCAGCAGCCCGCCACCTAATATATATCCGATAAAATCCAACTTATTATTCAACGCGTTAGCTTCATTTAATTGCTGTGTTATAAGCTGATTTTCGCTTTTAAGCTTAAGATTGGCCTGTGCTAACGTGTCGACTTGCTGTTTAAGATGTGCCAGACGATTGCTCATCACAGTGATTTCGTCTTGGATTTCAACCTCGGCCGCAAGCGCTTGCGGCGCTGTGTCCGGCGTGAAATGCAATTCTCTGTCCAGGCGCAGCTGGGCGCTGTTCAAGTTAATATTTGAAGCATCGCCGCCAGAAATGCTCAAGCGCGGTTTATTTTCTTTTGAAGTATAATTTTCTGCGCTGGCTGCGATTGTTTCTGTGGGTTTTTCAACTTGATAGCCGGCGGTCAGTACAATGTTTTTATTAGGGCTTTTGCTATTTTTCTGCCTTTTCCCGGTAGTTTTTTTTGAAGAGCTTACGGGCGCGTTTACAGTTTGTTTCTGTGCGGCAGTTCCGGCTGTGCTATTGGCTTTTGAGCCGGCTTTGTCCTCAGTGATCACAGCAGCTTCAGCAGACGGATTTTCAACTTCGGCAGTCAACAGCGGATCCAGCAGCAGCACATAATCACGACGCATGCTGGCGTCACATTCCGCGATTACAGATAAATTAACAATCGGTTCATTGATGACCTGGCTGGTGGTGACTGTCAAAATCGCGACATCATCGACAGCTTTAGATAACTTGAAATCTACGTTGGCAAGCTGGTTTTCTGCGCTGTAATCGTTGATTCCCCTAAAACAAGCCTCATTCTTCAGCTCACCGGCGCCTTGTATTTTGATGCTCGCGCGCAGAGGCTGCCCAAGGTGTGATTTAACCTCGATATTGCCCAAACCTAGCGCCAGCGCTTGGTTTTGAGTGCCAACTGCCAGTATGGTCAAAGCGGTAATCACCGCCTGTTTAAGTGTATAATTGCTTCGCATATTGCTCACCTGTTTATTTTAAGTACGGCTTTCGATGTTTTATTCTTCGCCTTGGTCTTGCATTGGTAATAAGCAATCGGTGTGCCAACTAAATAATCTATCGGCACGTGCACTGAAATCTTAAGCAGATTCAAAGAAAACAGTGTTATAAAGTAAATACATTAAAAATCAACAAATAATCTCTGCTTGGCAATTGACAAGCCTTCATTCGAGGGCATATAATCCGCCCTCTTGATTTTATAAGCAATGTATTGGTAGTTAGACTATGAATATTTTCTCTGGAAAAACTTTTTCTGCTAAATCGCACGAAGTGCAACGCGACTGGTTCGTGATTGACGCAACTGATTTGGTGTTGGGTCGCTTGGCAAGTGCAGTAGCGCACCGTTTACGTGGTAAACATAAAACCATTTACACGCCTCACGTGGATGCCGGAGATTATATTGTAGTAATTAATGCCGACAAAATTAAAGTGACTGGCGCAAAAGCGACCGATAAAGAATATCATCGTCACTCTGGCTATCCAGGTGGTATCAGCACGACGACATTCTCTAAAATGCAGGATCGCTTCCCAGGCCGCGCGTTAGAGAAAGCAGTAAAAGGCATGTTGCCAAAAGGCCCGCTGGGTTACGCAATGATTAAAAAAATGAAAGTTTATGCTGGCGACAAGCATGAACATGCTGCACAACAACCAAAAGCATTGACTATTTAAGGTTATATACAAATGATTGGCAAATACAATTATGGTACAGGCCGCCGCAAAAGTTCAGTAGCGCGCGTGTTTTTAAAATCTGGCAAAGGCAATATCATTGTGAATGACAAGCCTGCCGACGAATACTTCTCACGTGTGACCTCACGTATGATTTTGCGTCAACCGTTGGAGCTTACCAACAACACAGCCAGCTTCGACATCATGGTAAACGTGGTGGGTGGCGGCGAATCTGGCCAGGCTGGCGCAGTGCGTCACGGCATTACACGTGCTTTGATCGATTACGATGCAGCGTTGAAAAGCGCATTGTCACATGCAGGTTTCGTAACGCGTGATGCGCGTGAAGTTGAGCGTAAAAAAGTGGGCTTACGCAAAGCACGTCGCCGTAAACAATTCTCTAAACGCTAATTTAAAGCGTCTAGTATTAAAAAAGGTCGCGATTGCGGCCTTTTTTATTTAATGCATTAACTTTGTTATGATAAGACTTATGGCAAATAAGAAAATAAAAGTAGGTATTGTTGGCGGCACCGGCTACACAGGTGTCGAGTTGCTGCGTCTGTTGGCGGTGCATCCGCAGGTAGAGCTTGCCGCCATTACTTCTCGTGGTGAAGCCGGGATGCCGGTAGCTGACATGTTTCCTAGCCTGCGCGGTTATGTCGATTTGGTATTTACCGACCCTGCAAGCGCTAATTTAGGGACTTGCGACGTGGTATTTTTTGCAACGCCGCATGGCGTGGCCATGAGCCAGGCAAAGGCGCTGTTGGCAGCAGGCGTTAAAGTCATCGATCTCGCGGCAGATTTCAGGCTGCAGGATATTGCAGTGTTTGAAAAATGGTACAAACTGCCGCATAGCTGCCCTGACATTCTCAAAAATGCGGTGTACGGCATCCCAGAGCTGTATCGGCAGCAAATAAAAAATGCACAGGTGATTGGCAACCCAGGCTGTTACCCCACCACGGTGATTCTTGGCTTGGCGCCGTTGCTGGAGCAAGGCCTTATTGATTTTTCCGCACCCATTGTCTCGGACTCGAAATCAGGCGTATCGGGCGCAGGCAGAAAAGCTGAAATTGGTACTTTATTTGCCGAAGCGAGCGACAATCTCAAAGCCTATGGCGTAGCGGGTCACAGGCATCATCCGGAAATTCACGCACAGCTCACACAGCTGGCAGACGATAAGCTCGATCTGATTTTTGTGCCGCACCTTATTCCCATGATACGTGGCATGCTCTCGACCATTTATGTGAAGCTTACCCCCAAAGGTAATAGTACAGATTTGCAGGCGCTGTACGAAAAAAGGTATGAACAAGAACGCTTTGTTGATGTCTTACCGGCGGGCAGCCTGCCGGAAACGCGCTCTGTACGCGGTGCCAATAATCTGCGGATTGCCTTGCACAAACAAGCGGATACCGGCTATTTGACATTGCTGGTGGTACAGGATAATTTAGTCAAAGGGGCGGCGGGACAGGCGGTGCAAAACATGAATATTATGTTCGGCTTTGATGAAGCCGCAGGTCTGGAAGTTGTTCCGTTACTTCCGTAAACCGAGCTTGTTGATATGAGACCAGTACGCAGCAGAATCCGCCGTCACTTTGGGCTTACAGCCAAGCAGGTCGCGGTGCGTTCGCAACGGCCTTGGTATTTCCGCGCTTTGCTGGCAGCTTTGTGTGCGGCATTAGGTTTCGCATCGGCATATTGGATGTTGCGCGATACTGAGAACCTTGGCGAAAAATTAAAGCAAGTTACCCTTGAAAATAAAGAGCTGGAGACCAAATTGGTGGGCGCGCAGCGTGAGCTGCAAGTGGAACTGGCAACCAATAATAATCTTGCCAAAGAGCTTGCAAGCGTTCAAGATGAGAACCTTAAGATTAAGGAAGATTTATTCTTCTATAAAAATATGGTGGGCGGCAAAAGGTCAAAATAATATTTTTTTGGCACATTATTTAGCTAAAGCCAAGTTGGGAAAATAGATGTTTTTTAAAAAAGCAAACAAAATTGATAGTCGCATTGATACACTCGTGGGTGCCGATACCCGTATTGAAGGTGATTTGCATTTTAGTGGCGGTTTGCGTGTCGATGGCGCCATTCGCGGCGATGTAACCGAACAGAACGGCACACCAAGCACGCTGATTATTAGTGAACATGGCAGTATTGAAGGCGCGGTGACAGCGGCAAAAATCGTGCTCAATGGCAAAGTCATAGGCACTGTGAAGTCCAGCCATTTTATTGAACTGCAAACCAAGGCCCGCATCACGGGTGATTTACATTACAAATCGCTCGAAATGCACACCGGCGCGGTGATAGAAGGAAAACTTGTCTACATTGGCGATAATGTGCTTGAAGATACAGAATAAATTTTTAGATTGAACAATTGACTAAATGAATGGTCTTTCGATTAAGGTTTAAAGGAGCAAGAAATGAATACAGTAGCAGATACAGCAGAAGTAGAAATGCCAAGTCCGTTGGTGTTTACCGACAATGCGGCCAAAAAAGTGAAAGAACTGATTGAAGAGGAAGGCACGCCCGACCTTAAGTTGCGCGTGTTTGTCAGCGGCGGTGGCTGTTCCGGCTTTCAGTATGGTTTTACCTTTGAAGAAGAAGTGAACGAAGACGACACGCAAGTTATGAAAGATACCGTGACCCTGTTAATCGACCCAATGAGCCTGCAATACTTGATGGGCGCAGAGATTGATTACACGGATAGCCTACAGGGCTCACAATTTGTGATCCGCAACCCGAATGCGCAGTCTACTTGCGGCTGCGGCAGCTCTTTCTCTGTTTAGGATTCTCAGCTTAACTTGCTGAATAAATTAAAAAAGCCAAGCATCTGCTTGGCTTTTTGTTTGGGTTTTAATAAGGTTCAGATAATGAAAAGATTTGTTTATTTGCTAATAATCCTAATACTGGCAAGTTGCAGCCAAGGTGAAAAATACCCACCCATTCCAAAAGGCTCAGCAGTGGTTGTTTTGGGCGATAGTTTAAGCTACGGGACAGGCGCAAACCAGGGCGAAGATTACCCGACTTTATTGGCTAAAACCACAGGCTGGAACATTATTAATGCTGGCATCCCGGGTGATACCACGGCGGGTGGGCTGGAGCGTCTGCCGGAGCTGCTGGAAGAACATCAACCCAAGCTGTTGATTGTTGAGCTTGGCGGCAACGATTTACTGCACCAGACACCGCACAGCGAGATTATGACCAATCTTAAAAACATCTTAACGCTCGCCAAGGCGCAAGGCGTTAAGACCATTCTGGTGGCAATCCCAGAGATTAGCGCATTAAAAGCCGCTGTGGGTAATTTGTCCGATCATCCGTTGTATGAAACTATCGCCCAAGAAACTGCCACCCCGTTGATTGAGGATGTGTTTTCAGAAGTGCTTTCGGAACGAGATTTAAAGGCGGACCAGATACACCCCAACGCACGCGGTTACGGCGTGGTGGGAAGTGATATGTATAAAGCTTTAAAACAACTGGGGTTTGCAGGATGATTTAACGATGCCTGTAAGGCAATATCCATGCGGTTTGTAGAGGTGTTGTCTTAGGTGTTGTAGGGCGTCGATAGTGAAGCGTATTGCACAGGATGTGAGTCGATCTGTCATTAGAGGTATCTAATAATCAAGTAAGCAATGGCTGCAATGCAGACTAGAATACTTGGCACTACCATACGCATGATGCTCTGCTGGCGGCGCAATGCTTCCTTTTGCAGACCGACCGACTCTTCAACTCGCTCTTGCGACTTTCTTAGCTGCTCCGTTGCTAGCGCTCGTTGCGATTCTAGGTGAGTAACGATTTCTCGTTGCCCATCTCGAATCTCCTTCAGGACTGACAAAATCTGTTGATCTGATTCTTGACTCATATTTTCCTCGGTGCGCTATTGCGTCAAATGTATTTCAAGTTCTTCTCTCAATCGGCATAAACTCGCGTCTTGCTTCCCCCGTATAAAGCTGTCTTGGGCGGCCAATTTTGTGTTCCGGGTCGGCATTCATCTCGCTCCATTGCGCTATCCAGCCTGCGGTGCGGGCAAGGGCGAAGATGGCGGTGAACATCGAGTTTGGAATGCCCATGGCGCGCATGACTATGCCGCTGTAAAAATCGACATTCGGGTACAGTTTGCGGCTGACAAAATATTCGTCTTCCAACGCGATTTTTTCCAGCTCCATCGCCAGTTTAAACATCGGGTCGTCCTGCAGGCCAAGCTCGTTCAGCACCTCATGACAGGTTTTACGCATAATGGCGGCACGCGGGTCCATGTTGCGGTAAACGCGATGGCCAAAGCCCATCAGGCGGAAAGTATCGGTTTTATCTTTGGCGCGCTTGATAAATTCGTCAATGCGCGATACATCGCCAATTTCTTCCAGCATCTGGAGCGTAGCTTCATTCGCACCGCCATGCGCAGGCCCCCACAGCGAAGCGATGCCTGCCGCGATGCTGGCAAACGGATTGGCGCCGCTCGAGCCGACTAAGCGTACGGTACTTGTTGAGGCATTCTGCTCATGGTCTGCATGCAGAATGAGGATTTTCTCGAATGCCTTGGCCAGCACCGGGTTGGGCGTGTATTCCTCACACGGCGTGGCAAACATCATGTGCATGAAGTTTTCAGCATAATTCAGGCTGTTTTTGGGGTACATGAACGGCTGGCCAGAATTGTATTTATAGCTCCAGGCCGCGATGGTGGGTATTTTTGCGAGCAAACGATGTGCAGAAATCGCACGATGTTGCGGGTTGTACACGTCCATCGCATCGAAATAGAATGCGGACATCGAGCCTACAACGCCTATCATGACGGCCATGGGGTGCGCATCGCGCCTGAAGCCGCGGAATATATTGTTGAGCTGATCGTGCAGCATGGTGTGGCCGCTGATGGTTTTGGTGAACTCGTTTTTTTCAGTGGCGTTTGGTAACTCGCCATGCATCAGCAAATAGGAAACTTCCAGAAAGTCGCAATGTTCTGCGAGTTGCTCGATGGGGTAACCGCGATGGTAAAGCAGACCTTTTTCACCATCAATAAATGTAATCTGCGAACCGCACGAGGCGGTGGACATAAAGCCCGGGTCGTAAGTAAATACGCCATGTTTGCCCAGCGCGCGGATATCGATCACATCATTACCCGCCGTACCGGAAAGCACAGGCAATTCAATGGGTTTGAGGGTGTTATCAAAGGTGATGGTGGCTTTGGTTGGTTTCATAACGAACTTCTTAATTTTGATAATGTGAATATTATAAAGTATGAAAGATGCTTGTGGCTTAATGCGGGAGTTTTAGTGCGGGTAAATGGCGCCTAATACACGCAGGCCTTTGGCACCCGTGACCGCAGGCAAGTTGCCGGGTTTGTTTTCCAGGGTTTGTTTGGCCAGCCAGGCAAAGGCTGCGGCTTCTACCCAATCAACACCCACGCCAAGCGCATCAGTGAACAATACTTTTGTTTCGCCCAATAATGACTGCAGGCTGTTTTTCAGCAAGCTGTTGCGTGCGCCGCCGCCACATAAATACACTTCATCCACATCGCCGCATTTTCCGAGTGCATCATGAATGCTCTGCGCAGTTAATGCTACAAGTGTACGTGCGACATCTTGCGGGCGTAAATGTGGATAAAGCAAATGCCGCTTCAGCCAGTCATCGTTAAACAGATCACGTCCTGTGCTCTTGGGCGGGGGCATTGCAAAATAAGGCTCAGCAAGCATGTCATATAGTAATACGTCAAGCACCACGCCTGTGGCTGCCCATGCGCCGTCTTCATCATACGCCTTGCCCAAATGCAATTTCGCCCATGCGTCCAGCAGCATGTTGCCCGGGCCGGAGTCGAAGCCCAGCACATCACCTTTTTTAGAAAGATAAGTAATATTGGCAATGCCGCCGATGTTGATCAGGGCGCGGTTTAACTGGGAATCGCCAAATACGGCTTTTTGAAAAGCAGGTACGAGCGGTGCGCCCTGGCCGCCAGCGGCGATGTCGCGGCTTCTGAAATCCGAAACCACCGTGATGCCGGTGAGTTCCGTCAGTAATGCGGCGTTGCCGATTTGCAGCGTAAACCCTATGCCATCATTAAAGCCAGGCCGGTGCCGGATGGTTTGGCCATGGCAGCCGATCGCAGTAATCGCAGAAGTGTTGATTTTTTTAGAAGCCAATAGAGTCTTGACCGCATCTGCATACATGACTGCCAGGCTGTTGCTCATCAGTGCCGTGGCTTCCAGCTCATTGCTGCCGGGTTTGTGTAAAGCAAGTAGCCCAGTTTTAATCTGGGTGGGGTAAGGCGCAAAATGCGTGTCAAGCAATTGACAGGCATTGTTCTCGAACGAACATAAAGCCACATCAATGCCGTCCAAGCTAGTGCCAGACATAATACCAATGAATAATTGCATGATTTAAGTGTTTTTCTTAAAGAGGGTATCCCTGTGCCACAACCTGACTGAGGTTTTGCGTTAAAATAGAAAACCTAGGCTTTTTATCCCGTTTCTGTATCAGTTGCAGCATAAAAATGACTAAAACCGCCCAAATGCTTGAATATAAAAGCATGGTAACAGAAAAGTTAAAACAACAAAAAACAACCAAATTATAAAAAACATAAGACTAAACTTTATTGGAAGAAACTGTGAAAACAGACATTAATCAGGCATTGGCGATTATTAAACGCGGTGCAGAAGAACTGTTAATTGAGCAAGAGCTCATCGAAAAATTGAAAAGAGGTACGCCTTTGCGCGTCAAGGCAGGTTTTGACCCCACTGCGCCGGACCTGCATCTTGGGCACACGGTGCTGATTAATAAATTGCGACACTTTCAGGATTTAGGGCATCACGTCTTATTTCTGATTGGCGATTTCACGGGCATGATAGGTGACCCAACTGGCAAAAGCACCACGCGTCCGCCGCTTACTAAAGATCAGGTGGCGGAGAACGCAAAATCTTATGCCAGCCAGGTATTCAAGATTTTAGATAAAGACAAAACAGAAATTGTTTTCAATTCGACCTGGCTCAACGAGCTAGGCGCAGCTGGCATGCTCAAACTCGCGGCCAGTCATACAGTGGCACGCATGCTGGAGCGCGATGATTTTACGAAACGTTTCAAAGCCAATCAGCCAATTGCGATTCACGAATTCATGTATCCACTATTGCAGGGCCACGATTCGGTTGTGCTGAAAGCCGATGTTGAGTTGGGCGGCACCGACCAGAAATTCAACCTGCTGATGGGGCGTGAACTGCAAAAGCAAGCTGGCCAAGCGCAGCAGTGTGTGCTTACCATGCCGTTGCTGGAAGGCTTGGATGGCGTCCACAAGATGTCAAAATCGCTTAACAACTATATTGGTATCAATGAGCCGCCAGAAATTATTTTCGCGAAGCTGATGTCTGTGTCTGATGAATTGATGTGGCGTTATATCGAATTGCTTTCGTTCGAACCGCTAGAAGCTATCGCGCAATGGAAAGCTGCTGTAGCAGCAGGTGAAAACCCGCGCAATATTAAAGTGCGGTTCGCGCAGGAGATTGTCGCGCGTTTCCACAGTCAACAGGACGCCGAAAAAGCGCTGAATGATTTTCAAACCAGAGCCAAGGGCGGCATTCCGGATGATGTGCCTGAAGTGCCCGTGGATATCGGCTCGCAGAGCATCGGTATTGCGCAGCTTTTAAAAATGGCAGGCTTGGTAGATAGCACCTCAGAAGCCTACCGCGCCATTGAGCAAGGTGGCGTCAAGCTGGATAGTGAAAAAGTGAGTGATAGGAATTTACAGCTTAATAAGGGTGCGACATTTGTAGCGCAAGTGGGTAAGCGCAAGTTTGCTAAGATTACAATTCTTTAAGAAAGTAATTGTAACTAAAATAAAGGCGCTTCCTTACATCGTTCTTTTGTTAGCTGAATTAAGCAGTGGTGAAGTCTTTACCAAATTGTCCTGATATGGATGGGTTGAGTTGTTGTAAAGTTTGGCGATTTTCTTTACATACTGTTGCGTTTCTGCGTAAGGTGGAACGCCTTTGTGTTTTTCAACAGCAGCCTCGCCAGCGTTATAGGCTGCCGCTACCAGCTGTACGTCGCCTTTAAAATAAGCCAGCAACCAACGCAGATAGGCCAGCCCGCCTTTAATGTTGTCCTCGGCTTTATACGCATCTTTAACACCAAAACGTTTGGCGGTTTCTGGAATAAGCTGCATCAGGCCTTGTGCATTTTTCGGTGAAGTTGCCTGGACATTAAACCCTGATTCCACGGCAATAAAAGCCATCGCCAGATTGCTGTCAATGTTGTAGCGTGGTGCAAGCTTATTCACCAGCTTTAGAATGTGGGCTTGTGAATAAAACAATGCTGCCGTTTTATCTGAAATGGCTTTTCGTTCGTTTTGCGCGGTTTCGACGTTTGACAAACTCGCGACAGGTGCAGGCGGATCTGGTAAAAGGCATGCAAGCAAAGGCGCCTGCGGTGAGGTGCCAGAAATCTTGGTTAATGATTCTTGTGCAAGGGCATGTCCTTGTTCTGCCGCCATGGTAAATAACTGCGCGGCAATTTTTTCGTCTTGGGAAACGCCTCGGCCATTGGCATACATCCAGCCCAGCGCATACTGCGCATCAGCATCGCCGGATCTGGCGGCACGACAGTAATTGGCTGCTACCTCCGCATAATCGCGTGGTGTACCATCGGAGTTCTTGAACTTGAATGCCATAGCAACCAGCATTGAATTAGGATTTTTGAGCGATCCTTTGGCATCTTGATTGCCGATAGGCGGCTTAGTTGATGATGAGGCTGAATTTTCAGTATTTTGCTGGGCGCCTATCGGAGCTTCAGCATCGTTCGCCATGACGCTGGCGCACATAGTCAGGCTAGCTAACAGCAGTAACGACTTTATATACAATAAGTTAAAAATATGCTTCATTTATTTGGCAACCTTCAATACAAACAAAATAACTTTTTAGCATCTATATTTTATAGATTGCGATGCAGGAGTCTATGGCCCTTTTGGGTCATTAATAGATTGCTTTTGCTGCCGCTTTAGATCTGCATATGTAATAAATTTGTAATTTTTTAAATTTGTGCTTGACCAAACGTATAAGCCCTGTAAAATGCGCGCCTTCGCTTCGATAACAAGTGAAAAGCGATAAGCCAAATACGGTTTGAGAATTAAATTAAAAATGTTTCAAATTTAATCTTGACCAGCCTGAAAAGCTCTGTATAATGCGCGCTTCGCCAAAATTAATAGTAATTATTTGGCACTGCTCTTTAACAAACTGAACGACTGATAAGTGTGGGTGTTTGTAGTTAAGACACTTGCTTAGACGCAACGAATGCTTGGCCTTGTAAAAGGTTAAGAATGTTTTGTTGTATGGTTTAAGCAAGACTCAAGATACAAATGCTT
>JAKQTN010000081.1 GCA_029563075.1 Pseudomonadota bacterium
TTTCACGCACTTTGGATTTTGTGGTGTTATCGATGCCTGTGCTCATTGGTCCGGCAGGGACAAACACACAAGGTAAGTGACCAAACTTTAAGGCACCAATCAAAAGACCAGGTACGATTTTATCGCATATGCCTAAGAGCAGCGCCGCATCAAACACATCGTAGGAGCGCAATTGCGGTACTCATCGCAATCGTGTCCCGGCTGAACAGTGACAGCTCCATGCCAGGCTCGCCCTGCGTGATGCCGTCGCACATGGCAGGCACACCGCCAGCCACCTGGACGGTTGCACCGTGCTTGTGCGCTTCATCACGGATAATATCGGGGTAGTTCACATACGGCTGATGCGCGGAAAGCATTTCGTTATACGCCGTCACAATACCAATATTTGGTGCTTTTTCTACCACCACACGCAATTTGTCATTGGAAGGCATGGCTGCAAAGGCATGCGCCACATTCGCACAGCCTAGACGGTCCGCGCCTCTTTTTCGATTTGCAATTTCATCCAGGCGTTGCAAATAAGCTGTACGGGTTGGACGACTTACTTCAATAATACGTTCGGTCACTTCTATGTGGGATTGCTTCATTTTATTTATGACCTGCAATTATTAAAAACTAATTTGATTATCCCTAATGCAAGGCATAACGTCAAACTAATCATGATTTACATTAGCTAAACCACAACAAGTTTAAGTTGATTAAGGAATAACTTCATGATGATGATGTATCAATTCAACTTTAACTCGGCTATTCATGCAATATAAACACACTTCTGGCTGAAACATTTGACCGGGTGTAAATTGCCTCTACTGTAAAAGTACCATCTTTGCATGCCATGCACCCTTTTGAGACAAAATTGAAAGTAAAGTGTCAGTGTTCCCATATGATTGACGCACCTACTTGCGCAGAATTTTGACTAATCATTTATGGGTATAGATTACTACGGTCTTATTGCTATTAATATGACGTGACAATAGCACGCCAGTTTGGCAGAATAGAGCATAAATGTATAAATAAATTATGCGCCATTAAAACTAGGGGAAAAAGATGACAGTCCACGTTATTCCATTTGAAAATCTACGAAACACCGACGTTTCCTCTGTCGGCGGTAAAAACGCCTCGCTCGGTGAGATGATTTCTCAGCTATCAGCCAAGGGCGTGCGTGTGCCAACGGGCTTTGCAACAACAGCCGATGCCTACCGCGAATTTTTGGCGCAAAATGAGTTAGACAAAAAGATTAATGATTTACTTGATAAGCTCAATGCAGATGATACGCAAGCACTTGCAATATGCGGCAAGCAGATTCGCCAATGGATTATGGCTGCACCCTTTCCACCCGCTCTGGACAAAGCCATTGCTGAACACTATGCCATCCTGACTGCAAAATCCGGAAATGGCGCCACCTTTGCGGTGCGTTCTTCTGCCACAGCAGAGGATTTGCCTGATGCATCCTTTGCGGGTCAACAAGAGTCGTTCCTGAACATCCAGGGCTTGGACAATATCAAGCACGCCATTCAGGAAGTATTTGCCTCTTTATATAAC
>JAKQTN010000073.1 GCA_029563075.1 Pseudomonadota bacterium
ACTCAAACTGACCGATTTTAGGCTGCGAGGAGTTTTTCCAGGCGGCGGATCACAGGTTTTTCATGACTGTATTTGACAACATCTTTGATAGTATCCTGCCAGACCATCTGACGCAGAGACGCTTTGAGTTTGCTGATCGGCTCAAGTCGCAGCACTCTGTTCTTCTTCGTGTGGCCTTGTGCACGCTGGGCCTGTACGCCCAGGTGGGTCAGACAGGCATAGGCGCAATCGACCAGGTGCAGGTGTCTAACTACAGCCCGGTACCGCAGGACGCGGTAATCGCCCAGCCCCAAATGCTGTTTTTCATCCTTGATCAACATCTCAATCGCCCAGCGTTTCAGATAGTCGGCGACGATTTTTTCCATCGACGCGCGCACATCATCCGTCACCAGTGCAATATGTTTACGGTCTCCTTTACGACGGGAGAACACGATCTTGACCTCGCCCAACTTATTGAGCCTGCCGATGCGCTCAGCCAGCCGATAGGTCTTGGTTTTCCGCAGACCGGCTACCCGGCGCCAAGCGCCGCTGTTGTTGAGAACCTTCCTGCCATATTTGCCCAATTTATAACCTTGGGATTTGACCTTAAAACAGCGATTCAGTGCCCCTACACTGATATAATGCCACTTTCGTTCTTTACAGGCGTTGGCCACTTCGGGACACAGGTAGAACGCATCAAACAACACGGTTACCTTGAAGCGGCCCGGCAACTCGGCCCGACGGATGGCCTGTCCGGCCAGTTGGGTGAGCTTGAAAAACTCGATCCCCAGGCCCACGGCGTGTTCCTTCTTCACATACAGCAGCGATGCCCATGGGATGGTGACGCCGCGATAATACAGGCAGACCTTGACAAGGGTGTGGCCGTGGCCGTATTTGCCGGTGGCATGGTGGAACAATTTTCCAACGGCATCCATCTTTTTGGCCCGTTTGAGGATTTGGGTGTCATCGATGATAAAGAACAGATTACGGTCTTTCTTGTGGAACAAGCTGCACAGAAGGTCCAGGGCAATGTGCTGCATGACCGCCGACTCGCCCCAGTTGCTGCGCCACAGGAATTCGCCGTGATTGGTGCGATGGGCGCTGTTTCGCAACAGCTTGACGAGCTTGTCAATGGCGCTGCCGTGGCCGATGCACATGGCCAGAACGAACGACCAGAAATAATCGTAAACATGGCCGGATACCTGTTTTTTGACAGGCCGAAAAAAACCTTGCAGTTTTTTGGGAATTCTGCCGATAGTAATCATACAGCTTCCGTGCATATAAGTATTTTTTGTCAAAACACTTATCGGCATGTGAGGCTGTTTTTGTTTAATGATTTTCATCGGCATAAAAACGTAAATCGGTCAGTTTGAG
>JAKQTN010000004.1 GCA_029563075.1 Pseudomonadota bacterium
ACAAGCCCGCAGGTTTGCGGCGGCCAAAATTGCCAAGATGCGCTGGGAGTGGATCCCGGAATACGAAAATATCTACAAGGAGCAGGAGGAACAACCATGGCTAATTTCGAAGCAGTGACCGTGAGCAATGGCGCAAGGGTCAAAGACATCGAGGCGGTTAAACGATTATTGGGCCTTTATGAGCCGAGCTCCGATGTCACCATCGAACTCACCGAGGAATGGCTTAATATTTATGGCTACGATTGGCCAAAAATATTCAAGAATGATGCTGATGATGAGGAATGCGATGAAGACTTTTTCGAGGAGTTTCTGCAACGGCTCGCTCCGCTTCTCGCCGAACCGCTCCTGATTCAGTGCATCGGGCACGAGAAATGCCGGTTTCCTTTGTCGGCAATGCAGGTCTTGGTCAAGCCGACCGGCGAAATCAAATGGATGATTTTCGACTAGTTCCACGAGTTGCTGTAGCCGGTTGACAACTTTCACTGATGATCAAAATCAAAGTTGTAAGGCGCTTGGATACTTGATGGCCGAGATTTACGACCCGTTGAGTCATGGTCACAGCATCAAGAAGCTGTGCGAGAGCCTGTCTTGGATCATTCCGGAAGATTTTGAGGTGTGAGTCTATGAATAATGTATCCGTTCAACCGCTCGGCAAGCAATGCGAGCACAGCAGTCTGGCGCGGTCATGCGAAATCTGTGAACGTGACGAGGAAATCAAAGATCTGGACACGCAGGTCATCAATTTTCAGGGCATCAATGATTTTTATCTGCAATGCCTGGGCGCTCTTAACGCCGAGATCGCCGCTTTGCGCCAGCAAATGACTACGATGTGCGATGAGTGCCATGCGATGGATGCAGTTCTGGCAATCGAGAATATAGCGCACGCTTGTCCGTGTCTGCCCGAGTGCGATGATTGCCGGGCTCATATCAAGACATACCAGGAGGTGTGAAATGTGCAACAAACTTCATTCTGATTCTCGTCCGATCCCCAAAGAAGGATCATGTAAAGGCAGACATGATAATACTTTGCGCCTTGATCGTTAAAGGAAAATACAAGCCACGGCCAGTTTGAAAGGAGAGGGTATGATTAAGACAATTACTTTGGAGTGGTTACGGTCGCAAGATGCGTGCGAAGAATCAATCAAAGCATGGCAAAATGAAACAGACCACAACACATTCGCAACGCTCAACCGCTTAATTGATAAGAACCCTAAGTGGGGGAATTGGTTAATATGCAGATTGATGAATAAGAAACAATCTGTGCAGTACGCTATTTTTGCAGCAGAACAGGTCATTGATATTTATGAGGGAAAATATCCAAATGATAAAAGACCTCGCAATGCAATAGAAGCGGCAAAAGCATATTTGAAAAACCCAAGTAAAAAAACAAAAGCTTATGCTTTTGCTGCTGCTGATGCTGCTTTTAATGCTGCTGATGCTGCTGCTGCTGATGCTGCTGTTGCTGCTGCTTTTGCTGCTGCTGCTGCTGCTTATGCTGCTGCTGTTGCTGCTGCTTTTGCTGCTGCTGCTTTTGCTGCTGCTGCTGCTGCTGCTTATGCTGCTGGCTATGCTGCCAATGAAAGAAGAAAAATGCAAGCTAAGATTTTAAAGTATGGGATCGGATTGTTGAAATAGCCCCGAAAGGAGAGGCAGGGTTACGATAATGGCAAATCAGGGAAACAAAGACGGCTGGAGAACCAAGGGGAATAAGCAGCTTCGGACGAAAGAGATCGTGCGGGCGTGTCAGTTATCAAAGGATTTAGACAGCCAGGGCGTCCCGCACGAAATCGTTATTAAATGCTCCATGCCGTTTGAGATGGAAAGGGCGGCGGACGCTTGGGCCGGATTCATCAGGATCAACAACGACCTGCGCTATTTGGGCGTCCGGGTGACGATGATATGACCAAATACCCCACCTATCCCAACGGCAGGCCCTTCTGCGGTTGTACCGAGTGCGGACGCGATCATTGCGATGAGCTTTGCAGGCAGGAATGGTATATGGAAAAGCGCCGCCGCAAAAACCTTCAGGCCAGGGCCGTTCGGGTTCTTTTTACTCCGCTGCGGGATTGCCCGGTGTGCGGAAATATGTTTCTGCCGAAGACCGGGAATCAAAAATATTGCTCGCCGCACTGTTCGGCGGATGTACTTCGGGCGCGGTATAGGGAAGAATATTACAACAGTGAGCGACGATGGAGATCAGGGGGGAGGGCGCGAACATGACCGAAAACAACATTGACACTTATATGCTGGAAGATGCCCGCCGGGAGGTTGCTGAACTGAAAGCAGAACTAAAGCTAAACGCCTCAATGCTTGCGAGACAGACTGATTTGGCAAGGGTGGCCGAAACGGAGTCCATGAAACTGCGGCGAGAGGTTGAAGGGCTTAGGTGTTGCGGGAACTGCGTCAAATATTACGAGCATAAATGTTATTGCTTCCATAATTGGAACCCGCACAAATACTGCCATAATTGGACGGCGGACAGGTTGACAAGGGAGGAGAGGGAATAATACATGGTCGTGCTGCGTGTCAGCGCAGGGTAAGTAGTGGAGAGATAGCCCTAAATCTGACTATGGGTTAAATCAGGGAGCCTGGGTGGGGAATCCAGGCCACGGCCACCTAGTAGAAGTTATGATCTATCAGCATGAAGAAACAGGAAATATAGTTGAAACAGATAGCATACTTGATTATCCGTGGTTTAAAATTGGGAGGCAAAAAATGAAGGATACAGTTGATATTAGTTATATTACCAGAGACGGATT
>JAKQTN010000011.1 GCA_029563075.1 Pseudomonadota bacterium
AAAGGCGCTGGCGCGGGCATGACGACGCTAACGTGGAAAATCAATTTTGATTGGACTACGGCGGGGACTTATGATACCCGCAACGATGCTAAATATGCTACTGGGTTGCGTGTTATGCGGGGAAGAACGCAATACATCGCGGCGGCTGGTAATGGATTTGAACCGATGACGCCTGGCTATTGTACTATCACGCTTGACAATTCAAGCGGGGATTACGATCCCTATAACACCAGCGGGGCGCTGTACCCGAATGTTGAGCCGGGAAAATATGTGAGAGTGCTGGTGAACACGGGCGGTGCTGACATTCCTGTATTCGCTGGGCGCGTTGAATCAATCGAGCCTACCGGTGGGGTATCTAATCCGGCGGTCATTATCACGGCTTATGATGGGCTGAAGCAATTGCAAGATACGCAGATCACTACCAGCCTTCACACGAATATTAGAACTGGTGAAGCGATTGACGAGATATTATCGACTGCCGCGCAATGGCCATCAATATGGGGAACAAGCATAGAATCTGGCGCTGATGTTATTAATTATTGGTGGGAGAACGGAATGAGCGCGCTGGAATCAATTGACCGGATTGTGCAGTCAGAGTTTGGTGGATACGCGGCATTAGCAGATGGCAAATTCAGATTCAAGGCGCGCGGGCTTTCATCTGGTGAAGTTGCAACGCTCGACCAGAGCGTAATGCTGAAAGATATTCAAGTTCCAATGCCGTATAACGTGGTGAGAAATGTGATTAAGGTTGTGGTTCATCCAAAAGTTGCACAAACAACGGCTGCGCTGTGGACTTTACAAGACAAACCTTATGTCGCCGGTAGTGGTTCGCTCGAAGTGTGGGGTAATTATACGTATGAGGGGCGGGCGGTTGGGGCGATCAACACAATACAGCCTGTGGCAACGACCGACTACACGATGAACACGGCATCGGATGGTACAGGGACAAACCTGACAGCTAATTTTAGTGTGACAGCCACGTACTTTGCTGAAACCGTAAAGAACGTTATTGAAAATGCTGGTACTACCGGAGGCTATGTCACGCTATTGAAAAATAGGGGACAGGCGATTGATACCCCTGATACTTCTTATGTGCTGGTGGATACAAGCGGGACGAACCTAAAGCGCACATTTATAATTGATACTCCGTGGATGCAAAGCACGGCCAAAGCAAAACAATTTGCAGATTACCTTACGAGCATCTTATCGGGCGTGAATAAATTTCCGGTATTTCAAATGGAGAGCCAGCCTGATTACCAGTTCACAGCGGACTTGCTTGACCGCATTATCGTGACAATTGGAAAATACTCGATCAATACGTCATTCAGGGTTGGCGGCATTGAGCATGAATGGCTGACGGAAAACGGGCAAGCGGTAAGGACTACGGTATATACAGAGCCGTTTGTCACGCAGAGCGCGGAAGATGGTTACTGGTATTTCACCATGACCTTCCCGCCATTATTCCCATATTGAGAGGCAAACATGGCATATACAGCTGTACCAACAGTTAATACAGGTGACCCCTGGAGCGCGTCAGATCACAATACTTATGTGAAGGAAAATTTCGCTTATTTCAAAACGCTCACCGATTCCCTCGTGAGCAGACTGTCAGTCAGGCAATTATGGGTATCTAATTGGAAACCAACGCTTACCAACGGGTGTCTTAGTTCTGCACAGCTTGAAACTGCGACAAACAAGGTGGTTGTCGACTACACAGGCTTTGTTGACGCCGCGACTACATACGG
>JAKQTN010000032.1 GCA_029563075.1 Pseudomonadota bacterium
AGCACAACATTACCAGTTATGCTTGGCGGCCATAGCGGTTTGGACCCACCCCTTCCCATCTCGAACAGGGCCGTGAAACGAACCAGCGCCAATGATAGTATGCTCTTCGCATGCGAAAGTAGGTCACCGCCAAGCTATTTATTTAATTAAAAAACCTCATAATTAAAGTTATGGGGTTTTCTAATTTTCACCGCGTACTTCGCACGCATTCCAATTGCTTGAATTTATTGGTATAATATATGGATAATTTGATGGGCTTTATGCCCATTTTTTGTTTCTGCTCGGTATGCAGAGTAAAAGATAGTATTTGGGGTTGGTTTTAATGCAAGATTTGCATGGCTTAATTGAAAAAACAGTAGCTCAGCTTGGGTTTGAGCTGGTAGATCTTGAGATTTCTAATCGAGGCAAATTGTTGCGCGTGTTTATCGATAAACTCAACCCAAAAGATACTAAAGACAGCGTGAATATTGATGACTGTGTGTTGGTGAGCAACCAACTGGGTAATGTGCTGACGGTTGAGCATGAGATTGATTACGACCGGCTGGAGATATCTTCAGCTGGCATGGATAGGGTGTTAAAGAAAGAAAAAGATTTTGTTAGGTTCGCCGGTGAGCGCGCGCAGATTAAGTTGCGCGTAGGCATAAAAGATGAAAGTGCCAACGCCACAGAAACAACGTTGCCACGCAAGACTTTCCTGGGTGTTTTAAAAGGTGTGGAAGATAACCATGTTCTGCTGGAGTTTGAAGGTGTTGTCTATAAAATGGCTTTAAGCAACATTGATAAAGCTCGTTTGAGCCCGGTATTTTAGTTTGAACTAATGACGATAATTTAGAATATATTGATAGTCGGAGATTGCAATGAGTCGTGAAATTTTATTATTGGTAGATGCCCTGGCTCACGAAAAAAACGTGAGCAAAGAGGTGATTTTTACAGCGTTGGAGCTGGCATTGGCTTCTGCAACCAAGAAGAATCACGAAGAAAACGCAGATATTCGGGTGTCAATCAATCGAGAAACAGGCGAGTACCAGACCTTCAGACGCTGGCAATATGTGGAATACGACCTGCTTGAAAACTCGGCCTATCAGTTTGATGAAGAGGACGAGCGGGCGAAAGATCGCAAAATAGGCGATTACTATGAAGAGCCGCTCGAAAATATTGAATTTGGCCGTATTGGTGCGCAGGCCGCTAAGCAAGTGATTCTGCAAAAGGTACGCGAAGCAGAGCGTGAGCAAATTTTAGAAGACTTTCTGGCGCGGGGCGAGAATTTGGTCACCGGCGTGATTAAGCGCATGGAAAAAGGCAATGCGATTATTGAGGTGGGTCGTATCGAGTGCTTGCTGCCGCGTGAAGCGATGATTCCTAAAGAGAATTTGCGCGTGGGCGACCGTGTGCGTGCTTACTTGTCGCGCGTTGAGCGTGGCGGCCGTGGCCCGCAGCTGATTTTGTCGCGTATTGCGCCGGAGTTTTTGAAACGCCTGTTTGAGCTGGAAGTGCCGGAAATTGAAGAAGGTTTGCTGGAAATTAAATCAGCCGCTCGTGATCCTGGCTTGCGCTCGAAGATCGCAGTCAAAACCAATGATCAGCGTTTGGATCCAGTAGGCACTTGCGTAGGCATGCGTGGTTCGCGTGTACAGGCGGTGACCAGTGAACTGGCTGGTGAGCGCGTGGATATTGTACTGTGGAGCATGGAGCCTGCACAGTTTGTGATTAACGCGATGGCGCCGGCAGAGGTTTCCAGCATTGTGGTGGATGAAGACGCGCACAGCATGGATGTGGTGGTGAACGAGGAGCAACTGGCCTTGGCGATTGGCCGTAGCGGCCAAAACGTGCGCCTGGCTTCTGAGTTGACTGGCTGGACATTAAACATACTGACCGAGGAAGAAGCTGCCAAGAAAAATCAGGATGAGTACGCCAGCGTGAGCCATTTGTTCATGGAGAAGCTCGACGTTGACGAGGAGGTCGCCGATATTCTGGTGCAGGAAGGCTTCAGCTCTTTGGAAGAGATTGCTTATGTGCCGCTTGCTGAAATGGCAGAGATTGATGCGTTTGACGAAGATACGATTAACGAACTTCGTTCACGTGCGCGCGCCGCCTTGCTAACCGAGGCAATTGCCAAAGAAGAAAAGGTAGAAGAAGCCGCAGAAGATTTGCTGGCAATGGAAGGTATGGACGACAAGACCGCGCATTTATTGGCCTCTAAAGGCATTGCTACGATGGAAGATTTGGCCGAGTTGGCCGTGGATGAACTGGTAGAATTATCCAATATGGATGCGGAACGTGCCAAAACCCTGATTATGACGGCACGTGCGCCCTGGTTTAAATAAAAGCCAAGGTTAAACAGCAGTCAGGGTTTAAATAGTAAAAGTAGAGAAACTCAAAGTGGAAAGACAAGGACAGTAAATGGCACAAACAACCGTTGCACAATTCGCCGCAGAGCTAGGGCTGCCGACCGCTTTGCTGCTAGACCAACTTAAAAGTGCTGGCGTTAGCAAATCTGCTGTTGAAGACAAACTAGAGGAAGCAGATAAAACAGCACTGCTGGAGTATCTGCGTAGAGAGCATGGCGCAGCGCAAACGCCAAAGAATAAGATCACGCTGACACGAAAATCCAGTACCGAGATTAAAAAAACCGACAGCATGGGCAAGGCGCGCACCATTCAAGTGGAAGTGCGTAAAAAGCGTGTGCTGGTACGCAGTGAAGCCGAGCCTGAAGCGTTGCCAGTAGAACAGGCAGTTGAAGAAGTGTTGCCGGTGGAACCGGAAGTCGTCGAGGTGGAGCCTGTGACGGAAGCGGTAGCTGTTGAGGAGGCTGCGCCGGTAGTGGTTGAGGCGGAAACAAAGCCTACAACGATCAGAAAACAAGTATTAACGCCCGAGCAAATTGTGCTACGGGAGCAGGAAGCAAAACGCCATGCCACGTTGGCCGCCTTGCAGGCAGAAGATGTGCGTAAAAAGCAGGAACTGGCGCAACGTCGTGCCGATGAAGAAGCCAAAAAATTAGCAGAAGCTGAAGCGGCAAAGGCCAAGGCGGCAAAACTTTCAGAAGGCACGCTGCACAAACCGGTAGCTAAAGAAGGTGCTGAGAAGCCTGCTGCGAAAGATGCGAAAAAGGGCAAAAGCAATAATAAAGACTGGAACGATAAAGAAAGTAAAAAACGCGGCTTAAAAACGCGCGGAGACATTAGTGCCGGTCAAGGCTGGCGCTCACCAAAAAGCAAGCACAAGTCCCATAAAGATGATGATGAGCAAGAGCATGCTTTTAATGCGCCAACCGAGCCTATTGTGCACGAGGTGATGGTGCCGGAAACCATCACGGTAGCTGATCTGGCACACAAAATGTCAGTAAAAGCGGCAGAAGTGATTAAGGCACTGATGGGCATGGGCATGATGGTAACGATTAACCAGGTGCTTGACCAGGAAACCGCGATCATTCTGGTGGAAGAGATGGGACATAAAGCACAGGCTGCTGCTGCGAATGACCCTGAAACTTTCTTGGAAGAAGCGGAACACATTGAGGCGGTATTGGAGCCACGCCCGCCAGTGGTGACGGTGATGGGTCACGTCGACCATGGTAAAACCTCATTATTGGATTACATCCGCCGCAGCCGTGTGGCTTCCGGCGAAGCGGGCGGCATTACTCAACACATTGGAGCCTACCATGTAGAAACGCCGCGTGGGATGGTGACTTTCCTGGATACGCCTGGCCATGAGGCATTTACTGCCATGCGCGCGCGCGGTGCAAAAGCGACCGATGTGGTGATTCTGGTAGTTTCAGCCGATGACGGTGTGATGCCGCAAACTATTGAGGCGATTCATCACGCCAAAGCGGCAGGTGTGCCGCTGGTGGTGGCGATTAACAAAATCGACAAGCCGGAAGCACAGCCTGAGCGCGTCAAAATGGAATTGGTCAATCACGAAGTGGTGCCAGAAGAATTCGGCGGCGATACCATGTTCCGGGAAGTGTCCGCAAAGACAGGTAAGGGTATCGATGAACTGCTGGAAGCGGTGTTGCTGCAAGCGGAAATTCTGGAACTGAAAGCCCCCAAAAACACGCCAGCCAAAGGCTTGGTCATCGAAGGCAGGCTTGATAAAGGCCGCGGCCCGGTAACAACGGTGCTGGTGCAATCTGGCATGCTAAAGCGCGGCGATATGATTTTAGCCGGCACAACCTTTGGTCGCGTACGCGCCATGCTGGATGAGACTGGTAACGATATTAAAGAAGCAGGACCATCGATTCCGGTCGAGATTCTCGGTTTGTCAGACGTGCCGAGTGCTGGCGAAGAGGTCATTGTGTTGAATGATGAGCGCAAGGCGCGCGAAATCGCCAACTTCCGCGCGGGCAAGTTCCGTGACGTTAAATTGGCCAAACAGCAAGCGGCCAAGCTTGAAAACATGTTCGACCAGATGGCGGAAGGCGAAGTGCAAACGCTCAATCTGATTATTAAATCTGACGTGCAAGGTTCCTACGAAGCCTTGGCGACCAGCTTGCAAAAACTTTCAACTTCGGAAGTGAAAGTGAATATTATTCACACCGGCGTAGGTGCGATTAGCGAATCAGACGTCAACCTGGCCAGTGCCTCAAATGCAGTATTGATAGGCTTTAACGTGCGCGCCGATGCTGGCTCACGCAAACTGATTGATAATTTGGGCGTGGATGTGCGTTACTACAACATTATCTACGAGGCGGTTGACGAAGTGAAAGCGGCCCTAGGCGGCATGCTGGCACCGGAACAAAAAGAAAATATGATTGGTACCGTAGAAGTGCGCGAAGTATTCCGTATTTCTAAAGTGGGCGCCATTGCCGGCTGCTATGTGCAGGATGGTGTGATCAAGCGCAACTCCAAAGTGCGCGTGCTGCGGAACAACGTGATTATTCATACCGGTGAACTGGATTCGCTGAAACGCTTCAAAGACGACGTAAAAGAAGTGAAAAACAGCTTTGAATGCGGACTGTCACTTAAGAACTTTAACGATATTGAAGTAGGTGATATTTTAGAAGTGTATGAAGTTGTCGAAGTTGCCCGCACGCTCTAATGGCTAAGGAATACTCCAGAAGTCATCGTGTCGCTGAGCAAATGCAGCGCGAGTTGGCGGATTTATTGCAGTTCGAGGTGAAAGACCCGCGCGTGGGCATGGTGACAATCACGGCGGTTGAAGTCACAGGCGACATGGCGCACGCCAAAATCTTTTACAGTGCGGCGAAAGCCAGCGATAGCCTGCAAAAAGGTCTGGAAAAATCAACAGGTTTTTTGCGTACGCAGCTGGCTAAGCGCATGCTACTGCGCACTGTGCCGCAATTGCATTTTGTGTACGATGAGTCTATCGATATCGGTATGAAAATGGCGCAATTGATCGAAGCGGCGCGCGCTTCAGACAACAAATCAAACTCTTAAAAGAGTACATAGAGTACATAAAGCGTGCAATTCAAACGCATCAAAAGAAACGTCAATGGCGTTTTTCTACTCGATAAGCCGCTTGGCTTTTCATCCAATCAAGCGCTGCAGAAAGTGAAATGGCTGTTCCAGGCCGCCAAGGCAGGTCATACGGGCACGCTGGATCCGCTCGCAACCGGCTTGCTGCCTATCTGTTTAGGCGAGGCTACCAAGTTTGCACAATACGTCACGGATGCCGATAAAACCTATGTTGCGACCGTTAAACTGGGCGTGACCACCACCACGGGCGATGCTGAAGGCGAAGTATTATCAACTCAGCCAGTCAATGTCACGCAAGACCAATTTACCACAGTAGCGCAACTGTTTACAGGCGAAATCAGCCAGATGCCGCCCATGTATTCCGCCTTAAAGTTTGAAGGCAAGGCTTTGTATGAGTACGCCAGAGAGGGCGTGGATATTGCCCGTCAGGCACGGCTAATTACTATAAAAAGTATTGTTGTAAATGAATTCCTGGCTGATGTTGCGCAAATCACTGTCACCTGCAGCAAGGGTACTTATATCCGTACGCTGGCAGAAGACATTGGCATGGCACTCGGCTGTGGCGCGCATTTAATCGGCCTGCGCCGCACGGCAACAGCGGGTTATCAATTATCGCAGGCTATGACCATAGAGCAGCTGGAAGCGATGCCGATGGAAGCGCGCGATGCGCAACTATTACCTGTCGATTCCGCCATTGCCGGTTTGCCTGAAGTTGCTTTAAGCTCAGATGCTGCGTATTTTCTGATGCAGGGTCAGGCGGTATGGCAGGCGGGTAAAATACCGGATGGCGAGTTGCGGATTTATGACGAAAATAAGCAATTTTTGGGCTTGGGTTTTTTGCAGAGCGACGGAAAAATCGCGCCTAAGCGATTGATTCAAAAAATTAATCGTTAAAAAACCTTGTTAAAGGCGCTTAAATAGTCTAGAATCACGGGCTCATTGTAAATGAATGCTTTAGCGGATCCCCTGCTTTTGCATTGACGCTAACTAAAGGAAAAAAAGATGGCAATTACAGCACAAGACACCGCAAAAATTATCGCAGAATATCAGCGCGCTCCTAACGATACCGCTAGCCCGGAAGTGCAGGTAGCGCTTTTGACCAGCCGCATTACTTATTTGACCGAGCATTTTAAATCGAACAAAAAAGACAACCACTCACGCCGTGGTTTGTTGGCATTGGTGAGTCAGCGCCGCCGCTTGCTGGATTATTTAAAAAGTAAAGATACCAGCCGTTATCAAACATTGATTGAGCGTTTGAGCCTGCGTAAGTAATTGTAATAAAAGTGCCTGGATTTCAAAATTCGGTTTTTTTAATATCTGGCTCGCTTTTATAACTGCAGTAAAAAGCCGATTGCATCATGATATGCATCGGCTTTTGTGTTTTTAAGGTAGCAATTTTTGATGTAAATTTGATGTATTAAATGCAGGTTGTTATTGGGTAGTGAATGGCAACCAATTGATAGATAAAGGAAAAACAATGTTTAATAAAGTGAAAAAAAGTATTCAATACGGTGCGCATGAGCTCACCATTGAAACAGGTGAAATAGCCCGCCAAGCGGACGGCGCGGTAATGGTGAGCTATGGCGATACCGTCGTTTTGGTTGCGGTAACAAGCAAAAGAGAAGTAAAAGAAGGCCAGGATTTCTTTCCATTGACTGTTGATTACATGGAAAAAACCTATGCTGCCGGTAAAATTCCAGGCGGTTTTTTCAAGCGCGAAGGCCGTCCCTCAGAAAAAGAAACGCTTACATCGCGCCTGATAGACCGTCCATTGCGTCCATTATTTCCCGAAGCGTTTTATAACGAAGTGCAAATCGTGGCGACGGTAATGTCGTCCGACCCGGAAATTGATGCGGATATTCCGGCGATTATCGGTGCATCTGCAGCCATGTCTTTATCTGGCATCCCGTTCTTTGGCCCGTTGGGCGCGGCACGCGTGGGTTATATTAACGATGAATATGTGTTGAATCCAACCAAGGCGCAGTTAGAAGAAACGCAATTGGATTTAGTGGTAGCCGCAACGGAAACTGCTGTCATGATGGTGGAATCGGAAGCGAAAGAGTTATCAGAAGAAGTGATGCTGGGCGCAGTGGTATATGGCCATGAACAAATGCAGGCCGTGATTAAAATGATCAACGAGCTGGCCGCGGAAGCGGGTAAAGATGCCTGGGACTGGGTTGCACCAGAACCAGATAAAGCGTTGATTGAAAAAATTGCAGCAATGGCGGCAGCCGATGTGAACGCAGCATTCCAAATTAAAGCCAAAGGCGCACGTTCCGCTAAGTTAGAAGAAATCAAAAATCGGGTGATGGCTGAATTAATCAACGAAAACACTTCAACTGAAGAAGCCAACAAAATCAAAAACGAATTCTTCAACTTGGAAGCAAAAACCGTACGTAGCCAGATACTGAACGGCGAACCGCGTATTGATGGCCGCGATACACGCACCGTGCGCCCGATCACCGTGCGTACGGGCGTATTGCCACGTACACATGGCTCAGCTTTATTTACACGTGGCGAAACGCAAGCCCTGGTGGTGGCTACGCTGGGCACAGGCCGCGATGAGCAGATTATTGATGCATTGCAAGGCGAGTATTCAGACCGCTTCATGCTGCACTACAACATGCCACCGTTTGCAACAGGCGAAACTGGTCGTGTAGGTACACCTAAGCGCCGTGAAATCGGTCATGGCCGTTTGGCAAAGCGTGCATTGGTAGCGGCATTGCCTACACCTGAAGAATTTGGCTACACCGTGCGTATCGTGTCTGAAATTACCGAATCTAACGGTTCAAGCTCAATGGCTTCAGTTTGCGGTGGCTCGCTAGCGATGATGGATGCAGGTGTACCTTTGAAAAACCATGTGGCTGGTATTGCCATGGGCTTGATTAAAGAAGGCAACCGCGTTGCGGTGCTGACTGATATTCTGGGTGATGAAGATCACCTCGGCGACATGGACTTTAAAGTCGCGGGTACTGAAGACGGTATTACTGCATTGCAAATGGACATCAAAATTACCGGCATTACGGCGCAGATTATGCAGGTAGCGCTGGGGCAGGCTAAAGAAGGCCGTGCGCACATTCTGGGCATTATGAAACAAGCCATGAGCGGAGCCAATACTGAGATGTCAGCATTTGCGCCACGCATCATTACTATGAAGATCAACCCGGATAAAATCCGCGATGTGATTGGTAAAGGCGGCGCAGTGATTCGTGCCTTGACGGAAGAAACGGACACAACCATTGACATTGACGATGACGGTACCGTGAAAATCGCGTGCACCAGCGCAGAAGCGGGCGCCGAGGCACAACGCCGCATCATGGAAATTACGGCTGAGGTGGAAGTGGGTCAGATATACGAAGGCCCAGTGGTGAAATTGCTCGATTTTGGCGCGGTAGTTTCACTGTTGCCAGGCAAAGATGGCTTGGTGCATATCTCGCAAATCGCGCATCAACGCGTCAATGCCGTGAGCGATTACCTGAAAGAAGGTGACGTGGTTAAAGTCAAAGTGGTCGAAATTGATGACAAAGGCAAAGTTCGCTTAAGCATAAAAGCGCTGATTGATGCGCCGGCGAAAGAAGCGAAAGCCGAAGCTGAAGCTGACGAGTAAGACTCGATAGTGTCTAAAAGAAGCGCCTAAATTTTAGGCGCTTTTTTCATTGTATAAACGATTGCTTTGGAAGGCGCATGGATATTGCCTCGCAGGGTAGTTGTTTTGATAATGAATGCGCACGCAAGAGAAAAAAGCCCGCAAACGCGGGCTTTTTTGCTTAGCACAAGTTACTAATTACTTAGCTACTTGTCTTTCCCTCATCTCGTCTAGTGTTTTGCAATCAATGCAAAGTGTAGCTGTAGGCCTTGCTTCCAGGCGCTTTAAGCCAATCTCCACGCCGCAGCCTTCGCAATAGCCGTATTCATTTTCATCAATACTGCGCAGCGTATCATCGATTTTCTTAATGAGCTTGCGCTCGCGGTCGCGGTTACGCAGCTCCAGTGCCATGTCAGATTCTTGGCTGGCACGGTCGTTGGGGTCGGCAAACATGGTCACCTCGTCCTGCATGGTATGCACCGTGCGGTCAATATCGTGACTTAACTCAGATTTCCAGTCATTGAGAATGGTGCGAAAATGCTTGAGTTGATTTTTGTTCATGTATTCCTCATCAGGTTTTGCCTGATAAGGCGTAAATGTTTTGTTGAGGGTTTCTGCCATGTTGTTTCCAGCCAGCTACTTAAAAAAGTAAATGAAAAGGTTATTAATTTTTAACCGCGCGAGTATACACCTATTACAAAAGTTATGCAAAATCTTATTTTTACTTATTTTTCTCGTTTAATTCAAGCGCCAACAAGGTATTTTCCATCAAGGTTGCAACAGTCATCGGTCCAACGCCGCCAGGTACCGGAGTGATGTAGCCGGCACGCACTTTTGCGGCATTAAAATCTACGTCACCGCAAATTGTGCCATCCGCAAGACGATTAATACCAATATCGACCACAATCGCTCCGGCTTTAATCCAGTCTCCTTGAATCAGGCCCGGTTTACCTGCAGCCGCCACAATTAAATCAGCCTGCTTGACTTTTGCAGCAAGATCTTTGGTATGGCGGTGGCAGCTGGTAATGGTGCAACCCGCCAATAACAGCTCCAGGGCCATCGGGCGGCCAACGTGGTTGGATACGCCGACAATCACAGCGTCTAAGCCCATTAACTCAATATTCGCAGCCTTAAGCATCTTTATCACACCAAATGGGGTGCAGGAGCGCAATGTAGGCTGGCGAACGGCCAGACGGCCAATATTGTAGGGATGAAAGCCGTCCACGTCCTTGTCTGGGCTGATGCGTTCGATGATATGTTCGTCTTTGATCTGGGGCGGCAAAGGTGATTGCACCAGAATGCCATCTACTGTCGGGTCGTTGTTTAAGCCATCGATTAAAGCAATTAGCTCTGCCTCGCTAGTGCTGGCTGGCAGGTCGTGTGCAATTGAGCGAATGCCTACTTTATCGCATGCCAAGCGCTTGTTGCGTACATAAATGGCAGAAGCCGGATCTGCGCCTACCAAAATCACAGCGAGGCTAGGTGTGCGTTTACCGGCATTAACGCGGGCTTGAATTTTAGCTTTGATATTACTCAGTAAGTCTTCTGCAATGGCCTTGCCATTGATAATTTGTGCTGTCATGCGGCTTAATTCAATTAATTATTAAAAATAAAGTGGCATTTTAACATATTGGAATTGACCAAACGCCTTGTTTGCGCTATATTTCTGCCTCTTCGGCGTGTAGCGTAGCCTGGTAGCGCGCCTGCTTTGGGAGCAGGATGTCGGGAGTTCGAATCTCTCCACGCCGACCAGTTTTTTTGGTCTTGCCTTTAGTCGTAGCATGTAACTCAATCTGCCCGTAGCTCAACCGGATAGAGCACCAGCCTTCTAAGCTGGGGGTTACAGGTTCGATTCCTGTCGGGCAGGCCAATCTTTAAGTCTCTATGGTGGCTGTAGCTCAGCTGGTAGAGCCCTGGATTGTGATTCCAGTTGTCGTGGGTTCGAGCCCCATCAGCCACCCCATAATTTTCAATGTTTCCAGTAGTTTTTCATTTTCTAAAATCTATGGTTTATTAGACATTTGTCTAATAAACTTGTATCTTTGGATTAATCAATATGATTTTGGGGATGGAAAATGACTAGAGTACTTCTGCTGGCAACGATTATTATTAATCTAGTTACCGTCAATTCTGCTGTTGCCATGGACGGAAATGAGTTGCTTAAATCTTGCTCGCCTGTACTTAAGACAAAGTCTGACGTTAATGAGGATGATTATATTGGATATTCATTTTGTCTTGGTTTGATGCAAGGTATAACAAATTTGAATATGACTTATGAGGTTTCCTTAGGCAAAAAAGCATATTTTTGTTTACCAGATTCGGGAATTATCAACTCACAAGCAGCTAGAATAGTGGTGAAGTTTTTGGAAGATAATCCTCAAAGGCTGAATGAAGAATCTTCACTTCTATCTATACTGGCATTTGCAAAAGCATATCCATGTAAATAGCCAAATTAAAAAATGGGTTTGACTCTTTTATATTCTTTGTTCTTTATATAGTGATCAGTCATTGCAGATGTAGAATGACCTGCTAAAGACTGAGCATCCATTCCTAGACTTTTAGCATCTGTTAGGGCTTTTGCTCTAATGTCATGAAATGTAAATCGTTGACCTCCTGATTCAGCCCATTTGATTTGCACACGGTTCCACATTGCTTTAATACCAGTATCAGAATAAGGTTGCCCTTGTCTCGTACAAAACAGATACAACCCTCGTATAGGGCGTTTTAATGCTTTTGCTCTAGTCACCACATCATTTAAACCATCTGTCCACTCATAGAGTTGTTTAGAGCCTGTTTTAGATTGCTTAATCCATATGCCTTCATCTGTAATCTGTTCTAACCTTAAATTGAGTATGTCGCCTTTTCTCAGTGCTGTTATATATGCAAAGTCCATCACGGTTGCAATTAAGTCGCTTGCTATGTTTTTGACTGATTCAAATTCATGATCGGTAATATATCTATCTCGTCCTTTTTCGGGATGTTTGGCAACGCCTAAGCATGGATTTCGGTCTAGTTGCCCCCAGCGCATGGCATAGCTGAAAATATGAGAGAGTAGGGATACTTCTCTATTTGCTCTAATAGGTGCTTTTATTCCGCGCAGATCAAGATATTTGGCAATATGCATTGGTCTAATTTCGAGCACTAACATTTTTCCAAATACATCTTTTAAGTTTTTGGCCTCCAACAAGTTACCTGTATAAGTCGATTTAGCTTTCTTCGGGGCAACTTCTACCATGTACTTATCAATTAATGCAGCCATTGAGCCTGCAGGTGGTTTTTCTGATCCTAATTCTCTTGGTGTTTCGCCTTCAATCTCTGCCCACTTAGAGAATGCAATAGCCTTATCATCTGAAAGCCTAATCCATTTATATTCTCTAGTTACATAGTAATAAGCACCATGCTTTAGGTACATTCTTGGTGGTAAATTAAAGTTATTTTTGCGTCGACGACCCATTTAGTGTCTCGCTATCTTATGGCGTCAAAATTTGGTTCGTTGGAGTTGCTATGGTGAATATTGTTGCTAAGTCGATCAATAACTAAAGAGCGTAAAACCTTTGGTTTGCCAGAGGCGCTAATTTCAAAAGGATATGATTGTTTTTTCAGCCAATTAATTTGCGCTTTTGCGACTTTTCGGTCAGTTAAGCTTTTTAATTCTTCAGAAGATAAGAATAAAACACTTAGTAGGCTCATTTTTACCAGCCCTCATTACTGGCAATAATTGGTATATCTAATCTTCTTGGAATGCCTTTGCGAATTAGTTTTTCAATAACCTTTTCTGCAGAACCCTCAATTTCTAACATCACATTAATATGTTTGCCATATCCTTGGGACGCGCATGCTGTCAGAAAGTCATAACTAATTTTAGTAGTATTTTGTAATGTTTTGACCCTCTCCATTTTTTCCTGAATCCAGCTAGTTGCATTAGGGTAAGAACCAGCAACATATTTGCCAGGCTCCATTAATACATCAAAAGGAATAATGCGATCTCTACTGTGAAGTTCAAGCTCCCAGCGAACCCATGGATGGAATTTAGCACCAAGCTGCATGCCCTTTTCATAAACACGCAGCATTTTTCCATTTTTACGTTTTCCAACATAAAAAGTACGGCCACTACCATCATGCTTTAACCAATTACCAATTTGATTGCAAGATGGAGTTTTTCCACCAGCATTAAACATACCTTCTTCATATAACTTAACAGCAAGATCAACATTATAAATACCGTAGTAATCGTCAACTGCGCCATCCCAGCGAGTAATTTTAGCTTTAAACTTATCTCGTAAAAGGATGATTAAATTAATCCAGCTAGATACCATATGACAGCCTTCAGCTGGTATGGAAATAAAAGCAGTGTTATTTTGTCCACCGTATGCGAAGAATGTTTTTGATTCGCCTAGCTGAATTGATTGTTCCCAGCCATGTAGACCTTTAAATCGATTTTTAACTGGTGAAAAGCTAGCGCCTAAACAATTGATCAAATCAAAAACTACAGAATCAAGGTCATATTCTTTAAAAGGAAAAGTGCAGTTTAGAAAATCTGTAATTGCAGCATATGGTTCACCATCTAGTTTTGGTAGTGGTGTAGAGATTGCAACAGGCTTACCATTAATAGCAAAAAACTCATAACTTTCACCGCTATTATCATCAGATATGTTATTTAAACTTTCCCCCCGTATTACCAGACGGGGGTCATCTGAAATTCGTTGCATCGCTGAAGTTTGAGCGGCCGGTGTTCCACCTTCGTTCGATGATTTGGGCGGTGCTGGCGCACCCGTCCAAATCTCCGAGCCGAAGGCGGCTTCATCAAAACCAGAACCGATGTTGTGCGAATTAGTGTAAGGGGTATTCATATTCCCTCACACGATATTGTAAAAAAGAAGGGACGTCAAGTCCCTTTTGTGAATATTTTACTATTTATTCAATTTTGCGACGACTTTCAATTTTCTCTTCGCCAGAAACTACTTTCCAAAAATTAGAAGCCTTTATGGCTAAGGATAGGCCGATAGAGCGATCAGAGCTTGCGCCTGTTTCAGAAAATATCTCTCGTATTTTTATACCTAAAATCTCTTCGTATTTGCGAACAGTTTTTTTACTGTGTATTAAATATAAAACTTTCCAACCAAAATGGTGACCGATACGCAGCATCCCGAGGGCAGACTCTAGCTCATCAATTGAACCAGCGAAGCTAATAATTGCATTGTCCTCAATTTCTTGAAGTTTAGCTTTTTGTTCGGAAGTTAGAATGGTTAAACGTTCACTAAGCGGAATGTTGGGTCTTGGGGCTATTGTGTCGCCAATTGCAACTGCTAGCCTATCAGAAGCTGGTAACTTGCGATTGACTGGAAGTAATTCCTTTTCAGGAAGTGATGGATCTTTGTTGTTGCTAATCATACTGAGCCCCTTGAATATTAAAACAATAGAGCAGAAAGGGAATTTGAGCAACCCTTATAAATGACTTGCGCCTAGATTAAAGTTAAAAAAATAATTAAGAAGGTTTATAATTGCGCTGAATAATGAATTATCCTCATCTAAATAATGCTCCAATCATAGAGGCTGTTATCGATTTTCGATTTCTGCCAGCTCTAAACATAGAGCATTCTGAAATTGGTAAATTGCATGAAGCAATACTTAAAGAGTATCCAGTCAAGCAAGAAAACAAAGAGATTCAGCTAGGGTTTACAGTTGGGCCAGAGCAGACTACTCAACAAACTGTATCGGATAGTGTGGTAGGTTATAGATTCGAAAATACAGATAAGAAGTATGTTTTCATGGCTACTAAAAATGGATTTAGTCTAAGTAAACTAGCTCCATATGATGACTGGAGTACATTTTTAAATGAAGCTAAGAAAATTTCAAAAGTGTATTTTGGAATTTTAGGGCATCAAAATATCACGCGCACAGCAATACGTTATGTTAATGTAATTGAAATAACAGAAGAAAAGGCAGATTTTGATGACTACTTAGTAGCTGGCCCTAAAGTACCTGAGGGATTGCCAAATGTAGTATCAGAGTTTTTATTGCGTAATGTAATTCCGTGTGTAGATCAAAAAGCTTATGTTACGATAGTACAAGCATATGGTGAAGGCGATCAAATTGGAAAAGCTAAAGTAGTTTTGGATATAGACGTTGTATGTGTAGAGGAATATAACTCAAGTTCTGACAAACAGTGGGAATTATTAGATATACTTCGCACTCTTAAGAATAATGCTTTTTTTAAGAGCTTACATCCAAAAGCATTGGAGAAATATAAATGACATCTGCGGCAATTGACTATAGAAGTACAGGATATAGACATTACAATCCGATCGCTGATATAGCTATCGGCGTGAGCGATGCAGCAAAGAGTATTAGCGCAAAAATTATAAATATTAATAATGCAAAGCTGAGAACTGTAACAGGTAGCCAAAAAGCAAGTATGCCAAGTAAGGCTTTTGAGGCCTTATTAGAAATTTTAGGTGAAGGTGAAAATATTTCTTATGCGGCATTTACAGAAGCATTAATTTTTCTACAAAACTTGCCCGCAAATTTCGAAATACCTGATATAGGAGTAGAGCCTAGTGGAGCAATAACATTTGAGTGGTATAAAAATCCATTTAAAGTATTTGTTATTAGCATAGATGGTACAAACTCATTAGAGTTTGCAGCTTTGGCTGGTTCGGGTAATGAAATGCATGCAAAAATGAACTACAAAGATAAAATGCCAATTGAAATAAAATCATTATTAGAAATATTTCTGAGCGCATAACTACTATGGTTGATGTAGTTAATTCTGATGAAATAATTTCTCGGTTTTATTTTAATAAGAAAAATTTTCGTTCAGATAATTCTGTAAGACATAATGAGTTTATGCCACCAAAGAATGGGCGAATGTCTGTTTATCGAGTTTCTGGTTTAGTTGATAAGGAAATTTGGGAAATAGGTAAGATATATGTAGAACCTGAAAGAGGATCGCCAATTGTAGGACGAGGAGATTTAGATGCAGCGAAAATATACGATTGTGGGCTTGCAATAAATCCTACAGAAGTACCTCATCCAAGACATGCAAATATAGAAGGTTGGGAGTTAAATACAGAAAAAGACCGTTTGAAAGCTATGAAATTAGCAGCAGCTGCAAGAAGTAAAAAAGTTTAATAAGTAACTTTTAATAACAATTAAGTATGCTAATGTGTAATTCAAAAAAGCTGCCTAGTGTAGCCTTATATTTTAGATTTTTCCTCAAAATCAAAGATTATTATCTGTCTAATAAAACAAATGGCAAATAAGACAGAAGTTAGTCCTACTTAATCAAAGCAACCATAGATATTAGACAAGAAATTCTAAAGTCTTATTATTACTTAACATGTTACATGATTATGCAACTCAGGTTGTGATTCCAGTTGTCGTGGGTTCGAGCCCCATCAGCCACCCCAACCCTTTATTTCAATTGTTAAAAATCGACCTTAAGCCTACGATCAGGGTGATCTAGTGGTCTTGTTTACCTTCTCTTCTTGTAATATCCCACCAGCTCACATTGCGCGATGATGTGCCCCTGCATCGCTTTTTCTAATGCTGTTTTGGTTGCAGGTTGCAGGTTGCAGGACTGGAAGGACCATGTCAAGCGCATAGAGTTTGTGGAAGTATCTGTGACGCCCAATTGGCGGGCATGGTCCGCGGTACCCGGTTTGATTCCAGTCATTCAGGCCGTTGAGTGCGCCTGCTGGCAGCTCCGGAATACCTGATTTCCCTGCATCTAAGCCTGTCGAGTGGGGTGTGATATTGTATAGCACCCAATGTACCCAGGTCATTTTGGGTGCGGCCGGGTCGGGAGCATCAGGGTCGTCAACGATGAGAGCAAGGCTTTTAGTGCCCGCAGGAATGTCCGACCATGCAAGGGGCGGTGACAGCTCAGTTCCTTCACAAGTGTATAGGCTTGGAATGTCACCAAACTGGGAAAAGGCACTTGAACTCAATTTCATGATCGTATAAAAATTATCATTGTTAAGCTAGATTAACCAATTTACCACATGCAAAAATATGGGGAAACTAACTAGGCAAAATTAAAGGTCATGCAAGGTTTTCGGTGGCACGTTGTTAGCTAGACACATTAAATCAACCGTAAGCCTGATTTACTCTGATATGATATCTAGCACTAGAGAAGCTGGATAATGCTTGGTTTTTTGATTGAAGCGACAATTATTTTGAGGAGCTAATAATAAATGCTAATCGGTGTCCCCAAAGAAATCAAAGTGCGTGAATATAGAGTTGGTCTGGTGCCAGCCAATGTACGAGAGCTGGTGGCACGTGGCCACGAGGTCATAGTCGAAACTAAGGCAGGCGAAGGGATTGGCACCAGTGACGAGCAATACCAAGCGGCAGGCGCAACCATTATCAAGTCGGCGCAGGAAGTATTCGAACATGCCAAGTTGATTGTCAAAGTCAAAGAGCCTCAAGCCGTCGAACGACAATGGCTTAAGCCAGGACAGATTCTCTTTACCTACCTGCACCTTGCACCTGATCCGGAACAAGCGAATGATCTGATTGATTCCGGTGCGACCTGCATTGCCTATGAAACGGTCACTGCAGACGGCGGTGGTTTGCCTTTGCTGGCCCCCATGTCGGAGGTGGCTGGCAGGCTTTCGGTTCAGGCTGGTGCATATTTTCTTGAAAAAACACATGGCGGACTTGGCATCTTGCTGGGCGGCGTGCCTGGGGTAGAGCCGGCCATCGTGACAGTGATCGGCGGCGGAGTGGTCGGTACGCATGCGATTGATGTCGCGCTTGGCATGGGTGCCACCGTGTCGGTGCTGGATCGCAATGTCAATGTTCTGCGTAACCTCCGCAAACAATTCGGCCATCGCCTGAATACCGTTTATTCGACCTCAGACGCAATCGAGCACCACTGTAGTATTGCCGATCTTGTGATCGGCGGAGTGCTGGTTGCTGGGGCGGCGGCTCCCAAGCTCATCACGCGCGACATAGTCAGGGGCATGAAACCAGGAAGCGTGATAGTGGATGTTGCAATTGACCAAGGCGGTTGCTGTGAAACTGCTCGCCCGACCACGCATGATGCACCAACCTATGTGGTCGATGGTGTGATCCATTACTGTGTCGCTAATATGCCGGGCGCAGTACCGCGCACTTCGACTTATGCGCTCAACAATGCCACGCTCCCTTATGTGCTGGCACTTGCGGATCACGACTTGCAAGCGTTGAGGTATGACCGGCATCTTCTGAACGGGCTGAACGTGCATCAAGGCAAGGTGACTAATCTACCCGTTGCTACCGCACTTGGGCTCGCATTCTACGAGCCTGCTGCTGCACTAGGATAGTCCAAACATTAAAAAAATAACTCTCATCTTCCTTCTTTGGATGATTCCAGTTGTCATGGGCTCGAGCCTCTTTGTCACCCCATCTTGCTTTTTCAAGTTGCTTCCCATTGATAGCCTGCTTTATAACGGTTATAGTGTATCTAACAAACAAAAATAATCGTTTCAAAATAAAAGGATAAATCAATGGCTGAGCTACGCCCGGTGCTCATCATTATTGATGATGACCCGCTCATTACCGATACCTTGCACTTTGTGCTAAGCAAGCACTTTGAAGTGTGTGTCGCCGATTCACGCGCACAAGCTAAAAGCCTGTTGCGTCAGTTGGAGGAGCCGCCGTCGCTCGCTTTGGTCGATTTGGGCCTGCCGCCCATGCAACACAAGCCGGACGAGGGCTTTAAGATGATCGGCGAGTTGCTGGCGCACTCGCCCAGCATGAAGATTCATGTGCTTTCTGGTCAAAGTGATGATGTGAATGTGAAGCACGCGCTGGCTCTAGGCGCTCTTGATTTTATTCCTAAACCTTGTGATGTCGAGCGTTTAAAAGAGCTCTTGCTCAATTCGTTAAAAGTTCAAAGTGTTGAGCTAACAGAAAAGCCTGAAGACAAAAACGGCGGCATGATAGGCGAAAGTTTGCCTATGCAAACGCTGATTATGCAGATACGCCAATTTGCCGATTCGCCTTTCCCCGTGCTGATTGAGGGTGAGTCTGGCAGCGGCAAAGAGCGCGTTGCCAATAATTTCCACCGTTTCAGCAAGCGCGCCAAGCAACCTTATTTGTCGGTGAATTGTGCGGCCATTTCACCGATGCTGGCAGAATCCATCTTGTTTGGTCATGCAAAAGGCGCATTTACGGGCGCGGCAACCTCGAATGCGGGCTACTTTGAAGAGGTGGGCGAAGGCACATTGTTTCTGGACGAAATTGGCGAGTTGCCATTGGAGATGCAGGCCAAATTGCTGCGCGTGCTAGAAAACGGGGAATACACGCGCGTTGGTGAAACACAGGTACGCAAGAGCAAAGCGCGTGTGGTAGCTGCCACTAACCGAGATTTGCGTGCAGAAGTGCGCGCCGGAAATTTCAGGTCGGATTTGTATCATCGTTTGGGCGTGTTTGCAGTTAAGGTGCCGCCCTTGCGCGATTTAGGCGAGGATAGCCTGATATTGCTGGAGCACTTTAATGCGTTTTATGCGCGTGAAACTGGCCAGCAACCATTTAAGCTGGACGATAGAGCAAAATCCCGCTGGTTGAGTTACCACTTTCCGGGCAATGTGCGCGAGTTGCGTAATATCATCATTCGGCTGATTGCGAAATATGCCGGGCAAACCGTCAATGAAACACAGCTTTCCGCCGAGCTGGATTTATCGCGTCAGAATGAGATGGATAGCGGCACGGCTATAGTCACTAACAGTGGCGATTTATCAAGTTATGCCATGCAGCACTTACAAAACGAAGCAAATGTGAGCTTGGATCAAGTACTAAAATCATGGGAGAAAGCATACGTCAGTGCCGCTATGCATATTACCCATGGTAATTTAAGCCAGGCCGCTAAAATGTTAGGCATTAACCGCACGACACTGTACAGCCGCATACAGCTTCAAGAAGAAAAATAGAGAGGGTGTTGAATGTATTACGCCCATTTTGGCTTGAAAGAGCCACCATTTAAAATCACCCCGAATACTGAAGTTTTTTATACCGGCGGCAATCGCGGTGCGGTGCTGGAGGCCTTGATCTATGCCATCAATAGCGGTGAGGGCATTATCAAGGTGGTGGGTGAAGTAGGCAGCGGCAAAACCATGTTGTGCCGCATGCTGCAGACTATGCTGCCCGACAAGATTGAGAGTATTTATCTGGCCAATCCCAGTGTTGCACCGGAAGACGTCCTGCATGCGATTGCCTTTGAGTTACAGCTTAAACTCCCCAAAAATGCAGACCGCCTGAAGGTGATGCAGGTACTGCAGAATCATTTGCTGGCAAGGCATGCAGCGGGCAAGCAGGTAGTGATTTTTGTAGAAGAAGCGCAAGGCATGCCGCTGGCAACCCTGGAAGAAATCAGATTACTTTCGAACCTGGAAACCAAGCATCACAAGCTGCTGCAGATTGTGCTATTTGGCCAGCCGGAGCTTGATGAAAATCTGAACCAGGCGCATATTCGCCAATTGCGCGAGCGCATTACACATAGCTTTAATTTAGCACCCTTGCGCACAGAAGAAATTGGCGAATATCTTATTTTTAGACTCCGCTCAGCCGGGTATTTTGGCCCGCCCCTATTCAATACTGCGGCCATCAAAAAACTGGCCAATGCCGCCAATGGCCTTGTGCGGCGGGTGAACATTCTGGCAGATAAAGCATTGCTGGCCGCATTTGCAGAAAATGTATACTTGGTGACGCCTAAGCACGTGCAGGCGGCGATAGCCGATAGTGAGTTTGGCGTGGAAAAAGCAAAATCTATTGCCAGGCAATCTCAAATATTCATGTGGGCGGCCTTGTTGGCACTGGGTTTGGCGCTTGGTTACGCGGTGAGCACATGGACGCAAAAACAATCAGCTGCTCAAGCTGACAAGCCCCAAACCGCAGCGGCAGAGCGCCAGCCAAAAGCAAATGCGCCAGCAAGCGAAGCCAGGGCAGATGAAGCCAAGCCCGGAGAAGCGCAGCAAATCAACCTAGCTCCGCCTACAAGCATGACAACAAACCAGCAGACGGATATTTTAACGCAGCGCTTAAACGCCACCTCGGCTTGGCTTGCCAGCCAGCCGCCCAATACAGTGAGTATTCAGCTGATGGGGGCAAGTAGCGATACGCAGCTAAAAAATGATCTGGAGGTGTTAAGCCAGCAGATCGAGCTGGATAATATTTATGTCTATCGAACCAAAGTAAATAACCAGCCATTTTTAACGGTGCTGTACGGCAGTTTTGCCAATCGGCTCGAAGCGACGCAGGCCTTGCAAAAATTACCTGCTGAGCTGCAGAGAAATCGTCCGCAATTACGTACTATTGCAGGGGTGTTACAAGAAACCAAATAAAGTTGTAAAAAAGCTAATCGTATAACTAAAATTATAAAACTTTCAATAAGTTAGTATTGCAATTTAATGCAGATTATGCGATAACTGTCATAGTATAAAAATCTTTGGGAGCAGGCACGTCGTGCTTAAAAACAACATTAAAGTTTATTTTGGCAGAGTTGGCTTGGTTGCAGTTGTTGGTTTGATACTTGTTTCCTGCGCGCACCAGTCTAAAGTCACGCCTTCTACAGGTCATATCGATGGCAAGGCCGACACACAAAGCGCCCCTCAAGATAACGCAGCAGCGGCTCCCATTCCCAAGCTGGTGAAAAGCAGCCCGCAATTACCGCCCCCCAAAGCCACCACAAAAGCACAAACTTACAGCGTAGTGGTGAACGAAGTGCCGGTAAAAGAGATTCTGTTTGCACTGGCGCGCGAGAGCAAAATTAACATCGACATTCATCCTGCCATACGCGGACGTGCAACACTGAATGCGGTCGATCAAACCCTGCCAGCCATTCTGGAAAGGTTAGCTAAACAGGTGGATTTAACCTACCGGATGGATGGCAATGTGCTCCATATTACGCCTGATCAGCCGGTGTTGCGTACCTATAAAGTGGATTACGTTAATATTAATCGTGACACAGAAGGGTTCATTGGTGCTGATGGTCAGATTTCTAGCTCTGCGCAGACTAGTGGTGGTACGGGTTCTTCAACCACTACCAGCGGTAATGGTGCTAATAACAGTTCTCGTACGCTGGTATCTAGTAAAGCGAAAAACCATTTATGGGAATCGCTCATACAAAATATCAAAGATTTGTTAGCAGAAACAGACAAAGAAGTGATCGTGACAAGATTCGGCACCTTAGGTGAAAAAGACGCCAAGACAGCAAAATCAGGTCCGGATGAAAATAATGCGCAGGCGGATAACAATAAAGCGGAGACTGAACAACGCAATGAACAGCGCTCTGAATACAAGACGCTATTTGCAGCTAACGTGATTGCCAACCCGGAAACGGGTGTCATCAGCGTGCGAGCAACAAATAAACAGCATGAAAAGGTCCAGGAATTTATAGATAAAGTGTTGCACGATGCCAAGAAACAGGTATTGGTTGAAGCTACAATAGTAGAGGTGGTATTAAAAGATAGTTTTCAGGCAGGGATCGATTGGAGCAGGCTCAATAACTCCAGCACAAATAGCGGTTTTGTTTTTGGCCAAAGGCTGGGATCGAAAAATTTCAATATTAACAATAACGTAATACAAAGCACAGAAAATAGTAATGCGCTTGGTATAGGTACTGACGCAGGAATTGTGTTTGGTTATTTAAACCCAGTCAGCCGAATCGGGAATATCGCTGCCTCTATTAATTTGCTTAAGCAATTTGGTGACACTAAAGTGTTATCCAGCCCAAAACTGATGGTGTTGAACAACCAAACCGCGGTGCTTAAAGTAGTGGATAACCTGGTGTATTTTACCGTTCAGGCTCAGCAAGCCACTGTGGGAGGCACCGTTGGCGGCACTTTAGCTACGTTTACAACCACACCAAACACTGTGCCAGTTGGCATAGTGATGAGCGTGACACCCCAAATTAATGACACAGGAAGTGTGGGTATTAATGTCCGGCCAAGCATTACACGGGTGATAGATTCGGTGCAGGATCCGAACCCTAATTTGCGTACGGGTCAATTTAATACAGGCACGCCAATAAAAAGTGAAATACCTATCATTCAGGTGCGTGAAATGGAGTCCATGTTACAGATCAATAGCGGTAGCACTGCGGTGTTAGGTGGGCTTATGCAGGATGAGATTGTTCGTAACACCGATAAAGTTCCTGGTCTTAGCAATGTGCCTGGGGTAGGTAATTTGTTTAAGGGCAAAAATGATGCAACTCGCAAAACAGAGTTGGTGATTTTTTTGCGTCCGACCGTCATATCTAATGCCAGTCTAGAGAGCGATGAGCTGCAGCGCTATAAACAGTATCTTCCAGCGCAACAATTACAAAATGTGTTAGAAGAAGCGAATTAATTAGTGAATCGGGTGATGCATGAGTCTGCTAATTAAAGCGCTAGATAAAGCCCAGAATGCCAAAACTGAGCAAGCGCAAGCTGAAAATAAAACCCAAGACAACGCGCTGAATAATCAAGGTGCGGATTTAGAATTATCACTTAGCCCTACGGGCAGTTCACTTGCGGAGCCGGGCACGATCGACGCAGCGGTGGCCAGCGGTGTTGTCATGCAAAACAGTAGCAATACTGCGAGCACTTCACCTGCTTCATCTGCAAATGTATCGTCAAAAAGTGCAGCCAACGTATTCTCAGCTAAAGGTGTCGAAGCACAAAACGATAACAAGCGGTTAGCCTTAATCGCTGGTGCCGGTTTGTTGGCTTTGCTGGCAATGGGGCTATATTTCTACCAGTTTGTAGACACTACGCCAGATATCGTGATTCCGCAGCGGCCATTAGAGCAGCTGGCTGCCACGCCGCAACTAGCACCGCCGTTAGAGCAGCCGGAAAACACCGCAAGTAACATCACTTCTACGCCCACTGAAACAGTCGAGCCTGCGGTGCCACCATTATTTGTGCCTGCCGAAACAACATCGCTTGCAGAACAGCAACAAAATGTGAATAAAAAAACATTGAAAAAACCGGCGGTTGTTGAGGGTGACAAGTTTGCCGTGGCAGAGAATTCCGATGATGCTGGCGAGCCAGAAGTTGTAATAGCACAGTCAAACAGAAAAACAGGCAAATCAAAAACCTTGCAAATGGGTGAGTCTATTGCTTCACCCAGTGCTTCTGTAAGCGTGACGAAAAGCAAGTCGCAGCCGAGTGTAAATCCAGCCTTAATGAGTGCATATGAGGCTTACAATGCGGGCAATGATGCTGAAGCACAAAAGCTCTACAAGCAAGTGTTGCAGCACGATGCACGCAATGTAGATGCCTTGCTGGGGCTGGGTGCCATTGCTGCGCGGCAAGGCCGTATGGCGGACGCAAACGATTGGTACAGTAAGGTGCTTGAAGTAGACCCACGGAACAATATAGCGCAGGCGGCCGTGCTAGACAGCCCATCGCAAGGTAATGAGCAGGCGAGTGAAAGTCGTCTTAAAAACATGCTGGCCAAACGGCCGGATGATGCAAATTTACACGTGGCACTGGGCAATTTGTATGCCGAGCAAGATCAGTGGCCTGCCGCACAGCAGGCTTATTTTGAAGCCTACAGGTTGAATGCAAGCGCAGATAATGCTTTTAATCTGGCGGTGAGCTTGGACCAGATGGGCAAGCCAAAACTGGCCTTGCCGTATTATCAGCGTGCGCTAGAGCAGGCATCGGATACAAGCAGTATAGATAAAGCCGCGCTGGAAGCGCGTATTGCGGCAATTCAGTAATTTAAAAATAACAACAACTCCAACAATGACAAAACTTAAATAATGGCAGAGCAAAGACGTAAATTACGCTTGGGCGAATTGATGATACAGCAGGGTCTGATCAGTCAGGATCAGCTGCGTATTGCGCTTATTGAGCAGGAGCAAAATAACATCCCGCTCGGTCGTCAGCTGGTGCGTCTGGGTTTTGTGTCCGAGAGCATGGTGCGCGATCTGGTCGCGCACACCATCGGTCAGGAAAGTATCGATTTAACCACGGTAGTCGCGGATGTGGACGCGCTGGGCATGGTGCCGGAAGACTTTTCCCGGCGCTATCATCTGTTACCAGTGGCGTATGAGGATGCCACCAAAACCATGATTGTGGCGATGGCCGACATGTTCAACGTGGTTGCACTGGATCAACTGCGCGCCATGCTGGGCGGACAAATTCAGCTCAAGCCGGTATTGGCGGCCGAGGCGCAGCTCGAAGAGCATATCGACCAGTTTTATGGTTATGAGCTTTCGGTGGACGGCATTTTACGCGAGATAGAAACGGGTGAGATTGATTACCAAAGTCTATCCGCAGAGGGAGATGAATACACGCAGCCAGTGGTGCGGCTAGTAGGCGCATTGCTGATGGACGCGGTTAAGCGTGGTGCTTCGGATATCCACTTTGAGCCAGAATATGCTTTTTTGCGCATTCGTTACCGGATAGACGGCGTGTTGCAGCAGGTGCGCAGTTTGCACAAAAGTTACTGGCCGGGCGTTGCGGTACGCCTAAAGGTAATCAGTGGCATGGATATCGCCGAAACGCGTGCGCCGCAGGATGGCCGTTTGAACATGAATCTGTGTGGCCGGCCGATTGATTTCAGGGTGTCTTCACATCCCACCATACATGGTGAAAATATTGTCCTGCGTGTGCTGGATCGTGAAAGATCCATTATTCCGCTGGAGCGCATGGGGTTGCGAACAACCACGTTGGAACAGCTAAAGCTGATGATGACGCGGCCTGAAGGTATTTTGATTGTCACCGGGCCTACCGGCAGCGGTAAAACTACCACGCTTTATTCGCTGTTATCGCACCAGAATGTTGAGTCGGTCAATATCATGACTCTGGAAGACCCGGTGGAGTATCCCGTCGCGCAGATGCGGCAGACTTCGGTGGCCGAGGTGAACAAAGTAGATTTTGCCAATGGCATCCGTTCGATCATGCGGCAAGACCCGGACATTATCCTGGTGGGCGAGGTGCGCGATGCCGATACTGCCACGATGGCTTTCCGTGCGGCCATGACTGGGCACCAGGTTTTCACTACGCTACACACCAATTCGGCTTTAGGGGCGTTTCCGAGGTTGACGGATATTGGCATTTCGCCCGATATTCTGGCTGGCAATATTATCGGGGTGGTGGCGCAGCGTTTGGTGCGTGTGCTTTGCCCGCATTGTAAAGAGCCTGCTAAACCTACGGATGAAGAGCGCAAAATTCTAGGCGTCAAGCGCAACGAGGCGATTCAGATATTCAGGCACAAAGGCTGTAAGCGCTGCAACCAAACCGGTTACCGTGGACGTATGGCTATTATGGAGCTATTGCGAATCGACAGCGATATGGATTCGCTTATTGCGCGGCGTGCGCATTTTGATGAACTGCGCAAAATGGCACTTGAAAAAGGCTTTTCAACTTTGGCGGATGACGGGGTGCGGCGAATTCTGGAAGGTTATACCAGCATCGAAGAAGTGATGCGCGTGATTGACCTGACGGCGCGTATCTTTCATTAGTTAGATTTGGCATTAAGCAAAATAAAATCATAATCAAACCGTGGCTACCTTTAATTACAGGGCAATTGATCAGACAGGCCGCTATGCGCAAGGGCAGATAGATGCTATTAATGAGGTGGATTTGGAAATTCGCCTCGAGCGCATGGGTTTGGATTTAATTACTTTTAAGTCGACCGAAAAATCTAAGAAAGCCTTCTCACAAAACAAAGTCAGCAACCGCGATCTGGTCATGTTTTGCTTTCAGCTAGAGCAGCTTACCAGCGCGGGTGTGCCAATGCTCGAAGGATTAAATGATTTGCGTGAAAGCACAACAAATCCGTTTTTTCAAAAAGTGCTGGGGGCGCTGGCGGGCGATGTGGAAGGCGGCAAAATGCTCTCACAGGCATTGGCGGAACATCCCGATGTGTTTGATGAGGTATTCGTCAACCTGGTCGCCGCAGGGGAGCAAACAGGCCAGTTGCCAGCCGTGTTCGACAACCTGAGCAACACCTTGAAATGGCAGGATGAGTTGCTGGGGCAAACCAAGCGGCTGCTTGCTTACCCACTGTTTGTCCTGGTGGTGGTCATGGCGGCAGTCACCTTTCTAATGATCTATCTGGTGCCGGAAATGGTGAAATTCCTGAATAGCCTGGGCCAGGAACTGCCTTTGAATACCAGAATTCTGATTTTTATTTCCAATGCCTTTGTAAATTACTGGTGGCTGATTCTGGTGATTCCAATCGTTGTCATTACTGGCTTGGCGGCCTATATCAGGCAAAGCGCCGAAGCGCGTTACCGTTTTGATTACATCAAACTCAAGCTGCCATTAACAGGCGAGATTCTGCATAAAATCATCATGGCGCGGTTTGCGCGTTATTTTGCCTTGATGTACCAAACGGGCATTCCCATTTTGCAGGCAATTAAAACTTGCGAGAATATCGTAGGCAACCGTGTGATCGCCGATGCGCTTAGCCGCGTGCATGCACAGATTAACGCAGGCGATAGCATGTCTGACAGCTTCCACAATGCAGGCTTGTTTCCACCCTTGGTGGTGCGTATGATTAAAGTCGGAGAAAATACTGGCGCGCTCGATAAATCGCTGCTGAATGTCAGCTATTTTTACGACCGGGATGTGAACGAGCAGATGCAAAAAATGCTTAAACTGCTGGAACCTGCGCTTACAGTAGTTTTAGGGCTGATTCTGGCGTTTATCATGATGTCGGTGCTCGGCCCTGTATACGATTCGTTTGGTAAAATGAAGCTCTAATGATGACAAGTGCTTATGTTAGGTAACCAGAAAAAACTGATTTTATGCGCCACCAATAGCGGCATGACTGCGGGCTTGTGGCATGGCACGAAATTGCAAACCTATGCAGTGTTCGGCAATTCGGATGAAAACTACACTGCGTTTAGCGAATATCTGGCGCAACATAGCAATATCAATGTTTATTTGATCGTCGATGCAGTTGAGGAAGACTATAAGCTGGAAAGCCTGCCGCACACCACGGGTAGTGCACGGCGCGAGATTATCGACCGCAAACTCAATCAATTTAATCGCAATAGCCAGTATCGTGCAGCGCACTTTATCAATCGTGCTGCAGACAAGCGCAAAGATGACAACTTTTTGTTTGTAGCGTTAAGCAACGCCGATTTTTTACAAGGCTGGATGGATGTCATTCAGGCTAATCACGCACCATTAGTCGGCGTATATTTACTTTCCATGATCAGCCAGGTGATCGTGCGCCAAATGAAGTTGATGTCACCGCATATTTTGTTATGTGAGCGATTGTCTTCCGGCCTGAGGCAAACCTACCTGCACAATGGTCGTTTGCGTATGAGCCGCCTGGTGCCCATGAAAAACGTCAAGCCCAACCAGCTAGCGTATTTTTATCTGGTAGAAACTGACAAAACCCGCCTGTACTTGCTGAGCCAGCGCCTGATTGCTGGCGAAACACCGCTGCAAATGATGCTGCCTGCGGTAGATGGCACCTATGAAGAAATTGCCAGAAGCATTAGCCAGGAACAAGGCCTGGAATGCAAGGCTGTGGATATTCTGGCGTATGCTAGAAACTTGCATGTTGCTGAAGATATGGTTAAGACGCATCCGGAATTTTTGCATATGCAGTTGTTGGCGAATGGCAATGTGCCGGATAATCTGGCGCCAGCTACATTCAGCAAAATACACAACTTAAACAGCACCCGCCGTAAAATCAACTTTGCAACGGCCTGCGTGGCTACTGTTGGCGTCGGTTTGGCTTTATTCTACGGCTGGCAGGGTAAGCAGCAAAAAGACCAGTTGCAGTTGATTGCGGCGCAAACTCAGCAGCAACAGCAGCAATACGAGGAAGTTGCGAAAAACTTCCCAACCACGCCTATCCCCAGTGCTGAGCTGAAAGTTGCGGCTGATTTGGCGAGAATAATCAAAAGCAACAATCAATCTCCGCGCCAGCTCATGCAGGTATTAAGCAAGGCTTTTGAGACTTCACCGGAGATTGCATTAACCAGAATACGCTGGATGCAGACCAATGACAGAGAAATTAAGGATGAAGAAGGCGGTCCAACTCCTGCACAAATTCAGAACAATCCACCCGCTACAATTGTAAACAACGACCCTGCCAAGCTTATACAAGTAGGGTTTGTTAATGCGGAAATAAAAGGCTTTACAGGCGATTATCGTGCAGCGCTAAACAGTGTGAATAATCTTGTGAATCATTTGCGCGAAAATGGTTTGGTAGAACAAGTGGTGGTGTTGCAGGAGCCGGTTAACGTGAGCTCACTGGCCAATTTGCAAGGTAGCACAACTGATGAAAACGCCACAACAGAGCGCCCGCCCGCGATATTTAAACTGAAAATAGTGTTAAAAACTGCTGATTCAGGAGCTAACCCATGAGCTTAAGTCAGCAAGATTGGCGTAAATTACAGTTTCCGATCATCGGGCTGGGAGGCGCATTAATACTGGTGGGCCTGCTGGTGAGCTTTGCAGACCAGTACCGTACTAAAAATGAACTGGCCCTGCAAATGCAGCAGAATATGCTCAATCAGGCGCGTCAAAAATATCAGTCTTCGGGTATGGAAAAAGAGATGATTGTCCAGTATCTGCCGATCTATAACGATTTACTGGCCAGCGGCTTTATTGGCGAAGAGCGACGGATTGAATGGATAGAGACTTTGCGTAAAATCCATGCGCAGCATAAATTATTCAGCATTGATTACAATATCGGCCTGCAAGAGAGTTACAAACCCAGCTTTTTGGCCAATCTGGGTAATTTCAGGCTAAACCGCTCTGTGATGAGTCTTAAGTTAGACATGCTGCATGAAGGCGATATTCTGGTGTTGCTGGATGGACTACGTGAGCAAACGACGCCATATATCGTGCGCGATTGTGAAATCAAGCGCCCAGTTGGCGCGGTGGTGAATACAAAAAATATGACTTCAAACATGCAAGCCAATTGCGAAATAGATTGGCTGACTTTACGCGACCCACAACTGGCGGGAGCATTATGATGAGACTGCTGATATTGATCGCAATATGCATGAGCCAAGCGGCCATTGCTGCCGAGCCGATTGGCCGTCTGTTTACTTCTCCTGTAGAACGCAGCAACCTGGATTACTTGCGGCAAACGCGCAAACCCAATCAAATAAAGGTTGAAACGCCCAGCGAAACAGAAATTGTAAAATCCACGCCAATTGAGCTTCCAGACGCCATTAACCTGCAGGGTTATGTAAAACGTAACGATGGCAAGCAAGGTACGGTATGGGTGAATGACCAGGCGCTGCAGGAAAATTCCGGCAATAAAGAAGTTGTCGTGGGCAAACTGCCAGAGACCAGCAACCGCATCCCGCTTAAGTTGCACGCCAATGGCAGGCAACTCGCCCTGAAAGCTGGCCAGGTTTACGATCCGGAAACCAACCGAGTGCGCGAAGCACGTAATCATGCCGCGCAGGGCGATAGTGGTACGATTGGCGACTAAGTATTAGTTTATGCAAAAACTAAATCAAGCAAGCACAAAGCAAAAGGGCGCAGCACTTATAATTTTTGCAGTAATAATATCCTTAGTTATCCTATCGTTTACCTTTAAAAATTTAAATGGAAAACAGTTAGAGGCATTAAAAAAAGATAAAACAGCAAAAGCACTGTTTGAAGCAAAAAATGCTTTACTAGGCTGGTCTGTATTGAGGGGCATTACTGGTCAACCAGGGATGCCCGGACAATTGCCTTGTCCGGAAGATACTGCATTGATAGGGACAGCAAATGAAGGGACTGCTTTGACTAATTGTAACTCTGCACTACCCGTTGTGGGTAGATTGCCATGGCGCACTTTGAGGATAGGTGACTTGCGTGATGGTAATGGAGATAAACTTTGGTATGCCCTATCTTCAGGTTTTCGTAATGCACCAATTAACTCGGCTACAAATGGCCAGATTAATGTGAATGGAACTCCAAATGCTGCGGTTGCAATTATATTTTCTCCGGGCGTATTTTTGGCAGGGCAAAACAGACCAATCCCCACAAATATTTTGCCACCTCAAGTAGCTGATTATCTGGATTTAACAAATAATGATGGAGATATTAACTTTACTAGCACAGGACCAGCTGGGACATTTAACGATGGGTTAATGTTGGTGACTCAAGGGGAGTTGTTTCAATTGGTAGAGCGCAGAATTTTACGTGAAGTTCGTGGAGATACCACACAAGGCTTGGTTAGATTTTACGTTGCAAATTCTAGTAATTACCCTTTTGCGGATATAGATAATGATGGATATGTCAACGTAGCTCAATTAGCAGGAACGCCATCATATCAAGGTATAAATAACACTGATCCAGACAACTTATTTTTTAATACGGCACTGAAAAATATATTGGTAAGTAACAACTGGATGCCGTTAATTAATTATCAAATTACTGCTGACAGGCAGTTTGTGACATTGACTTTAAATGGTCAATCGTTGAGTGTGCCCTAGTATGTATACAAAGCATAAATCTGGTTTCACGTTAGTAGAGATGGCAATTGTTTTGGTGATTGTTGGACTTGTCATCAGTGCATTTCTAACGCCATTAACAGCACAGCTTGAACAAGCTCGTAATGCCGAGGCTCGTAGAGATTTATCGGAAATTAAAGAAGCGTTATTGGGTTTTGCAGTGATTAATGACCGATTGCCATGCCCGGATAACGATGGAGATGGTGTAGACGATGGGTGTGCAAATACGAATGCTACCTCCACTTCGGGTGGAAATGTGCCATGGGCCACGTTAGATACCAAGCAACTCGATCCTTGGGGAAGACGGTATCAGTATCAAGTTAATAATGCATTTAGTGCAGCATTTATATTAACGACTACTGGTTCTGGTGCGGGTTTAATCAGAGTTTGCACTACAAATGCTTGCGTGGCAACAGAAGCCAATAATGTACCTTTAGTGATATTTTCAACTGGACAAAATGGGGCAGTTTTACCTCCGGTGAGTTTAGATGAGCAGGAAAATGTTGATGGAGACAAGGATTTTGTTAGTCATGATTTCACTAATACAGCTGGTGGATTTGACGACCTTGTAGTTTGGCTGTCTACAAATGTATTGATGAATAGAATGGTAAGTGCTGGCAGGCTTCCATAATGAACGACAACCAACTTCTGCGTTACAGCCGTCATATCTTACTGCCTCAAATTGGCTACGAAGGACAGGAGAGGCTCACTCAAAACCGTGCTTTGATTGTTGGTGCGGGTGGGTTGGGCTCGCCAGCGGCCTTATATTTAGCGGCTTCTGGCGTAGGTAAATTAACCATTTGCGATTTTGATAATGTCGATCTAACCAATCTGCAGCGGCAGATTATCCACACCACTGCAAGCGTGGGTATCAATAAAGCGGTTTCGGCGCAGCAAACCATTTATGAAATTAACCCCGATGTTGTGGTGCAAACCGTTCAGCAAAAGTCTACCGAGGCCGAATTTGGAGTCTTGGCCGAGCAGGCAGACGTGGTGATTGATTGTTCTGACAATTTTGCTACTCGCTACACGTTGAATCGAGTCTGTTTTCAGCTTAAAAAGCCCTTGGTTTCAGGCGCGGCGATTCGATTTGAAGGACAAATTACAGTATTCGATTTTAGGCAGGTAAACAGCCCGTGTTATCACTGCTTGTACCCGGATGTGGGCGCAGATCAAGAGATGCGTTGTGCGGATAATGGTGTGTTTGCGCCTTTGGTCGGCATGATAGGCACCACCCAGGCGGCTGAGGCATTGAAGCTGATGATGAATATCGGCGAGAGTTTGCAAGGCAGACTGTTGTTGCTAGATGCGCTCTCCATGGAGTGGCGCACCATCAAACTGAGTAAAGATCCCGCTTGCAGTGTTTGTTCTGGTTGAATTATTTACTACCGACCAGGTTTTTAACTGCACTTATCAAATCGCCTGGCATTACAACAATTTTACTGTTTTCCGAGGATGACATTTTTTGTAAGGCCGTAATGTAACGGTCGCCTAGCAAGAACATCGCCGATGCATTATTTTCTTTGACGGCTTCAGTAATAAATTTAATGGATTGTGCTGATGCATTTGCTGCGACCATTTGCGCTTCAGCATCCTTACGCGCAGCTTCAAGTCTAGCTTCAGCATCCAAAATAAGGGCTTGTTTCGCACCTTCAGCTTCAGTTACCACAGCAACACGTTCACGCTCTGCAGCGGCTTGGCGTTCCATCGCTTCTTGCATGTTGTGTGAGGGTTTAATGTCTTGAATTTCTACTGACTTTACCGTTAAGCCCCAGTCTAAAGCCTCATCGGCGATGGCGGCTTTAAGTTCTGCTTTAATGCGGTCGCGCGAAGTAAGTGCCTGGTTTAAGTCCATGCCACCAATAATCGAGCGCAAACTGGTTTGCACCATGTTGCGCATGGCTTCTCTGAAGTTTTCAATGCCATACACGGCACGCTCGATATTCGAAACTTTGATGAAAGCGACCGCGTTAGCCAGAATCACAGCATTGTCGCGTGTGATCACTTCCTGCTCTGGCACGTCTAAAATAATGTCCTTAGTGGTGACTTTGTAGCTGACACGGCTAAAAACAGGGTTAATCACATGCAAGCCAGGCGAGAGCACGCCAGCAAACTTGCCTAGGCGCTCCACTACCCATTCCTCGCCCTGCGGCACAATGCGCACGCCTTTAAATATGGCGATAACTGCTAACAATATGAGTACTAAGCTAAACTCGGTCATGATGCTTTCCTGAAATTAAGTTGCAAAAAAAATTAATTGGATTTTTTAATACGTAACATGTTGCCTTCAACGGCTACCACGGTGGCAGTGTTGCCCGCATCAACGGGTTCATCTGAAATGGCTGCCCATTCTCGGCTCCCCATCAAACCTTGGTTAAAACGAATTTTGCCATTTTGTGTCGGGCTGCAAGATTCAATCACCGTGCCAGTGCGGCCGATCTCTTCGCCTTGTGCCTGACCCACGCGCGAGTGTGTTTCGGTTTTTTTGTAATTGAGCCGCCAGATTGCAAGCGAACTGATGGAAAGGGCGGCAAACATGGCAAATTGAATCGCTTGCGGTATATTGGGGAACACCCACACAGCAACCGCCACGCTTAAGGCAGAAATGCCAAACCAGAGCACATAAAATGTGCCGGTAGCCATTTCAACTGCCAGTAAAATCAAGCCTATCGCACCCCAAATCCACATTGCATCTATCATGCTGCCCTCATAATGCTTAACAATTAGCGCAATTATCTTAGCATTAATTTAATGTCTTATAGATAAATATAGAAAGCAATAAAATAAAATTACTTAATGTACTGAAAAAATAGATATTTTTTTGGCTAAAATAACGCGAAATATACTCGAAACAAAATTATAAAATGAGTGTAAACTATTGATATCAAAGAGTACCGTTGAAACAATTATAATGGCAAATTACTATAGACTCACCATACCGTCAGATCGTATAGAGCGTTTGCAATACATGAGGCGCATGTTTCCGCAGGCAATAGGTTCATTTTTGGGTGACGAATGGCGCGGTGGCAGGCACGAGGCGCTAAAACGCCTGAATACGATTGATGTCGAGGCGTATAATCGCAACAGAAATTTTCTCAATGGCTCAGTTTCCAGGCTTTCGCCGTATTTTCGGCATGGCTGCATCACCTTAAAAGAAGCTTCTGACAGTGTGCGCTATCGTTTTGGCGCGCAATCCGTAGAGTTTGTTGGTGCACTGGCCTGGCGCGACTATTGGCGACGTGTCTGGTATCAATTAGGTAATGGTATTTTTAGTGATATTGAAGACCCGAAAGTGGCGGTAGGCGATAAATTATTGCCGGATTTTATTCGCCAGGGCATTACTGGCCTGCCTTGCATGGATGGCTTTATTCGTAACTTAATGCAAGAGGGCTATGTGCATCAACATGCACGCAAGTGGTTTGCAGCTTATGTAGTGCATTGGCTTAAAGTCGATTGGCGCGAGGCGGCCGATTGGTTCGAAAGTTATTTGCTTGATGGCGACAAAGGCTCAAATCATCTTTCCTGGCAATGGGTGGCCTCGTTATATAGCTCCAAGCCCTACTACTTTAACAAGGAAAGCCTGGCGCGCCATACTGGAGAAAAATACTGCGCCACTTGCAGGGTGAATTGCCCGTTTGATGCGAGCCATGAGGCGCTTAACGAGAAATTATTCGGTAATATACCGCCTGAAAAGGCCAAGGCACACCGTGTGATAATGCCAGAAAAGGCGCCCATTTCAACGCATCAAGCGGTGGCCGTGTTTGTGCATGATGAAATGCTCTCTTCCGCGCATCCGTTATTGCGCAAACCCATGCCAAAAATTTTCGTGTTCGATGATATGCTGCACAGCAAATGGCCGCTTAAGCGCCTGCAATTTGTAGCGGATTGTTTAAATGAGCTGCAGGATGTGGAAGTCTGGATCGGCGATACGCGCGAGGTGCTGAAGGCGCGCGGAGTGGGTCAAGTGGTAACGCAAGCAACGCCAAATACACAAGTAAAAGCACTCTTGGAGTCATTTAACCCGATATGGCAGCCGGAAGTTAAATTTGCGGAGGCCGAAATCAGTGAAAAACGGTTAAAACGGTTTTCACGTTATTGGGATAAAGTAGGTGTTGAGTTTTTTGGCGATAGCGTGAACAGCCAATCGTAAATAAGTAGTATTCCCAATCTTAATTTTTCAAAGCACACGTTTTTGCAGGCGTCGAGGCCATGTGGGCTGTGGTAAAATTCACGCCTATGAGTATTGAAAACACACCACAGAAAGAGCTGGCCAAATCCTTCGATCCTAAAGCCATAGAAAGCAAATGGTACGAATTCTGGGAGAACAAGGGCTATTACGCCGCTGGATTAGACGCCAGCAAAAAAGACAACTTCTGCATTCTGCTGCCGCCGCCCAACGTTACCGGCACATTGCACATGGGGCATGGCTTTAACCAAACCTTGATGGATGCGCTTACGCGCTACCACCGTATGCGCGGCGACAACACCTTATGGCAGCCGGGTACAGACCATGCAGGCATCGCCACGCAAATCGTCGTAGAACGCCAACTCGATGCGCAGGGCGTATCGCGCCATGATTTAGGCCGCGAGAAATTCCTGGGAAAAGTGTGGGAGTGGAAAGAGCATTCCGGCTCGACTATCACCCGCCAAATGCGTCGTTTAGGCACATCACCAGACTGGTCGCGCGAGCGTTTCACCATGGATGCGGGCTTGAACAAAGTGGTGACGGAAACCTTTGTGCGTTTGTATAACGAAGGTTTGATTTACCGTGGCAAACGTCTGGTGAATTGGGATGTGAAATTAGGTACGGCGGTTTCAGATTTAGAAGTGGTGCAGGAGGAAGAAGATGGCTCAATGTGGCACATCAACTATCCGCTGGCGGATGGTTCTGGCTATTTAACTGTTGCAACAACCCGCCCGGAAACCATGCTGGGCGACGTGGCGGTGATGGTGCATCCTGAAGATGAGCGCTACAAACGCTTGATTGGTAAAAACGTTAAATTGCCACTTTGTGACCGCGAAATCCCGATTATCGCCGATGATTATGTCGATAAAGAATTCGGCACAGGCGTGGTGAAGGTCACGCCAGCGCATGACTTTAATGACTACGCGGTTGGCCAGCGCCATCATTTAGATAAGATTGTTATTTTAAATTTAGTTGGCAATGTACCTGCTACAGCAGAAGTAGTTGCAGCTGATGGCTCAGCTAAACAATCTATAGATTTACCTAAAAACTTAATAGGATTAGAGCGTTTTGCCGCGCGTAAGCAAGTGGTCGCAGACCTTGAGGCGCAAGGCTATTTAGTCAAAACCGATAAACACAAACTCAAAGTGCCGCGCGGCGACCGTACCGGCGTAGTGATTGAACCTATGCTTACCGACCAATGGTTTGTTGCCATGAGTAAACCCGCTGCTGACGGTAAATCAATCACGCAAAAAGCGCTCGATGTTGTTGCTAGCGGTGAGATTAAGTTTCACCCTGAAAACTGGGTCAATACTTACAACCAATGGCTGAATAACATTCAGGATTGGTGTATCTCGCGTCAATTATGGTGGGGGCATCAAATCCCAGCTTGGTACGATGCTTTGGGAGGCGTTTATGTTGCTCGTGATGAAGCTGAAGCTTATCAACAGTTCGAAAAAATGCTGAGTGAGCTTAGTGAAACAGATATTGAAAAGGATGCAATTGAGGCGCTGAAAAAACGTGGTTTAACCCGTGACAATGACGTATTGGATACTTGGTACTCATCTGCACTATGGCCATTCTCAACATTGGATTGGACTGGCGATGAAGCCAAAGATGCCGCCAATGTAGCTTTGCAGCAATATCTGCCTTCCAGCGTGCTGGTCACAGGTTTCGACATTATCTTCTTCTGGGTGGCGCGTATGGTCATGTTGACCACACACATCACCGGCAAGATTCCGTTCAAACATGTGTACGTGCATGGCTTGATTCGCGATGCCGAAGGTCAGAAGATGAGTAAATCTAAGGGTAACGTACTTGACCCGATTGACTTGATTGACGGTATTTCGCTTGATGAGTTAATCAAAAAGCGCACTACGGGTTTGATGAACCCGAAGCAAGCCGAGCAGATTGAAAAGCGTACGCGTAAAGAATTCCCGGAAGGTATTGCGGCTTATGGCACGGATGCGTTGCGCTTTACTTTTGCGGCGCTGGCTTCGCCTGGGCGCGACATCAAGTTTGATTTGCAACGCTGTGACGGCTACCGGAATTTCTGCAATAAGTTGTGGAACGCCACGCGTTTTGTGCTGATGAATACTCAAAAAGAAGATGGAAGTCCCCAGGACAACGGCTTTGATGCCGCGAGTTGTGGTGAACATGGGCGCAAATTCTCGCAGGCGGATCGTTGGATTGTGAGCATATTGCAACGTACAGAAGCGGAAGTAGAACGTGCCTTTGAAGACTACCGCTTTGACTTGGCTGCAAAGGCGATTTACGAATTTGTATGGGATGAATACTGCGACTGGTATTTGGAGCTGGCCAAGGTACAAATTCAAAACGGCAGTGAGGCAGAAAAACGTGCAACACGCCGTACCTTGTTGCGGGTGCTGGAAACTATATTGCGTTTAGCGCATCCGATAATGCCGTTTATCACCGAAGAGATCTGGCAAATAGTTGCGCCGATGACCGAAAAGCATGGCGTCAGCATCATGCTGGAAGCTTATCCCAAAGCGCAGCCAGACAAAGTTGACGAGGTTGCAGAAGCTTGGGTTGTCCAGTTGAAACAGGCGGTTGATGCTTGCCGTAGCTTGCGTGGCGAAATGAACATTTCCCCTGCAGCCCGCGTGCCTTTGGTTGCCGCTGGAGATGCGGAAAAATTAGCAGGCTATGCACCGTATTTGAAAGCTTTGGCCAAACTGGAGGACGTCGCAATTGTGCACGAATTGCCAGAGGCTGATGCGCCGGTGATGCTGGTGGATGACTTTAAGCTGATGCTAAAAATCGAGATAGATGTTACGGCGGAGAAAGAGCGTTTAGGCAAAGAAATTGCGCGTCTGGAAAATGAGATTAACAAAGCCAATAGCAAGTTAGGCAATGAAAGCTTTGTAGCACGTGCACCAACCGCGGTGGTGGAGCAGGAAAAAGCGCGGTTGGCTGAGTTTGGCGCGAGTCTGGAAAAATTGCAAAACCAGCTGGCCAAGCTGAAATAAATAAAAAAGGCGCACAAAGCGCCTTTTTTATTAGATAAACAAATTTACGTCAGATTCACCCGCGAATTCAAAAAAGGTTGCAGCGCCGCCAAACTCAATGCCATCGATAAAATCTGCGGGCTTGAAGTCGAACAAATCTACCGTCATCTGGCAGGCAATCAGTTTTACGCCACTCTCTAAACATGCAGTCCGCAGGTCTTCAATGGAAGCTACACCCTTGTCAGCGATTTTTTGTTTCATCATCATGGTCGCCATGCTTTCCATGCCCGGTAGCATTTGTATGAGGTTAGGCATGGGTATAGGCATCGGCATGGCCGGGTTGCCAAGAGGTGAGACTTTTAGATCGCCCAAGTCTTTTTTTAGCAGCGTTAATCCGTAAAAAGTAAAGAATATTTGCACTTCGTAATCCAGCGCGGCGGCGGTTGAGGCCAGGATAAAAGGGGGGTATGCCCAATCTAAGCTGCCTTTAGAAGCAATCAGTGCAAGCTTTTTCGCCATTATGTATCTGCGCGTTTTTTAATATAAAATGTAAACGAGCCATCAGCCTCATCCAGTTGCAATAACTCGTGACCGGTTTGTTTGCAAAAAGCCTGAAAATCCTTAACAGCGCCCGGGTCAGTGGCCATGATTTTTAGGGTTTGCATTGGCGCAATCTCACTTAAGCCTTTTTTGCAGCGCAAGATGGGCAATGGGCAATTGAGGTTGCGGGCATCTAGTTCTTTATCGAATTCCATTATTTTCCAATCAGAATCAACATATTCAACAGGTTATTTTTTCTTGTTTAATGCGTAGCCGGCTTTGCCCCAGGCAATTACGCCGCCCGCAAGGTTAAACACATTTTTTATTCCTTTACTCACTGCAAAGTCAGCAGCATGTGCAGAGCGTATGCCGCTATGGCAGTAAAATACTACCGTGTGGGCACCCATTAGTTTTTCGTATTGTAATGGCAGCATAGAGAGCTGAATATGTATTGCGTTATCAATAATGCCGCGTGCGACTTCATCATCGTTACGCACATCGACTAACAGTGTTTTAGGCTTGGTGATAAGCTCAAATAAATCGCCCGCTTCAATTTCAGAATAACTTTGCATGTAAATACCTTAACAATATGTATATTGTACACATGAAATATCATATTTGAATGCTTTAGAGGGTTGATTTTATTAGGATTGATCTGGAACAAGGTTTGCAGGCATAAGGTATAACAAATATTTGCATGCCTGCATCGAATCACCTGATAATTCGAATATCATATATTGTGAAAATGCTGCTGAGTTCTATCGAAAACCTGTGCAAAAGCTGCAGTGCCCTTGGGCGTTCTTGCAAGTATTATTATCTCCATAAGCGAGGAAACAGAGATGTTGAGATCTATTAATAAAAATATCCTTACTGGCCTGATTACGCTCTTGCCGGTGGTGGTAACACTTTATCTGCTCTACTGGTTTGTGGTGACAACGGAGTCCCTGCTTGGTGATGTGATCCGTACCCTGGTGCCGGAAGATTTCTACAGGCCCGGCATGGGCGTGGTTGCCGGCCTGATGGTGGCCTTTTTTGTAGGCCTGCTTATGCATAGCCTTATTGCGCAGCGTTTGTTTTCCGGAGGGGAAAGGATTATCTATCGGCTGCCGTTGATTAAATCGGTGTATCTGTCGGTTCGTGACCTGCTGGATTATTTTTCGTCCGAAAAAAAGAAAGAGTTCGAGCAGGTTGTTGCGGTGAAATTTGGGGAAACTGGCATGCAGGCGGTTGGACTTGTCACCCAGACCGACATGAACCACATGCCAGCGGATTTCAGACAGAAAGACAGTTTGCTGGTCTATTTCCCCATGAGTTACGGGATCGGCGGCTTTGTCGTGCTGGTTCCGCGCAGTGCCACACGACGCCTGAACATGAGCATGGAAGATGCGATGCGCTTCACGCTCACTGCCGGGGTAACCGGTGGGCAGAGCTCAAACAGCGATGACGAATAGTCTTCATTCATTGTACTCGGCTGGCTATGTTGTTACGTATAGCGGCTGACAGCGTCCTCCTGCTTCATCTGGCTTTTATCCTGTTTGTCCTTCTGGGTGGCGCAATGACAATATGGCTGCGCTGGATCCCGTTTATTCATCTTCCAGCTGCCGTTTGGGGGTTCTTTGTAGAGCTTACTGGCCGCGTCTGCCCACTTACATATTTGGAGAATTACTTTCGCATCAAAGCGGGGCAATCCGGCTACACGGAGAGCTTCATTGAGCATTATCTGCTGGACATCATCTATCCTTCCGGCCTCACAAGAGAGATTCAGTTGGCGCTTGCCGGTGTGGTCATCGTCGTCAATATCGCAATCTATGGCTGGCTATTCTTTCGCCGGTGCGTAAAAAATGTCTAGCCTTTCCATTATGTGAGCAGAAAGAGAAGCAGGCCGCGGTCAACCGTTTATGTAATATGTTGAATGCTGTTTGGCAGAAGACCGGCCAACTGGATATGGTCGAAAGCAGTCTATGTCAGACTTACCAATAAAAAAGGGCTTAGCTTTTAACTAAACCCTTATCAATACTGGTGGCCGGGGGCAGAATCGAACTGCCGACACGCGGATTTTCAACTGTAAAAATCATCATTTATTTAGTGTTTTAGGCCCGTCCTCACTCGCCTACGTTCGCCAAAACGTGTCAAAATTGTCACGTTTATTATTTCTTTATGGCTAAAATCGACCTATACTGATTGTTCAGTTCAAAAGCATGTTTCAAAAGATAAGCTAAATTTACTTGCACTAGTGGTCCTTAATAGAGTTTTCATCAAATTTATATGTTTAACTTTTTAGGGTAACTAAATTCCTACCTGCAAAAAAGATAAATTTCACTTAGCTTAACTATACGCATGAAACGATAATCTGATGTCAACCTCATCAGCTCAGCAAACCAAGCACATAGTTACCTTTAGATAACCATGTGCACAGAATGCTTTCAACTACTATGTTGTACAGTTGTGATGAAAACATTCCTGTCATGCCTAAGTGCGTTTTTTTAGATTGAGTATGCTCCTCAGAAGCAATGATGGCTTACTACAAAACTCAGAACGCCGTGAGCAGTAAAAAGATTCACTACAGAACTCAACAGCTTATGAGCATTAGGCTTAAAGAAAGCCCCATGTATAACCACTCCGCGCTCATTTGGATAGAGATGAGTATACGTCTCTTGTCAAGTCATCTGGTGTGAATGTCCATCTTATCCTCAAGTTACTTTTAGTTGACTCTGTTACCTTGATTGATACTTTGTCAAATATAAAATTTCCTGAGGAATCAATTTTTGGTTTCATCTTAGTCAAAACGTCATCCTCAAAATCATCAGTAAAATCAGTAAGCCAATGATTCATCAACTGTGAAATAGTCTCCAAACGTTTGTCAAAACTTTGTTCTTCCCGCGATTGCCTTTGAATTGAAGGATAAAGTTTGCCTGCTGATGTCCAACACCTGGTATGAACATAAATTGGAGAAGGATCAGAAATCTCAATTTGTATTGGAACCGAGCTACGTTTAACGCCATTAGTATCTGTGGCATTAAGATTAATGCTTAGAACGTAGCGGAGTAGAACACTGTAGTCTTCATAAAGCGGGATGTTGCTACACGACCCCTTAGAAGCTACTGGTTGGTAAACGGCACCTCCTATTTTCAAACTCCATTGAAGGTCTGTTGAGATGAGTGTTCCATCTGAACCGAGTTTAGGACCGTTAGCTAAACTGAGTATTCTATTAGCAACCTCATTGACACTGAATATTTTTGTCAGCACTGATAATGATTGCAAAACAAAAGTACTCATAGCTACACCTGCATTGGGTAGTAAAGACTTTATTTCACCCTTGCCATTAGGCAGTGGTTTTAAAGAGCCATCTGTTTGAAGCACAAAATAGTTTGAATCAATATCCTCGGTTACCAATAAGTTATCAGTTGAAAAAGGGACTGAGTAAAAAGAGAGGTATTCGGGTAGTTCAAGACTCTGCGCATTAACTCTTATTGGCATTAATGCCAATAATGTAATTATTGCAGATACCAATTTAAAAAACTTAGCGTATAGAACAATATTATTTGGTTTCATAGCATGCATATCAATCGGGTTTCGGCAACTCAAAATTATCTTGTGTTGCTGGAAGAGTAATACTTTCTTTCGTATATTCTTCTTTTAACTTTTGATCTAACTTATTAAGTTCGGAGCCTTGTATTTCTATAATTGTCCTCTCATAACTCTTTTCACCAGTAAGAAAGTTATAAGTTGTTTTATTATGTTGAATTGTAGCTTTTATATTGTCTTGAGGATCCGCTGCAGTTTTAACTTTAACTCCCGGGTTCGTGCTACTTATCATATCTCCTAGATTAACTGCACTCGAAATGAGGTCGGCAATATTAGATATTGCTTCAAGCGTAGAATTGTAGGCCTGAATACGCGTCATTTCAGCCACCGTTTCTTGATATCGTTTATATTTTTCATTGAATGATTGTTGGGCATTTTTAAAATCTTCAGTCATCTTCTTAATTCGACCTTTGCGTTCATTACTTTCCAATAATGCAGCGTATTTAGTTGCAACATCACTCCAATACTCGGCTCGCTGAATTTTTGCTATTCCATTTGTAGGGGAGGTGACCCACGACCCCATCAAATTTCGGCGCGCCGCTTCATCATTTGCGGCACGGTCCAAAGTATTAGTCAGTTCACGCGGTATCCTGCTACCAGTCAGCTTTCCATCGCGCATTTTTAACCAAATGTAATAGCTATGATTAGTAAGCCCCTTAGGACGCTCAGTTCGTAAGTTATTTGTCCTAAAATGCTCGGCAAGTGCATCTAGCGGCTCTACGCCTTTGCCAACAGGGAATACTAATTGACCAGCAGGAATTACAGGTGTTCCAAATTCATCAGCATATACTTCCACGCTAACTAGATAACCCATCTTCGAGCCCTCGATTTCCTTCTGTATAAAGCTTTGGGCATCTTTGAATTGTTCGATGAAATTCATTTTCAACGTATTCTCAGAAAATATTAAAGCTATTTTTTGCATAATATCTACAATAAAAGGCACCTGAGCTAAATCGAGCATCCCAGCTGTAGGCGCTGGATCGAAAAGCTCACCTATATCTTCTTGCGCTTGGGGTGAAGTTGAACAAAGGAATAGCATCATAAAAATATATAATGTACTACGTAGCTTGATGAATCTGGCCTTAATCATTTTTTTGTTCCTCTATCTTTTTTCTCATATCTGCAAGAAATGCTAGCCCTATATCGGACGCACTTTGTAAGGCCTTTAGGGTCATGAGGCTCAGACCTCCCGTAGTAAGGTCCTTAGAAAGTTCTTCAGCGTTTTTAAGAATTTCATTTTTTTTAGTGGAACAAGTGACATTTAAAGCTTCATCAGAGCAGATTGCTTTCGCATTTTGTATTACATTCTCTTGGCAGCCATTAAAATTTTGGTCTGGTTCTAAAAATGAAAAATTTATGTCAACGGTAACCGGTGCATCTGTAATGTTTAGACTATGATCTTTTAACATTTCCCTGATCGAGGCTGCAACGGCGGGATTATCTCTGACTCTATGAAGCTTACTTTCGACCAAAACTGTAGAACATGTAAGAAATAAAGATAGTCCTGTGCAATGAGCTGGATCATCACTAAAAAACTTTTCAGTGCACTTATATTGAAGGTTAAGTGCTTCGGCTTGCTTTCTAAAATTTTTCTGTTCCAAAGATGTATCATAAATGGCTTTCTTTAAGGAATGTTCACCTGGCCCCGAGGTGACTTTTTTCAGCCATTCTTCATAGCGATCAATTGCTTTGATTGTTCGTTCCTTGTAATTCTTAGGCTCATCTATCATGACGGCAACAAGAAATTCTATATACGCTGCCGTGCATACTATTGGGATGATACCAAACTCGTAATGTGTCATCAGATCGGAACGCGATGTACGCAATTGGCTGAGTACCTTAGTTTTCAGTTCTGGGATAACTTTTTTGCGCGCATTTTTGATTCCTTTGGTAGACAAAATTGCCTGGTATGTACTCATGATCTCCAAATAGTCACCTTGGCGCGCAAGGATTTGGTCGCGATATAACTGAATAACGACCTCATTGGGAGTCTGTTGTATCAGCTTTTTGAGCTCATCTAAATCCGCAAGTACTAACCCTAGATTTGTTTCAATTACACTCAATTCAGTCTGGATAGACTTAAGCATCTCAGTCTGAAGATTAAGCAAGTCCACAGACCCAGGGCCAGACTTTTGCATTAGTTTTGAAATCGTGGAAACAACCTGTAATACAGCGATTACGACGGAAAAAGGGGAAGCGTTTGCTACTTGAGATTTAGCTGAAATACTTACAAATAAGCCCCACCGGGCTAAAGCTAAAAACCCAGGAAAACTTGTCAAAAAATTTCGGCGATCCATGGTTCAAATGACCAAAACAGGCAAAGGAAGTAGCTTATTCATTATTTGTAAGTCCCTTAGCTTTACAAAGCAGTACTACTTTATCACTTAAAAAAGTCAAAGCTATAGAATAGTTGATTGTAACTTTTGAGAAGATGTGTCGTAAATACCGGATCCAATTTTCCCGCAACTTATTCTTTTTCCAATGCTTGATTGAACCTAATACCTTAATAATAGGTTATGGTGTTATCTCGCACGTCGACTTACTGATTTTCACGTATGGAACTTCTTTAAAAAAAGTCCTTGAAGGTGATCTAAAGAACTAAGTCCGTTTTGGGTTGGAAGCGATCTATTGTCACGCCGTCATACTAACTAATTGACATGAATATATATTTTTTGGATTTTCAACTGGAAAATTCATCATATATATAGTGTTTTAGGCCCGTCCTCACTCGCCTACGCTCGCCAAAGCGTGACAATTCTGCCACGTTTATTTTAAAACCTACTATGATTTTTTATTTATGCTAAGAATGAAAGTTATAGAATAAACTAAAGCAAAATATCCAAGCATAACAATAGTAATTTTGGCTTGTAGGTTCGACATATACATTGACAATGTCCAATCCCATACTGGGAAAAATTGGTTCGATATTTCATACCAAGCTCCCATTAAAACAGAAAGAAAATATATCTTTAGTATTGAACTATAGTTACTTGCTAGAAATGATTTATAGATTCCAGATATATTCCTTGATGTGATTAGGTAGTCACTCATTACAACTATTAATAAACCACAAACAAAAGTATTTGAAAAGTGTGATGTACCAATTAAATATACTATGCAACTAGATATTATTATAAAAACTAATAGTTTGTAGCAAATATGCGGTTTGACACTGGGTTGTTTTTTTAGATTTAATAATCTAACTGTTGCTATTGCTATACCATAAGAGAAAAAAGCATTTATTACTAAAAAGTTCAAGCTCCAACCGAGTCGGTAGCTGAATATTCCTAACGTTTTTCCCACGTAAATATCGTATGTTAACCCAAATGGAATGCCGACAATTACACCGTATAATAATGCCTTTGAGATTTCATCTGGAGTTTTTTTTTCAATTGCTGCGACAAAAAGAAAAAATATTGTCTGCGATATAGTTATGAAAATAAAGTTTTGTATCAGGTTCATTTCATTTACAACTGGTTTATATTGCTCACAACTTCTTTTGCTATTAACAATGCTTGTAAAATATATACAAAAATTGCACTTATTAGAACCTTCACATCAAATGGCCATAAATTCATTTCATGAATTGATTTGTGTAAAACCATTAACTTTTCATAAATATCAGACTCCTCAATAAACTCTTTATTAGTCATCTTGTTAATATTATTGTCTAATTTTTCTATGGAAGTTGAAATTCTTTTTTCAAGCTTCGCAAGCCTGTTTCTTCTATATGTATATGCAGATACTATAGATTTATACAAGGGATAGATGGCTATAATAGGTATGCAGAAAACTGCCATAAGTGACAATATCCAAATATACATTTGTTTTTCCACTCCCATATATCCAAATTTGAGAGTAACGAATATAGCGGCAGCCAAAGAGATGGCGAATCCCCATAAATACAGTATAAATAATCCCAAGGATTCAAGCCCATTACATCCATCTTCATGAAACGGCCTTAGAGAAACTTCTGTTTCCATTATTTTTCCACACAAAAATGAAACTATCAGCAGGTGTAGCGTGTAATAAACACCAAAGAACACCATCAGAGAAACTATAATTGAAAAGTATATTCCAGAGTATCCATACTCTATATTTCCCCACCAAATGTTATTTCCGTCTAAAAAAGTTATGTGTAGAAAAAAATATAATGTAGGTGTAGTAAATAATACAGATGGGAGAAGTAGATACAATCTCTGCTGTAAAGAATTTAATTCGTTTGTTTTTTTATAGAATGAAACTTCATTGCCCGCAAAAATTTTGTTTTTAATTAATGTGCTAATTACATAATTAACCTTCTTTATTGCTAAGACACAAAATAAAAGGCCAACCATAAGACATAAGGTAAATAAGTGATGAGAGATATCATTTAAATATGCAATTCCATCAAAGATTTTTTGACTCTCAACAAATTTGGTATATGTTAATTTGTCATTAAATAAAAAAATAGAATTATCAATTAATAGTTCCCCTAGTTTTCTTGAAGTTAAGGTCTTATTGCAGATAGCTAAAAAAAAAGGGAATATCCAATAGAAAAAAGCTGCTGCTAAAATAGGCATCCATAACTTACTTTTCTCATGAAATACAATGTTCCCTAAGAGCCTTGGTTTTTTCCAATATTCGTAATCAGGTAACATGAATTATCACTTTCAAGTTTTTCAATTATATAAATATAAACTTTATTCGCCACAATTACTTTTTAATTTATTATTCGACTAGTCAGCTTTAGTTTTTCAACCTGTGATCTAGCCTAACCTCTGAAGTTTTTAGGAGATTCTACTATCAATAAACAGAGGGGGGTGCAATTTCATCTTTATTTTATGAGCTTTATACTTATGTCACGCTGTCATTCTAACTAATTGATATTAATATATATTTTTCGGATTTCCAACTGTAAAAATCATCATTTTATATAGTGTTTTAGGCCCGTCCTCATTCGCCTTCACTCGCCAAAATTGTCACGCTTAAAACTGTAAGCGTCAAACTTTCAAGCTCGATTTTTTTGAGGGATTTCCCAAAATTTTTGTTTCGAGTCCCCCATCTTTCTTGCTACTTTCGACATATTTAAAATTTCTTGAGATAGAATGAGATTTTTATACTATGAAATAGATTTTTTAATATTATGAAACTAGACTTTTATAAGCATGTAATTAAATCTATTGAAACCGATAAATCAATTAAATTAGCTAAATTCCAATTAGTTTACTTCAGGCTGCACGATGAAAAGTGGTATAAACATGACACAAAAACATTGGAGGTCGATAAAGACCTAATTAAGTTATTATCAACCATTCATAAGTCTAAACAAGGTAAGAAAGTTAAAAATGTTCAATTTATTAATGTAGATGTCATAAATACAGTTATACGAATTACTTTTCCCAAGCATACAGCTTCATCTAAATCTGTAGAGTTCATTAATCTTCTTCATGAGGTTATAGATTATGCAGAATCCTCTTATTATGCCAGCCATGACCAATTAACTAGAATTCTCAATCGAACAGGCAGTGAAAAGCGTGTAAAAGATCTGTTTGTTAAATTGCATCTAAATTTGACCCACCAAATGCATCGAATATTGACCCACCCATAATTGCATATTCTATCGCTAAAGTTGGGTTTAAGTCTTTGTTTTGTTCTCCTTTCTTGAGTCTGTTGAGCTGTGCCTAAAGC
>JAKQTN010000043.1 GCA_029563075.1 Pseudomonadota bacterium
TTTTTCATTGTCTCGCATGGTTTTGGCAACATCTGCTTCGTGACTCGTGACAGCATTAAACATGTCCATCAGCATCGGATGTTTGCCAAGGTTCTCTTCATTTAGCGGTGCGTCAATGATCCATGAATCCAATGCGCGCAATACGGTAAAAAGCATGAGCGCATTAGAATTGATGTCCGTATTGACGCCTTTCGCATCTAAAGTTTTTGTGATGCTCTTGCGCTCGATTTCTGCTTTATCTTGAATAGTCAGAGTGTGCGCCTTCGCTACGATCTCACCGTCTATGACGATATCATAATCGCGCATATCATTCGCCGTAGCGAAACAGTTTTTGAATTTACTCATTGTTTATCTCCTATGCGTTGGAGATATTAACTTCTGGCTTATTTGATGCGCCATCGCTTATGATGCGACCGGTGTAGTTAAGCTTGAAGTAATCGCGCTCAACATCCGGCAGATCAAGCGATGTTGCGATACTGGGAATAAGAGCCTGAAAGTATTTTGCTCCAGACCACATAGTTATCGAGTCTGTATTAATCGTCTCTGGGTCGCTTATAATGCTTAAGTCAGCTTCCGCTCCAGTACTGTCGTAATTACAGGTGTAACTAATCTCGCCGCCTTGTTTTATAATGAGCGGATTGAACAGCGTCATATTATTGGCAAATTTTGACGCATCAGCAGTAAACTCGTTTGTGAATGTTATGGAGAATGTGTCTAATGCGGTTGCCTTGTTGCCCATCGCCATAGACGCAATTATATTGCCAAACTGAAGCGGTGTTCGGCAGCTTCTGCCGGGATCAGTGCCAGTTATGTCTTGCTGAACTTCGCGCTCTACTGTCTGCGTCTCAAAGGTCGCCTCAAATTGAATAAGTCCACCCTGTGAGCCAGTAATGACAAGCTGTTGCAATTTTGCGCCCTTGACGCGATTAACTTTGAACTTCGTTCCAGAGGGAGCATCATCCCAAATTTGATACAGCACGAAAGAGGGTATGTCTGCAGTGTTTGCGGGAAACACCATAGCCGGTGGAAATGCACGTTCAACCATCACTCCACCAATATATTTTTCGAGAATGGCAAGAGATGCGTCGCCAGAAACGGTAACGTTTCCCATCGTGGTAGTCTGCACTTCTTCACAGGGATGCGATACGGTCAATCCGCTTTTGTATGTCGTTGCAGCAGTGTTTATTGTGGGCGTCATATTAATTACGCCGGAGTGCACAAGCAGA
>JAKQTN010000008.1 GCA_029563075.1 Pseudomonadota bacterium
CAATGGACGCGCTGAGCAATGCCGGCGTCTGGCATGACGATGCGCAGGTTGCGGCGATTGTTTCGACCAAGCGATATGAGAGCGCCAATCAAGCGATTGGTGCAATTATCAGGCTGGAGGCACTATGAGAGTAGAGTATATTGGCGATGCAACACTATATTTAGGTGATTGCCTTGATATATTGCCGACGCTAGGCAAAGTGGATGCCGTGGTTACTGACCCACCTTACCCAAATGGAGAGGGATATTTTCTTAATTCAGTTTATACTGCACGGCAAGTATTAAAACAAATTGATTGTGATATTGCTCTTATATTTTGGAGCGAAATAGAAAAACCAGAAACAAATATGCCACTTGTGGCGGTTCATATTTGGCATAGAACGAATGTTAATGGCAAAATATATGAGCCTATATATCATTTTGCAAAAGATGGGATAAAGCGCAGATCGATGATAAAAGACCATGCGGCAGTCTTTTATGGGGTGGGGCCAGGATGCAATGAATTTGCTGGGCATCCTACACAAAAGCCAGTTGCTCTTATGCAATGGTGCTTGGGCTTAATCCCCAAAGCTTTGACCATTCTTGACCCATTCATGGGTTCTGGTACTACAGGTGTAGCTTGTGCTGAGCTTGGCCGCAAGTTTATCGGAATTGAGATTGAAGAAAAATACTTTGATATTGCCTGTAAACGCATCGAGATAGCTTACAGCCAGCCGCGCTTATTCGACGAGCCGAAGCAAGTCTACAAGCAGGCGACGCTAGTATGACCGCGAACGAAGCCTTGCTGAAAGCGCTCATTGAGCACGCAGAGAAGCTCGAGGACTTGACGCAAGATGAGTACGAGACCATCCTTGTCTTGCTTGAGGCCGCGCACGCCGAGGCGCTTGGTCAGATCTCAACGTTGTGGCGAGAGAAGGATATTGGCGAGATTGCGACACGCGTCAACATGACCTATAGTGAGGTTACAAACAAGATTAAGGCGGCAATGGATAAATCGCTGCCGAGGCTTGCGGACAATGAGGTTACGCAAATACAGGCCATGTTAGAGGAGATAATCCCGGGCGTGGCAATAAAGGGCGCAATGGTTGAGTGGCAGAAAATCGCGGAGCGCCCCGCGGCGGCAGGCAGTACGCTTGCACAGCTTGTTGATGCGCTTGGTGTGAACAACATGACTGACGTGGTCGAGACAACGAAACGCGCGATTGAGCAAGGCAAGACGCTTGAGGCGCTTGTGCTTGAGCTTCGTGGCCGCGCGGTAAGACGGGCAAAATGGGTTGGTGGTAAGTATGTTGCAGGAAAGTATACAGGCGGTATAATGACCGTTGACACAAGGCAAGCTGAAGCGCTGGCAAGGACCGCAGTCATGCACGTAAGTAATACCGCGCGCGATATATTCTGGCAGGCGAATGAGGATATTATCAAAGGCTATATGCGCGTAGAAACGCTGGACGAGCGGACATGCATTGAGTGCGGACTTGAAGATGGGCGCATATACGGCGTGAATGAGCCAAAGCCGTTTCTCCCAGTCCACATAAACTGCCGAGCTTATTACTGCCCTCTGTTCAAAAGTTTCCGCGAGCTTGGCATTGATGCGGACGAATTGCCAGAAACTACGCGGGCAAGTATGAACGGACAGGTGCCGAAATATACAACGTGGAAGGATATGCTGGAATCGGCGAGTCCTAAAGAGCAGGCTGAAATATTGGGGCCGACGCGGGCGAAGTTGTATCAACAAGGAATGCCGGTAGAATCGTTCGTGAAAGACGGCAAGTTACTAACACTTAAGGAGCTGAAATGAAAAACTGTATGGTTCCTCACTTGATCAAGAAAGGCGAGCA
>JAKQTN010000018.1 GCA_029563075.1 Pseudomonadota bacterium
ACTAAGTATATCGACCGCGACATCCTGCAAGAGCTTGGGCGGCAGTCTGTCCGCGTTATCAAGCGCGATTATCCGCTGCATTTCCGCAAACGTACTGGGATGCTCTACAAAGGTATTAGCAGCAAGTTTACCCGCGATAAAAAGTCCGTGATTATCACCTCAAACGCAACCAACCTTGCGCAAGGCAGCAAAGGCGGTGCGCGGTACGGCTGGGTGTTGGCGCGAGGCGCGACCATCAAGCCCAAAAAGGGCAAGACGCTGACATTTGTCGGCCTTGGCGGCTGGAAACGGCTCTACCAGACCACACTACCGGCACGCGATTGGATTGTCGGCCCTGCCATGTCGTATCTGCGCGGCCCCCAGGTTGCCGACGATATCGACCGCGTGGTGCAGAAAAAACTCGACAAGCTGCGCGCTAAAGGGGTGATCGCATGAGCAAAGAGTACGAAGCGCTGACCAAACTCCGCGATTATTTGCGAGCATATCTTGACCCTGCGCCGCAACCGGCACTTGCCGATGGGCAGATTGTGCTTGCGTATGACCTGTACCCTGATATCGATGCAATGCCACATCCTGTCATGCTCTATATCTTTTTGGAGCAGACCAGGATTGAGCAATCATCGCTCAATATGAGCCAAATTACTGAGGAGATAACGATATATCTGCTGGTAAAAAATAAGCCAATATCGGAGCTATTCCAGGCCGTGCATGATTATTGCGCGGCAGTCCAAAACGCCATCAATAAGGATAGGACTCTGAACGGCTCTTTGGCCGAGTGTGAAATATCAGAAATCAACTATGCAAATGAGCTGTTAGGCGTATCTCGCGCGTTTGGCGCAGAGATGCGTCTGGCATTGAAGTATGAACGGACAACTATCTATTATCCCGATGAGAACTTGCTGCAAAATGAAGGACTGATGCCAATAGGAGGTTGAAATGAAAGAGCGGAAGGTGAAAATTAAGATGCTCGGCAACCATGCCAAGTACGAAAATAGCAAAGAGTATGAGGTTGACGAGCGCGAAGCTGCATTCCTCACAGGTTACGGCTTCGCCGTCAAAGTTGA
>JAKQTN010000058.1 GCA_029563075.1 Pseudomonadota bacterium
TCTTGCTGGTAATTTTAACCATCACTTCAGGTGTTTTTTGAGTGGTGCGGGTTATTTGAGCGCGTATGGCCGCAGGCTTATCGGGCATGATGATGTTAGCCCAGCCCAATGGTTTACTTGTTGGAGTTTTAGTCGGACGCACTGGCGGGTAAAATAAATCGTCGCCCCAATTCACCAACAATCCATCAATGAATCTTTTTGGTCTAGCCATAATAAAAATAGCTACCAGCGATCTAAATTATGGCTAGCAATCGCTTTTAAGGCTTTTCTGTCTTCGTCCAGCACTTTCAATAATTCTTGCAGCATCGGCATAACATCGACCTGCGAGCTACTCAGCTCATGGCTATTCAGTGCGCGGGCGATTTGATTGAGATTCTGGCCTATCATCCGAATTTGATAAAGTCGCTCATCTAGCTTGTCTAGTTCTAGGACATTTAACGGCGTATGTTTAATGAATTGATAGCGCACTAAGGTCACTAACCATTGCGAAGGGCTGAAGCCACTCTTTTCAGCGTGCTCAGCAAGCTTGTCAGACTCTTTGTCCGTAAGCCGAATCTCAATGCGATTTTTTAAGGGGCTATTTTCTGGTTTTGGTAGCACGCCTTGAGGAATATTCAGCACCTTATCTAAAGCAGAGCGTCCAGTGAGGATTTTGCTAATGAGTTGGCGTAAAGCTTCACTGGGACTAATGCCACTTTGCGTGCAGTACTGTTCCCATTCATTTTTCAAATTTGTCCTAAAGGTAATGCGCCCTGCTAAATTCATTATCTTCTAGGCGCAACTTGTGGCTGTGTAATGCGCTTTTGAATGGTTGAGCTGTCCATCGCATCAATCGCCGTTTTATCACTAATGCCTTGCCCTTTAGTATCGTAGATTTTTGGCTTAAGAATTTCTATTCCCATGGCTTTGAGTTGACTAACCGCAACCGTTAATTTCTGCTTCATAGACGCCTGCAACTTAGGGCTTGCACCTTTGGCTTTGGCAGCTTCAATGATGGCTACTTCAGCAGCGGTAGGTGTGTATTTAAATTTGACTGACTTGTCAGCAGTGGTTTTATCGGCGGCTAGTTCTACCTCTTTTTGCGCTTGCGTTTTGTCTTGGTCGATGGCTACCCTAGGTTCAGCAAACTCAATCTTATTTTGTATACGACGCTTAGTGTCTTCAAGTAAGGCAACATCTTGCGCACTAGGTGTGTAGCCTTCTACCTCCAAGCCTTGCATGCTGGCGGCTAACCACACCTCTTTTTTAAACTCGTCTGTACCGCTGATTTTTATTTTTGACCAATGTTTAGCTTTGGCAAGTTCTATCATGGCGCGTATATCATCAGCATCGGACGTTTTGGCACTGATAGATTTGCCTTTGTCTTCAAATGCTAGGCCTTTGGTACGGTCTTTAGAATAGTATAGATGGTCTTTAATGGCATAACGTCTCAACACTGAATCTGGAATTTCATCTACTAGCAGTCGGTGTAATTTAGTATTGTCTTTAATTGAAGCTTCATCAACTGCCATAGATTGATTTGTACTTGTTTTTTCTAGGTTGGTTTTTTTATTGCTGGCCATGGTTATTAGTCCTCTGACTTAAGTGAAAGCCAGCCATTGGCATGACCAGCGTTGTAGGTTCATTAACAATGCTTTTAGCAACTAACGTTTGGGTGCTTTTT